>NZ_CP012546.1:600000-1200000 GCF_002021925.1 Campylobacter pinnipediorum subsp. pinnipediorum
GATTTTTTATTTAAAGAAAGTGTTGGTAGATGGGATTTTGAATACTCAAGCAGAAGCGATATGCTAAAAAGTCTTATAAAAAGCAAAAATTTGCAAGGAAATTTTAATATGTACCCTGGTCATGGGCTAGCAACAACATGGGAAAAAGAGAAAGAAAATATAGATGTTTATATAAGATATGTTCAAAGAAGTTAAAAACTTTGAAAATGTCTTGACAAATACAAAAAAAAATAATATAATTACAACTTCAATTTTATTATTGGGGTATCGCCAAGCGGTAAGGCAACTGGTTTTGGTCCAGTCATCCAGAGGTTCGAATCCTCTTACCCCATCCACCTCATATCGCGGAGTAGAGCAGTGGTAGCTCGTCGGGCTCATAACCCGAAGGTCGGCAGTTCAAATCTGTCCTCCGCAACCAAATACCCATTTTATCGTATCAAACTAGCACTTTTTTAAATGCTTAATTATTTCTTAAAATTAATCAATTAAAATTCATACTTTTTTTACTATTTTTCACATAACTGAATTAATTAAATTTTCTATTGTTTCACTTGATTTTTCTACTTTATTTGTTATATATCTTTGTGTTGTGGTTATATTTGTATGACCTAGCGTAAAAGATACCTGCTCTATTGGTAATTTTAAATAATTAATTGAGTAACTAGCAACTAAATGTCTTATATCGTGAAGCCTAATTTTTGGTAAATTATTGCTTTTAAGTAATGTTTTCCAACTTCTTCGCAAATCCTGATATTTATTATTTGTATTTGGATTTATAAAAACATAGCTATCAAGCTTATTATTTTTCTTAGCTTCAATGTATCTTTTATATAATCTATTATATAAATCTTCACTCATTTTATATATCATATCTTTTTTAGCTTTGTTAATTTTATAAGGTATTGTATATGTTTTATTCTTTAAATTTACATCATCCCATTTTAAAGATAAAACTTCGTTTTTCCTTCTTCCGTGCAAAAGGAAAAAGAATATATCGCAAGTTTCACTATTATTTAATACAATAGCTTTTATTATCTTCTTTTGTGTTGATATAGGATAATCAAAATAGATTTTATTATCGAACTTTGGAAGCTCTACAAAGTCGCAGGGATTTTTTTCTATTAATTCCATTTTGATAGCAAATTTAAATATAACTCTTAATTTAACAAGTATATTTTTGATAGTTTTAATCTTATATTCTTGCTTAATTAATGAATTACAAAATAATTGTATATCTATAAATTTTATACTTTCCACATCTCTTAAGCCTAAATCATTACGAAAGTGTTTATTATATGTAGCTATATCACTTCTTAAAGTTGAATAGCTTAATATACACTCATAAAAGCTTACATAAGTATCAAATAATTTATTAAAATTCATAGTTTCTTAAATCTCTTATAATAAAATCTTCAACCAAAGGATTGTTTAAATCATGTTTTTTATCATTATTTGATACAAAGCTCATATCTCTATCAATTAATAAATTTTCTGTATATGCTAGATGTTGCAAATTACAATTTTGCTTGTCTAAGCTTTCATAATATGATATTAATTCAAAATCTTTTTTCCTGTTTAAAGGCTTATTTTTATTATAGTTTGCTAAATATCTGTTTTTCTCTGCTTGTCTTGATAGATGATTTATTGTTACATCTACACTATCAGGCAATTTAATTCTTAAATTCTCTTTTTTCTTTTCTTGTTTTTCAAAGTCATAAGAGTTTATAAGATTATCTTTTATATAATGCTCTAGTCTTCCATTTAGATAAATAAGCTCTTCTTTGTTCCTTGGTATTTTTATATTTATATAATCGTCTTCCTTTTTCCATTCCAAAAAAAAATTATCATCATTTTTCATATCGTTTAGATGATGAAAATCCTTGAAAGTAGATATAAAATTTATCTTTCTATATACCCACAAAGGAACTTTTGTTCTTGATGTTATAAATCTTCTTACTTTGTGTTTTACATACCAGCAAGAAAGTTCATCAAGCTTATCAGTTTTATCAACATTTATAAAGGTCTTTTGGATATATTTCATAACATAGCCACTAGCATTATAAATACTTGTTTGAAAACCGTTTATTTCATTATTCATAATTTGCTCTTTAGTTATAGCATTTTTTCTTAAATTCTGTGGAGCATAGAATATATCACGATATATTTTTAACATAAAATCAAAATTGTTTTTATCTGTATAAAATAAAGCATGTATGTGTGGCACTCCATCGCTTTTGTGTGGTTCAAAACATCGTATATAAGAACTTTGCGAACCTTTAAAATTCTTTCTAAATCGCATTATAAATAAATGCCATTGATGATTTAAAACTTTAATCAAATCATTAATTGTTAATGTAGCTTGGTTTTTAGCTTTATATTTTACATCATAAGGCAAGTATTTATAATCCTTAGCCTTAAACCTTGAATAATCACCTTTTAAAGCATCCCTAAAGCAACCATTAAGAGTTATGGTTAAAAATACAGGGCTTAAGAGATTATCATTTGATAAGCTATATATCGTATTTACTCGGTTTGTAACTTCAGCATAATACTTGGATGAGAAATTAGCAGACATTGATATATCAAAAAGCGATTTAATCTCGCCTAGATTATTTACAAATTGATGATTTAATAAATAATTTTTTTGATTATCCATTTTTGACTGGCAAAATTTCAAATCGTTATCAGTAACACCAAACATTTAAATCCTTCCCAAACTTAAAGGTAACAGTTTTTTATTAAATTGATAAATTGACAAGAGCCCCACTTACTCACTCGCGAAGCTCGTTCGTAAGTTGGGGCTTACGCCGGAAAAAACAAAACAACCCAAAAAGCTAAAATAAGCAAAAAAGCATTTTTTAGTTTTTAGGCTAGGGGTTTGATTTAAGTGTTTTAAAGTTTAGACTTATTATGCAAACCCCTAGTAAAGATACTATTAGGGGGATTTATCCCCCTAATAACCCCCGATTAAATAATTTCAATACTAACAGTCAAAACACTTTTAACATCCTTTTCTTGCTCTACTGAAAAAAGATATTTTAAAAGCCAAATATCTTTTAAAATTGGTATTCCATTGCGGTATTTATTAGAAGTTGTTTTATTAATTCCACTAAGGACTAAAACATCGCCTTTTTTAAGGAAATATGAGCTTTTAAGCTCTTTTTTTGATGTGATAGGTGTATTAGTATCATTTAATAAATCTTCTAATACTAAGGACAAATCAACCTTAATAACATCTTTTAGGAATATAGGTTTTAAACTTATCTTTAATCCGACATCTTTATACTGAAATGATGAAGTAGTAGAACTTTGAGAGTTTGTTACTTCGCTTTGTGAAGTTAGATAAGGAATTGTTTTAACTGAGCTAAAAAAGACATCATTATCATTATAAGCGGTTAAAAACGGGCTTGATATAATCTTAGTAATACCATTCTCATCAAGAAAATTTAAAACACCAAAATAAGCAGAAGAATTATTTTTTATAATGTTTGAATTACTCATATATGGAGCAGTTAAAAGATTTACATATAGTTTTAAATCTCCATGATTAAGTGGCTTTAAAATTGAAGTTAAATCAGTTCCGCGATTATATAAATCGTTAAGATTTGTTTCAGTAATAACAAGCTTAAAAGTTGCAGACTTTGGCAAAACATCATAATCTTTTATACTTTGTTTTATTTGTCTATATGTAAAATCATCAGACCTAAAATATAAAGTATTGTTATGAGTGCTAAAAGTAGAGTTTATATCATAAAGGGTTAAAATTTTAGAAACATCATCAGGAATAAAATTATTAAATTTTATCTGTTTTAAATCTTTCTTTAACTGCTCTTTATCTGTAACAATATATAAATCATCCACAAAATCAATATATAAATTCTTGCTAGATAAAATCTTTTTAAACTCATCTAAACTAAGCTTATCATTATCGCCATTAAATACAAAGTGATAGCTTGATACATCAATTTCACTATCAGCAATAATTCTAACATTGTTATATTTAGAAGTTAAAAACATTAAATCAAGTAGATTTATATATGTATTTATAGCATGTGAAAAACTACTTAAACAAACTAGAATTAGAAATATCTTTTTCATCTTTAGAACCTTTATTAATAGAATTTAAAACATCAAACACGGGGCTTTTAAAAGCAAAAAAATAGTTTGTAAAACTTCCAATTTTAAAAGAAGTAAAATATAAAGCAGAATTGCGAGAAATAATAAATTCTAAAAATGATTTAGGAAACTCAACATCACTTTTTTTAATAAAGCAATTAGAATCAATACAAGTAATATTATATAAATATAAATTTTCTAAATCATGATCAGATTTATTATATTCTTTTATTATCTTATGTTTGGAGTTATTAGATAAATTATAATTTTTTGTATCTATGTTGTTTATAGTTTTAACATCATTTGTATTATTTTTATTTGTGTCATCTGTCATACTATCAATAACAAAATAAAAAATAATAACTAAAACAAAAAGTAAAAATAATGATATTAAAAAGAATTTTTTTATTAAAGATGATTGATTTTTGATTTTTCCACTATGATATAAATTAAATACATCTTTAGAAAAATCGATATTTATTTTTCTATACTCATCTTTTGCATAGAGCTTATAAGAACCATAAAGAATATATCTTAATTTATTTGTAAAAACTCTTTTGGAGCTATCAACAGCTTTATAAAAAAATTCAGCAATTCTCTTATACTCCGGATTTATCAAACTTAAATCCTGAGTAATTAAATAAATTTCTTGACTTAAATGCCTATGATATGTAAGCCACCATATTAAAATCTCATCTTTTTTATTTTTAAAAAAGTTATGTGCTTCATCAAGAATAATTAACACTTTAAATAAATTATATTGCTTTGCTACTTCTATTAAATACTTATCACCTTTTTTATCTAGGTAACAAGCGTGTAAAATAGAAATATCATCATAAAATTTATTAAAATCAAATTGTATAAATCTAGTATCTAAATCAAATTTAAAGCCATCAATATTTGTATAACAATAAAAAAATTCATCTTGTTTTTTAGTTTCTTTCTTGTCTTTTTTAAACTTATCAAAAAATGATTTTTTGGGTTGTTTTAAAAAGGTTTCATATATACGATTAACAGCAAAGTAAGTTTTTCCACTGCCCGGATTACCAATCACATAAGAAATCATTTTTTATAACTTTGATATAAATAATGTTTCTAATGTTTCCCTTATATTTTTTAAAACTACTATGCTTATTTTTAAAGCATAAATACTAAAAAAAGTAACAAAAATAGGCGAAAACACTGAAAACACATCAACAAAAGCAGACCAAATACCAAAAGACTTTAAAACACTTATAAAATAACTTATTAAACTATCATTTGAATAAGAAAAATTATTAATATAATTAATAATAAAATTAACTTTTGTATAGATAAATTCTATAATCTTATACAATAAATAAAAATAACTAAGCAAAGCAGTAGTTAAAAGTAAATTTATAGCTAACATTTTAGCAAATGTTAAAGATTTTAAAGCTATAGAAGCTATATCAAAACCTTTTTTAAAAGTAAAAAATTCAAATATCATCATAAAAAAATTAAGCATAACAAAACCCTTTAAAAGCTAAAGATAAATAATTTAATACAAATCATAAGAAACATGATAAAAAAGAAAATATAAAAAATTTTATAGATTAAAGGACTAATATCAGATAAAAAATTACATAAATCAAGCCTTATAACTTGATTTTTAAAGCCCAAAGGAACATTAAAAGATTTAGGACAAGTATTAGGTATTGAAGATTTATCTAATTGATTTAAACCATTTGTATCAAACAAATTTCTTAATTTATCAAGGTTTCTTAAATAATCATCAAATTTATTGGTAACTTCATCTATACCTTTTTTTACTTCACCAATAAAATTATCATTAGCAGAATTTAAATCAGTATAATCAACACTTTTACCAAATTCTATATCATCATCACCTTTACCATCTTCATTACCATTATTATTTATATTATTACCGCCGGGTTTTCCATTTGGGTAAGTTCCTTTACCATCATCTTTACCTTTACCACTTGGGTCAGTTCCTTTACCATCATTGTCTTTACCTTTTCCATCTTTGTCTTTACCATCAAAATCTTTTCCATCATTTGGATTATCTGTTGTAATACTACCACCAGAACCACTAGAATCGCTATCATTATTTGGTTTACTTTCTTCTATTGGTTTATTTGGTTTAGGTTTATTTGGTGTAAAATCTAACTCATTGTCTTTTTTTGGTTTATCTTCTTTGTCTTTTTTTGGTGTATCTTCTGGTATCTCTTTAAATCTTATTTCTTGACCATTAGCACAATTAGTATCAATAAAACCACCCCAAGGAAGATAAGTGCAGGCATAAGATTTAATATCAGCAACATATTGACAACTTTTATCGGCAGACTTAGACCAAGAAGAGCCTAAACCAGTACATATACAATTAGCTATATTCTCAAAACCACGAGAAGAAGAGCAATCAATACAAGACTCATCAGGAAAACCAAATTTATTTAAATTTTCATCGGTGCAATCTTTGTAACATCTTTCAGATTCAAAGTCATAACTGTAACCAACTTCGCAAGGAATAGCAATATCAACATCAGGAATATCATCATCAGCAAAAGAAAAAGTAAAAGCAAATAATAAAAATAATATTATTCTTATAAATTTCATTTTTACATCTTTTTAGTTAATAATGCTAATCCAGCTATCAAAGGAAAACAACAAATCAAAAAATAGTAAAATATTGAAAAGAAGTAATCAAAACTTGCTATATTAGTAACAGATACAACCATTTTTAAGCCTTTCTTACTTTTTTATTAACAAATAAATAAAATCAAATGCGAGATAGCAAAACAAGAACAATCAAACAGAGTATAAAGCCACAAAGCGAACCGCTAAGAGCCATCAAAAAGTTATATTGTTGTTCGTTTATGCCTAAGTCATACATTTTATTTACTTCTTAATACATCAATAGCTAAAACAACAGATTTAACAACAGCAAAAGCCGTTAAAATGATAGATAAAAGAATATTGATATTAATAGCAAAATCTTTAACATTTATAAATTCATATTCCATTATTTAGCCTTTTTTAATTTAGATATTCCCCTTACTAAAAAAGCAAGGGGTTTTACACAAAGAGTAATTATCCTCTTAAAAGACGAAGACCTGTTTTAACAGAATAAATAATGCCAGAAGCAACAATTACAACACCCGCAACGCCGTAAAATGTAGCCATATCAATATTACCACTAACAGCACCATCGGAACCTAAAGAAACAGCCGCGGCGGCAGAATTAGCAGCAACAGCTGCAACAGAACCAAGAACAAACAACTTTGATTTAAAATTTTTCATTTTAAACCCCTTTCATAGATAAATTTTATTTTAGGTAGCTACTTGATAAAACATTTGATTTAAACACTTTATTAAGTAGCTACAAACTAAAATTTTAAATTACTTAGCTTTTTTATCTTCTTTAAATTCTGTTTTAGCGATTGCAATATTATCGCTTAAAAATGTATCATAAGGTGTTATAATTTTTATCACTTTGCTATCATTAGGTAAACTACCAGCAAAATGCAAAACTTCGCCTTTTTTAATTCTATCTTTTATTGATTTAGCAACTTTTCCTGCTGTTTCATTGTCAGGGCATTCAATCTTAAAAGTTGCAATCTGTAAACTATCATCTATATTATCAGTCTTTGAATTTTCAACTTCATAAACATTCTGTGAAATTAATCTAACACTAGGAGAGTAGTCATTACCTTCAAATGAACCACTTGCAGAGCTACGAACAAGAGCAAACTTAACAGAGTAAGAAACCGTAAATTCTTCTTTTAAAATTTCCATTGTAAAACCTTTTTAAATAAATTTTTTGTGTAGAACTTTTAAAAAATCTCTCCCTAAAGGTTCTACAGCAAAAGAGAGAGATAAACAGTTTATAGACTTGTTTGGGTCTTTTTTAAATTCTTAAGTTAAAAAAGATATAATTAAGAACTAAATTATTTAAATATTTATTGCAGTTACTTAAATAATTTAAGTATTTTAGTAAAAAAATTAAAAAAAGTCAATATGAATAATAAAGAATTTTGCGAAAAACTTAATATATCAGAACCAACACTTTATAACTGGAAAAAGGATAAACCCTTTTTATATAAAATTGTAATGGAATATAAAGATAAAAATGAAGATAAGAAAGAGAATTTAAGTAAAAATGAAATTTTACTTAAATATTTTAATAATTTAAGTGAATTAGAAAAAGATTATTATATTTCAGAAATAACAGCAAGAGCATTAAAAAAGGAAATAGACAAATGAAATCATTAATCACAAAATTAAAAAGCTTTTTTGACACAAAAGAAAAATCAAACAAAGATATAATAATAGAACAAGTAAAGAAAATCAGAGAAGAAAAACAATTAAACGAAATTCAAGAAAAAAACGAAGTTGAAGAAATTCAAGAAATAAAGCAAGAAAATCAAGTAAAAACAAATCAAGAAAAAAGAGTGTTTGGATTAGCTAAATCAAGAAAAGATAATAAAGAAAGTAATTATCAAAAGGGTAGAAAATACGAATTATATATTAAAAATTTCTTTGAGAACAAAGAATATAAAGTATATCCAAAAGGATATATTGAAAAAAGAAAAGATGGCGGTATAGATTTAATAGCTTATAAAAATAATGAGATGGCATTAATACAATGCAAAAACTGGACTAATCCACCAAAGCAAAAAGAATTAAAAGTATTTGTAATAAATTGCGATTTATATATAAATCAAAATAAAGATAAAATAAAAGATAAAACAATTAGAAAGCTTTTTATAACTTCAAATAGCAAACAAGATTATGGTGTAAAATGCTTTTTAGAAGAATATAACAAGCAAAATGATATAAAAATAGAATATATAATTATAAACACGGAAGATTAAAAAAATTAGTATTAATATTTTTTAAAAATTTTAGAATGGGAGCCAATACGAGCTAATTCTACAATATTATTATTTATTCTGTAAATTACAACACAATCAGACTTTAAATGACAATCAAAAAAACCTTTATAATCGCCTTTTAAAGAATGATTTTTATAAAGAACAGGAAGCGAAATTTTATCTACAAGCTTTAAATGTTCTAAAAAATCAATAAGTAAATCATCATCAAAACCTTGTTTTTTAAGATTTTTATAGTCTGATTTAAATTTATTTGAAAATTTAATCTCAATCATTTAAAGCTTTCATAATGCAATCAACATTTTGAAAAGATTTTGATAAATTTTTACCATCTTCAATATCTTTTATAACTTTCAATGTTTCATTATTAGGCTCATATTCTTCATAAAGCTCAACATCTCTATTTAAAGGCAAAAGAGATTTGATAACATTTAAAAAATCTTGATTAACATTAGTTAATGTAATAGTCATTTTTTAATCCTTTAAATTTTTAATACAGAAATATTATACAATAAATTATATAATTATCAATATATAATAAAAATTTTACTCATAACCCGAAGGTCGGCAGTTCAAATCTGTCCTCCGCAACCAAATACCCATTTTATCGTATCAAACTAGCACTTTTTTAAATGCTTAATTATTTCTTAAAATTAATCAATTAAAATTCATACTTTTTTACTATTTTTTACATAACTGAATTAATTAAATTTTCTATTGTTTCACTTGATTTTTTATTTTATTTATATGCATTTTATGCTTAATCACAAAGATATTTTTACATACACAAACACTAAAAAAGTGTTTGTATAATCAATTTTAATCATTCCATAATGTCTTTATGCAAAATCTCTTCTAAAACGACAGTAGCATAAGAGCCTTTTTGTAGCCCAAAACTTATGCTATATTGTGCCGTTTCTTCATTGTGTTTATAGCTTAGGTTTTCAATATAGCTCCAAGAAAATCTTCTGCCGCCATTCATTTTTGACTCAAATTCAAAGGCTTGTTTATAAATTTCATTTTCTATTTCATTTGCTAAGCCAACTGATTTATAAGCCTTAGAACCAATCAAAAGACCACAACTTGTCAAATCTCTTTTTAAAAATCTTTGCAGTTCACTATCCAAATCTTCACACAAAAAGCATTTTCCAAAAGGATAGTGCCCAAGAACTTCGCCCGGTAATAATTTAAAAAATTGTTTTTGAGATTTTAGCTTCTTTACAATATCTTTATCAAATTTATAAATATCACATATCTCTTTTTCGCTAAAATCATTCACAAACCTTGAAATTTCAATCCTTTTGCTAACATATTTATTAAATAGTTCGCTCTGATATGCAGAAACTAAAAAATCTTTCATTTTTGGGTTTTTAATTTTTTTACCATTAACTGTTCCATGTTGTAAAAGTTCAAGACCACTTTGAGCATTATCTTGAAATTTGCCAAAACGCTGATATCCAAAATAATTCGCAAACCCATTTTTATCTATACTATTTAAAATTTCATTTAGTTTCAAAGCATCACTTGGCATTACTTTTTTAAGTCTTATAAAAAAACTATTACCTTTTAAATGCCCTATTTTTAACTTATTTTTATGATAATTTACGCTTAAAATTTTCATTTTATCGTGTGAAAAATTATTTAAATTACCCTCAAATTTTCTTGGCAATGTAATAAATTGAGTTGTCATTCCTTGCTTATCTTTTAGTCCAGCATACCCAAAATCACGCATCTTAGCACCAGTTACTTCGCTTAAAATTTGCAAAGCTTGCTTGGTATCTAGATCCTTTTTTTGAATTTGAATAAGCAGATGTTCCCCATCTCCACTTGGTTCATAAAGCGGTATCTCTCTTACTACAAAATCATCAGAGTTTTTTGAAAAATGCACATTTATAGGTGAGTGTGTCAAATAATAAAGTGGCTTAAAAGTGGTGTTTTCTTGCATTTGATTTATATCTTCCTTTCGTTGCTTTTGCAAATATCGTTATTTTAGTTCTTGTTTGTTTTGAAATTTGTTTAATCTTTTTAAGATTTTTAGCAGAAAAACTAAATAAAATTTCATATTCTTCTCCGCTTTTCATCTGTAAGGTGTTTAATCTTTTTATAAACTTGACACCCTTTCTTGAAGCTAGGCACAATTTTTCTAAATCAAGCCCTAGCCCATCGCTTATATCCATTGATGAGTTTATAAACTTTGATGCTTTGTAAAAAAACTTATCTTTTAAAATTGGCTTTGCAAATCTACTTTTTTTACCCACACTTCCTTTATTTAAAAGCGACCTTAGACCTTTAAGACTACCACCCAAACTACCCGTAAATGCCAAAAAATCATTAGTTTTTAGGTTCTTTCTATAAATCGGCCTATTTTTTAGCTCTCCAATAAGAGTTAGGCTAATAAAAATTTTATCACTGGCTATTGTATCTCCACCAATAATCTTAACACCGTATTTTTTACAAGCTATATTTATGCCATTACTTATTGATTTTATATCATCTGAACTTGTATTTTTTGGTACTCCAAGCCCTAAAAGAGCATATTTTGGCAGAGCATTCATGACAATTATATCTGAAATATTTACCATCATTGACTTGTAGCCAATTTGCTCTAAACTAAGCCAATGCTTTAAAAAATGAGTGCCTTCCACAAATAGATCTTTTGCATAAACAAAATTGCCAACAACAGCTCCATCATCACCTATAAATTCATTGTTAAAACAACTTATTGCAAAAGCTTCTTTGTTCATATTATTTAAAAAAATCCCATAAAAGTTTTAAAATAGTAAAAGCAACCACACTTAGAAAGACAAATCGTATAAACTTAATCTCTTTTTTGATAACTAAATTTGAACCAAAATAAGCACCTATGATAGCAGCCACACCCATTAATACACCAACAAACCATAAAATATTACCGCTTAAAATAAATATAAAAAGGCTTACTATATTACTAGTAAAGTTAAAAATTTTAGTATTAGCTACAGCTTTTTTGATATTTAATCCAAGCAAGGCAACCATTGAAAATGTCCAAAAAGAGCCAGTCCCTGGACCAAAAAACCCATCATAAAAACCAAGCAATAAACCAAAACAAATATAAAAAATATTAGGATTAATTTTTGATTTTCTATCTTGTTCTGTTATATTTGGTGAAAAAATAGTATAAATAAAAATAGATATAAGCAAAAATGGAACTATGATTTTTAGTATATCTGCGTTTAAAAATAGTATCGTCTTTGCACCTATACATGCTCCAACAAATGTAAAAAATATGCATATAAAAACTTCTTTAAAATTTATCATACCTTTTAGTGTAAAGTTTAAACTCGCCGTAAAAGAGCCAAAACTTCCTTGTAGTTTATTTGTGGCTAATGCAGTATGCGGGTCTATGCCAAAAGCCATCAAAAGAGGGACTATTATAAGTCCTCCTCCGCCGGCGATAGCATCTATAAAACCGCCAACAAAGGCACCAACAAAAAAAATACAATAAACTAAAAAATCAAATTCCATAAAAACAACTCCCAAACAAGTTTTTACGATAAATATTAAGTAAATATGATACCAAAATTATTGTAAAAATTAGTTTTTAAAATGCATTTTATATCAAAATAACAAAAAACATCCAACCACTA
The DNA here is from genome assembly GCF_002021925.1 of Campylobacter pinnipediorum subsp. pinnipediorum. NCBI lineage: Bacteria > Pseudomonadati > Campylobacterota > Epsilonproteobacteria > Campylobacterales > Campylobacteraceae > Campylobacter > Campylobacter pinnipediorum. The sequence goes on from NZ_CP012546.1 coordinate 612,614, forward strand.
TGGAATTGATTTTGAATAAAATTTACCAAATTTAATAAAAAAATTGTAATTTTGTAAAAATTTAAATTTATTTTTATTGACAAAAAAAGATTTTTTTCATATAATCACAGTTCATTTTTACTATATTCCGGATTAGCTCAGCGGTAGAGTAGGTGACTGTTAATCACTTGGTCGCTGGTTCGAATCCAGCATCCGGAGCCACTTATGTTTAAAAACCACTTTCAAATCCATATTTTGCCGATGTTTTCAAAGGATTAATGTTTCGGTAAATTTTGTTTTAAAATTTTTATACTTTATATATAAATTATAAAAAATATTTTTAAGGGCGTAGATTTTATATAAAAATATATATTTGTTAATGTTTTATTGTGAATTAAATATATAAATTTTTTAAGTAATTTTATATATTTTTTATTGTTTTTCTTATTTTTTTGTTTTTTAAAATTTATTTATTTTAATTGTCTATTGTATTTAAATTTGATAAATGTTGCCTAGCTTTTTGAAAGATACATAAGAAAGCTACTAATCTTGCATTGTCAAGATGATTTAGAGATTCAAGGTTTAAAAAATTTTATCAAGAAAAATCATACCAGATATATAGATGATAAATCATAAAAAACAAAAAAATATTAGTCTTTGATGCCAAATATAAAAATATGAATTAGTTGCTGGTGGGTTTATATATTCACTTAGTAAAGGTTTGGATCAAGATAATACTTATAGTTATAATTGGCTTGGAGATAGCAAGACTAAAATTATAATATAGAAATATTGGACAATGAAATCAAAGAAGATGAATTTATCGCTAGGATAAAAGAGTTTTTAAACACTTAATAAAATGCATAATTTATATTTTAACTATTTTTAGATAAAATCATACTAATTAATATAATCAAATTTAAAAAATTAAAGTTAGAAAATGAGTGAAATACTAAATCAATTAAACGACACACAAAAAGAGGCTGCAACTCATATAGATGGTCCTATGCTTATACTAGCTGGTGCCGGAAGTGGTAAGACAAAAACAATAACTTCAAGACTTGCTTATTTGGTTGGAGAGGTTGGTATAGATCCGGCAAATACACTTACTTTGACTTTTACAAACAAAGCAGCAAATGAGATGAGGGTAAGGGCCTTGAGGCTACTGGATAAGAATGAATTTCAAATACCTTTACTTTGTACTTTTCATAAATTTGGACTTTTGTTTTTGAAGTTTTATATAGATAGGCTAGGTAGAAAAAATAATTTTATCATAATTGATACTGATGATAAAAAAAAGATTTTAAAAGGGTTTGAAAGTTCTTTGCCGACATCTGTTTTGTCGAATGAAATTTCAAATTATAAAAATTCACTTTTTAGTGTTGAAGATGTTTTAAGTAATGCAACTTTACTAAGCGGCGAAAAAAATCAAGATGGCTTTTATCAAAAAGTAGCTCAAATTTATAAACAATATGAAGAGTATTTGAGTGCTAATAATCTTGTTGATTTTGATGATCTGTTAGTTCTTACATATAAGATTTTAGATAGTGATGATGAGTTAGCAAAAAACATATCCAATAGATATAAATATATAATGGTAGATGAGTATCAAGATACAAATGAGCTTCAATATAAACTTTTAAGAAAGCTATGCACATCTCATTCAAATATATGTGTTGTTGGCGATGATGATCAGAGTATATATGGTTGGCGTGGTGCAAAAATAGACAATATTTTAAATTTTAAAAATCAATTTAATAATACAAAAATTATAAAACTAGAGCATAACTATCGCTCTACTTCACAAATTTTAAAAGTAGCCAATGAGCTTATAAATCACAATAGAAATCGTCTTGGAAAAATACTTATTAGCACAAAAGAAGATGGCGAAAATGTAAATCTTTTTGAAAGTATAGATGAGGTCGCTGAGGCTACAAAGATAGCTAAAAGCATAAAAGAACTTATACAAAGCGGAGTAAATGCACCTGATATAGCTATACTTTATAGAGTAAATGCACTTTCTAGGTCATTAGAAGAGGGTTTAAATAAAGAAAATATACCTTATAAGATGGTTGGTGGTGTTAAGTTTTATGAAAGAGCTGAGATAAAAGATATCATAAGCTATATAAGACTTGTCACAAATCAAAATGATGATTTTTCCTTAAGAAGAATAATAAATCGCCCAAAAAGAGGTCTTGGTAAGGTTAGTCTTGAAAAGATAGAAAATTTTGCTTTTGAAAATAAAATTTCTTTATTTAAAGCGGTTGAATTGCTTAGTGAAAAAGATGATGTTTTTAATAAAAAAACAGCAACTTCTTTGTGTGATTTTATACAAAATTTAAAAGATATTGGTGATTCTGATGGGATTTTTAAGCTTATTGATGATTTGGAAGCTAAGTTTGGAATAAGAAAATATTATGAGAGCTTACCAGATGGTAGTGATAGGGCTGCGAATATTGATGAATTTTATGCGATGATAAAAGATCAGATAAAACAAGATCCAAGTTTTGATTTGGACGAGTTTTTAAATGAGCTTACTTTAACCAGCGAACAAGATGGTGTTAGTGATAAGATGATATCTATAATGAGTGTTCACGCTAGCAAGGGTTTGGAGTTCGAGCATTTGTTTGTTATAGGTATGGAGGAGGGATTTTTCCCTTTGATAGGCGATGGAAGTGATTTGGAGGAAGAGAGAAGACTTGCTTATGTTGCTATAACAAGGGCTAAAAAATCACTTAGTTTAAGCTATGCAAACTCAAGATTTTATAAAGGTCAGCGTGCTAGACTTAATAAAAGTAGATTTTTGTCAGAGGCCGGTTTAATACAAGGTTCTTTAGTTATAGAACGAAGTAATGAGTATAAAAAAGGTGATCTTGTAAAACATAAAATTTTTGGAATAGGGCGTGTTACCGGGCTTTCAAGGGTTAAAAAAGAGTTTAAACTAACTATAAATTTTGGTGGAAATGTGAAAGAAATAATGTCTAGTTTTGTGGAAAAAGCTGTATGAATGCAATTTTTGTAGCAAACAAGCCTTATGGTTTGAGTTCAAATCATTTTTTAAGTAGACTAAAACGCAAATATAAAGTAAAAAAAGCTGGTTTTTCTGGCACTTTAGATCCATTTGCTACTGGGGTTTTGGTTGTAGCTTTTGGCTCTTACACTAGGCTATTTTCTTATTTAAATAAGACCCCAAAAGTATATGAAGCTACAATTTGGTTTGGTGCAAGTAGTGAGAGTGGGGATAATGAAAATATATATCAAGTTGAAAAACTAAGACCGTTTTCGCCAGATGTTTTTGAGATAGTAAGAAAATCTTTGCTGGGCAAGGTTAGTTATATTCCGCCAAAATTTAGTGCTAAAAATATCAATGGAGTAAGAGCATATAAGCTTGCTAGAAGTGGCGTTGAGTTTGAGTTAAAATCTCAGGAAATGGAGATATTTTCTTGTGAAATTTTAAATTATTCTCATCCGTTTTTAACCATAAGAGTTAAAGTAGATGAGGGTGCTTATGTAAGATCTTATGCTCAACTTTTTGCACAAAAGATGGGTGTAAATGCTACACTTAGTGCTTTAAAAAGGGTTAGCGAGGGTGAGTTTAGATTTGAAAACGAACGATTTTTAGACCCTATAAGTATTTTAAATTTGCCAAAAAATGAGTATTTTGGTGATATTAATGAAGTAATGGATGGTAAAAAGCTAGATTTATGTAAGCTTAAAATGCAAAAAAATGGAAAATATTTATTGGAATATGATGAATTTTTTAGTATTATTGAGATAAAAGATGATGAGATAAATTATTGTTTAAATAAGGTAAAAAAATGTTAATATTGTCAAGAAAAGAAAATGAAGAGATATTATTAGGCAATGATATAAAATTGGTTGTAGTTAGTATAAATAAAGGTGCTGTAAAGCTTGGAATAGAAGCCCCTAAAAACACAATGATACTAAGAAGCGAACTTGCAAATCAAATTAAAGACTCAAATAAGCAAGCTAGTAAAGATGTTCCTTGTGATAGCTTTGATGAGCTTAGAAAAAAAATAGAAAAATGAAAAGTTTTGCTAAATTAAATATATTTTTAAAAATAGTTGGTACTCGTAGAAATTATCATGAAATTAACTCAAGATTTATACTTTTAAATGATATTTATGATGAGATTTATTTTAAACTTTCTGATAAATTTTATATAGAAAGTAATTATGATATAGATGATAATATAGTATTAAAAGCAAAAAAAGAGTTAGAAAAAGCAGGATATAAAAACGAACTAGATGAGTATTTTAAAAATCATAAAATAGTATTGAAAAAAAATATACCTATGGGAAGCGGAATGGGAGGTGGTAGTTCAAATGCTGCTACCTTTTTAAAATTAGCAAACGAAGAATTAAATCTAAACATAAAAACAGAAAAACTTGCCGAGATAGCTTCAAAAATAGGTTCAGATGTACCTTTTTTTGTATATAATTATCCTAGTGCAAATGTAAGTGGTATTGGTGAAAATGTGATTTATTTTGATGATGAAATTCCACAAATAGATCTTATTATGCCAAATATATCTTGTGAAACGCCAAGGGTTTATCGTGAGTTTAGAGATAAATTTATGCAAAATATAGATATAAAACAAGCTGATAATTTTATGAATAAAAAAAGCAATGAGCTTTTGTGTATGTATAAAAATTATGAGTTAAATGATCTATTTTTGCCTTGTTTATCTCTTTATTCTAAGATGAAAGATTTTGATAATAAATTTTTAAGCGGCAGCGGAAGCACGATGTTTGGTTTAAAGGGTGTAAAGTGAAAGAGGTAGCAAAAAATAAAAAAGCATTTTTTGAATACTCTATAATAGAAAATTTTGAAGCTGGTATAGTTTTAAAAGGTAGCGAAACAAAGGCTTTAAGGCTTGGTAGGGCGAATTTAAAAGATAGTTTTGTTCGTATAATAAAAGGAGAGATTTTTTTATTAAATGCGCATATTTCTCATCTTGAAACAACACATAGTCATTTTAGACCAGATGAAAGAGGTGCTAGAAAGCTTTTGATGCATAGAAAACAGATAGATAGAATGTTTGGACTGGTAACTAGAGATGGATTTACTATAGTTCCTATTTCTATATATCTAAATGATAAAAATATGTTTAAGGTTAGAATAGCTCTTGCAAAAGGTAAAAATCTGCATGATAAGCGTGAGACATTGAAGAAAAAACAGGCTGATATGGATGCAAGGTCTGCTATGAAAAATTTTGGTAAAAATTTATAAAAAGGAATAAAATGAAAAAAGGTTTATTGTTTTTAATAATGGCTATATTTTTTATTGGCTGTTCAGAAGATAAGGTAGATAATATTTCTGGTTTTAAAGAATTTAAAGATTCTGAAGAGGTGGTTTTAAAAGGCGTAAATGGTCAAAATAAAGTTTTGGTTCGTAAAAATGGTGGCTTTGTTGTAAAAGGTGAAGAGAACAAGGTTGTTGTTATTGATATATTTGGTACTTTTTGCCCACCTTGCCAAGAAGAGGCTCCGGGTATAGCAAAGTATCAACTTGATAATCAAAAAGATTTTTTAATCATAGGTTTAACTCATTTTGAAAATGTCACCGATGAATATGTTGTAAGTGATTTTATTCAAAAATATAATGCTTTTTATTTTATAACAAATAATCAAAGTGTGAATGACAGAATCGCAGAACAAGTTGTTAAGGATATAGGCTATCAGCACGAGATAGCACTTCCATTTAAAGTTATTTTGAAAAATGGATATTATCAACTTGTAACTGATAATAATACTGGCAAATTCGGAGTTAAATACTATCTTGGCGGTATTAAAATGAGTAGAATGCAAAGTGATATTGAAAGAATTAATAGTCTTAAGCAAAATATGGAATAAAATTTGCTTATAGTATTGTGTGATTAAAAAGGAGTAGTTAATGTTTGTTTTAGAGACATCAAAATCAAGACCATTGGTTGAATCAGCTATGAGTGCTAGGGAGCTTAGACAAAAGATGATATCTAGCAACATTGCAAATATAGATACTCCATTTTATAAATCAAGAGATATAGGTTTTGAATCAGAGCTTAGTTCTAGGGCTAATGAGATTTACAATAAAACAAAAAGTAAAGAATTAAAATTAGCAAAAACAAATGACAAACATATAGATATGGTTGGTTTTCCAAGAACTGGGGTAGCTAGTGTGTTTTTAAGAGATGGCCATTTGGCTAGAAATGATGCAAATACTGTTGATTTAGATGTTGAAACAACAGAACTTAGTAAAAACTATATAATGTTAAATGCTTTGGATAGTGCTTATAAAAGAGATAGTTCTATATTTAAAAGCGTAATAGACGCAAGTGGCAAAATGTAAGGTTGAATAGATGTATTTAAATGATTTTGATATTAGTGGATATGGACTTAGTGCACAGCGTTTTAGAATGAATGTTATTAGCTCAAATATAGCTAATGCAAACACAACTAGAACAGCAGAGGGCGGTCCTTATAGAAGACAAGAGGTTATCTTTAAAGCTTTTGATTTTGATAAGGTTTTAAACAAACAAATAAAAGAGCAAAACTCTATGCTTGAATATTCAAATCCTTTAGATGATCCTGCATCGCCAAAAGATGCTTTTCCACCTGTTATGAGTGTTGTTGTTGATAAGATAGTTAGGGATGATAAAGATTTTCAGCTAAAATATGATCCAAACCATCCGGATGCAAATGCAAATGGGTATGTTGCTTATCCAAATATTAATCCAGTTATAGAAATGAGCGATTTGATAGAGGCTACTAGGGCATATCAAGCTAATGTTGCTGCTTTTCAAAGTGCTAAAAGTATAGCTCAAAGCGCTATACAAATGATTGCAGGGGGACAATAATGAACGATATATCTAGTATATCCAAGATCTCACAATTAAACCAAGATAAAACCACTCAAAAAAAATCAGATGTTGATTTTGCTAGTGTTTTAGATAACTCATTAAAAGAGTTAAATAAGGTTCAAGAAAATGCCGATAAAGCAATCGCCGATCTTGCTACTGGAGAGGTTAAAGACTTACATCAAGCAGCAATAGCGATAGGCAAAGCTGAAACAAGTATGAAATTGATGTTAGAGATTAGAAATAAAGCTTTAAGTGCTTATAAAGAGATATCAAGAACTCAAATTTAGATTTTATGAATTCAAACAAAACAAAAACTACTGTTCTTTATATAGTTATTTTAGTTTTTATATTGATTTTTTTATCATCTATGTTTTTTCGTATAAGCATAGATAGAAAATTACCAAGTATGCAAACAAGCGAGGATAATACTGCTTTAAGAGGCTCTATAATCACAAAAGATGGCTTTAGAGTTGCTGTGAGTCAGAAGCTATATACAGCCAAGCTTGATACAAGAAGTATAGACCCAAATAAAAAAGATATGTTTATAAAACTTTATTCTATTTATAGTGGGGACAGTGAGAAAAAAATACGAAACCTTATAAACAAAACAAGAGGTTTGCTTGTATTATCTGAAAATATAGATGCAAAAACAGCTATGCATTTAAAAGAATTATCAAGAAAATTATATCAAAAAAAGATTTTTATACCTATACATGGCTCTAGTTTTATACAAGGTCTTGATGTATTTGAAAGTGAAGAGAGTAGAAAAAATAGAACTTATATAGCAAAAAATGCTTTAACCCCTATAATTGGCTATATGATACAAAAAGATGGAAAAAGCTCCGGTGCAAAAGGTATAGAAAAGTATTATGATGATTTTTTGGCGCCTATTCAGGATGCAAAATTTATAGGTCCAAGAGATGTTGGAAGCAATATAATATTTACGAGTGAATCTAATCTTGCAAATAGAGTAGATGGATATGATGTTGGAATTTCTGTATCTTTAAAATTCCAAAGTATGCTTGAAAAAATAGTTGATAACCAAAGAGAATTTTTAGATGCTAGTGAAATTATAGCTTGTGTTATGGATAGCAAGACAGGTGAAATTTTAGCTCTTGCATCAAGTTCTAGATATGATCCATCAAGTATTAGAAAACAAGATATATTGTCTTTAAACTCAGCAGCTACTGAGTATTCATATGAGATAGGTTCTGTGTTTAAACCTTTTATATTTTCTATATTGATGTCTGAAAAAAAATTAAATCCGGTTGAGATCGTAAATACTTATAATGGTAAATATAAACTTGGAAAAAGAATCATAAGAGATACTCATCCTGAGCCAAGCATGAGTGCCGAGGATGTTATAGCATATAGTTCAAATATAGGTATGATTGAGCTATCTAAGCGTTTAGATGGTATTCAGATATATAATGGTCTTATAAATTTTGGATTTACTCAAAAAACTGGCGTTGATATACCTTATGAACAAGTAGGTGCGATACCAAGTGCTATTAAGCTTAATTCTCAAACATATAAAGCAACAGTTAGCTATGGATACGGTGTTAGTGCAACATTTATGCAGCTTTTGAAATCTTATAATGTTTTTAATAATAAAGGCATTGCTGTTATCCCGCATTTTGCCGTATATTTTGAAAAAAATGGCAAGAAATATTCTCCACCTATATTAAATGGATTAAATCAAAACTCAAAACAAATAATATCTCAAGATATTGCAAAAAGAATGAAAAGAATACTTATAAAAGTTGTTGAAAAAGGAACTGGTCAAAAAGCATTTACCCCTGGCTTGGAAGTAGGAGGCAAAACAGGAACAGCTCATATAGCTAAAAATGGAGTATATTCTAATACATACAATGGATCATTTTTTGGGTTTGCAAATGATGATTTTGGACATAACTATACTATAGGTGTTCTTGCTAGAAATCCTAAGAAAAAATATTATTATTATGGGGCACAAAGTGCTTTACCGGTATTTAAGAGAACTGTTGATTTGCTTGTAAATGAAGGTTATCTGAAAAAGAACGAGATTGAGAAAAATGATGAGTAAGTAAAAAGTTATCTATTAATTATTAGTTTTTACCCCCGCCTAGCATCTCTTTTTTAACTATCTCAACCAGTTGAGCTTTGTTTATCTGTGGTGATAATATTTTAATATAATGTTTAATACTGAAATTATTTCTAGATTTATTGCTAAATATAAATAATTTTGTATCTATGCCAAATACTATCCTGGAGTCTTCTATTAAGCTTAATATTTTTTTGGTATCAAAATTTTTTTCATTATCATCTATAAATATTAGACCATAAATTGTATTTTTTATATAATTTTCAAATTCTTCAAAGCTATCCGCAGTTGTCAAATATGTATTAAATTCAGATAATGCTCCAGCGAATATTTTATTTTCAATAGGTGATTTTTTAAATAATAAAATATTATAACTTTTTTTATATATATTATTGTTGTTTAAAAAAGTATCAAAATTTGGTATAAAACCTGCAAGTATTCTTCTTAAATTCTTTTTGCTAAATGGTTTTTTTATGTATTCATCAAATACTGTTAATGATTGTTCTGGTGATATACTTCCAGCACTAGATATCATAGCTATTATAGGGGTATGTCTTCCAATTTCATTATTTTTATATTTTTTTGCAATTTCTAAAGATTTTAGTCCGTATGCATCTGTATCCATTAAAAATAAATCAAATCTTTTGTTTTTTGTTAATTCTTCTATGTTTTTATGATCGCTTGCTGATGTTATATCAATATTATATTTTTCAAATGAATGTTTTATGATATTAAGATTTATATTATTATTTTCTATTATTAGTATTTGTGGTTTATTTAAAATAAATTTTTGAGTTGATTTTGTATCTGTATTTTTTTGTAGATATTGTAAAATTTTTATAGGTGTTAAAGGATCTTTTATACTTATAATATTTTGTGAATCATAAGATATATCTTTTGTTTTTCTTGTAAATATTATTCGATAATTTTTAATATTGTCTACTTTATTTAAGCTTGAAAAAACAGTCGGATTTAAACCTATATTTTGTAATGTTTTTTTGAAAAATATATTATAGTCTTTATCTAAATCATCGATATATGCAATAGGTATTTTGTTATTTAAATTTTGATATTCTTCTATTTCATTCATTGTTTTTAATACAATTTCAAATGAAAATTCATTACCAATATCTTTTGAGCTTTTTATTTTGAGCTTTGATTGCATACTTTTTAAATAAAGAGAGGATAGAGATAGCCAAAATTGCATATATTCATCATCTATTGTTTTTATATCAACAACATCTTCATTCTGAATAAAATTTTCAAGTGTTGAATCAGCATTATTTTTTATAGTAAATAGTATATTTGTTACATCATTGTTTTTAGAATTTATGACTTGTTTTATTTTTACTACAATTTTTGAATATTGGTTGCATTGATATATAGCGCAAAACAAAATATTAGATATTGTATTTATTATTTTATCTTTATCTCCTATAAGATTATTTTTTATTTTAGGGTCTATAAAGGTTGTATAATTTATATTTTTTTTGTTGATTTCATTAATTCTAGATTCAAGAGCTATGCTGAAAACATCTTGTGGATTAAAGACAACTTCGCTTTTTTCTAATTCGTTGTTTTCAAAATATACAGTGTTTAAAATATCATTAAATGTAGAGTATTCTTTTGAGTAATTTTCTTCTAATACGCTAAGTGCTTTTAATTGTTCAGATGAGGTGTAACTTTTTCTTAAAAATGATATACTATGAAGTTTTTCTTCTAGTTGCATTTTTTGTCTTTGAGTTGCTTTTTTTATATATTTGCTTTTAATTTTATTTAAAGTAATAATTTTTTTATATGATTTTTTTAAATTTTCATATATGTCTTTAAAATTTAAGATCGTATTGTAATTTTCTAAATTTAATTCATCTTGATTATCATAAAAAAAATCCTTTGCTAATCTGATATTTTCTTTTATAATTGTTAGCTCTTTAATTTTTTTAATAATATTGATGGTAATAAATATAAAAATCATAAGCAATGTGACTGATAATATTATATTTTGTTTATATCTTTTTAAAATAATTGAATTTTTGATAGATAATTCAGACTCTATGATATTTGAAGCTTCTAGTAAAAATATAAATTTATCTTTTTGAAAATTATCTATTAGATACAATTCTTCGTTTGTTATGTTTTTTTTCTTTAATTCTGATAGTTTATTGCCTTCTTCAAATATTTTTTTTAAATATCCACTATTTTTAGAAGTATTTAAAAAATTTATCATTCTCTCTTTTGATTCATTTTTTGGTAAAAATTTTATATCTATAAGATTTGAAATATCAGCTTGGAGCCAGTTTAATATATTATTGCTTGAAACTTGTTCGTTATTTGTTATAGCTTTTTGTATGTATTCTCTATTAAAGTTTATTTTTGACGCGTTTATATATATATCATTTAATATAATAATATATGTTCTTAATTCATTATTTAATGATTTGAGATCTAAAAATTTAGAATTTCCGTTTATCATTGAATCGTTTATATTTCTATAAAAACTTAAAAATATATAATTGCTAGTTATTCTTTGTCGTAAAATTTCAACTTGTGATTTTATTGATATTGTTTCATCTTGTTTTTCTGGCTTAAAGGAAATTAATGCATCTATGTCATCATCGGTTTTTTTTCTTAAAATATCTATATTGTAAAAATTATTTTTTTTAGAATTTACTATCTCTCTTTCTAATATAAGTGATTTTATTATATTTTTTAAAATATTTTGCTCTTTTATGCTCTCTGCTAATTTGTTGGAGTTGTAAACATAGGTAGAAAAATTATATATTTTATACAATATAAAAAAAATAGTAAAAATTAAAGGTATAATTACAATGTAATCTTTAAATTTTTTCATACATTCTCCTGATATTTAGACAAAACATTTTGTAATTCATCTATATTTTCTTTAACATTAAGTATTAATGTATTTAACTCTGAGTTGTTTGAATTTTGAATTTCTGTAAAAATTTTAACCAGGGGTGTTATATGTAATATAATTGCAGTTTCTTTTATTTTTTTTGTGATTTTTTTTATTTCTTGTATATTATGTGTAATAATTGCATTTTGTATTGCTAATTCATGTCTCTTAGTGTCTCTTATAAAAATATTCATATATGAAATAAATTCATCTTTTTCTAGGTTTAAGAAATTTCTATTTTTTTCAAGCCAAGCTTCATCAATAGATATATTTCTATGAAATTTAGATGTTTCTTTATTTTTTGTATTCTTTAGTATTGGAAGTCTAACTTCTGGAATATGAAAAATATTATCTTTTGTATTATTTTTATCTTGTGAAATTACATTTTCAATTACAAGCTCTAAGCCATAGAAGCTATCAGTGCCTTTAGTAAAAAATTCATCTATTTTAAAGATCGCGATTGCGGTTTTACCACTTTTTGTTTTTATATTAAATTTTGTTTTTGTGTTTGAATTTTCTATAATATTTTGTATAAAAGGTTTGTTAATATTTTTTGGATAATTTTGTATTATTTCGTCTATATCTTTGTACTGCGATAAAAAATCTTCTAAGTCGTGATACTCTAAAATTCCTAAAGTTTTTTTGTCTATCCCTATAATCTTATAATCTTTATTGTATATTATCAAGACTTTTCCTTAAATATTTTATCCGCAACACTTTTATTGGTTATTCTTTTTATATCATCATAACTTGATTTATATATTTTATCAAAACTTCCATAAAAATTAACTAATTTTGTAATGCTTCCCTTTGAAATTCCAAGCTTTGCTAGTTTTGAATTTTGTGTATCTTGTTTGCTTTTAATTTTTCTATGAAAGCTTATTGCAAATCTATGAGCCTCATCTCTCATTTTTTGAAAAAATAAAAGCTTTTTATCATCTGTCGCTAAATTAAATTTATTGTTTATGGTGTAAATTTTATCCTTTGCTTTGCCTTTTGCCCTATGTGCTTTTGCATCAATTTTTTCTTTTGATATAGCTATGACATCTATATTTGTTCCAGAACTTTTTAGTATTTCAACAGCTAAATTTAGCAAAGCTTCTCCGCCATCTATTATCCACAAATCAGGTGGACTTAATTTGTCAAATCTTAAAGCTCTTATTGTTAAGCTCTCTCTCATTTGATCATAATCATTTTTGTTCTCAAGATGAAAATGTCTATATTTTTCTTTTGCAAAATTTCCATTTTCATATCTTATCATACCAGCAACTGTTGCTTCTCCGAATAGATGTGAGTTGTCAAAACACTCTATCGTGTTTGGTATATGGCTTAGGTTAAAATACTCTTTTAACTCATTTAAAAAACCCATATCATTTGTTTTTATATGTTTTTGTATTGTTATTTGTGCATTTTTTTGTGCTATTTCGCAAATTTTTCTTTTTTCTCCAACTTTTGGTTGCTTGATTGAAAATTTCTTATTATGTCTTTTGTTTAAAATTTCAGCTACCAAATCCATATCTTCAAACTCATCAAATGTATAAATTTTAGTTGTTGTTACTGGTTGATTTATAGCAAAATTATCAAGTATAAAGTGCTTATATATCTCATTTATTTCGTTATTTTCTCCATCTTTTGCATTTGTTATATCGCTTTTTACACCAACTATTTTTCCTTTTTGTATGCTAAATCTTATACCGCAAAATAAATCCAAATATTTAGTTACACAAAATACCTCAAAATCTTCAAGTTTTGCTATATCAACCTCTATTTTTACCTCTAAATTTTTTATACTATTTATCTGATCTCTTATTGCTGCCGCTTGTTCGTAATTTTGTGAATTTGCATATATTTGCATTAAATTTGTTAGCTTTGGTATCATTAAACTAGGATTTTGTAAAGATATCAATGCCTCATCTACTATTTTTTTATAGTCCTCTTTTGAAATTTCATTTTCACAAGGAGCATAACATCTTTGCATTTGATAAAAAAGGCACTTTTTTTTACTCTTTAAGCACGATTTTTTTTGAATTAGTCTAAAATTTATATAAATAGCTTCCAATAAATCTTTCGAACCACTAAAAAAAGGTCCAAAATATTTTATATTTGCGCCTTGAACTATCTTTCTTGTTATTTCAAATCTTGGAAAATCTTCGTTTAAGTCTATAAAAATATAAGGGTATGTTTTATCATCTCTTAGTAAAATATTATATTTTGGTTTTAGTTGTTTTATAAATGAGTTTTCAAGTATTAATGCATCAGCTTCGCTACTAGTTACTATGTATTCAAGATGCTTTGTTTCACTTATCATTTTATAAATTCTAGGGCTTAGATTTGATGATGGGGACAAAGTCGGAGTAAAATTAAAATAACTTTTTACTCTATTAAAAAGGTTTTTGGCTTTTCCTACATATAAAAGTCTATTTTTTTCATCGAAGTATTGATATACACCAGAACTTTTTGGCAAAGTTCTTAATTCATCTAATAGCAATTATAATTTTCCTTTTATGATTTTTCTAATCTCTTCAAAATGAATATAAATTTCTTGATTTTTTGCTAAATTTTTAAACTCACCCTTGCTTTTTGGCGGTGTTTTTATGTGCTGATTGTAGTTAATAACAAGACTATTTTGTAATTGTATCTTATTTGTTACAAATATTTTTATATCTGTTACACTAGCAAAAACAGATTCTGGTCTTACCTGAACTATGGTTTTTAATAAACCTTTTATCATTTTTATATTATTATCGTAGCGCAGTTCACGAAGCAATATTGGATTTTTAAGCACTATAAATAATGTTTTGTCTTTTACATAACAAAACGATATAAATTGTTTATGGGTTTCGCTCATCATACTTATTAGCTCTTGATATTGCTTTATTTTATTGAGTTTTTCGTATAAAGGATTTTGATACACATGTTTTTCAATAATAAATTTAATATCTTTCATAAGGTTATTTTAGCATTTTTTATATTAATTTTTCTTGGAGGGTGTGGTTATAAAGCAGATCCATTTTATAGCGAAAATGTTACACAATCTAAGTATATTGATGGTTAAAATATATACTTAAAACTTAAATTTATATTGTTTTAGTAAAATACTTAGTTATTTAATTTTCATTCAAGGAGAAAAGTAGATGAAATTTCTTGGACTTATAGTCTTGTTTTTTGCAGCTGCCTTTGGTTCTGGTGCTGAGGTTGCGGTTGATCATATAGACCTTAGTACAACTTGGGCTGGCTGGTTGTGTCTTGTAGTATTTGTTATTGGATATTATTTTATAGCGGCTGAAGAGCTGTATCATGTAAATAAAGCTAAACCAGCTATATTTATAGGCACTTTTATGTTTATACTTTTGGGTATTTATATGGCCATAAATAGTATGTCTATGGAGCCTTTAAATAATGAGATAAATCATCTTATTATAGAGATTGCTCAGATAGTATTTTTCTTGATGGTTGCTATGACATATATAGAAGCATTAATAGAAAGAGATGTTTTTAATGTATTAAAATACAATTTAGTCTCAAAAGGCTATTCTTACAAAAAACTTTTTTGGCTAACTGGTGTTATTGCATTTTTCTTAAGCCCAGTAGCTGACAATCTTACAACAGCACTTATTTTATCTACTGTTCTTTTGACAATAGATAGAGAAAATAAAGCATTCTTGGTAACCGGTGCAATAAATATAGTTGTTGCAGCAAATGCTGGTGGTGCATGGAGTCCATTTGGAGATATCACAACTCTTATGGTTTGGGCGGCAGGAAAATCTCCATTTATAGATTTCTTAGCACTTTTTCCTGCTTCATTTATTGGTTGGATTATTACCGGATATTTATTGTCTTTAAAAGTTCCAGAAGGAAGTCCTCGTTTTGATGCAAAGAGTGAGAAAAAAGTTGTTATAAAACCTGGTGGTAAGGTTGTTATAGCTCTTGGAATTTCTACTATAGTTATAGCTGTTTTATGTCATCAGTTCTTCCATTTACCTGCGATGTGGGGTATGATGTTTGGTTTTTCTTTACTTACTATATTTTCATATTTATTTAAGAAGAAACACAAAGATGAAGACACTATGAATGTTTTTCACTATATGTCAAAAATAGAAAATGATACATTGTTATTTTTCTTTGGAATTTTAGCTGCTGTTGGCGCCTTGCACTATGCTGGTTTCTTAGAATATCTCATAAAACTTTATGATAGCTTCGGATTTACTAGCATAAACATTGCTGTTGGTTTTGTATCTGCTATAGTTGACAATGTTCCTGTTATGAGTGCTGTTTTAAAATCAAATCCGGCAATGGGCGATGATGAGTGGTTGCTTGTAACACTTACGGCTGGTATCGGTGGCTCTATGATAAGTTTTGGTTCAGCTGCTGGTGTTGGTGTTATGGGTAAATTAAGAGGTATTTATACTTTTGGTGCTCATATGTCTCAGGCTTGGAAAGTGGTTGTTGGATATATCATTTCTCTTGTTATATGGTATATTCAATTTGAAATTTTAGGATGGTATTAATGAAAAAAGCTGATATTATTGTTTTGGATTTTGGTTCTCAATATACACAATTGATAGCTAGACGCCTTAGGGAGCAGGGGTTTTATGCTGAGCTTTTGCCTTTTAATTCAAAGCTTGAGGATATAAAATCAAAACAGCCTAAGGGTATCATTCTTAGCGGTGGGCCAGCAAGTGTTTATGCTAATGATGCCTATTTCTGTGATGAAGGTGTTTTTGAGCTTGGAATTCCTGTGCTTGGAGTTTGTTATGGTATGCAACTTATAGCTCATCATTTTGGCGGTAGTGTTATACCTGCTAGAGAAAAAGAGTATGGCAAGGCTGAGCTATTTTTTGATGTTAATCATCCTCTTTTTGAAAATACCAAAGATGGTCAAATCGTATGGATGAGTCATTCTGATAAGGTTGAAAACCTGCCTTCAAATTTTAAAGTTTTAGCTAAGTCAAAGCACTCTGATTTTTGTGCTTATGGCGATGATGAACATAAAATTTATGCTTTACAATTTCACCCTGAAGTAGCTCATAGTGAATCAGGCGATACTATTTTGAAAAATTTTGCAAAGTTGATATGTAAATGCGAAAGCAACTGGAATATGGGAAATTTTGCAAAAGAACAGATTGCTAAAATAAAAGAAAAAGTTGGTAATGATAAAGTTCTTTGTGCTGTAAGCGGTGGTGTTGATAGCTCTGTTGTTGCGGCTTTGTTGGCTCATTCTGTCCCTGATAATTTGATAGTAGTTTTTGTTGATAATGGTCTTCTTAGAACAAGAGAGCGAGAGCAAGTAGAAAATATATTTAAGAGTAAACTCGGTGTTGATTTGATTGTTATTGATGCTAGTGAGTTGTTTTTAGGAAGATTAGCTGGAGTTGTAGACCCTGAACAAAAGCGTAAAATAATAGGCAATACCTTTATTGAAGTTTTTGAAGAAGAGGCAAAAAAACATGAAAATGTAAAATACCTAGCTCAAGGCACACTCTATACAGACATTATAGAAAGTAGTGTTGTTGGTTCTAGTAAAACAATAAAAAGCCATCATAATGTAGGTGGTTTGCCTGATTGGATGAAATTTGAGCTTATAGAGCCTTTAAAAGAGATATTTAAAGATGAGGTTAGGGTGCTTGGACTAGAACTTGGTCTTAGTAAAGATTTGGTTTATCGTCATCCATTCCCAGGGCCAGGGCTTGCTATACGTATAATGGGCGAAGTAAATGAGCCTAGCTTGGAATTACTAAGAGCTGCTGATGTTATACTTAGAGATGAGCTTAAATCTAGTGGCTGGTATAATAAGACTTGGCAGGCATTTTGTGTGCTTTTAAATGTCAAATCAGTAGGCGTTATGGGTGATAATAGAACCTATGAAAACGCTGTTTGTATACGTGTTGTTGATGCTAGTGATGGTATGACAGCTAGTTTTTCAAGACTTCCTTATGAGTTACTTGAAAATGTAAGCCGCCGTATTATAAATGAAGTTAATGGCATAAACCGTGTTGTTTATGATATTAGCTCAAAACCACCTGCTACTATTGAGTGGGAGTAAAATTGAAAACCCCTTAAAACCTTTTATATCAAGGTTTTAGGGGATTGTTTTTTTATTTTTGGTTGCATTTTGGTTGTAATTTATTTTTTAGAATAGATATTATTTAATTTTATTTTTACTATCAGCTATATTGATAGGCGTTTTTTTATCCATATCTTTATTTGGAAATTGTGCTTTCCAATTTTCATATTCATCTTCATCTATATCAAAACTATAAAAATCATCTCTTAGTTTTGCCCATTTCATAATAAATTTATTTATGTCATTTCCAATTTTATAGTGATCATTAAATTGAAGAACTACATTCTTATCTCCATTGTCGGACTCATTTATAATTGGTTCAAGGTTACAATAATTTTCTAAATAGAATAATGCGTGCATTGTACCTTCATAAGTTTCAAAATCAGGCAGTTTCAATTCATAAATGCTGATGTTTAATGCACTGGATATTTTCAGTAATTGTTCATTAGAAGGATTACAGTTTTCTATTTCATAATTTCTAATAGCAGGCTCACTCATGCCAGAGAGTTCTGCTAATTTTTTTGTGAGTAGCCTTGTTTAAGTCTATAAAACTTAATTTTTTCTCCAATCATCATTTTTTCAACCCCCCCCCATTTTTTTTATTGGAATTATAAGTATTATATCACATTCAGTTCAAAATTGAACCGATTAACGAAAGGAGAATAGTAATGGAAAATCAAAAATTTAAACAAGAAACAAGTGATATGCTCATCCGAGTTGATACTATTGTAAAGGATTTACAAATTTCTAAACCATTAGCGTATAAGCTGATGAAAGAAATGAATGATGAATTAAAAAAAGAAGGCTATCTAACTATAGCAGATAGAGTGCCAAGAACATATTACCACAAGAGATTTTTTGGACTCCAATCGGAATCAAGATAAGAGGAAGTATGTCAGTAAATAAAGAAAAAAATGGAAAATGCACAGTCTATGTAAAATATACAGATTGGCAAGGAAAAAGAAAAGCTAAGCATAAAAGAGGTTTTATAACAAAACGAGAAGCTTTGGAATGGGAAAGAGAGTTTATAACTTCTAAATCGCTAGATATGAATATGAAGTTTGAAACTTTTGTTGATATTTATATGAAAGATAAAAAACCAAGATTGAAATTAAATACATTTATTTCAAAACAGTATATTATAAGAGATAAGATACTACCATATTTCAAAGATAAAATTACATCAGATATTAAAAACATCTGATGTAATTAAGTTGCAAAACGAGTTGATTTTATTTAGAGATGAAGAAGGAAAGCCATATTCACAAACTTATTTAAGAACTGTTCAAAATCAGTTGTCAGCAATTTTGAATCACGCTTGTAGATTTTATGGCTTAGGCTCAAATGTATCTACGAAAGTAGGAAAAATTGGCAAAGCAAGGTCAAGTAAGATGAATTTTTGGACAAAAGATGAGTTTATGAATTTTTCAGAAGTGATGAAAAATAGACCTAAATCATATTATGCTTTTCAATTATTATTTTTGTGTAGTATGCGAGTTGGAGAGGTTTTAGCACTAACTCCAAATGATATAAAACTAGATGAGAAAAAAATAATCATTAGTAAGTCATATTAAAGAATAGAGGGAAAAGACCATATTGCCAGTCCAAAGACATAAAAAAGCAATAGAAAAATTACAATTCCAAATTTTTTAGTAGATTTGATTAAAGAATATATGGATATTTTATATGGAATAAAATCAAACGAAAGGTTCTTTTCTTTTAGTGGGCCATATCTTAATAAAGAAATTATAAGAGGTGCAGAAATGGCTGGAATAAAAAGAATTAGAGTCCACGATTTTAAACATTCTCACGTTGCATACTTAATAGATTTAGGTTTTTCTCCAGTAGTAATAGCTAATAGATTAGGTCACGAAAGTATAGAAATAACTTTTAATTATGCCCATCTATATCCATCTAAACAAATAGAAGTGCCAGATAGATTAGACAATGAAATGGAGGAATAAAATGAGCAAAATATTTATTAGAAGTTCACTTTTAAGGAGTAATACACCTAAGCCGGTTATCAAAAAAAGAAAACGAAATAAGATAGTTAATTTTAGCATGACACCTGAAGAAAGTATAATAAAGTTAAAATGTCAGGTTTGGCAAAGCAAGAATATACAACAGAGTCAGTTTTAAATAATTCAGTCACAACAATAAGTAATAGTAAATCTTTTAGTGAAATCAAGAAGATATTATTTAGAATTTATGAAAAGCTAACGGATAATACTACTAATGCTATTATAGATGAAATTGACATTTATGCACTTAAAACAGTTGTAGAAATGATAGAGAGGTTACAAGATGAATGAGCTTATTAAAAAGAAAAAATCTCCCAGTCCAAAGACCAGGAGAAATGAATAATTTAATTTAATAAAACATTCCTTAGACAAGAATAGTTTATCATTAAAAAGCCAAATATTCAATCCAAAGAGAACAAGTTTTTCTTTTTTAGTAAACCATAATAGGAGGACTTGCAGATGAAACACTATACTATAGAAACTCCTTTTGATACATTAAATAGGTTTATTGTAGAAAATATAATTGCAGATAAGAGCATATCTTTAATCGTTGCGTCCCCAAAAAAGGGAAGGACTGCTTTAGGTTTAAATCTAGCCTTATGTGTAAATGCCGGAATAGATTTTTTAGAGAAGAAAGTAAGACAAACTAAAGTAGTTTATTATTGCAACGAACTTTCAAGAACGGTAATTCAAGAAAGGGTTAAAAAAATAGAGATTCCTTGTTTGCCGAGTCTGAAATTTTATAATGGTACAAGTTGTGTTACCTTCGAAGAATTTGAAGAAATGATTGAAAAAAATATCCAAGAGGGATATAAACTTTTTGTTGTAGATACCTTTTCTAAAATCAAATATGAGAGAAATTTAATGCCAATGATTACAACGACACTTATGAAGTGATGGCGAAGTATTATAGCCTAGTTGAGAAATATGGCTGTACTTTTATAATGATGTATTATACAAAAAAAAGATAATTCAGTTAATAGTGTCAGCAAAAAAGTAATTGGATCGCAGGCATTATCAGGTTCAGTAGATACTATTATAGCCATAGATAAAAATTCAGATTTGACACAGAGTTTAGACTAAATATCACTAGCAGACTGTTTGAGTCAAATATCTATGATGTGAAATTAAATACGGAAAAAAGATACTGAAATTAGATAAAATTGACCCAATAACTACCCTAGAGCCATCTATTCAAAAATTAGTTCAGTCTATGCCAAAGAAGAGAAAGAAGCAAAAGGAACGATTGTAGATATCTGTTCTAAAATCAACCTTGATATTGAAAGTCCACAACAGTTTGGCAAGACCTTAAAGAGAAATATAGGGATACTGAAAAAGTATGGAATTAGTATATCGGTTAAGCGAAAAAGCAAGGGGAGAATCTACGAACTTCACCTACAAAGCAGATGAAGAATCAAGTGAATAGAAGAAATAATTGTACCGTTCATTTTATGGTAAATAAAGATGAAATGAAAGAATTAAACAACAGATTTGAGCTATCAGGATATAGGACAAAATAAGAGTTTTACCGAGATGCCATCTTTAAGAATAAGATTATCAGCATAGATATATCCGGAGAATTTAGAAAAGAATTAAGAGAAATAACTTCTCTTGCAAGTAGAAATTCAGCAAACTTAAACCAAATAACAAACCATATAAACAGCACAGGAGTAATTTACAAAAAAGATATTGAATTAATGTATTCCGGATTAGAACTGGAGTTGTCATTTCTTACGGAATTTAGAGAAAAAGTTTCAAACTACATCATCAATAAGGTAATAAGCTAATGGCAGTTACAAAGATACATCCCATAAAAAGCACCCTTAAAAAAGCTATAGATTATATTTGTAATGGAGATAAAACAGATGAAGAAATCTTTGTCAGCACCCATTTATGTTTAAGAGAAAATGTACACAAAGAATTTGAACTTACTAAAAGAGAATTTAACTCAAGAACAAAAACATTAGCCCAGCACCTGATCCAATCTTTTGCCCTAAATGAAGTGTCAGCAGAAGAAGCACATCAGGTAGTTATCGAACTTTGCGATACCATACTGGCTGGAAAATATGAGTATGTTCTAGCTACCCATATCGACAACGACTATATCCATAAACATTATATTTAATTCTATCGATGTTGATGAGGGCAAGGTTTATAAGTCTTATTACGGCTCCTATATGAAGATTAGAAATGAAAGCGACAGGTTATGTAGAGAACATAATTTATCGGTGATAGATAATGAAACAAAAGAAATCATAAAGAGTATCAATACTAGAAAATTCAAAAGTTGGTACGACTAGGAAACCCATCAAAAAGGAAAAAGTTACAAGTCCAAACTACAATTTAACATTGATAGAGCCATTGAACATTCTCTAAACTATGAGCATTTTTTATCTACTATGAAAGACTATGGTTATGAAATCAAAGAGGGAAAACACATTGCTTTTAGAGAGAAAAATCAAAAGAGATTTACGAGAGCAAAGAGCATAGACGAAAATTATACGGAAGAAAAAATCAAAGAGCGAATACAGGATAAACTCTTAGGAAATGCTGAGCTGGAAAACATTATAAATGTTAAAGATAAAAGAATTAGTGAAAAGATGAGTGGAAATAAAGTCTATGGCGATAAAATCACTTATGAAAATATGAGAATAATGAGTAAGACTCTTATTGAAATAAGAAATTTAGGAATAAAGGACTTTGGAAGTTTAGACAAAGAACTCTCCAAAATAAAAACAGAACTTTCAGAAAAAAGAGAAAAATTAAGTTTACTAGATACAGAATACTCCAGACGAAAAGATGTTATGGCAGACTTTGAAAATTTAATAGCGAAAAAATCCCACTATGATGGCTATAAGAAAAATCCAAAAGACAAGATATATATGATAATGAACGGAAAAGATGTTGAAAAATATCAGGCATCCCATGAAGTGGTGGATATGTTTTTAAGGCAATTTCCCCACCTAAAAGACTTTATCAATATTGATAAGATAGACAAAAAGACAATGAAAAAAATCAACACTTATTATGAAAATCTATGTAAAAAACAGAACAAAATGGTGGATGAATACAATCAATTAGTAGACAGATATGAAAAGCTGGAAAAGATAAAGAACAACGTTGATGCCTATTTATATAGAGGACAAAATAGCGTCAAAAAACAAAGTTGGATTGAATCCGTTATGAACAAATATAAAGAAGATGAAAACAGGGAAAGAGAGAAAAAACAAAGAAAAAATCAAGAAACGAAATGGAATTATAGGAGGGAAAAATGTATAGCAGAGAAGATATAAGAAGAGCAAATGATGTAAGCATTATAAATTATTTGGAACAAAATGTACAAAAACTAATTAGAAAAGGTAGAGATACCATCAGTCTAGCAGAACGCGAAAGTTTAATCATTACCCCAAGTCAAAATAAGTGGTACTGGTTTTCAAGGCAAATAGGTGGATTGGATTACTGGACTTTGTAAAAAAATATGAGGGACTTGATTTTAAGTCAGCGATGGAAAAAATCACAGGAAGTGGCGCTCGGTATTCTTCTTTTAATAAATCGGATAGCAAGCTTATAAAAAAAGAAAAAGACTTTATTTTACCGGCAAAGGTAGATGATATAAGCAAGGTGTATCAATATCTATGCGAGATTAGAAAAATCAAAAAAAGAGTTAGTGGATAGAATGATAGCTGAAAATAAATTATATCAAGATAATAGGAACAACTGTGTATTTGTAGGTTATGATATGGCAGGTATTCCAAGATATGCACTAAGGGTTGGAACGAATCAAAGTATAAATTTAAAGGGCGAAGTAAGGGGCAGTGATAAAGCCTTTGCTTCTAGTCCCAGATGCAATCATAAATCGGATAATATAGCAGTCTTTGAAAGTGTAATAGATGCACTTAGTTATGAGAGCATGAACTCAGCAGAGAATTTAAATACACTAGCCTTACCAGGTATATCAAGTTTAAGACTGGAGCAATATTTAAAGGAAAATCCACAAACTAAAACCATAATCTTAATGCTTGATAATGACGAAACCGGGATAAACGCAAGTAAGGAATTAGCATCTAAGTATTCAGAGAAAGGCTATAATGTGATGATTCATCTACCTAGAAAGCATAAAGACTGGAATGAGGAACTTGTTTCGCAAAGATAGTATAATGATACTAATATGTATTATGTGAGAGTAGTTAATACTATCTTTGCTGTAATAAAATCATATTAAATTTTTCTCAATTGAATTTGTGTAGGGGAAGTAAATAAAACTTCAATATAATCTCCTACACAGATATTGGCGTAATATATCCAAGGGGATAATATTTTTAGATTTCCATTACCACTAAGGTTTTTAGCGTATATATCGCCAGCAGTACTGCAACCAGAGGCTTTTAGTATCCCGGTTGAATGTAATTTGTTATTTACAAATGCGAAATACTCAAAAATATTAACACCTAGTTTATCTATGCCTAGCTTATTCGAGTTGAAAATATTATACTTATGAGCAAATTTAGTTGGAATGGGAATATACGTTTCGCCATAAATAGGTTCTCTAGATGATGTGTATCTATAAGTTCCCTATTTTAAGTGAGTATTCAGTAGTTTGACAGTAAATTTGTCTCCTGATTTTGGCATAATATCCCTCCTTTAATTTAAAAATTAATATAAACTTGTATTGTACTTAAATTAATTATCGTCATATGTATGTTGTATATTAACATAATATATAGTAAAAAAACAAAAATATGATAGAATAAAAAAATATTTATTAAAAGTAAGGAGGTTTTCTATTGTCAAATAATTTTTTTGAAAATCAAAGCGATGGAAAAAGAAAGTTATATATAGACTTACTAGAAGTTACAGGTTCATTATCTAATCTTTTTGCTGAAAGTAGTAATCCATTCTTATATTATAGAGCAATGGAGAATATTTTTTGTAAAGCTTTTGATGCTGAAAACTTATCAAGAAGTGATGTATCGGCAGATGCTGGAAAAGATGGTATAGGAATAGGACTTAAAACTTTTTTGCAAAACAATGGTAATACTTTTCAAAAAGTTGCTGAATTTAACAAAGACTCAAATGTTCTTAGAAATTTAAAAGATATGGAATTAGTTAAAAAAGTTGCAAGTATGAGGAATGAAAGAATAAAGTCAACTATGAGAATATGTGGGCTTAACGATATGATGTATCATTTAGTTACTAGAAGTGATAAGTATATGGCAATATATGAAGAACATATGGATTTAATAGATATAGACAGTATAAGAATAACAAAGAAAAACAAGAACACAATACATTTTAGTGATAATATTCACGACTACAGTTTTAGTTTATCTAAAAGTACATTATTAAAAAGGTTTGATACTTCTGATACTAGAAAAATATTTGGGTTTTATGTAGATATATTAGATAATCCATATGATTTTTTGTTATCTATTGAATCTAGAAAAGATGATGTAGATAAAATTAAGCTAATAAATACAAATGATGATATAGTTGATTATATCATTCTACCATTGTATAGTCCTAAGACAAATGAAGTAGAGGAACGCTCCGGTCTGAATCAATGGAATGCAAGGGGACGCAAAAGAAATGAGAATGAAGTATATATAGCAATTCCTAGTTTTATACATAAGAATAAAAAGAATTTTTTTGAATATAACACTGATGATTATAAGACAGAGCCTTTTAATGTTAAATTACCAAATGGAAAAATTTTGAATATGAAAGTCGCTCAGCAAGGAGGTAAAGCCTTAATGAGTAATCCCAATTCAGCCTTAGGGGAGTGGATTTTAAGGGAAATATTAGAACTAAAACCTATGGAACTTGTAACAAAAGAGCAATTAGATATTATAGGTATAGATAGTGTTAAATTATCTAAAAGTAAAGCTGGAATATTTTATTTAGATTTTCTTAAATCGGGAAGCTTTGAGGAATTTGAAGAAAAGTATAGAGAAGAATATAAGCAAAAATAATTTACAATAAACACTATATAAATAGTGTTTATTGTAAACAATAGTATTTTGAGGCGTGCCACAAAAAATGGAGGTGCAAAATGAAAGTAGCAGGTTTTTTTGCAGGTGTAGGTGGAATAGAATTAGGGTTTCAACAAGCAGGTTTTGAAGTTGTTTGGTCTAATGAAATTGACAAAAAAGCTGCAATCACATTTAAATACAATCATTCTAGTAAGCTAATAGTAGATGATATATATAATATAAAAAGTGAGGATGTTCCTGATGTTGATATTATAGTTGGTGGTTTTCCTTGTCAAGCGTTTTCAGTAGCTGGATATCAAAAAGGTTTTGAAGATGAACGAGGAGAAGTTTTTTTTAAATTAGCACAAATAATTAGTAAAAAAAATCCAAGAGTCATATTTATTGAAAATGTAAAAAATCTATTATCTCATGATAAAGGGAATACCTATAGAGTAATAAAGGAAACTCTTGAAAGTTATGGGTATCATCTTAAAACAATGGTTTTAAATGCAAGTGAATATGGTAACATACCACAAAATAGAGAAAGAATTTATATAATTGGCTTTTTAGATGAAGAAGATTTATATAATTTTAGGAGCATAGAACCTGAAGTGCTATCTAAAAAAGTATCAGATATTATAGATTTTAACAAAAAAGTAGATAATAAATATTACTATACAGAAGAATCGTGTAAGTTTTACGATACATTAAAAAGTGAAGTAAAAAATGAGGAAACCTTATATCAATGGCGTAGAGTGTATGTTAGAGAAAACAAATCCAATTTATGCCCAACATTAACAGCAAATATGGGGACTGGTGGTCATAATGTGCCAATTGTTTTAACAAAGTATGGAATTAGAAAATTAACTCCAAAAGAGTGTTTTATGTTTCAGGGATATCCTAGTGAATTTAAATTGCCAAATGATGTAGCTATGAGTCATTTATATAAGCAAGCAGGAAATTCAGTTGTAGTACCAGTTATATATCGTTTAGCTAGTGAAATAAAGGAATCTCTCAAACGGACTGATATGAGCAAACTAAAAGTAGGAACTACAAGTAGTAATGTCGATTTTTCAGAAAGAAAAGAAAGAGTGTTTGCATTAGGTTAGAAAAATTAAGAGGTAGAATATTATAATTATTGAAGCTGGTTGCAAAAATTTGTCTAAATCAAGATTTTAAGTATTATATATATAAAAGATATATTGTCAATGTAGTTAAATATTAAGTTTATCAGAGAATATATATAATATTGATTGAGTGGGAGTAGTTAAAAAAACAGGCTGTAAAGCTTTATAAATAGCCATTTTGTGAGTGTTGCGCTTGTAAAATTTACAAATGAGTTACTTAAAGAGTAATTCTTTGGGTGATATTGAAGAAAAGGCAACTGAGATTTTTGATTTTAGTTGCTTTTTGTTAATAATAAATTATGGGTTTAATGCTGCTTTCATTGAAACATTGAGTAGTTCTACAGCAATAGCTTTAGCTATCTATATTGTGAATGGTAGGGCTTTTTCTTTTATTACTTTCTTGATATATTCCATGTTATATCTTCTCTGGTTTTATCTAAAAAATTATTCCTATATCTCTTTTTAAACTCAGTACCCCCTGTATGAGTTATAAAATTTTGTTATGTCAAAGATTCTGTTTTATAATAAATTATTTTCTTTCAGGCATTCAACCATCTTTTTAGAATTTCATCACGACTTAGTTCTTCAAATTCTTTCTGTGTAAGCGGTAATAAATAGTATTCGATAGATTTATTTTTTATAGAATTAAACTGCTCTTTTGTAATAGAATAAAACTCCAAGTCAAACAAATTACTAGATGGCTCTCTCAAGATTTACATACATCACCATTAAAGAGATATTTCTTGTCATTGTCTTATCTATATCGTAAGTCTAAATAAACAAGAAAGGATAAAAAATATGATAAAAATGTATGTTAATGCTGAGAAGACTAGTAAAGATTGGAATGGAAGGTTTTAAAATCCAAGGCATACAAAATGATAAAAACATTAAATAAAATAATGTTAAAAGACAATCCAAACTTAATAGTGATTGCAGGCAATGTTAATTGAAAATTTTATTAAGAAAACCACCGTTATGAATAAGTGAAAGAAGTGTAAGTGGTGATGTGTTAGTAAGCAAGGATAAAGAAAGAGTTGCATGGAAAATTTATTTAAGGTATGTTGATTATGCTGGAGATGATATGGATAGATTGTTGTCACCTATTTTAAAAAGAGGTGAGCAAGAGAAAAGAAAGTATACTCGGTAAAATAAGACATATTATTGAGGTGTTTTTTGGTGTTTGAAATAGTCCAATATTAAGTATTGTATCAAGTATGGATTTTATTATTTTTTGAAGAGCTTTATTATAATAAATCAAATAGATATTGTAATCTATTTGATTTATAAAATTGCAAATTTTTATCTACTTTCTAACAAACCACATCTTTTACTCGGAGTATCACATTGATTTATTAAATTTATTTCAGGTTTTCTTTTACTCCCTCTTCTGCTTGGCCCTTCTCCTGTGCAGTTATTTTGTGACACACTTAAGACAATAGGGTTAAAATACCTTCTTGAAACTTGTATGAACTGTGTATAAGCTAAATTTAATGTTCCGTTATTTGTAATTCGATTTCTTACATCACTAGTAGTATTTATAGTGCGACTAAGTCTTTGTCTAAATTGTTCAAACGATATATCTGGAAAATTTGTAGTGACATAAACCATACCATTTTGTGTTCTGATAACTGGCATGATATGGCCTTCGAGTTCGTTTGTTTGTGGGTTTATCGTGTAGATAAAATTTATCCAAACAGATCCAGGTGAAGATCTAAGCACTGATTGAACTCCTATGTCTAATTGAGATTCGTTTAACATATTTGTTCCTGTAATCACATAATTAGATAAAAAAGTTCCAACTAATCCTAAAGCACTGTGGCCTAATGCTGTTTGCATTTGCGCCCATTCGTATCTGGCAGACTCTTCAAATCGCCCTTGAGTTTCTAGTACAAAGCTTAAGCCAGGATATCTTTGTCTAAATGCTATAAAAGGATCTCTCATATGTGCTGTTGGAAACAAATAACCTTCACCATCATTTCTAGCAGAAGTGTCATTTAAAATTTCAAGCACCATTTGCATAGTTTGTAAAAGACAAGTGCCACAAATTCCTATACCCTCGCTTTCATTGTTTGAACCACTTCTTGCTATTTGCCAAAGTCTTCTTTGCCAAGCTTCATCTTCTAGTTTAAAGCTAGGATGGATATCTCTTTTAACTCTTGTTTTGCTGTCTGTTTGTTTTCCTGAAGCTGGACAAACATTAAGTTCATCAGCAAGATTTGCATTGACAAATCTTAGCCAATCTCCAAGTTCATGAGAAATAGTAAAATATTCTTTTGGTGCATTGCTTGTATCTTTGGGCATATAGCTTGGTTTTATAGTATATGGAACACCCCAATTAACTCCATAAGCACTAAGTCTTAGTATATTTCCTAAATAATCAATTATCATACTATCATTTTCATGCGGTGATAAGAAACTCCACTTATGTTTTTCGTCACTTTTTGTAACTACATCTTTACATTCTTCCCAACTAACCCAATTCCAATTTTGTGTTTTTTTCTGATTTGAAGTGAGGCAGTATAATTGACCACTTTCTTTATAGTATTGAGCAATATGACCATTTGTAGAATTGTAATAAAGTTCAACTATATTATCAGGGACGGACTTATTATTTTGCAAATAATACAAAGCCCATTGAAATCTATCTATAAAAGGCCAAGCTATAGGTGTTTTAAAACTTAAAGTTGCAGGAGCAGCCCTTAGATTTGCCCATGATTTCATTTCAGAATGTAGCTCGTGATTTTCTTTGTCGCTTGATCTTTTAGATATATAGGCATAGTATTTGTAATGCTTAATTCGCAAATTGCCTTCGTTTGTAAATATTTTACTATTTTTAATCATAAAACGTTGATTTCTGTCATTTAAAGTGCAAGGTGATAAATGCATATAATCCCACGATTGAGTTGATTTACCATCTATACCAGTAACGCTAGAAGGCGCCACAAGACATAAGTAGTTGCCATTTACTTCAAAACTGATTCTCCCAAAAACATCGTATCTAGCTTTTGGCAGTTTATTACTACAATAATCCAAATAAATATAGCTCTCGCCTTTTGAAAAAACAGGACTGTAACACAGATTTTGTCCATCTTCAGTTCTAACCTTTAAAATCATATCTTTAGGAGTATCGGCTACAACCTGTCTTACATCTTGTGCGTTTGAAAACAACAAAAAAAAGTGCAATATAAACAATACTTTATTATAAAATTGCATTGAATATCCTTTTAAAATGAAATTTATGTTACAGTATTATAGCAAAAATATAACGATTTGTTATTAAAATTTTTATTTCTTATGTCTTGTAATAAGATACTTTTTTAAAATCAAATATTGAAAATAAATGGAAATATACATAATATAATTTTATATTTAGAGTATCTTAATCTACAGGTAATAAATAAAATCTATTAATTTAAATAATTTTCTAAAATTTCTTTATATAAATCTTGTTCTTTTTCTAGTTTAATTTTTATTTGTTATATTTCTTTTTTATATTTTTCAAATTCTTTTATGATTTGTTTTTGAATGTTTTCATATGAATTTAAGCTTTTGCCAAAAGCATTCAAGCTATCTTTTTTGAGTTTTATTATATTACATTCAAATAAGCAAAATATAAATTTATTTAAAATATTATTTTTATACTTATCTTTTATGGCAAATCCAGCTATTGCTTCATTTGTATATAAGTCTTTTCCTGCGATTGCTGTTTTTCCTATGCTAAGTTTAAAACTTAGCAAAACTAGATGTTAAGTTGTTTAGATTAATCTTATCTGTTTTGAATAAAAAAACTAAAAATTCTGGAATTAAATTTTCTTTATTACATATGATGGAATTTATTTGTTGATTTGTGGATAATTCTACTTTGTTTATTGCTATTTTTTCAAGAGTTGTAGCGCAAGATTAAAACACTATCTGTGGGTATAATTTGAATTGTGTTTTCGATTAAAGCTTTGCTTGATACAAATTGATTTATGTATTCTTTTTGTATGTAAATTTCGTTTTCTTGATAATCAGGTGTGCTAAACCACACAATATCCTTAGAGTTCCAAAATGTTTTATCTTTTTTTGAAGGTGTTGAGTTATAATTGCTTTGAGATATATTTTATGCCTTTTTTGCTTTTTATAATTTTATCCGAATATTTATTAAATGTTATTTTAAGTGTGGCAAGTTAAATTTATATATTTTGTTTAAAGAATATAACTAAATATATAATAAAATGTAATAAATAGTATAAAAAGGAAACCATATGAAACAAGAAACTTTTGGTTGGAGTATAAGCAATACATACGAAGAGCTTCCTAAAAGATTTTATTCATTTGCTAAAAACTCAGCTTTTCCAAAGCCTAGTTTAGTTATTTATAACGAAGACTTAGCAAAGCAATTAGGTATTAGCGAAGAGCTAAAAAAGCTTAGTGATGAGCAAAAATCAGAGCTTTTTGTGGGAAATACATTTTTAGATGGTATGAGACCTATATCGCAAGCTTATGCCGGACATCAGTTTGGTTACTTTACTACTCTTGGAGATGGCAGGGCTATTTTACTAGCAGAGCAAAACACAGCGGACGGCAAGACATACGACATACAGCTAAAAGGAAGCGGGCAAACGCCTTATTCTCGTGGTGGAGATGGCAAGGCGGTTATTGGTCCTATGCTTAGAGAGTATCTTATAAGCGAAGCAATGCACGGTCTAAATATAGCCACCACTAGAAGTTTGGCGGTTTGCCTTACGGGTGAGAATGTGTTTAGATATGAGTATTTGCCCGGTGCTGTTTTGGTAAGGGTTGCTAGTAGTCATCTTAGGGTTGGGACATTTGAATTTGCTTATCTTGGAGATGATAGCGATGTGAAGGCTTTGGCTGATTATGCTATAAAAAGGCATTATCCTTATATACAAAACGATGAAAATCCATATCAATCTTTACTAAGAGAAGTTATAAAAAAACAAGCTAATCTTATAGCAAAATGGCAACTTGTAGGCTTTATACACGGTGTTATGAATACCGATAATATGAGTATTTGTGGCGAAAGTATTGACTATGGTCCTTGTGCTTTTATGGATAAGTATGATCCAAAAACTGTGTTTAGTTCTATTGACAGGCATTCAAGGTATTCGTATGAGCATCAGCCACCTATTGGACATTGGAATTTATCTGTGTTTGCGGACGCTCTTTTGCCTATCTTGGATGAAAACCAAGACAAGGCTATCAAGATAGCAGAGGATGAGCTAGCTAAATATTTACCTATTTTTAAAGATGCTTTTTTAAGTGGTATGAGAGAAAAGCTTGGGCTTATAAAAGAGCAAGAAAATGATGAGGTTTTGGTGTCTGAGCTTTTGAATTTGATGTATAAAAATGGTTCTGATTATACAAATACATTTGTTCGTTTAAGCCTTGAAGTAGGCGAGCAAGATGGGTCTTACTTGCAAGGAACAAGTGAGCTTTTTAATGATATAGAGTTTAAAAAATGGCAAGAAAAATGGCATGAGAGCATAGAAATATCAGAACAAAATATGCAAAAAGCATATGAGATGATGAAAAATGCAAACCCTTTTGTGATACCTAGAAATCATCTTGTTGAAAGTGCTTTAAGTAACGCAACTAAGGGCGATTATAAAGAGTTTAACGAGCTTTTAAAAGTTTTGCAAAAGCCTTATGAATATGATTTTAAAAACTCAAAATATCAAGAATTACCAAGCGTTTCAATGGCAGCTTATAAGACATTTTGCGGGACTTAAAAATAAAATTATGTTTGTGTATGATTATCTAAATTGATGACTATATTTTGTAGTTTAAAATGCAATACGGTTTAGACCCAATATTTGATGAAAATTCAAAGGTTTTAATATTAGGTTCTTTTCCTTCTGAGATTTCAAGAAAAGCCGGTTTTTACTATGTAAATAAACGCAATCGTTTTTGGAATGTTTTGGCAAAAGTTTTTAATACAGAAATTCCCGAAACAAACGAAGGTAAGGTCAAGTTTTTATTAGAGCACAATATCGCTATTTATGATGCTATTCACTCTTGCGATATAAAAGGCTCGCTTGATAAAAATATCACAAACGCCACTCCTTCTGATTTAAGTCCTATATTTAACAAGGCTAAGATAGAACAAGTCTTTGCAAATGGAACTAAAGCTTATGATGATTGTGAGACTTACCTAAAAGCACAAATACTAAAAGCTACTAATAAAGATATAATCAAACTACCATCTACCAGCCCAGCAAATACAAGATTTAATTTAGAAACACTTGCTAAAAGTTGGGAAGTTATTCGCACTGATATATAAAACACAGCAAGGCTAAGTTTTAAATTTAGCCTTAGTTTTTAAATATATAAATCTATAATTTCTTTATAAATTTGAGCTTTTTTATCAAGACTTAAAGGATAGGCTCTTGAGCTAGATGGCATACGATATATTCTTATGCTTTGTTTTTTATTATCTTGTGTATTTGGTATAAAAGCTTGTAGATATTCGCCTGTTTTTGGCACTTTTATGCTCTCTTTACTATCTAAAATCCAGCCATTGTTTTTAGCTTTTTCTAATACCACTTCACAAGCTTTTGTGCCGGTTGTTAAGATAGCCTTGCAGTTTGGCATTTGTTTTAGTGTCTCGCTAAGGTTTAAGGCTTCTTTAACTTCTAAGAACTTATCATCGGCATTGCCTTTTAGCCTTTGCACTTTCAAGGCACTATCGCCTATGGCTATTCCTTTTAGCCTGAAAAAATCCATAATTTTATCTTGATAAAATGTCTTTTGTTCTAAATTTACAAAATACATTTTATCGTTCATAAATGCTAATCCAAATATCCTCCACATATCGTTATTAAAATTTGGATAATAAAATTGCATACTCCATCTTGCTTGCGGTGGCGGAAAGCTACCTAAAAGCAAAATATTTGAGTTTTGTGGTATAAAAGGTTTTAGTATATGTGTTTCAATGTTATCTAAATTCATTTTTAAATCTTAGCTAAAATTTGTTAAATTTTTATATAAATAATTTTTTTATGCTAAACTATACTTTTTAAAAAAACAATATAAATTATTATGATAATGAGTGAAATTTTATGATTAGTATGGAAAAAGTGACTAAGATTTATAACGATACTTATGTTATAAAAGATCAGACTTTAAATATTAAAAAAGGTGAGTTTTTTGTTTTGGTTGGCCCAAGTGGTAGTGGAAAAACAACAACTCTTAAAATGTTAAATCGCCTTATAGAGCCAAGCTCAGGGGTTATAAAAATCAATGGAAAAGACATAAAAGACTATGATTTAAGAGAGCTTAGATTAGATACCGGATATGTTTTGCAACAAATTGCACTTTTTCCAAATTTAACTGTTCTTGAAAATATATCTCTTATTCCAGAGATGAAAAAGTGGCCAAAAAAAGAGCGTATGCAAAAAACCATAGAGCTACTCAAAAAAGTAAAAATGCCCCCAGAAAAATATCTGCATCGTTATCCAAGAGAGCTTTCTGGTGGCGAACAACAAAGGATAGGAATTTTAAGGGCGATTATAGCCCGTCCCCAGGTTATTCTTATGGATGAGCCGTTTAGTGCTTTAGACCCAATTTCAAGACAACAACTTCAAGATTTGATTAAAGAGTTGCATAAAGATTTAGGAATGACAATAGTATTTGTTACTCACGATATGCAAGAAGCTGAGTATGTTGCTGAGAGAATTTGTATAATGAGAAAGGGTGAAATAATGCAAATTGATTCACCAAAAAACATCAAAGATAATCCAGCAAATGAATTTGTTGCTAAATTTTTTCAAGCAGGTAACACAATAAATGAATGATTTGATAATTACTTTTAATGAACGTAAATTTGAGCTTTTTGAAGCTGTTTTAGAGCATCTTCAAATTTCATTATCATCGCTTTTGATTGCTATCGCCATTGCTGTTCCTATGGCTATTTTGATTTCTAATAATAAAAAAATAACAGAAATCGTGTTGCAAGTGACAGGTATTTTTCAAACTATACCATCTTTAGCACTTCTTGGTCTTTTTATACCACTTTTTGGTATAGGTGCTGTTCCTGCGGTTATAGCTCTTGTTATTTACTCTCTTTTTCCTATAGTTCAAAATACTATAACGGGACTTAATGAGATAAACCCATCTTTAAAAGAAGCCGCGGAAGCATTTGGAATGACAAAATGGGAAAAACTTAAAAAATTTGAACTTGCTATTGCTATGCCAGTTATTATTTCTGGTATCCAAACAGCTGCTGTTATGATAATAGGCACAGCCACTTTGGCTGCTTTGATAGGAGCTGGTGGACTTGGACGTTTTGTATTGCTTGGCATAGATAGAAATAATACATCTTTGATCTTAATCGGAGCTATTTCATCGGCACTTTTAGCGATTTTATTTAGTGTAGGTATTCGTTTTTTAAGAAAGCAAAATATAAAGCTCGTTGCATTTGCTTTGTTTACAATGGTTCTTTCTCTTGGATTATCTTTTTTACCTACTATGGAAAATCAAAATAACAAAATAATTATTGCTGGAAAATTAGGTGTAGAACCCGAGATATTGATTAATATGTATAAAGAAATCATAACCAATAATAGTGATATTAAAGTTGAATTAAAACCAAATTTTGGAAAAACTAGCTTTTTATATGAGGCTTTAAAATCAGGAGATATTGATATGTATCCAGAGTTTAGTGGAACTGTTGTTAAAAGCTTGCTTAAAAAACAGCCTTTGGCCTTATCAAATGATCCACAAGAAGTTTATGAGATAGCAAGAGATGGTATAAAAACTCAAGATGATTTGGCATTTTTAAAGCCTATGGAATTTCAAAATACATATGCTGTTGCTGTTAAGTCTAGTTTAGCTAAAGAGTATGGTCTTAAAAATATATCAGACCTAAAAAGAGTTAGTGATAAATTTATAGCTGGATTTACTTTGGAATTTAATGACAGAAAAGATGGTAATTTGGGCTTAAAAACAGAGTATGGTCTAAATCTAAAAGTAAAAACAGTAGAACCAGCATTGAGATATAAGGCTATTGAAAATAATGAGGTTCAAATAATTGATGCATATTCAACTGATAGCGAGTTAAGGCAATATGATTTGGTTGTATTAAATGATGATAAACATATATTTCCACCATATCAGGGTGCACCGCTCATCAAAGAAGATACACTTAAAAAATATCCCAAACTAAAATCAATGCTTGAACTTTTAGCAGGCCATATTAGCACAAAAGATATGAGCGATATGAACTATGCTGTTAGGGTAAAAGGTCGTCTTGCTAAAGATGTTGCTAGAGAGTATTTGATAAAAAATAATTTGATAGATAAATAAGTATGAAGCTTAAGATTGATATTTTTTAAGATATCAATCTTTTTTTTATTTAGTTTTGAGTATCTTTTTTTAGTTTGCTAAGCAACTCTTCTATATTATATTTAGCCCTGTATTCTGGTGTGAAAAGGTGGATTAAAATATCTCCAAGGTCTATAACAACCCAGTCATCGGAGCTTTCTATATTTAAAAATTCTTCCCCATCAGGCTTTAATTTTTCTTTTAATTCATCATTTAATGACATTGAGTGTCTTTGTCCAAGAGTAGTGGCAAGCACTACAAATTTAACAAAATACTCATCATCTCTCATATCAAAAGCTTGTATGTTTTCAGCTTTTTTTTCATCAAGTATGGATACTATTTTTTCAACTCTTGTTGATATATCTTGCATTATTTTCCTTTGTAAAATTTAATTATATCTTCTTTTATTTTATCATTAAGCAGTTCATAGCCAACACCTTTTCTTATCTCAGACGAACTTATATGAACATCTGTATTTATCTTTTGAAGATTTTTTGGTATTTCTATTTCATCTCTTTTTGCAACTATAAATTTAACTATATTTTTAAGCTCATCGTAGTTGTGCCACGTGCTTAAATTTCTTATATGATCAGCCCCAAGCAATAGATAAAAATTTTCAGGGTTGTATTTTTCTTTTAGATAAATAGCTGTTTGTATCGTGGGAACTGGTCTTTTTTGTTCTATCTCAAAGTCTGATATTTCAACATTTTCAAGACTTCCCCATATATCATTTACCCATTTTAATCTAACATTTGGAGGTGCTGAAAATGTGCTTTTAAATGGACTTATGAATGTTGGCATTATGATTAGTTTATCTATATCAAGTTCATTTAGTGCCATTTTTACAATGCTATCGTGACCTAGGTGAGGAGGGTCAAAACTTCCACCAAATAGTGCCAAATTCAAATTAATTGCCTTTAATATATGTTTGTTTAATTTACATTTTTGTAAAATTGTGACGTATTATATCAAAAGGAAATAAGATGTCGATTAAAATGGCTATAAATGGTTTTGGACGTATAGGAAGATGTGCTGCTCGTATCATTTTGGAAAGAAATGATGTTGAATTAGTTGCTATAAACGATACTGCAACAAGAGATTTAACTAGGTATTTGCTTAAATATGACAGTGTTCACGGCGAGTTTAAACATGATGTTAGAGTTTTGAATGATGATTATATAGAAGTTGATGGTAAAAAAATTAGAGTTTTTAGCACCAGAGATGCGAATGAGTTAGCTTTTTCAGATTTTGGCACAGATGTAGTTCTTGAATGTACGGGTGCGAATTTAACAAGTGAAAAATGTGAAAAATTTATACAAAATGGTGTTAGTAAGGTTGTAATGTCAGCACCTGCTAAGGATGATACTCCAACCTTTGTTTATGGTGTAAACTCAGACTCTTATAAAGGCGAGGCTATTATCTCAAATGCAAGTTGTACTACAAACTGCCTAGCTCCTGTGGCAAAGGTTTTAGATGATGCTTTTGGTATACAAAAAGGTCTTATGACTACAATACATGCTTATACAAATGGACAAAGTATAGTTGATGCAAAATCAGCAAAAGATATAAGAAGGGGTAGGGCTGGTGCTGTAAATATAGGACCTACCACAACAGGTGCAGCAAAGGCTATAGGCTTAGTGCTTCCACACTTAAAAGGTAAATTAAACGGAGTTAGTGTTCGTGTTCCAACACCTAATGTATCTATGGTTGATTTAGTAGCTACTCTTAAACAAAATGTAGATAAAGATATGCTAAATGAAGCTTTTTTAAAGGCTAGTGAAGGCGGACTTAAAGGCATACTTTTGGTTGATGAAGATAAACGTGTTTCTAGTGATTTTATAGGTAGCGAGCATTCGAGTATAGTTATATCTGATATGTTGCAAGTTATATGTGAAGATACTGTAAAAGTTCTTGCTTGGTATGATAATGAATGGGGTTATTCTGCTCGTTTAGTAGATATGGGTGTTTTAGCGGCTAAGTTTACAAAGGATAACAAGTGAATGGTATAATTTCTATAAAAGATATAGATATAAGTGGAAAAAGGGTATTTATAAGATGTGATTTTAATGTCCCTATGGATGAGTTTGGAAATATCACAGATGATAGACGTATAGTTTCTGCTATACCTACTATAAAGTATTGTTTAGATCAGGGTTGTAGTGTCGTTTTGGCTTCTCATCTTGGTCGTCCAAAAAATGGTTTTGAAGAAAAATACTCAATGAAACCCGTTGTGAAAAGACTATCTAGATTATTGCTTCCAGAAATTGCTCTTGCTAATGACGTTATTGGTCCTGATGCAAAAGATAAGGTTAGTAAGCTAAAACCGGGAGAGGTTTTGTTGCTTGAAAATTTACGTTTTGAAAAAGGTGAAACCAAAAATGATGAAAACTTAGCAAAAGCACTTAGTGAATTTGCTGATGTTTATATAAATGATGCTTTTGGTGTTTGTCATAGAGCTCATAGTTCGGTCGAAGCTATTGTTAGGTTTTACGATGAAAATACTAAGGCGGCTGGATTTTTACTACAAAAAGAGATTGAGTTTGCACAAAAATTAATAAAACAGCCTTCAAGACCATTTGTCGCTGTTGTTGGCGGTAGTAAGGTAAGTGGAAAACTGCAAGCTTTGACAAATTTATTGCCAAGGGTTGATAAACTTATAATAGGCGGTGGTATGGCATTTACCTTTTTAAAAGCTCTTGGTTATGATATAGGAAATTCTCTTCTTGAAGAGGATTTGATAGATGAAGCAAAAAATATCTTAACAAAAGGAAAAGAACTTGGTGTTAAAATTTATTTACCGGTAGATGTTGTAGCTGCTCAGACATTTTCTGCTGATAGTGCCATTAAGTTTGTAACAGCTCAAGAGATACCTGCTGGATGGATGGGCCTTGATATAGGACCTGCTAGCACAAGGCTTTTTAGACTTGCAATAGCTGATGCTCAGACTATATGGTGGAATGGACCTATGGGTGTTTTTGAGATGGATAAATTTTGCAAAGGTAGTATAAAAATGAGTCATGCTATAGCTGAAAGTCATGCTACTACGGTTGTTGGTGGTGGAGATACGGCTGATGTTGCTCAGCGTGCTGGTGATGCTGATGAGATGACATTTATATCAACTGGCGGTGGTGCTAGTTTAGAGCTTATAGAAGGAAAAGAGCTTCCTGGCGTAAAACCTTTAAGAAAGAAGGATGATGAATGAAATTTTTTGCAAATTTAAAATCAAATCACACAAGAAAAAGCTTCTCTGAATATGTAAAAAACATAGAAAAAAATTTACAAACTCAAGATGTTATCATATATCCCCCATTTACTGCACTTGATTATTCTTTGTCAAAAAAAATAAAAATAGGAGCTCAAAATTTTTATCCAGCCAAGAGTGGATCTTTTACCGGAGAGATAACATCGCTTATGCTTGATGAGTTTGAAATAAATAATGTTCTTATTGGACATAGCGAAAGAAGAGAACTTGGTGAAAATGAAGATCTGTTAAAATCTAAATTTAATTTTGCAAAAGAAAAAAATTGGGAAATAGTTTATTGTATTGGTGAAAATTTAGATACTTTTGAAAATAAAAAAACAAAAGAATTTTTAAGTAAACAGCTTGAAAGTATTGATTTGCAATACGATAAGCTAACTATAGCTTATGAGCCTATATGGGCTATAGGAACTGGCAAGAGTGCTAGTATAGGACAGATAGAAGAAATTTTGGATTTCATAAGAACTAAAACTAATGCTGATTTGTTGTATGGTGGAAGTGTAAATTTAACTAATATTTTAGAAATTTCAAAGATACAAAACTGTCAAGGTGTTCTTGTAGGAACTGCTAGCTGGGATTGTGATAATTTTATGAAATTAATAAATGCTGTTTGCTAAAAAAAGGAAATAGATATGATAATGAATGGTAAAAAAGGTCTTATA
Source organism: Campylobacter pinnipediorum subsp. pinnipediorum (assembly GCF_002021925.1). Lineage (NCBI taxonomy): Bacteria > Pseudomonadati > Campylobacterota > Epsilonproteobacteria > Campylobacterales > Campylobacteraceae > Campylobacter > Campylobacter pinnipediorum. The sequence continues at coordinate 652,881 of NZ_CP012546.1, forward strand.
GTAGGCATTGCAAATAATAAATCTATTGCTTATGGAATAGCCAAGGCTTGTAAAGAACAAGGTGCCAAACTTGCTTTTACGTTTTTGAATGATTCTATAAAAAAGAGATTAGAACCGATAGCAAATGAACTTGGCTCAAATTTTATTTATGAGCTTGATATTAACAACAACGAGCATTTGCAAAATCTTGCTCCGATGATAGAAAAAGAGTTTGGAAAGATTGATTTTGTTGTTCATGCTGTTGCTTATGCGCCAAAAGAGGCTTTGGATGATGAGTTTATAAATACTACAAAAGAGGCTTTTGAAATCACAATGAATACATCTGTGTATTCTTTATTAAGCTTAACAAAATCAGTCCTACCTATCTTAAATGATAATGGTTCTATTCTTACTCTTAGTTATCTTGGTGGTGTTAGATTTGTTCCACATTATAACGTTATGGGTGTTGCAAAAGCAGCTCTTGAAAGCTCTGTAAAATACCTAGCACATGATCTTGGTAAGAAAAATATAAGAGTAAATGCAATAAGTGCCGGACCTATCAAAACACTTGCCGCAAGTGGAATAGGCGATTTTCGTATGATCTTAAAGTACAATGAAGCTAATGCCCCTTTAAAACGCAATACAACCATAGATGATGTTGGTAAAAGCGGAATGTATCTTTTGAGCGACCTTGCTAGTGGTGTTACTGGTGAGATTCATTATGTTGATTGTGGATACAATATAATGGGAATGACTGATGTTGAACAAGATAGCGAAGGAAATGTTTGCTTAGTTACTGATTTAGAAAAACATAAGTAGGAAAATTTCCTACTTATTTAAAATGATATATGCATACTTAGTGCTATTATACATAGTATAAGCGCCATAGGAACATACAGATATCTTCCTATGCTGTGCCATAAAAGACCTTGCTTATTATCTGTTCCTGTGTTTATCTCTTCTAAAATTTCATCTTTTTTAATTATCCAAAACCAAGATATAGCTCCTATAACAGCCCCAATAGGTATGATATAAATAGATACAAAATCCATCCAAGGGCCCCAAGTTGTTATATCTTGCATTGTTACCCCTATGCCAAAGCATATGATGCATAATGCGATCAAAATAGGAGTTCGTTTTATTTTTGGAAATTTATGCATTATGGACTCAGCAACCGCTTCTAACATATTTTGCAAAGATGATATTCCTCCAAAAATCACAGCTGTAAATAAAATAATAGCAAATATTTGTCCACCTGGCATATCTTGTAAAATTTTAGGTAGTGTAACAAATAAAAGTCCAGGACCACCTGCTGGATTCATACTATATGCAAAAACAGCTGGTATCATAACCAAAGCGGCAACTGTGGCTGCTACAGTATCAAAGATAGCTGTTTTTTTCGCCGAATCAACAATATCTTCATCTTTTGATAGGTATGAGCCATAAACTATCATTCCAGAACCTGTTATTGATAGTGAGAAAAATGCTTGCCCCATAGCTGATACCCATACCATTGGCTCTTTTAATTTTTGCCAGTCAGCTTTGAATAAAAATTTATATCCATCAATAGCATTATCTAAAAATGAAACTCTTATAGCTAGTATTATAAAGAGTATAAAAAATAGTGGCATCATTATTTTGTTTGTTTTTTCTATACTTTTTGCACCAAAAAAAAGAGTAAGAAGTGTGCCTGCTATCACTATAAAGTGAAAAGGAACTACAGAATATTTTGTTAGTGCAAACGACTCAAACCAAGTATTTGTATCAACACTCATAAGCGAGCCATCTATTGACTGATATAATGCTTTTAAAACATAGGCTATTATAACAGCATATCCTATCGCTATACACATAGAACCAGTCAGTGGTAACCAGCCTATTATTTTTCCTATTTTTTTAAATCCTCTTGAATTCCAAGCATATTCATATGAACCTAGTGTTCCTGTTTTTGCTCTTCTTCCTATTGCATATTCGGCTGATAATCCAACATATGAAAAAATAAGTACAAACAATAGATATATAAGGAAAAATACTCCACCTCCGTTTGTGCCTACTTTATAAGAAAAACCCCAAACATTTGCCATGCCGACAGCAGAGCCAACACAAGCTATAATAAAAGCCCAACGAGATGTAAAACCAACCTTTTGCACATCAATCCTTTTAAGTTATTAATGTATCTGATTATACTTTTTAAAACTTTAATGCTTCTTAATTATTTTGTTATGCTTTTGATATTATTTATATAATAATTTTGATAAAATAAAATTTTACAACTAAGGATTAAAATTGGAATTATCTTTAAAAAAACTAGCAATACCTATATTTTTTGATATATTTTTGCATTTTATAACTCTTGTTATCAATACATATATGGTTTCTAAGGTTAGTATAAACCTTGTTGGTTCTATGGGTGCTGGAAATCAAGTTATGGATTTTTTTATGGCTATTTTTAGCTTTTTAAGTGTTGGGTGTTCTATAGTTGTAGCACAAGCAATAGGAGCAAAAAAATTAAAATTAGCAAGAGAAATAGTGCATACAACTATAAGTTTTAATACAATTTTAGGTATCTTTTTTGCCTGTTTTGTGTATTTTTTTGGATTTGAAATTTTAGATATTTTAAATATCCCAAATGAGTTGAGAAACGAAAGCCACACCTATCTTCATATGCTTGGCATAGCTCTTTGCTTTGATGGTATAGGTATGACACTAGCATCTATTTTAAGGGTTTATAACCGTGCTTTTTTGGTTATGCTTGTATCTTTTATAATGAATATAATAACTCTTGTTTTAAATGCTATTGTTCTTTTTGGGTTATTAGATGGATTTGATTACGGGCTTTATGGTGTTGCTGTTTCTACCATAATAGGGCGATTTGTTGGAGTTTTATTGCTTATATTTATTTTATGCAAGATAGCAAAGATAAGAGTTTATATAAGCAGATTGTTTGTTTTATCATTTGATAAATTAAAGATGATTTTAAAAATAGGTCTTCCTAGTGCCGGAGAGCATCTTCTTTGGCTTGGTCAGTATATGGTGGCTTTTTCTTTTGTCGCTAGTATGGGGGCTAATGAGCTTTCTGTTCAGACTATTTTTATGCAACTTACACTTTTATTGCTTCTTTGTGGTGCTAGTATAAGTATGGCAAATGAGGTTATTGTTGGTCGTTTGATTGGAGCTAAGGAGTTTGATAGGGCTTATACTCATACTTTTAGAGCTTTAAAAGTAGGAATTTTATTTACAATAATAGCTGTTATGATTGTTTTTGTTTTAAAAGATAAAATTATGTTTGAGTTTGGATTAAGTGATGAGCTTAAAAGTATAATGCTACCTTTGTTTTTTCTATCAATAGTTCTTGAAGTTGGTAGAACATTTAATATAGTCATAGTAAATGCACTTCGTGCTACGGGTGATGCGAATTTTCCTTTCATTACGGGGTTTATATTTATGTGGTGTGTTAGTTTACCACTTGGATATTTTTTAGGTATATATCTTAAATTTGGAATAATTGGTGTTTGGCTTGGCTTTTTGGCTGATGAGTGGCTTAGGGGTATCGTAAATACATTACATTTTAGAAGTAGAAAATGGCAATCAAAACGACTTGTGTAAATTTTTGTGATTTTGTAATAGAGCTAAAGTTTAAATCAAATGTAAAATACCTTAGGCTAAAAATAGACAATAATGCAAAAATAACTTGCTCTTTGCCATACAAAACGACAGTTAAAAGGGCTATGGAATTTTTAAATGAAAATAAGCAATGGCTTATTGATACACACAAAAAAGTAGTTTTAAAAAAAATTAAAGATGATGAGTTTTATTATCTTGGTAAATTGTATAAGATAAAAATAGATGAAAATTTAAAAGAGATTGTATTTAAAGATAGTGAAATTTTTACAAAAGATAAAAAAATGCTTGAACATTTTAAAAGAGAAAAATTTAAAGAAATTTCATATTTTTTTATAGATAAATTTATGCCTTTTATAAATAGAAAAATAAATCATATAAGTATCAAAAATATGAATACAAGGTGGGGTAGTTGTAATCATAAAAAAGGTTATATCAATCTAAATTTAAAACTCATCCATAAAAAAATAGAGCTTGTAGAATATGTAATTTTACACGAATTAACACATCTTATATACCCAAATCACAAAATAGAATTTTATAAATTTATTGAAAATATAATGCCTGATTTCAGACAAAGAGAAAAATGTCTTAAAAATTAGCATTACTTGTTTTTGTAGTATATTGTAAATTCAAAAAATATTTAAATGTATATTAATTTTGTTATATTGTTATTCTATGGAATTTATTTATGATTGTAAAGTTATAAAAATGACTTTACATCCAATCAAGTACCTTTGTTATATCTTTTGTATAAAAGCATTTTAAACCTTGTGGTTCAAGTGGTTTTGTAGGTATGATTGCATTTTTAAATTTTTGTGTTTTTGCCTCTTTTAAGCGTTGGTCTATATTAAATACATCTCTTATTTCGCCATTTAGACTAAGTTCTCCTATAAACACACTCTCTTTGCTTATAGGTCTATTTCTAAAACTTGATATTATTGCTGCAACTACTGCTAAATCAGCTGCTGTTTCTGTTATTTTTACACCACCTGAAACATTTATAAAGACATCATAATGTCCGAGTGGAATTTCAAGTTTTCTTTCAAGTAATGCTAAAAGCATATCTAAACGATTTTTTTCATATCCGGTTGAGCTTCTTTTTGGGTATGCGCTTTCACAAACCAATGCTTGAATCTCAACACTTAAAGCACGAGAACCTTCCATTATTATGGTTATCGCACTTCCGCTTATCGCACTTCCTCTTGTAAAAAATTTACTTGAAATTTCTGTAGCACTAACAAGTCCATTTTTACTCATTTCAAATATCCCAACTTCACTTGTTGAACCAAAACGATTTTTAAATCCTCTTAGCATTCTTAGCTCTCTTGATGCATCGCCTTCAAAATACAATACGACATCAACCATATGTTCAAGCACTCTAGGACCAGCTATGGAGCCTTCTTTTGTGATATGGCCTATGATAAAAACAGAGATATTTTCATTTTTTGCAAGTCTCATAAGTTCAAATGTTATCTCTCTAACTTGCGAGATTGAGCCGGGTGCCGAGTTTATTTTTTCGCTATATAATGTTTGGATAGAGTCTATTATAAGAATTTTATATTCGCTTTTTTTGACTTCTGCTATTATGTTTTCAACTATGATTTCAGTTAAAAGATATAAATTTTTATCTATTGCGTTTAGTCTATCTGCTCTTAATTTTATTTGTGAAGCACTCTCTTCGCCACTTACATAAAGTGTCTTTTTACCATCTTTTGAAAGATTTGAGGCTATTTTAAGAAGTAAGGTTGATTTGCCTATGCCTGGACTTCCACCTATTAGCACCAAAGAGCCTTCAACTACTCCGCCTCCAAGGACTAAATCAAGCTCAAAATCACCAGTGCTAAATCTATTTATGCTTTCTATTTCTATCTTGTCAATGCTTACAGCTCTTGTGTTTTGTGTTATTAGTTTTGAAAGTTCTTGTGTGGTTTTGATTTGCTCTTTACTTAATTCTATAAAGCTATCCCAAGCTCCGCAATTTGGACATTTTCCTATCCATTTACTTTGTTGATTTCCACAAGCTTGACATTCAAATACGCTTTTTGATTTAGCCATTTTATCTACCTTTTTTTGTTTGAGTATTGTAGATTAAAGGATAAAACACTTAAAATATCTTATCCTTTTTTTGTTTTTATGGTTTAAATTAGATTTTATTCAAATATAGCATCTAAAAGTTTATCTAAAAACTCATCTGGATCAAATTTTATCAAATCATCAACACCTTCGCCAACACCTATATATAAAATAGGGAGTTCAAGCTCTCTAGCTACACCAAACAAAGCTCCACCTTTTGGTGTTCCATCAAGTTTTGTTATGATAACTCCGTTGAGTGATACTATCTCATTAAATGCTTTTGCTTGTTCAACACCAGCATTTCCTTGTGTTCCATCTAGTATTAAAATTTTTCTATGAGGTGCTTTTTCGTAAGCTTTTGCACTAATTCTTATTATCTTACTAAGTTCATTTGCTAGGTTTTTTTGATTTTGAAGTCTTCCAGCTGTATCTAGCACAACTCTATCTATATTTTTTGCTATTGCTGAGCTTATTGTGTCAAATGCGACAGCTGATGGATCGTGTCCTTGCTGGGTTGCTACTATAGGAATATCTATTTTTATAGCCCATTGTCTAAGTTGTTCTATTGCACCAGCTCTAAAAGTATCACAAGCTCCAAGTATCACACTTTTATGATTTTTTTTATATAAATTTGCTAGTTTTGCTATAGTTGTTGTTTTTCCAGCACCATTTACACCAAGTATTAAATCAACAAAAGGTTTATCATCGGCTATGGAGTTATCTTTTTCATATATAAAATAACTACTCATAACACGTTTTAAATCATCTCTTTTTACCTCTTCTTGAGGCGGTAAATAATATATGATTTCTTCAATTATTTCATAAGCTACATCGGCTTCTAATAGCAATTCTTCAAGTAATTCTTTAGTTATTTTTTTGTTTTCTTTTGTTTTGTTGATGATTTTAAATGTTTTCTCAAAACCCTTTTTTAGAAAATCTATCATTTAATAGCCTTTAAAATATCAGTTTCTAGCATTTCTTCAGGAACAAGACCGGTATAAGTGATAGAATGTTCTCCGTTTGGTTTATAAAGTATAGAAAATGGAAGACCTATAACACCACCTATGGCTTTTTCAAGTAAAAAATTTCCACTTCCTATTGTAATATCATATTTTATTCTATAACTATCAGCAAATTTTTTCATCTCATCAGCTTGTTTGTTTTCTAATAAAACACCTATTATGTTTAGTTCTTTTTTAAATTTATCGTTCAAGTTATTAAGGTGTGGTATTTCAACTTTACAAGGAGGACACCAAGTAGCAAAAAATACAAATAATGTCGCTTTTTCATTATTTTTTATTGAAATTTTACCATTTTCTACCATTAGTTGTATTGTTTTATTTTCAAGAGTTGTTAATGTTATATTATTATCTAATTTTTCCTCTTGTTTTTCTTCTGTTTTTATCTTTTTAACTGTTGTGCTGTTTGTATCATTATTTTTCTTTTTATCTTCTTTTTGACCACAACTTACAAATAAGAAAATTGAGATTAATAGTATTAAATTTTTAATTTTCATGTATTACCTTTTTTAAAAATGTGTATAATTATACAAAAAGTAATTAAAATGAGTGTTAAATATACAAAAGAAGAGATAAGGTCTTATAATTTAAAACAGATAAAAAGACATGTCAAAATTAGTGCAAAGTGTAAACATTATTCGGTTTTAAATAATCTTTATAGTCTTATAAAGCATACTAAATCAAAAAATATTTTGATATATATGCCACTTGAATATGAAGTTGATGTATACAAGCTAAGAAGAAAATTGTCAAATAAGTGTAATATTTTTATGCCGTTTATGGTGGGTCTTAGCTTAAAAATGGTAAAATCAAGGTTGCCATTTTTAATTGATAAATTTAAAGTTAGGCAGCCTATTAATAGGCAGATATTTAAAGGTTATCTTGATATGGCTATAGTGCCAGTTATTGGAGTTGATTTGAATCTAGGCAGGATAGGTCATGGTAAGGGTTTTTATGATAGATTTTTTTCAGAGCTTAGCCATCGTCCAAAAATTATTGTTTTTGTGCAAATGATAGATCTATTTTATAATAAAGAAATAACACAAAAACATGATATATCTTGCAATATATATATGACTCCAAGGCAAAATTATATAAGAAGAGGAAAAAATGATAGAAATTTTTGTAGGATTGGGGGCTGGTGCCATTGGCGCTGGAGTAGGATATCTTGTAGCCAAAAAGATAAATGACGCAAATTATAATATTTTTTTAGAACAAGCAAAAGCAAAAGCAAAAGCTATAGAATATGAAGCTGAAATTATTTTAAAAAATTCAAAAATTTCAGTTCAAGAGGCTGAATTTGAAGCTAAAAAAAAATATGATGAAAAAACAGTAAAGCTTCAAAAAGACTATACTGTAAAATTTGATGAATTAAGTAAAAAAGAGCAAATTTTGTCAAATGAAAAAGAGCTTTTAAATAGTGATAAATTAGTAGTTGAAAGAGAAAAAAATGACGCTAAGATAACTTATGAAGAGGGGGTTAGTTTAAAAAATACCTATAAAGATAAAGTTGCAGAAGCATTAAAGGTTTTAGAACACGCTGCTGGTCTTACAGAAGATGAAGCCAAAGATATAGTCTTAAAAAAAGTAGAAGAAAACAGTAGAGCAGAAATAGCTCATATAGTAAGAAAATATGAAGAAGAAGCTAAAAAAGAAGCTAAGAAAAAAGCAAATTATATACTAGCACAAGCTACTTCGCGTTTTGCTGGAGAGTTTGCCGCTGAAAGGCTTATTAATGTTGTCAATATTAAAAACGATGAGTTAAAAGGTAGAATAATAGGCAAAGAGGGTAGAAATATAAAGACTCTAGAGATGGTTTTAGGTGTTGATATAATCATAGATGATACTCCAAATGCTATTATACTCAGCAGTTTTAACCTTTACCGTAGAGCTATTGCTACTAGGGTTATTGAATTATTGGTTGAAGATGGAAGAATACAACCAGCTAGAATAGAAGATTTGTATAAAAAAGTAACTGAAGAGTTTGAACAAAGTATACAAGAAGAGGGTGAAAATATAGTAATGGATCTTGGTCTTAATAAAATTCATCCAGAGATAATCAAACTTATAGGAAAGCTTAAATTTAGAGCTAGTTATGGTCAAAATGCGTTAGCACATAGTCTTGAAGTCGCACATCTTGCCGGAATTATAGCAGCAGAAATCGGTGGCGATGAAAAACTTGCAAAAAGAGCCGGTATACTTCACGATATAGGCAAAGCTTTAACACATGATTTTGAAGGATCTCATGTTGATTTGGGTGCTGATGTTTGCAAAAGATACAAAGAGCACCCAGTTGTTATAAATGCTATTTATGCACATCACGGACACGAAGAAGCTTTAAGTATAGAAAGCGCAGCTGTTTGTGCAGCAGATGTTCTAAGTGCAGCAAGACCAGGTGCTAGAAGAGAAGTTTTAGAAAGCTTCTTAAAACGTGTGGAGGAGATAGAAAACATAGCAAAAACAAAAGATGGTATAAAACAAGCTTATGCTATCAATGCTGGTCGTGAAATCAGAGTTATAGCAAATGCTAAACTAGTAAATGATGATGAAGCAGTTTTGTTATCAAAAGAGATAGCATCCGAGATAGAGGATAAAGTTCAATATCCTGGTGAAATTAAAGTAAATGTAATAAGAGAGACAAGAGCTATTAACTATGCTAAATAAGTTTTTATTCTGTAAAATATTTTCTTTTTTTATTATAATAAGCACATCTTGTTTTGCTTCTGAGGAAATTTTACTCGATTGTGCTAATTCATTTATAATGACATATAGAGCAAATAAATCGGCTCCGTTTAAAAATCTTTTACAAAATTCTAAAGCTATTTTAATATTTCCAAGCGTTAAAAAAATCGGATTTTTATTTGGTGGTATGTCAGGTAAAGGTATTATGGTTTTAGACCCTGTAGGTAACAATAAAGAAATTTTAACTGTTGGTATTGGTGGTGGAAGTTTGGGGTTGCAAGTTGGATACTCTGATAGTACTCTTGTTCTTTTTATATTAAATAGTGCGATTATATCTGATATAAAAGATAGCAAGATAGTAATAAGTACTGATGCTAATTTTGCATTCGGTGATATAAATGGAGGATATAAAGATATAAAAGATTTTCAGTTTTCAAAAGATATATATGCTTATGCCACCGATAGTGGTTTTTTTGCTGGTGCAAGTTTTGGAGGTGCTGTTATAAGCTTAACTAATGAACATTTTAGAAAAAATGGATATGGTTATTTGCAGTTACAAAATGCTTTAAATGGATTTGGTGAATAGTATGCAAGATATGCTTTCAAATTTGTCTACATATGGATATTTATTATTATTTTTATACTCATTAGGCGGTGGGATGGTTGCTATTATAGCGGCTGGAGTGTTAAGCTATATGGGTAAAATGGATTTAAATATAAGTATAATAGTTGCTTGTGCTGCTAATTTTATAGGAGATAATATACTTTTTTATATTGGTAGATATAATAAAGCTATGCTAATGCCTTATTTAAAAAATCAAAAAAGAAAATTAGCCTATTCTCAAATCTTAATGAAAAAACACGGTAATAAGATGATTTTTATTCAAAAATATATATATGGTGTAAAAACTCTTATTCCAATAACAATAGGATTAACTAAATATTCATTTAAAAAATTTATTATATTAAATCTCGTAGCTTCTGTCTTGTGGGCATTATTGCTTGGAAATTTGAGTTATTATGCTGGAGATTTTGTAGTTAATATAGAAGATTATTTTGGGAATTATAGTTGGTCAATGCCTGTTTTTTTATTTGTTTTATTTGGCAGTATTTGGTTATTTTTAGATAAAAAAACAAAGAAAGTGTCAAAATGAAAAAAATTATTTTTATTTTTATTGTGTTTTTTCTAGCTTTACTGGGATTTAATTATTATTATTCTAATATTGTAAAAGATGAGTTTAATAGTGTTTTAAAATATTTAGATTCCAGAGATGATATTAGAGTCTCAAATATCGTTTACGATAAGAGTTTTTTCAATTCAAAATCTTTTTTTGATTTGGCTATAGATAATTCTATGAAAGAAGAGATAGTTTTTCATATTAGTTCTGATATTAATACAAATTTTTTAATGTTTTTATTGAATGCAAATAATAAAATTTTAAAATCCAATATAGTTTTAGAAGGTGAAAAAAATATAGAAATTGCAACAGTTTTAATAAAAGCTGGTCTGTTTAGTGATTATAAAACAGAAGTTAATTTTAAAAATTTTGATGATGGTATATTTTTTACTAAAGATATATTTATTAATTTAACACTAAATAAAAAATATGAAATTAAAGATTTAAAATTAGATGTTGGAATGTTTAACTTTAAACAAAACGATATTTATTTAAAATTAGATAAGTTTTCTTATGACTTAAAATATAATAGTCCAGTTCCTTATTATGATATTTTTACAAAAATTTATCCAGTTAAAACTAATATTTCACAAAATAGTTTGGATTTTGGGTATATGCAAAACTATATAAAAATCGGAAAAACTACATATAAGTCACAAGTAAAAATAGATGATAATAAACTATTTTCTAGTGATGATATGCTAAAAATTGATAAAATAGCAGTTAATGATTTTTATTTTAATACTATATCTATTAATAACAATATAAATCATATCAACTCTACAGCATTGAATAAAATTTTAGAAATCATCTCAAAATATGATACGAAAAAATATGATACAGGTTTGGTAAATAAATTAGATTTAGTAGCTGATATTTTAGAAAACAATCCAAAATATCATCTTAACTTTGAGGCAAAAAATGGTGAAAAAAATAAAATACACGCGGATTTAAATTTAGAATTTAATGGATTTAAGAAGAAAAATAATTTTAATTATGGATTGGATAATAAGAATATATTAAATTCTCTTAATTTGAACGCAGATATAAAATTTACTCCAACCTTTTCTGATTTTTTATCACAACTTCCAGAACTTGGTATTTTTGAACCTATGTTAATAACAGGTGGTGTTTTAAAACAAAATAACGATAATATGAGTATTTTAGTTAGATTTGATAAAGATAAAAAAGATTTGATTATTAATGATAAGGTTTTATTAAATAAGGTTATAGGTTATAAAAAATAAATATATTTGTGTTTTGAAGTGTGTTTGTGTAAAATATATATTATCTTAAAAGAAAATTAATTTAAATTAAGTTAAAATATATCAAAAAATTAAAGCAAGGGTTTTAAATGAAAGACTTATTTTTATTTTCGGATTTGATTTATCATAGCCATTCTTTTGTCTATGTATTTCATTTTTTGCTTGTAGTTGTGTTGATTGTTCTTGTTGCTAAAATGTCTTCTTCTAAGATGCAACTTGTTCCAAGCGGTGTTCAAAATATAGTAGAAGCTTATCTTGAAGGTGTTATGTCTATGAGTCAAAATACTCTAGGAAGTGAAAAATTAGCTAGAAAATATCTGCCTTTAGTCGCAACTATAGGATTAGTTGTATTTTTTGGAAATGCTATAGGTATCATACCAGGGTTTGAATCTCCTACGTCTAGCTTGAATTTAACCCTTACATTAGCTTTAATTGTATTTTTTTATTATCACTTTGAAGGCATAAGAGAAAATGGATTTTTTAAATATTTTAAACACTTTATGGGTCCTAGTAAAATTTTAGCTCCGTTAATGTTTCCTATAGAGATAATATCTCATATATCTAGGATTATATCTTTATCTTTTCGTCTATTTGGAAATATAAAGGGTGATGATTTGTTTTTGCTTGTTATGCTTACACTTGCACCATTTTTTGCGCCATTGCCAGCATATGCACTACTTACATTGATGGCTGTATTACAAGCTTTTATATTTATGATGCTTACTCTTGTTTATCTTGCTGGCGCTGTTGCGATAGAAGAACATTAATACTTTGAAATTTAGTAGAGATATTTTAAAATATCTCTACGTTTTTTATATTTTCCGAAACTTTTTTACTTTAAAATTATTTAGTTTTTAAATTATTATTTATTGGCTTTTTAGCCTTTTTTTGTTATTATCCTTTCAAAAATTTATATAAGGCAAAAAGTATGGATAAAGCCACTGTTAAAGCACATAAAATCAGTGATTTGGAGTATGAAAATATTCTTAAAATTTTAGGAAGAGAACCTAATTTATTAGAGCTAGGTATCTTTTCTGCTATGTGGAGCGAACACTGTTCATATAAATCTAGTAAAAAATATCTAAATGGTTTCCCAACCAAAGCACCTTGGGTTATACAAGGACCAGGCGAAAATGCTGGTGTTATAGATATAGGAGATGGTTATGCTGCTATTTTTAAGATGGAAAGTCATAATCACCCAAGTTTTATAGAGCCATATCAAGGTGCTGCTACTGGAGTTGGTGGAATTTTAAGAGATGTATTTACTATGGGTGCTAGAGTTGTTGCAAATATGAACTCTCTTCGTTTTGGTAATATAATAGGGAATGATAGTGTTGCTAGGCATCATAGGTATTTGCTAAAAGGTTGTGTTTCTGGTATAGGACACTATGGTAACTGTATGGGTATACCAACTGTTGGTGGAGAGATCAGTTTTGATGAGAGTTTTAACGGCAATATCTTAGTAAATGCATTTGCACTCGGTGTTTGTAAAAATGATGAGATATTTTACGCTAAAGCCGAGGGTGTAGGAAACTCGGTTATGTATGTCGGTTCAAAAACTGGTAGAGATGGTCTTGGTGGTGCTGTTATGGCAAGCGATAGCTTTACAGATGAAAATAAAAGCCTTCGCCCTACTGTTCAAGTTGGTGATCCATTTGCTGAAAAATTATTACTTGAGGCTTGTTTGGAGCTTTTTAAGCATGATTATATAGTTGGAATTCAAGATATGGGTGCTGCTGGACTTACTAGTTCTAGTTTTGAAATGGCTGGTAATAGTGGTAGTGGTATGAAAATGCATCTTGATTTGGTGCCTATGCGTGAAGATAAAATGACTCCTTATGAGCTTATGCTTAGTGAATCTCAAGAAAGAATGCTTATTTGTGCAAAAAAAGGTTATGAGGATAAGATAAAAGAGATATTTAATAAGTGGGATTTAGATGCAGAGGTTATAGGAGAGGTTACAGATACTGGGAAAATGGAGCTATTTTGGCACAATGAATTAGTCGGAGAGATACCGATAGAGCCACTTTCAAATAGTGCACCTGTGTTAGATAGACCTACCAAAAAACCAAACTATATAGATGAGATAAAAGATATAAAATTAGAAAATTTTGAAAAAGTTTCAAATGAAATAGCTTTTGATAAATTGCTAAAAGATGTTCATGTTGTAAATAAGTCTTTTGTTTATGATCAATATGATGCTAATATACAAACAAATACAATAAAACAACCCGGATTTTTAGGTGCTAGCACAATAAGGGTTAAGCAAACAAAAAGAGCCATAGCAATGGCTGCTGAATGCTCCCCAAGACATAATTATGTGAATCCAAAAATAGGTGCTGCTATGGCTGTTGCTAGTAGCGGTAGAAAAATAGCAATGAGTGGTGCTATGCCACTTGCCATAACCGATTGTTTAAATTATGGAAATCCAGAAAATCCAGAGGTTATGTGGCAATTTGCTGAGGGTTGTGATGGTATAAAAGAGGCTTGCAAAGAGCTTCAAACTCCTGTTGTAAGTGGAAATGTTAGCCTTTATAATGAAACTGATGGCGTAAGTGTTTATCCTACCCCTGGTATCGTTAGTGTCGGTGTAAATGATGATGTAGCTAAAAACCTTCCTAGTATTTTTACCAAAGATGGCGTAAGTGTTTATGTTATAGGAGATACCACTGGCGAGTTTAGTGCTAGCTTGTATATGAAATCACTATTTAATGTGGTTGGTGGTGAGCTAAAAGAGATTGATTATAAAAAAGAAAGAGCTATGTGGGAGTTGGTTATAAATGCAAATAAAAAAGGAATTTTGGATTTTGCAAATTCAATAGGAACTGGTGGTATAGCTATTACACTAGCAAAAATGGCTTGTTTAAGCAAAAAAGGGCTAGATGTTAAATGTAATTTTTCTGATGAAAGATTTATCTTTGATGAGAGTTTTTCAAGGGCTGTTGTTGGTGTGCTGGATGAAGATAAATTTATTAAAATGGCTGATGAATATAAACTAAAAGTGCAAAAAATAGGCTCTGTTGGCGGGAATAAGTTTTGTATAGATGGTGTTTGTAAAGATTTAAGTAAAATTAGTGATGTTTATTTTGGTGAGTTTGAAAAGATAATAAAACAAGATGATTAAGGTCTAGACTATGATGTCTTTTATCTTTTATATATTTGTTTTTTGGGTTTTGTATAGTGTTTTTAATAAATTTAAAGGCACTCAAAATTTTTCATACAATAAAAGAGTAAATTTCAAAGAAGCGAGTTATCTTATTGCCTTACTCGCTAAGGTTGCAAAAGGTGATGGTCGTGTTCATGAGCTTGAAGCCAGAATTATTAGCGAAACTATAACTGATATGTCTTATCAAACAGGCATAGACAGGGATGAGTTTAAAACAATCTTTAATAAAGAAAAAGAATATATCGGCGATGCTTATGATGTCGCAAAAAGATATAAAGATGAGTTTAGATTAAATAAGCAAGTAGCTATAGCTAGGATAACATTTTTTTTAAATTTAGCATACATAGATGGTAATTTTGTACCATCTGAACAAAAAATTATCAAAGAAATAGCAAATGGATTTGGTATAGATGGTGATTTATTAGATACAATAATATACAGATTTGATACTTTTTATCGTTCTCAACAAAAATATAGACAAAATAGATATAATAATAGCTCTCGTTCAAATGATACTCAAAATGAAAAATTACCTTATAAAATTTTGGGTATTAGTAAGAATTCTGATTTTAAGGATATAAAAAAGAGATACCGAGAGCTTGTTAAAAAATATCATCCTGATATATTAATGGGGCAGGGTGAAAGTGATGAAGTTATAGAAAAATCAACCAAAAAGCTTCAAGAGATCAATGAAGCTTACGAAGAGATAAAACAACAAAGAGGCGAAAATTAGTTTTGAATTTATTTAAATTTTTTAAGGAGTATAGATGAGAGCATTGCTTAGTGTTAGTGATAAAGATGGCATTGTTGAGTTTGCCAAAGGTCTTTGTGAGCTTGGTTATGAGATAGTTTCAACCGGCGGCACATATAAGCTTTTGTGTGAAAATGATATAAAAGCGATAGAGGTGGCTGATGTTACAAAAAGTCCGGAGATGTTTAATGGTAGAGTTAAGACATTGCACCCTAAAATACACGGTGCTATTTTACATCAGCGTGATAATAATGAGCATGTTAAACAAGCCAAAGAAAACGATATAAGCGGTATAGACTTGGTGTGTGTTAATCTATATCCTTTTAAGCAAACAATTATACGCACAGATGATTTTTCTGAAATAATAGAAAATATAGATATCGGTGGTCCGGCTATGGTTAGAAGTGCTGCAAAAAATTTCAATGATGTTATAATTGTTACTGATATTGTTGATTATGATGAAATTTTAAATCGCCTAAAAACCAAAACAGATGATTTTGATTTTAGAAAAAAACTTATGATAAAAGCTTTTGAACATACTGCAAGTTATGATTGTATGATAGCAAATTATATGAATGAGCGTTTTCATAGTGGTTTTGGGGATTATAAATTTATAGTTGGTAGCAAAGTATTTAATACAAGATATGGCGAAAACCCACATCAAGATGGTGCTTTGTATGAATTTGAATATTTCTTTAAGCATAATTTCACAGCCTTAAAAGGTGAAGCTAGCTTTAATAACTTAACAGATATAAATGGTGCATTAATGCTTGCTACTAGTTTTGATGAACTTCCTGCTGTGTCTATCATCAAACATGCTAATCCTTGCGGATTTGCTGTAAAAAGCACTCTTTTAGAAAGTTATGTTGAAGCTTTAAAATGTGATCCTGTTTCAGCTTACGGCGGAGTTGTTGCTATAAATGGAACATTAGATGAAGAATTAGCTAAAAAAATCAATGAAATTTATGTAGAGGTTATAATAGCTGCAAATGTTACAGATGAAGCATTAAAGGTTTTTGAGAGTAAAAAACGTATTAAAATATTCACTCAAAATAATAAATTTTTAGTTAGAGCAAATGATAAATATGATTTTAAACACATTGATGGTGGATTTGTATATCAACAAAGAGATTTTGTTAAAGATGAAGAGTTACAAAATATGAAACTTGTTAGTAAAAAAGTTGCAAGTGAGTCTGAGCTTAAAGATGCTGATATAGCTTGGAAGGTGGCAGCTCTTACAAAAAGTAATTGTGTTGTCTATGCTAAAAATGGTGCAGTTGTAGCTATAGGGATGGGTATGACAAGTAGAGTAGATGCCGCTCGTGCTGCTGTTGCTAAGGCTAAGGATTTAGGTATTGATTTAAATGGTTGTACTTTGGCTAGTGAAGCATTTTTCCCTTTTAGAGATAGTATAGATATAGCAAATGCTGTTGGTGTTAAGTGTATAGTAGAGCCAGGCGGAAGCATTAGAGATGAAGAGGTTATACAAGCGGCAGATGAGCACGGTATAGCTCTTTATTTTACAGGTGTAAGACACTTTTTACACTAAGAATTAAAACTCGGCTATTTTTTATAGCTGAGTTTATTTTATCTCATATTTTTTGAAAATTTTATAATAATAAATAGCCCCCACAACAAATGCAAGACCCATTAAGATAGTTATCATTCTTAAACTTACACCGTAATTAAATAAAAATCCTATAAATAAAGACATTAAAGCGCTAGCTCCTAAAAATAACATATCGTTATACGCTATAACTCTTCCATAAAAATTTTCATCACAGTTTTGCTGTATGAGTGTGTAAGTGTAGCTCCAAAGAGTTGAAGTAAAAAAACCGGCACAAAACATTCCCATAAAACCTATATAAAAATTATTTTGTAAAAATGACCATAGTATTATCCCAGCGCCTTGCAATACATAAAAATAATGAAGGTTGGTGTTGTTGATAAACTTGCCTAAAATAGCAGGTCCTACCATAAGAGCAAAAGCTCTTGAAGCATTGGTTAACCCTATTGCAAGAGACGCTGATAGGATGAATTTGTATTTATAATCGGCCAAAAGTGCAATGAGTGCATCATAAGCAGTAAGTCCAACAAATGCGTGTATTAGCATAAGATGAAGTATTAGTTTATTGTTTTTTATATATTTCAATCCTTTGCTTAGCATTTGAAATACTGGCTCTGTTATCTTTTGTTTTATACTCTTAACATCTAGTTTTAACAAGAAATAAAAACCAACTATATATAGAGAAAAATCAAATAAAAATGCAGTCTTTATTCCAAAAAAATGTATAAAAACTCCAGCCATACTCATTCCAGCCGTATATGCTACAGCCCATATTACAGAGTGTATCTCATTTGCAGTTTTAAGATCTTGCTTTTTTAAAATTTTTGGAAGTAGGCTCATTTCAACTTGAAAATATACTCCCCCTACACCCATTCTTATAAATATTAATATTAAAAGTAGCCATAATAAATCAAGTGTATTGATAAATAAAAGCATTAAGGCTGAAATCGCTTCTATAATTAGCATAATAACAAGCATTGGTTTTGGTGAAAATTTATCTATAAAAACCCCGCTAAAAGGTGCTAAAAAAACACCAGGCAAAAATGCCATTGCTGCACTTATTGTTATAGCCCAAACAGGTGCTTTTAGATCTATAAGTAGTGTAAAAATACCGGTGTGTGAAAACCAAGCTGCAAAGTAGCATATAAGTTGAACTATGCTTAAAATTCTAAAGTTTGTATCATTTTTTAAAAGATTTATATAAGTTTTCAATTTGTTTTTCCTAATCTTTTTAGTGCTAATTGTGTTATATTTTCTTCGTAATTATAATATAAAAAAGTTGCCCCGTGTTGAACTGTTCCATTTAATATATCGCCGCTTTGGCGATTTTTTAGATCTATTTCGGCAATTTTAAAACCGTCTAATGTATCACAAAATTCCTTTAATCTTTCTGGTGGATTTTTTAGTTTTGTGTATAAAAAGCAAAACCCATTTCCGCCATTTCTTCCAACTCTACCACGGAGCTGATGAAGTGTCGCAAGTCCAAGCCTTTCAGCTCCAACTATAAGTATTGTTGATAGTCTTGGCAGTGAAATTCCAACCTCTACTACTGTTGTTGATAATAATATATTTCCATTTTCTCTAAATTCATTTAATATTTTTTCTTTTTCTTTGTCTTTTCCGTGTGTAAAATATACATTTTTGAAATTTTTAATCCAAAAATCCTTTGCTTCATTTAAACTTTGATAATTTGAAGTCTCAGAACTTTCTACCAATGGGTATACGATAATTATTTGCTTATTTTTTTCAATTTGTTTTTTTATGTGAGATAATAAGTTGTTAAAATCATTATTTTGTAAGACTTGTGAATGAATATTTTTTTCAAATGGCATCTGTTTTAAAAAGCTAAAATTTACAAGTGATGATTGAATTAAACTAAGTGTTCTTGGTATTGGAGTTGCCGAAAATTGTATAAAAGTCGCACGAGTTTCACCATCTTTTACCATTTCTTCTATTTTATTTCTTTGGTTTGAGCCAAACCTATGCTGTTCATCTATCATCACCAAAACAGCTTTTGGAAGCTCTTGATAAAGCAATACATGTGTGCCTATGATTAGATTTGTATCATCAAAGTTTATATTTTTTTCACCACTTTTTACTAGTTTTATGGATATAAAATTTGGAAGCAATTTAATAGCTTCGTTATAAATTTGATCAGCTAGTATGCTAGTTGGTGCCATTAGTATAGCTTTATTTGGATACACACCAAGTGCAGAAGCTAGCATTACAAGAGTCTTTCCGCTTCCAACATCGCCCATTACGACTCTTCTTTTTGCTTGTTTGCTTAGTAGGTCTTGTCTTATGTCGTTTATTGCATTTATCTGATCTGTGGTTGGTTTAAAAGGTAGATTTTTTATCCAATCTTTTATCTCAAATAACTCTATTTTTTTATTTTCAAAGTATGTTTTTTTTGTGTCTAATTTTTTTATATAGTTAAATATTTCAATAAATTTCAAGATATCAGATTCTAATTCCCCCTTTTTTATATCTTCTAGCATTGCTATGCTTTTTTGTGAGTTTTCTTGGATTGAAAGCAAGAAATCACTCTCTTTATTATTTAGACCACAAGACAGTAGGTTTTCTTTATTTATATATTTTTCTATTAAATTTTTTACCTTTTCATCTTTCAAATCAGTTTTAAATTTTGGTATTATTTGGTCTGTTTTTGTGATTATTTTTGGATTTGTTATTTGCCAATTATTATAAGCAAAAGAGCAAATTCCAGTTATTGTGGCCTCTTTTCCGCTTGTAAAAACCGAAAAATGCCAACCTTTTGCATTAAAAATAACTATCTTTATATCGCAACCCCATTCGTATGCAAATGCTGTTGCTAAGATCATTCCTCTATTTGTTTTGTTTATAATGTTTAATTTTACATTTATGCATACTTGCCCATTTTTTGGAGCTTTTGTTATTGTTGTATCTTCAAAGCTTTTTGGCAAAACAAGAGCTAGGTCAAGAAGTGAACTAACTCCTATTTTGTTTAATTCTACTTTGTCTTTGGCTTCAAATTTCATTTCTCAAAACACAAAAACTAAGCTTTGTTATCTCATCGTGTTGTTTTATAAAACTGTTTAAATCGTCAAGTTTTAGATTTTTTATCTTTTCAAGCTCTTTTAAAAAATCACCAATTTTTTTACCTTGATAAAACTCCCCCTGAGCTATCGCAAATCTTTTAAATAGTGTTTCAAGTCTTAGCGGTAAAGAACCGAGTAAGAATTTCTTAGCTTGTTCTAACTCTTTATCGCCTACCCCGTGAGTTGTAAATTTCAAAAACTCTTCCCTAACTACTGACATAGCTTCATCTTTGCTCTCATTTTTTGTTTGTAAGTAACCAAAAATTTGAGAATGACTTAGATTAAATATATTTCTTGCATATGCAGAATAAGCAAGACCTCTTTTTACTCTTATTTCTTCCATTAGTCTTGCACCAAAGCCACCCTCACCAAGTATAAAGGTAGCTACACTTGCCATATATTTTTCATCATCGGCTACATTATAAGGAGATCCAAAGTAGATATATGCTTGTTCGCTTTGCTTTATTATCTCTTTTACCGAGCCTCTTTGACTTGTTTGTAGCTTTTCTAAACTTAATTTTTTATTTGATTTTATCACATTTGTTATATCTTGTAATAATGAAATTTCATCTTTGCTAACATCTCCACCAAATACAATAAATAAATTTTTAAGATCCAGCACATCATTTAAATAATCTTTAATGTCTTGTAATTTAATAGAGTCTATACTTTCTTGTGTTCCTATGCTAGGTGTTGCAAGATTTGTATCCGGATATAGTATTTGCATAAGTCCACATCTTGCTAGATAGTCGTTATCGTTTTGATTGTTTGCTATCTCTCCAAGAGTTATATTTTTGCATTTTTCAAGGCTTTGTTCTGATATGTTTGGATTTTTAATTAATTTTTTTAGCATATCAAGTGTAAAATTAAAATGCTCTTTTAGGCAATTTATCTCTATTGTAAATGTTTCAAATCCAGCACTTGCATACATACTTATAGCTCTTTTTTCTAGCTCTTTGGCAAATAAGCTAGACCCCATATCTTTTTCGCCTTCATTTAAAATCATAGCACTTAGCTTTGCAAGACCGGATGTTTTTTGCATACAAACACCAGATGCTTTAAATATGAGCTTTAAATATGCTACACTTAACTCTTTTGAGCTTTCAAAGATAACTGGTATATCATCATTTTTTGTCTTTAAATGTAAAATTTCCATTAAAATTTCTCCAATATATCATAGTTGGTATTTCTTTTTGCTGGTATTTCCCCGATATCTTTTATTAGCTCTATCATTTGTTCTTGATTCATCCTAAAAGCCGCACCAGCAGCCTTAACAACATTTTCTTCCATCATTGTTGAGCCAAGATCATTAGCACCAAACAATAGTGCTAATTGTCCAACATGACTACCTTGAGTAACCCAGCTACTTTGTATGTTTTTAAAATTATCTAAGAATAATCTTGATACGGCTAACAGTCTTAGATATCTATTTGAGCTTTGTTTTTGAATTTGTGGTTGTTCTAGCATAAGTTTTGTATTAAGTCCTTGAAAACTCCAAAGTATAAATGCTCTAAAACCACCAGTTCTATCTTGTAAGTCTCTTATGTAAGACCAATGTTCAACTATCTCTCTTGTGGTTTCAACCGTTCCAAACATCATTGTAGCAGTTGATTTTATATCTAGCTTATGTGCTTGTTCGTGTATATCAAGCCATGTTTGTGTGTCACATTTTTTTGGAGCTATTATATCTCTTACTCTATCGCTTAAAACTTCCGCGCCAGCTCCAGGTATGGAGTAAAGTCCTTTATTTCTTAGTCTTGTTAAAACTTCAGCTACACTTATTTTTGAAATTTTAGCTATATAGCTTATCTCTACAGCTGAAAATCCATGAACTGTTATACTTGGATAATTTGTACTTATATACTCTAATAAGTCTTCATACCATTCTATCTGTAATTTTGGATGAACACCGCCTTGAAATAATATTTGAGTTCCGCCTATATCTATAAGCTCTTCTATTTTTTTACCAATTTCTTCAAAGCTTAATATATAGGCATCTTCTTCTTTTACATGCCTATAAAAAGCACAGAATTTACAATCAACCCAACAAACATTTGTGTAGTTTATATTTCTATCAACTATGAAAGTTGTTATCTTTTCTGGATGTAGTTCTCTCTTTTTAGCTAAAGCTAGTTCTCCCAGCTCAGTTAGCTCCGCATTTTCTATTAAGTCTATTGCTTCATCAATACTAAGTCTTGCCAAAATTATCACCTTTTATATATATTTTTTGAAAGTTTATCAAAAAATAGCTTTTAAATTTTAAAAATATATATATTAAGTTAAAATTAAATATTAAATTTATAGAATACTGATAATTTTAATTTTATAAATAAGGAAATAAATCTATGAAAAAATATGCTTTATTGTTAGCTACTTTAGCTTTTTTAGTTGGTTGTGCCAAAAACTCAGACATGATGACCCCAAAAGCAGATATGCATATTCCACATCAACACGATAACAATGTTACCCACGAACACAAGCATGCAACTGATATGAAAAATGGTTGTTCTATGGATAAAAAATGTAAGATAATGGATGAAATGCCAAAAGATCACAATCACATGCACATGATGAAAGGCAAAATGCCAAAGGATCATAACCATATGCATATGATGAAAGATGATAAAAAGCCAGAGTGTGCATGCTCTAAAGGTAAATAAAATAAAATGGGTTCTTATAAAACCCAATTTATTCTTTAAATGTCTATACGTTATAAATACTTATAATTTTATTTTTTACTCTTAAAAATTAATATGCTTATCTTAAAATCAGGAAAAAAGTTGTAAAATTACTATATTGTTTAATTTAATATATGGTGGTGATTTATGCTTAGAATTATTATATTTTTACTTTTTAGTTTGTTTATTTATACTGGTTGTTCTATAAAATATCAAAATGTTGATAATAGTATCAATAATAGCCAAAAATTAGATGAAAAAATATCACTAAAAAAAGAAAGAGATCTGATTATTGCTAATAATATTATTTTATCTCTTAACCCAAAATGCGAATCTGGTGATCATGAAACTTGTAATGATATTGGTGTTATATTTGAAAATATGCAAGATTATAAAAATGCATTTTTGTATTATAAAAAAGCTTGTGATAGTGGCGTGGAACACTCTTGTGCTAATCTTGGAATGCTTTATGAAAAAGGTTTTGGTATTAGTAAAGATCCGCAAAAAGCTATACAAATTTATACACAATCTTGCAATAATTCGGGTGCTTTATCTTGCTATAACCTAGCTAATGTTTATAGAAAAGGCGAAATAGTTGCTCAGGACTATAAAGCCGCTTTAAATGCATACATAAATGCATGTGAATTACAAGATATGGCTTCTTGCGCAAATATAGGCTCTATGTATGAGCTTGGACTTGGTGTACAAAAAGATGAAGTTAAGGCTTATGGCATATATAGAGTTGCTTGTTTTAGAGGATTTAATAAGTCTTGTTCTCACATGAAAAGACTTGAAAAAAAACTTAAGGTTAATTAATGAAAAAAATACTGTTTTTGGTTTTTGTGTTTTTATTTTTAAATGGATGCGGCTCTTTGCAAAAGACACTAAGTTTCGGTTATCTTAAAAATAATAAAGATATAGTTTATGAACATCTTTTATCTAAATGCAATCAAAAAGATGCAATATCTTGTAATAATTTAGGTGTGAATTATACTAAAGATGAAGATTTTAAACAAGCAAAACATTTTTATGAAGTAGCGTGTGATTTAAAATTAGCTACAGCTTGTTCGAATTTAGGACAAATTTACGAAAAAGGTTTAGATGGTAAATCACCTGATTTTAAAAAAGCTATGAATTTGTATAGTTATGCTTGTCAAAATAATGATGGCGTAGGTTGTTATAATGAGTCTATAGCATTATATGGTTTTTCAAAATATTATGATCAAGAATATAACTTAAAAAAGAGTATGTTTTTATTAAAAAAGAGTTGTAAGCTTGAGTATAAACAGGCATGCTTACTTTTAGAACAGTTAAAAAATTAAAATGAAATTTTTTTAAAAATAGCAAATATTATAATAAAGATTAAAAAAACACCTAAAAGTGTTATGTAGTCTGACATATTGTATTTTCCTTTTTTTAATATTTGTATTAAAGTTTTGTTATTTTATCAAAAAAAATGTTTTTTTCAAAACTTTACTAATAATATAGTATTCTTAATGTTTTAAAGGAGTTTGAGTATTGGAGAATCAAAATATTTTTATAAATAGAGAACTTAGTTGGCTTAGATTTAATTCACGTGTGTTGGCTCAATGTAAAAAAAATCTTCCATTGCTTGAAAAATTAAAATTTTTAGCTATTTATAGCACAAATTTAGATGAATTTTATATGATAAGAATAGCTGGACTTAAACAATTGTTTGCTGCAGGTATAACAACGAGTGGCAGCGATGAGATGAGTCCTCTTGAACAGCTTAAAGAGATAAGAAAATATCTTCAAAATGAGCAAAAAGTTTTAGAGCATCACTACAATACTACAAAAGAAGAGCTTAGTAAAAATGGTCTTTTTATAAAAAATTATAATGAATTAAATGATGAGTTAAAATTAAAATGTGATGAATATTTTTTTTCAAATATATTGCCGGTTATTGTTCCGATAGCTGTTGATACAACTCATCCTTTTCCTCATTTAAATAATCTTAGCTTTTCTTTAGCTGTTAAGCTTTCAGATATTAACCATCCTGAGACATTAAAATATGGCATGGTTAGAATTTCTCGTGTTTTACCTCGCTTTACTCAAGCTTGTGAAAATACATATGTTCCTATTGAAAGCATAGTTGAAAAACATGCTGAAGAAATCTTCCCTGGTTATAAAATGATTAGTTCTTGTGTGTTTAGAGTTACTAGAAATGCCGATATAGTGATAGAGGAAGAAGAAGCTGATGATTTTATGATGATTTTAGAACAGGGGTTAAAGCTACGAAGAAAAGGTGCTTTTGTTCGTATGCAAGTAGCTCACGATGCAGATCCTGATATACTTGAGTTTTTAAACTCGCATATGAAAATTTTTCATAAAGATATATATTTTTCAAATGTGCCAATTACTTTAAGTTCTCTTTGGCAAATTGTTTCAAATAGAGACTTTAGTCATCTTTGTTTAACTCCATATACTCCAAAAACATTGCCACCTTTCGGGAAAAGCATAAATATTTTTGATGCTATTGACAAAGAGGATGTTTTGTTGATGCATCCTTATGAGAGTTTTGACCCAATAGTTGAGTTTATAAAAGAAGCTAGTAAAGATCCAAAGGTTATATCTATAAGAATGACGCTTTACAGGGTTGATAAAAGTTCTCCTATAATTCAATCTTTAATCGATGCAGCAAGCGAAGGAAAACAAGTTACTGTAATGGTTGAGCTTAAGGCTAGATTTGATGAGGAAAATAACTTGCACTGGGCAAAGGCTCTTGAAGATGCTGGAGCACATGTTGTTTATGGTATAACAGGATTTAAAGTTCATGCTAAAGTTTCTCAGGTAATAAGACAGGTAAATGACAAGCTTAAGTTTTATATGCATTTTGGAACCGGAAACTATAACGGTTCATCGGCTAAAATTTATACAGATATTAGTTTGTTTACTAGCAAAGAAGAGTTTGCAAATGATACCACTACATTTTTTCATATTTTATCTGGATATAATAAAAACCGCAGACTTCAAACCCTTAGTATGTCGCCTTTTCAGATAAAAGAAAAGATTATAGAAAAGATAAGATTAGAGGCTAATAAAGGCACAAACGGCCATATTATAGCTAAGATTAATTCATTAGTTGATAGTGATATTATAAAAGAATTAAGCAAGGCTTCCAATGCTGGTGTAAAAATAGAACTTATTGTAAGAGGTGTTTGTTGTTTAAGACCTGGTATTAAAGGTCAAAGTGAAAATATATATATTAGATCTATTGTAGGTAAATATTTAGAACATGCGAGAGTTTTATATTTTAAACATTCTGAACCTAAATTATATATATCAAGTGCTGATTGGATGCCTAGGAATCTAGAAAGAAGACTTGAGCTTATGACACCTATTTTTGATAAAAAATTACAAGATAGATTGCTTGATATGTTAAAGCTTCAACTTCATGATAATGTATTAGCATTTGAATTAAGAGAAGATGGTGAATATATTAAATTAGACAAAGAAAACGACACTATCAATAGCCATGAGATTTTGGAAAATCATATCAATAAAATTTATAAAAGTTTGAAAAAAGATAATGATAAAGCAAAGGCTGATTTGATAGTATCTAATCTTTTAAGATAGGATTGATGCTTTTAATATAAAATTTATTTAATTTTATGTTTTATTGTGATATAATACACGCTTTTAAATCTTACCAATCAGGAGGTCATCATGGCTTTGGATTCGGCTAAAAAAGCAGAAATAGTTGCGAAGTTCGCTAGAAAAGATGGAGATACTGGATCAACAGAGGTTCAAGTAGCTTTATTAACAACTCGTATATCTGAGTTAACAGAACATCTTAAAATTTTCAAAAAAGATCACTCTTCTCGTCTTGGTCTTTTAAAGATGGTAGGTAAAAGAAAGAGACTTTTAAAGTACTTTAAAAACAAAAATTATCCTGCTTATTCTAAGTTAATTGCTGAACTAAATATAAGAGACAAATAATTTTTTATGGAGCTTTTGCTCCATATTCTATTTTTATAAAATTTAAAGGTTGTTTATGCAAAGACTTTTTTTGACATTTTTTTATGTTGGTCTTTTGCCTAAGGCACCCGGAACTTTTGGATCTATAGCTGGAGCTTTAGTTGCTTGGGTTATTTTAAGTTTTTTTTCTTCTACTACACTTTTTTTATTGTCAATACTTCTATTTTTGGTTAGTATAAATATAATAAATTCTTATGAAAACAAAACAAAAATACATGATCATTCAATTATTGTTATAGATGAGGTTGTTGGTGTTTGGTTGGCTATAGTTTTAAGTGGAGATACTAATTTTCAATTAATATTATCATTGATATTTTTTAGATTTTTTGATATAAAAAAACCTTCTATTATAGGCCGTGTAGATAGAAATACTAGTGGTGGTTTTGGTGTTATGTTTGATGATGTGTTGGCTGGAATTTTTGCTGGAATTTTAAGTTCTATTTGTTATTATATTGCTAACAAATTAGGTTTTACTATTTTTTAAGTATGAGGAATAATATATGGAAAAAATTTTAGTAGTAGCACAAGGTAATCTTGCTGTTGGCTTTTTAAAAAGATTGTTTGAAAATAGATCAAATCAACATTACTATACTATAATTTCAAATGTAAAAGAGAGCGATTTTAACAATAATAGCGATTATTTTAAGTTTTATAATTTTGATCCAACAAGTTTTTCAAAAATAAGCGCTATCGTAAAAGATAACTTTAGTCAATTTATAATATTTGCAGATGATAAAAAAGAAAGTTTGGAAATATATAAAAATCTAAGAAATATAAGTAAAAAAACAGAAATTATCTTACTTAGTCTTTGGGGTGTTGTTGAACAAGATATAAAGAATGATAAATATACTAAATTTATAGATGCCAAGGATATTTTATCATCTATTTTTATAAGGCATTTGCCAAATATGCCTATTTTGGCTGATAATATAGGTCTAGGCGAAGGTGAGATAATGGAGGTTAAGGTTCCAGTTGGAAGCTCTTATATGTATAGACATTTAAGTTCTATACAACAAAGAAAATGGCGTATAGCTCTTATATATAGACAAAATGATATTATCTTACCTAAAAATAATACAATGATACTTCCAAATGATACTTTAATTATTGTTGGTGATCCTAATGTTTTAAGAAATGTCTTTAGGTCTATTAAGCTAGAAAAAGGTCAATTTCCAAATCCTTTTGGCAATAATATATATACTTTTATAGATATGAAAGCCATGAATGAAAAAGAGATAAAAAAGCTAATAGATAATAGCCTTTATTTAAACTCAAAGCTTAGTAATAGGCGTTTGATATTTAAAATTATAAATCCTACATTGGGCGATAATTTAAATAGAATTGTGAGTAAAATTAGTGATAAAAATATATCTTATAATATAGACTATTATACAAGAGATAATTCGCATATTGTTGGAGATGTCGTCAATTTTGATATCGGTCTTGTTATAACCAGTAATAATTACTTTTTTAAGTTTAAAAAATTATTTCATTCGCTTGCTTTACCTATATTAAAAATAGGAAATTCTGCTATAAATAATATCAAACAAGGTGTTATTTTTGGCGATAGTAAAATGGATATAGAAAATCAATCAGCTGTTATACTTGATTGTTGCTCTCAGCTTGATATAAGTATAGAGCTTCATTATTTTGATGATAATGTAAATGAAGATGATACATTAGCAGAGCATTTTGATAGTATTAGTGCTCTTTTTAATAAAAACATAGAGATAAAAAAATACGAAGAAAAAAATCCTATTTTACACTTATCAGAACAAGATGATTTGTTGCATTTTGTATCATTTGATGAGTATGTTAGTAGATCAGATAGCTTATCTTTATTTTCTAATACCTTAAATCGTCAATATAAAATGCTAAAAGACAATTCCCAGCTTTTTATTCCAGCTGTTTTATGATAAATAAAATTAGTTTATAATTAACTTAATTGTAATTTGTTCTCTACCAATTAAGGCAAAATATTGGTTTTTTTGGATAGTATTTTAATACTAAAGGAATAGTGTTATGCAAATAGATGTAAGATTAAATCGTAGCGAAAAAAATTACAAAGTTTATGTTAATGAGCTTGATAAAATAGAACATAAAGGCAAGATTGCTATTGTTACAAACCCAAAGGTTTCAGGGCTTAATTTGAAGTCATTGCTTGAAAATATAGTTTGTGATGAGTGTTTTGTTGTAAGTGTTCCAGATGGAGAACAATATAAAAATTTACAAACTTGTGAAAATATTTTAGAACAACTTTTTATTAGTAAGTTGGATCGTTCTAGTATGCTTATATCTTTTGGTGGCGGGGTTGTTGGTGATATTACTGGATTTGTGGCTAGTATTTATCAAAGAGGAATAAAATTTATAAATATTCCTACCACTCTATTATCACAAGTTGATGCTAGTGTTGGAGGAAAGACTGGTGTAAATAATAAATTTGGTAAAAATTTAATTGGCTCTTTTTATCAACCAGAAGCTGTTTATTGTGAAACTAAATTTCTAAAAACATTACCACAAAGAGAATTTTCAGCTGGATTTGCAGAAGTGGTTAAAATGGCTGTTATGTTTGATAAAGATTTTTTTGATTTTATGCAAGATAATGATGTTAAAGATAAAAATATATTGGTAGAAATTATACAAAAAGCCATAAAGCTAAAAGCTGATATAGTTATGCAAGATGAGAAAGAACTTGGCGTGAGAGCTTTACTTAATTATGGTCATACATTTGCCCACGTGATAGAAAATGAAACAAAGTATAGTGTTTATTTGCATGGGGAAGCTGTTGCTATTGGGATAAATATGGCAAATGAACTTTCTTTAAAGCTGGGATTAATTACACAAGATGAAAAAAATAAGATAAGTAATTTGTTGGTTAAGTTGAATTTACCTATATCGTATAAAATAGAAAATATTGATAGATTTTATAATGCTTTTTTTCTTGATAAAAAGAGCCAAAATAATAGTATAAAATTTATATTATCTAGTGGAATTGGCAAAAATATTATAAAAAGTGATGTTGATAAAGAATTGATTTGTGAAGTATTGAGTGAGTTTAGATGAGAGTTGTATTATTATTTTTTATTTTTTTATTTCAAGTTTTTGCAGATAATAATATCAGTATTGATAGCAACTTAACAAATACAAGTATTTTAGATAGTAAAAAGCAATTAGAAGGCATAAATCTTTACCTTAAAAATAATATATGGATGGCTAGATATGCTAACTATAATACTTTTCAAAGAATAAATAACGAACTTGAAGATAATGAAAAGTTGATTAAAAAATATTCAAAAGATAGTAAGAAAAAATCAGATATTTCTAAAAAAATAAAATATTTAAAAGATCAACTAGAGCTTTTAAAGGAGTATGAAAAAACTCCATTTTCAAATATGCTATCAGCTCCAGAAGTAGCTGTTACACCGCGTATTACAAACCCGATTATGATGATTTCAGGGTTTTCATATATTAAAAAAATAAGAAGTGATAAAGAAGAATACAAGCATCATATTAATGAGCTTGATAATTTGTTAAAAAAATTAAAAGAAAAAGAAGAGATTTTATCTACTATCTTGCCAAATGATTTTAATGAAACAGTTTCAAATCAGCTCTATGAGCTTAGAACTCAGATAAGCGAGTTTGAGAGTGCAAAGCAGATTGCTGATACCACATTTGATGTATATGAAAAACGAGCAGACGAATCTATAAATATAGCTACAAATGATATAAAATCACAAATTATAAGCACTATAAATATAGCTATTTTTATCATAGCTATAATAGCTATATCATTCTTTTTTAAATTTATAGCAAAAAAAACCATAACAGATAATGATAGATTTTATACTGTAAATAAATTTATAAACTTTATAAATTTTATCCTTATTATTCTTACATTGCTTTTTGCATATATAGAAAATGTTACATATGTTGTTACGGTTTTAGGTTTTGCTTCAGCCGGTATTGCTATCGCTATGAAAGATATGTTTATGTCTATGCTAGGCTGGGTTGTTATAATATTTGGTGGTTCTATTCATGTTGGAGATAGGGTGAGAGTTAGTTATAATGGAAATATATATGTCGGTGATATTATAGATATATCCGTTCTTAGAATGACACTTTTTGAAGATGTTACTCTTACTACATATAAAGAAAATAGGCGTGGCGGAAGGATAGTATTTATACCAAATAATTATATTTTTACAGAGCTTATATCAAATTATTCTCATCACGGTATGAAGACTGTATGGGATGGAATAGATGTTGTTTTGAGTTTTGATAGCAATCACAAAAAAGCTGTGCATATAGCAAAAACAATAACAAGAAAATATGCAAAAGGATATACTGATATAGCTAAAAGACAGATGACAAGACTTAGAAATGAGTATAGTATAAAAAATCCAAATGTAGAACCTAGGGTTTTTACATTTTTTGAACCTTATGGTATAAATGTTTCTATATGGTTTATGTCAAACTCATATGCTACTTTAACTCTAAGAAGCACTATTAGTTCAGAACTTATAGATGCTTTCAATAAAGAAGATGATATAGTTATAGCTTATCCAACTCAAACTATGTATTTTAGTAAGAAGCTATCTCCAAAAGAGCATGCTGATTTAGATAAAGAGGTGCTTGTTTGAAAAGAGATAAAATTTTTTTTAAAACATTTGGTTGTAGGACAAATATCTATGATACAGAACTTATAAAAAGTTATGTTAAAGATTATGATATAACAAATGATGAAGATGTAGCCGATGTGGTAGTGGTAAACTCTTGCACGGTTACAAATGGTGCAGATAGCGGTGTTAGAAGTTATATAAACGGTCTTAAAAAGCGTGGAGTTAAGGTTGTATTGACTGGTTGTGGTGCTATCAGTAAAGGGAAAGAGCTTTATGATAAAAATGGTATTTTTGGAGTTATAGGAGCTAGTGAAAAGTCAAAGATAAATGAATTACTTTCAAATAATTCTAGGTTTTTTGAACTTGGAAATCTAAACTCAATAGATAAAAATATAGTTACAAATTATGAAAATCACACAAAGGCTTTTATAAAAATTCAAGAGGGTTGCAATTTTGCTTGTTCTTATTGCATAATACCTAGTGTTCGGGGTAAATCAAGAAGTATGGATGAAAACTCAATAATAAATGAAGCAAAAATTCTAGCTTCGAATGGTTATAACGAACTTGTTTTAACCGGCACAAATATAGGAAGTTATGGTAAAGATAGTGGAAGTTCTTTGGGTAAACTTTTATATAGACTTGGACAAATATCTGGTATAAAAAGAATAAGACTTGGAAGTATAGAACCTAGTCAAATAGATGATGATTTTAGAGAAATTTTAAAAGAGCCTTGGCTTGAAAGACATCTTCATATAGCACTTCAACATACAAGCCAAGCTATGCTTAGCATAATGAGAAGAAGAAATCAGGCATTTAAGGATTTAGAACTTTTTTGTGAATTAAGAGAGCTTGGTTTTGCTTTGGGGACTGATTTTATCGTAGGACACCCCGGCGAAAGTGATGATATTTGGAAAGATGCTTTGATAAATTTCAAAAAATTTCCATTGACCCATATACATGCCTTTATATACTCTCCAAGAAATAATACCTATTCATCAACACTCAAACAAGATGTTAATGGTGCTGTAGCAAAACAAAGGCTAAAAACTCTAAAAGATATAGTTTTACAAAACAATATTGATTTTAGAAAAGAAAATAATATTCCTTTGCAAATTTTAGTAGAACAAAAAAATGGTGATTTTTTTGAGGGTTCAGATCAGTTTTATAATAAGGTAAAAATAAGCTCAGATACAGATATATCAAAAGAGTGGGTAGAGATTAAAAACTATGAAATAAGGGATGATGCAAATTATGCAAAAATTTAAATTTGAAAAGAAAAACATAGCTATTATAGCTCTTGTTTTGCTTATTATAGTTATGGTTTTTGCTGTTTTTAGGGGCGAGCCTAAAAATATAAGCTATGTAAATTTAGACCAATTTATAAAAAACGAACAGATACAAAAAGCAGTAATTAGCGGAAGTGATATTATTTTTTACACGCAAAATAACAGATATAAAATCATAAAAGATGCCATAGATATAAAAGAACTTGCAAAAACAATACCTATAGAGCAAGAAAAGCAATACATTATGATGGATGAGGTTTTTACAATTTTATTTTTGCTTGTTATGATTTTTATGTTTTTATTTGTTTTAAGTAAAATCAAAACAAATAAAGCAAATCATATGAGTAAAAATCCAGTTTTTGAGCTTGAAAATATGGTTCAATCAAGTATAAATCCCGTTGTATCAAATATAAATTTTAGTAATGTAGCTGGTATTAAAGATGTCAAAATAGAGCTTAGTGAAATAGTTGATTTTTTAAAAAATCCATCAAAATATAAAGAATTTGGTATAAAAATGCCAAAAGGTGTCTTGATGGTGGGACCACCGGGTGTAGGTAAGACTCTTATAGCAAAAGCTGTTGCTGGTGAAGCAAATGTTCCATTTTTTTATCAAAATGGTGCTAGTTTTGTTCAAATTTATGTTGGTATGGGAGCAAAAAGAGTTAGAGAGCTTTTTGCAAAGGCAAAAGCTTATGCACCATCTATCGTTTTTATAGATGAGATAGATGCTGTTGGTAAAAGTAGGGGTGGCGATAGAAACGATGAAAGAGAAGCTACATTAAACCAGCTTTTAACAGAAATGGATGGTTTTTTGGATAACTCAGGTGTTATTGTTATAGCCGCTACAAATCGTATAGAGATGATAGATGAAGCACTTTTAAGATCTGGTAGATTTGATAGAAGAATTTTCTTATCAATGCCAAATGTTGGCGATAGAAAAGATATTTTAAAATCATACTTATCTGGAAAAATAACAAATGTTGATATTGAAGAAATTGCAAAAATGACAGTTGGTTTTTCAGGAGCTGCTCTTAGCACATTGGTTAATGAAGCTGCAATCAATGCTTTAAGACGTGGTGTTAGAGTTATAGAAACTTCTGATTTTGAAGCCGTGTTAAATAAAGTATTGCTTGGCAAAAAAAGGGTTCTAAGCTATACAGAGCATGAAAAAAAGATACAGTCTATGTATCAAGGTGCAAAGGCACTTAGTGCTTATTGGTTTGATATAAAATTTGATAAAATATCTCTTATTGAAGATCGTTTTTTAGGTGCTGAGAGAGAGATAGAGTCAAAGACTCAAATGTTATCAAGGATTAAGGTCTATCTTGCTGGAATGGTTAAACTAGAGCTTGAGTTTAATGATGTTTTTTCAAATTCTTATTATGATTTAAATATAGCAAAAAGTATAGCTGAAAAAATGGTATTTGAATACGGAATGGGTCAGTCTTTTACTTCAAATGTTTTAGATGTTGAAAATATATTAAAAACAGCTAAAACTGAAATAGCTGAGTTTTTACAAGGTATGAAAACACAAAGTGAAGATATCTCAAATTTTATCTTTGAAAATGAAAGTATAGATAGATTTGATGTTTCTAAAATTTTAAATAAAACTTATGATTAGGAGTATAAGATGGATAAGAAATTAAAAATAGGTATATTAACATTAAGCGATAGGGCTAGTGAAGGTATTTATGATGATATTTCAGGAAATGCTATAAAAGAACTTATGGATGATTGGATTGTTAGCGAAAGAGATTATGTTTATAGAGTTATCCCTGATGATTTTGAACTTATAAAAAATACACTTGTTGAGTTTGTGGATGAGCTAAAATGCGATTTGATTCTTACTACTGGCGGCACCGGTCCTGCTTTAAGAGATGTTACACCTGAAGCTACTGAAGCTGTTTGTGAGAAGATGATGCCGGGTTTTGGTGAGATGATGAGAAATGAGAGTTTGAAGTATGTTCCTACTGCTATTTTATCTAGACAGACAGCTGGAATTCGTGCAAATTCTCTTATAGTAAATTTACCAGGAAGTCCAAGAGCTATAAAAGAGTGTTTGGAGCCTATTTTCCCAGCTATACCATATTGTATAGATTTGATAAATGGTGCTTATATCACAACAGATGAAACAAAAATGAAAGTTTTTAGACCTAAGAAAAAAAAGGCTTGAAATTTTATATTTTTACTACAAGATAAAATCAAAACACATATTTAGATTATTTTTATACATTAGGAGTTTTTATGCCACTTTCTAGACTAAATCAAGAGCAATATACTGCTGCTACTGCACCTTTTGGTGCAAATTTAGTTATAGCTAGTGCTGGAACTGGAAAAACTTCTACGATAGTAGCTAGAATCGCACATCTTTTGAATTTAGGTTGCGACCCGCAAAAGATAATGCTTTTGACTTTTACCAATAAAGCTGCTACCGAGATGATAGAAAGGCTAAATCGTTATTTTGATAAAAGTATAACATCATCTATCACATCAGGAACATTCCATTCAGTATCTTACACCTTGCTTAAAAAAATTGGAAAAAATGTAACATTAAAACAGCCAAGTGAGTTAAAAATGCTTTTAAAAAGCATAGTGGAAAAGCGAAAATTCTATCATTTAAGTGATATTAAGCCATACGGTGGAGCTTATTTGTATGATGTCTATTCGCTTTATCAAAACTCATCACAAGATGATAACTTTCACGATTATTTTGTGGCAAAAAATAGCGAACAAGCCGTTTATGCTGAAATTTATGAAGATATCTTAAAAGAATTTGAGCTTGAAAAAGAGAAATTTGGTTATGTTGATTTTAATGATTTGCTTATTAAAATGAGAGATGAACTTAAAAATAACGTAGATATAAAATATGATGAAATTTTAATAGATGAATACCAAGATACAAATACTCTTCAAGGATCTTTAATAGATGCTTTTAATACAAAAAGTCTATTTTGTGTTGGTGATTTTGATCAAAGTATTTATGCTTTTAATGGGGCAAATATAGAGATTATAGGCTCTTTTAAAGATCGTTTTAAAGATGCAAATATATATGCTTTAAATGTTAATTATCGCTCAAGCTCTTCAATACTTGCACTTGCAAACAAGGTTATATCAAACAATCCTAGACTTTATGAAAAAAAGTTGGTTGTGAGTAGGGAGGGTAATTTTAAAAATCCAACACTACTCGTTTATAATGAGCTTTTTGACCAATACACAAACATAGCAGATATTATCTCTTTGTCTCCTTATGATAGAGAAAATATAGCTATTATTTTTAGAAATAACTCATCAGCAGATGGGATTGAGGTGGCTTTAAAAGAAAAAGGCATAAACTCAAAAAGAAAAGGCGGTATTAGTTTTTTTGAAAGTAAAGAGATAAAGTCTTTGATTGATTTGATTGGGATTTATGTAAACCCAAAAGATATTATGGCATTTATACATATATTTGAATATGCAAAAGGCGTAGGAAATGCTGTAAGTAAGGATATTTTTGATACCTTAATGAAGCTTGGTCACGGTGATTTGGTAAAAGGACTTTTAAAACCAGATAGCGCTGTGGATATAAAAAGTAAAAAAGTTCGCAACTATCAGCTTGGTCTTTTTGATGACTTTGATGATATTTCTGACGGTAGTAAATTTAAGAATTTAAACTTTGATAGTGAATTTTTATCTCATCCAGTTTTAAAAAAAGAAAAATTAAGTGAAGATGGTGCTAGCTTTTTATACGAGCTTTTAAATTTATTAAAAAAATTACAAAATTTAAATGATCCATATTTTTTTATAAAACATATACAAAATAGTAAAATTTTCTCTTTTGTAGTTGATGTTTTATCTACAAAAAGAGCAACTTTAAAAAATGGAAATGTTGATTTGGCTCTTAAAGAAGAGATACAAGAAAAGATATTTCAAAAGACAAATGTTTTACTTGAACTTAGTAAAAAATACAATAATGTGGAAAAATTTTATAATTTTATAACACTTGGTAGTAATGAAATGAGCGAAGGGCAAGGGGTTAGTTTGCTTAGTGTTCATGCTAGCAAGGGGCTTGAGTTTGAACAAGTTTTTGTTGTTGATTTGGCACAAAATAGATTTCCAAATTTGAAACTAATGAGTATGGGCGGGAGTTTGGAAGAAGAAAGAAGGTTGTTTTATGTTGCTGTTACTAGGGCAAAAGATGAGCTTTATCTAAGTTATGCTAGATTTGATAAGATGAAAAAAGTAAACTATCAACCAAGCTGTTTTTTGGTTGAAGCTGGAATGGCGAAAGAGAGTTATTAAATCTTAATTTTTAGTAGTTTATTTAAAAAAAATAGTCATTTTATCTTGTAAAATATTTTAGAAATATTCAAATCTTAGATACAAAAATCTATTATTAATTTGACTGTAACTTTTTACGATATATATTTATAGCCATAAAATCTAATTAAAGTAGGTTTATAAAAAACCATTTTGCTAAAACTTTTGCTTATATTTGTCTGGTTTTTTATTAATAAGATAAAGAACTTTTGGTTGAAATTTGAGATTTTAATTTTAAATTAGTTCGCTTTTAATTTAATAACTTAAAAAATTAGATAAAAGATATATTTATCAAGAATACTTTTTGTTGTAAGTGATATAAAAATAATTGAGCTAGATAACAAAAAAATATAAATTTTAATTAATGGTTGTAAAATTTATATAGGTATTTATGCTTTAATAGCGAGTTAGTTTGTGTTTTATATTAAAAAATTCATAAAAGAATATTTTAAAATATAAAACTTTTATAAATTTATGCTTTAGGTAATTTTTATATAAATAATTAAATTATAAGGGGTGTTTTAATCACCCCTTTAAAAAAGTATATTACTCAACTTCGGCGTCTATAACGTCATCATCTTTTTTCTTAGAATTTGCTTCGTTTGCATCGCCTTCTTTTTTATACATAGCTTCAGCAAGTTTATGGCTAGCAGCGCTTAAGTCTTTAACCTTAGCATCTATTTGCTCTTTTGTAGAGTTTTGGTCTTTAAGAGTCTCTTTTAGTTCATCTAAAGCTTTTTGTATGTTATTTCTGTCTTCTTCTGGTACTTTTTCACCAAGTTCGTCCATACTTTTTTGTGTTTGATGAACTAACGCGTCAGCTTGATTTCTAGCTTCTACAGCTTCTTTTCTTTTATTATCTTCTTCTTTGTGAAGCTCTGCCTCTTTTACCATTTTGTTAATCTCTTCATCACTTAAACCGCTTGAACCAGATATTGTTATATTTTGAGCCTTTCCGGTAGCTTTATCTTTAGCTGAAACAGTAAGTATACCGTTGGCATCTATATCAAACTCAACTTCTATTTGAGGAACTCCACGAGGTGCAGCTGGTATGCCTTCAAGGTTAAATTGTCCCAAAGACTTATTATCTCTTGCAAACTCACGCTCACCTTGTATTACATTGATTGTAACAGCACTTTGGTTATCTTCAGCTGTTGAGAATACTTGGTTTTTCTTAGTAGGTATTGTTGTACCTTTTTCTATTATTTTTGACATAACTCCACCAAGTGTTTCTATACCAAGGCTAAGTGGTGTAACATCAAGAAGCAATACATCTTTAACATCGCCTTTTATAACAGCACCTTGGATAGAAGCACCTATAGATACTACTTCATCAGGATTTACGCTTTTGTTTAGCTCTTTGCCAAATGCTTTTTTTACTTCTTCTTGAACAAGTGGAACCCTTGTAGAACCACCAACCATTACGATCTCTTTTACTTCATTTTTGCTTAATCCAGCATCTTTTATAACTTCATTTATTTTTGTTATTGTTTCAGCTACCAAAGACTCTATCATTCCTTCAAATTTAGCACGACTTAAAGTTTTTACAAGGTGTTTTGGGCCACTTGCATCTGCTGTTATAAATGGAAGATTTATATTTGTTTCTGATGCTGAGCTTAACTCTTTTTTAGCATTTTCAGCAGCTTCTTTTAAACGTTGAGAAGCCATTACATCACCTTTTAAATCTATTCCGGTTTCAGATTTAAACTCATTTGCAAGCCAGTCAATTATAAGGTTGTCAAAGTCATCACCACCTAAAAATGCATTACCGCCAGTAGCTAAAACCTCTACAACATTATCGCCAGTTTCCAAAACAGTAACGTCAAATGTACCACCACCAAGGTCATAAACCAATATCTTTTCAGCTTCTTTTTTATCTAGACCATAAGAAAGAGCAGCTGCTGTTGGTTCATTTATAATACGTAAAACATTTAAACCAGCTATTGTTCCAGCTTCTTTTGTAGCCTTTCTTTGGCTATCGTTAAAGTAAGCAGGCACCGTAATAACAGCATCAACAACTTTTTCACCTAAAAAGCTTTCCGCATCTTCTTTTAATTTAATTAAAACTTTTGCAGAAATTTCTTGTGGTGTATAAACTTTGCCGGAAATTTCAATAGCGCATGCGCCATTTCTATCAACTACGTGATAAGGAAGTCTGTTTTTTGCTTCTTTTGCTGCATCTTCATTGCTCATTAATCCCATGATACGCTTTATAGAATAAATAGTTTTTTCAGGATTTGTTACAGCTTGACGTTTTGCAACATCACCAACTAATACATCGCCTTTATCTGTAAAAGCTACTACTGAAGGAGTTGTGTTTTTTCCCTCCTTATTTGGTATAACCTTGCTTTCCCCGCGTTCAAAAACACTAACACAAGAGTTTGTTGTTCCTAAATCTATTCCTATAACTTTTGACATGTTTTTTCCTTTTTATTAAATTTTTTATTTTCTAAATTAATTTGCTATACTAACCATTGCTGGTCTTAAAACCCTACCATTTATAGTGTATCCCACTTGCATAACTTGCACTATTTGTCCACTTGTGTGATTTTCGCTATCTACTCTTAATACAGCATTATGCACATTTGGATCAAAATCTATATCAGTTTGTATCTCTTTTATACCGTGCTTTTCAAAGCATTTTTTAAACTCATCTAGCGTTAAAAGCACACCTTCTTTTATCTTTTTTGCAAATTCATCTTCTGATGCATCAAAATTTACAGCCATAAGCATAGCATCTATGACAGGCAAAAGATCTCTTGCAAATTTCTCATTTGCATAGCTTGCTATCCCTTCTTTTTCTTTTTCAAAACGCTTTTTCATGTTTTCAAAATCAGCATTAGCTCTATAATACTTATTTGTTAATTCACTAAGTTCTTTTTCTAATTCTAAAACTTTTGAAAACTCTTCTTGTGATAGATTATTTAAATCAATATTATCACTAGTTATTTCCTTGTTGTCGGTTACATTTTCTAAATTATTTTCTTCTTGTTTTATATCTTCGCTCATGCTACCTCCTTTATGTTATTTAAAAATCTAATATAGTTAGCATATACGCTTCCGCTACATACCATTATAGAGTCTTCTCCTTTGTAATTTGCTGCCAATTTTAAACCCATAAAGCCATCTTCAAATAATGGAGAAAAAGTTAATTTTTTCTTCATAAAATTTTCAAAACTCGGCTCTAAAATAGATTTTATTTTTTTATTTTCAAACATCTTCAAAGCCAAAATTTCATTTTCTTGAAAATAGATTTTTGTTCTTTTAAGCTCTCTTATTTTGCTTCTAAGTTCGCTTAAACCAACTTGGGATGATACTAATTCAAGCTTGTTTAAACTAACTCCTATTAAATTTGATAAAAATTGCTCAACCTTTTCATTGTATTTTATAACTATCTCATCTTTTGTGAAATTAAGCACTAAAAATCTACTATTAAGATTTAAAATTTCTTCTAAATTTTGATCAAGATTTCCAAAAATCATACAATAAAGCTCATGCTTATCACACAAAAATTTTAAAATATTTTCATCATTTATAACAATTTTATCTGAAAAATCATAGAAAAAATCATTCCAATATTTTTGCATAGCATTTACAGTAGGTATTCTTCCGCCACTTATATGAAGTTGCATTATTTCGCCTTCATCAGATAGCTTTTTAAAATATACCCTAATAGTAGATGCTGAGATATTTATATCCATGCGAGAACCAAGCTCACTAGAGCCTATTGGAATGTTTTGTTCTATATAGGCATCTATGATTGAGTTAAGTATTATATCTCTTTTACTTATTTTATTTGATTTCATCTATTAATTAGCACTCTTTCATTTAAATTGCTAAGTGAATTATACAATATTGAGTATATTATTGTCAAGGGTTAAATCTAATTATTTTAATTTATTTTACTTTAGTCTTATTAACTAAAGTTTTATTATATAAAATAAGTCAAACTTAATATAATTATACTATATATCGTATAAAATATATTAAATAATATATAATTAGATATATTTATATTATATTTAATACTTAATATATAATTTTTTATATTTTTTAATTAATATTTAATACAATATTTTATACAATACTCCGATGATTGAAACAAATGATATTTTTAATTTACTTCATAATGCTGTTGAGTCTAAGAATTTGGGAAAGAAAATTTCTCAAAATGAAATGGCAAAAAGTCTTGGAATTCCTATGAGAACTTATCAGGATTGGAGACTTGGAAGGACAAAGCCACAAGCGGCAGCTGTTGTTTGTAAAATGCTTTGCGAACTAGATGATGATGAAGTATTGTTTGTTTTAAAAAAGATAAAAAAATTAGCCGGAGCATAATTTATGGATAAAATTACAAACAAAGAACGTAGAGAGTTAGAAAGTGTATTTGCTTGTATATGTAGTAAAAAAGAGTCTAGATTTGTTTGTTTTTATAGAGAATTTTATGCTTTGACAACGTATAGATTAAAAAGAATAAAGTTTAGATTCAGATCAAAAAAGTGCTAAATGAATTAAAGCTAATCATTTAGCTTTGAGATGATATCTTTTATAATCTCATCCGTATTATCTTGATGTGTTAAATTAGATAAAAGTTCAGATGTATTTTTTATATCGTATTCTTCAATCATTTTTAAAATTTCTTTATCATTTGCACTGTTTTTTATTTGTGTTGAGATTTTTGCTAGGTTTTTGTCTTGTAAAAATTTAGCATTGTGGTATTGATGGTTTTTTGCTGCATATGGAAAAGGTATAAAAATACAAGGCAAGGCATTTGCTATAAGTTCCCATAAAGAACTAGCACCAGATCTTGTTATGGCTAAATCTGCTTTTTGCATTTTTTCTTCTATGTTGTTGCAAAAGTCAAAAAGTTCTAAATTCTCATCGGTAAAACCTAATTCTTTGTACTCAGTCTGTAATGCTTGAAGTGAGTCTTTGCCGCATTGATGTATTATGTTTATATTTTTTTCTTTTAAAGTAGGTGCTATTTTGATAACAAGTTCATTTATAGCTTTTGCACCTTGAGATCCACCTAAAAAAAGTATCGTTTTTATATCGCTTCTTATTCTTTGTGCTTTGAAAAATTTATCACTCACAGGGTAGGCGAATGGCTGTTTTTCGTATGAGCTGTAAAATTTATTTGCAAAAGGTCTTAGTATATAATTTAATTTGCCAACTATTGCATTTTGTTCGTGTATAAAAAGCGGTATATTTGATAAAATAGCCGCCAAAGATGCTGGTGCTGCTGAGTATCCACCGACACTAATTACCGCTTTTATATTATTTTGTTTAAATATTTTTTTGCACTCAAATGATAGTTTTATGATATTTAAAAATGATTTTAGTTTATTTAATCCTTTTTTATTAACAACACCAGAGCTTTGTAAAAAGTATTTTTGATCAAAATTTTTATCATTTTCAAACCACATCTTATCTTGACCATTTGTTGAACCTATAAATATGGCCTGTTTGTTCTGTTTTTTTAGTTGATTACAAAAGCTTCTAGCTATAGCTAAATGCCCGCCTGTTCCACCGCCTGTTATTGCTATCATTGTTTTACCTTTTTACTTACCATTAAAACCATACCTATACTTATACATACCGCTAAAACAGAACTTCCGCCATAACTTAAAAATGGAACCGCTAGACCCTTTATAGGAACTAATGAGTTTATTCCATAGCTATTTATCAAAAATGAAAAAGATATCAAAAGTCCAATTCCAAGTGAAAATAGATGATAAACTTTGTTTTCACTTCTTGAAGATATTCTAAAAATTCTAAAAAGCAAAAAAGAAAATAGTATAACTATCAAACTTATACCTACAAATCCAATCTCTTCAGCTATACCAGCAAGAACAAAGTCGGTATGAACTTCACTTAAAAACCCAAGCTTTATAACCCCAGCTCCCAAGCCTTCGCCAAATATCTCTCCGTGTTTTATTGCATTTAAAGAGTGTCCTACTTGGTATGGTTCTGGTGCGTTGTCCACTCTTAATACATCTGCTATTTGGTGCGGGAAAAATGATAAAATCATATCTTGTATGCTTCCCCACCAAGATTTTATCCTTAAAATTCTATGATCTGAGCTAAAAATTATGATTATTGCAGCCAATGTTGCCGCTAATATCCCTATGCCAAAAAATTTCTTACTTGTTCCAGCAAAAAGTGCCATTATTATAAGTGTGAGTGCAAGAACTACTACTTGACCTAAGTCGTTTTGTAAAACAGCTATAAGATATATAATTATCATAAATAAAAATAAATATGGTGCTAGGATTTTTAGCTCATCAACTAATCTTTTTTTTGAACTATCTATTTTTCTACTAAAACTCCAAGCTAAGAAATATACAAATCCTATTTTAAAAAACTCAACCGGTGCTAAAGAAAACCCAGGAAGCCTTATCCATCTTCTAGCACCTCCAGCTTCTGTTACAAGAGAGCTTGGTAAAACATACATTAACCCCATTATTAGAGTACAGGTTATAAACAAACTAAATCCTATCCACATAAGATATTTATCCGGATTTAATCTAGAAATTCCCCACATCATAGCTATGCCTATAAAAGCTACAATAAATTGTCTTGCAAAAAAATGATACTCGCTATAATTAAATGATAAAACTGTAAAAGCAGATAAAGAAAGAGAAAATACTACGCCGATTATAAGCAATGAAACACTTAAAAAAAATAGAATTTTATCAGCACTCAAAATAGTTCTCCGCTTTTATATAAATAGCCTATTATTTTATTTAAAACTATCTTATAAAGGTTTGAATTTTATATCTTAATGAGCTCTTTGAATGCTATGTCGTTATTTGGGTTTATATGTTTATAAAATAAATTTTACATACTTTGATTTTCAAACATATCCCCACTAAATACAACATTTTCACATTTAAGCTCTTTTGAATGTTTATATACAAAATCAGCAAAAAAATATGCTAAACTTTGAATACAACCAAAGCTAATATTTTGTGTTCTTGCGCCAGCTAGTTTAAAATTCATAGCAGATTTTTAAAATTTATACAATCAAATTCATTTTTAATTAATCTATATTAAATCTAACTCCTTTTTAATACTAAAATCATCAGCATTTTCTATGAGTTTTTACCGGCTTTATAAAAATTATTTTCTAGTTCAAGCTTTATTTCTATGATACAAAATAAGTTAAATATGCCTAAAATAAGATCAATATCTCCAGTTAATAGAGTATATTCTTTTTTTGAAATTTTACATAAAGACTTGTTTTTTAGTGTTAAAAATTATGTTTTTTGGATTTAACACCTAAAATTGGTGTAACTTGTTGTAAAGTGCATATTAAAAAAAATCATAAGTGGCTTTTATATAATAAAAATATTCGCATTTTGTTAGTTTTTGCCAAACATAGCATTGGTTTTTAATGATATGATTGGCTTTTGAAACTTATAAAAACTATTTAAAATTATTTAATGATTTTATACACCTAAGTTCATCAATAATCTTAATGCTAAATTTGCTTCATGGTTTGCACATATAGCAACTCTAGGTGCCATTAGTCCTTG
This sequence comes from Campylobacter pinnipediorum subsp. pinnipediorum, assembly GCF_002021925.1. NCBI lineage: Bacteria > Pseudomonadati > Campylobacterota > Epsilonproteobacteria > Campylobacterales > Campylobacteraceae > Campylobacter > Campylobacter pinnipediorum. Next base: position 697,678 of record NZ_CP012546.1, read on the forward strand.
ACCTATATTTGCTTCGTTTGTAAAATCTCCGCATATGTACAAGTTATTTGCAAATTTTACAGTTTTGATTAGGTTAGAGCTATGCATTCCAGCCATTCCAGAACCACAAATAATTTTTTTATCTTTTAGACTATTTCCAGCTTCGTTTATAATCATTGATTTGCTTAATGTATTGTCAAATGCTTCACAAACTATACTGCACTCTGAAAAAATATCTGCTACATTTGTTTTATCAAGATAAATTTCATGTGTTATTACTTCAACAAATGGATTTATTTTACTAATAAGATCTTTTAATGCATGTGTTTTATTCATACCTATATGGCTTACATAGTATTGTTGGCGATTTAAATTGCTTGGTTCTACTATGTCAAAATCAACCAAAACAAGCTTTGATATACCGACTCTAGCAAGGCTTAATGCTATGTTTGAACCAAGACCACCGAGTCCAGCTATGCCTACACAAGCATTTGATAGAGCATTATTTAATTCAGGAGAGTTTCTAGCTTCTATCATTGATTTTAATATCTCATTGCTAGGCATAACACCACGTTTTATTATATTTATTTTATCGTTATCTTTTAAAGGCTGATTTCCTTTTATGGCAAAACCATTTAATATATAAATATCAGCTTCAAGTAGGTTGTGCTTTTGTATAAAAAGTGAAATTTCACTTTTTAATTCACCTGAAATTTCACTTTTTAATTCATTTAAGTCTTTTGAGTCTGTCTTAAAACCGTATCCGTTAATTTCTATTTTTATCAATTTTTTATCCACTCTTATATTTTATAATTTTTTACAAAATTACTTATTCTTTCTATTCCTTTTTTTATACTATCTGTGTCTGTGGCAAAGCTTAGTCTAAAATAACCTTGCATTCCAAAACCAATTCCAGGCACTGTTGCAACCTTTGCTTCTTCTAGCATTTTTTTACAAAATCTTACCGAGTCTTCATCAACTTCTTTACAATTTACAAATAGATAAAATGCACCATTTGGTTTTTTGACTTTTAATCCATCTATGTTGTTTATAAGCTCAACAGCCAAGTCTCTTCTTTTTTGAAACTCATTTTTCATATACTTTATATCATCATCGCTTTTACCTAGAAGTGAAGCTATAGCACCTCTTTGAGTTAGTGTTGATATGTTGCTAGTGCTTTGACTTTGTAGTTTTTTAACAGCGGCATTTAGCTCATCCATAACACTTGCCATATAGCCAAATCTCCATCCAGGCATAGCCCCACATTTACTAAGTCCATTTATGGTAACAGTTCTTTTAAACATATCTTCACTTATAGAAGCAACTGCCACAAATTCTGTGTCGTATGTTAATTTTTCATAAATTTCATCACTTAAAACTATTATGTTTGTACCTTTTAAAATTTCTGCAAATTCTAAAAGTTCATCTTTTGTATAAACAGAACCTGTTGGGTTATTTGGGTGATTTAGGCAAAATACCTTTGTTTTTTCTGTGATTGCATCTTTTAGTTGTTTTGGGGTTATTTTAAAATCACACTCGTCATTAGTTTCTAAAAATACAGGAACACCGCCACTGAATTTTACAATTTCAGGGTAGCTTACCCAGTAAGGACTTGGGATAATAACCTCATCACCCTTATCTATAAGTGCTTGAAAGATATTAAAAAGTGAGTGTTTTGCTCCAACATTTGTTACGATTTGATTTGTTGTATAGGTTAAGTTGTTATCTTTTTTTAGTTTTGTAGCTATAGCTTTTAATACATCAGGTTCACCTGCTACAGCTGTATATTTTCCACAGCCACTATCTAGTGCTTCTTTTACAGCATCTTTTATTGCTTTAGGTGTATCAAAATCAGGTTCACCAGCACTAAAACTTATAACATCTACGCCATCAGCTTTCATCTGCTTTGCTTTAGCTGATATTGCTATGGTTAAAGACTCACTTAAAGTTTGCATTCTTTGTGATAACATTTACTTAATCCTTTGTAATGTATTTTAGATATTGTTATAAACCAATATTTTATCACTTTTTTATAAACCAAAAAATTTTTTAAATTTAGTTTATTGTTTTTAGATAACCATTATCATTTAAAAATAGATATATCTCTCCTAATATTTGCTTTTTTTGAGTTTCATTTACAAGATTTGAACGTTCTAGCCGCTCATTTAAAGTATCTTGTATCTCGTGTATATCATAATCCATATCTTCCATAATATCAAGAATGGATTGACTTTCAAGTAGGTTTTTTATCTCAAATCCAGTCTCACTTATCTCAACAATAGCTTCGGTTGGATGTGTAAAAAGATTGTGTTTCATTCCTAAAACTTCTTGGTAAGCACCAACTAGAAAAAATCCTAAAAAATACTCATCTTTTTCTACATCAACATCGTGTAAAAATAGTTGATTCATTTCATCTTTATAGCTTATCTCTCCATCACTATCACAAGTAATATCCCAAATGCAAGCTGGTAGAGTAGGGCGTATATCAAGACAATCTAGTGGCATTATAGGAAAGTTTTGTTTTAATCCCCAAAAATCAGGTAATGACTGAAATACTGAGAAATTTACCAAATATCTCTCTTTTATCTCTTCTTGTATTTTCAACAAATCAGATGTGCTGTTTTTATTTCCAAGCATTATAACAGCTTTTTTTCCTATTAGTTGAACTAACACCTCAGCATTAGATCTATCTTGCAAATCAACATAACCAAGGTCAAAAAGTGTCAATACGCTTTCCATATGATCTATACTATCATGGAGATATTCTAAGGCATTTGATGGTCTTATAGAATTATATAGATCATAAAGTTCTGTTATAAGTTGTGGATTTTTTTCTTTTAAATTTAATTTTTCTTCTGTGTGATCTTGTGAAAAAAGTTCAAGCACCGGAGCAACAAGTAAAGCATGAGATGCTGATATAAAACGCCCTGATTCTATAAAAATATCTGGTTCTTGTTCATTTTTTTGTCCTGCTATGCTTTTTAGAAGATAAACAACATCGTTTGCATATTCATTAAGTGTATAATTTCTACTTGATGCTTGTTTGAATTGTGAGTATTCTATCGCTAGACCGCCACCTAAGTTTATAGCTTTTAGGTTTTTTGCCCCCATTTTTCTTAACTCTGCATATATATTTCCTGCTTCTGTTAAGGCTTTTTTTAGTGGATGAATTTCTGTTATTTGCGAACCTATATGAAAATGTATCATACTAAAACACTCTAACAAATCTGCCTTTTTTAGCATATTTATAGCTTCTATAAGTTCAGTTGATGTAAGCCCAAATTTAGAGTATATTCCACCACTTTTTGCCCAAATTCCAGAACCGGTAGAGTGAAGTCTTATTCTAAGTCCTATGTTTGGTTTTGGAGAAAAACGCTCTTTTGCTGTTGCTATAATTGCTTCAAGTTCATTTAAGCCTTCTATCGTAAGTGTTATATTGTGTCCCATTTCAGCAGCTATAAATCCTATATTTATAAGCTCTTTATCCTTAAAGCCATTTACTGTTATAGGTGCATTTTCATTATTATAAGCCATTGCTAACAGTAACTCAGCCTTGCTTCCAGCTTCAAGTCCATAATTATAAGGCTTTCCTAGTGTAACTAAGTTTTTAACAAATCCTGGATATTGATTTACTTTTAATGGATAAACAGCATTGAAATTTCCCTTGTAACCAAATTCCTTTTTTGCCTTAGAGAAACTTGCATAAATTTGCTCTATCTGTTTTTTGATAAGGTGTGGAAAACGAAGCAATATAGGACCTCTATAGCCTTGAGAATTTATCTCTTTTACTATATCTAGTATCGCTGGTTTGCTTTTTTTATTTACACAAACCTTACCTTGTTCTATAATAAAATTGTTATCACCCCAAATACTAAGGCCATAATCATTCATTTTCAAGCTCCTTATAAATATCATCTATTTTTATAGTTTTTTCATCTTTTGTTTGTAGGTTTTTAAACCAAATTTCGTTGTTATTTTTTTCATTTTCCCCAACACATAGGAAAATTTTTGAATTATTATTGTCCGCATCTGATAGATGTTTTTGAAGTTTTTTTGCTTTATAGGATATGTTTACCTTAAATTCTTTTCTTAGTTTGATACCAAGATTGAAAATATAATCTATATATTTTTCATCCAAAGCACATATATAAATTCCATCTCTTTTTTCATCTATCTCATTTAATATTTCCATAATTCTTTCTATACCCATAGCAAAACCAACACCATAATTTGCCTTGCCTCCAAGATATTCAACCAATCTATCATACCTTCCACCACCAGCAACAGCGCTTTGTGAACCTATCTCGTTACTAATAAACTCAAATGCCGTTTTACAGTAATAATCTAAACCTCTAACAAGTTTTGGGTCTATCTCAAAAGATATTTGGTTATTGGTTAAAATTTCTTTTAATTTTTCAAAATCAGCCTTTGCTTCATCGTTTAAATTATCTATCATAAGTGGTGCATTTTTGTATATTTCTTGACAGCTTTCATTTTTACAATCAAGAACTCTTATAGGATTTAAATCCTTCCTTCTTTGGCAGTCAGCACATATTTCCTTATCGTGTTTATCTAAAAATTTTACTAATTTTTCTTTATAGGTAGCCATTGATGAAGCATCGCCTAATGAGTTTATTTTAAGAGTTGTTTTGATGTTTAGTTTTGTTAGTATCTCGTTTAGCATAAGAATAACACTTGCATCTTCTTTTACATCAGCTTCTCCAAAACACTCAACTCCAAATTGATGAAATTCTCTAAGTCTTCCTTTTTGCGGTCTTTCATATCTAAACATAGAACCGTGATAAAAATATCTATAAACACCATTTGTTTTATCTTGTTTTGACTCTATAAATGCCCTTACGACTCCAGCTGTTCCTTCTGGTCTTAAACAGACATCGTTATCGCCTTTATCTGTAAATTGATACATCTCTTTGCCAACTATATCACTGCTTTCACCAACACTTCTTTTAAAAAGAGATGTTTGTTCTAAATGTGGAGTTTTTACTAATGTATAGCCATAATTTTTTGCTGTTTGTTCGCAAATTTTTACTATATGCTCATATAATTTGGCTTTTTTGAGCATCATATCTTTCATTCCACGAAGTGCATTTATCATATCATATCCTTATCTAAGTTTATAAAATTTATTATCTTTTTTGTTATCTCTTCTTTTTTTAAAGTAGCATCTATTTTTAAGCTTTCGATACCTAATTTATCTATCGTGTTTTCCATATTTTCTTGAACTTGTAAGAGATATTTTATACCTCTTTTTTCTATTGTATCTTTTTTATTTCTAAGCTTAAATCTTTTTAAAATCAAGCTCTCATCAGCTTTAAAAAATATAATTTTATCAGGCATATTATTATTTAGTGCAAATTTATTAAAGCTCAAAAGAGTATCAAAATTTAATTCGCTATCATTTGTTATGGCATATGAGATACCTGAGATAAAACCTCTATCACTAAGTATTAATTTATCTTGGTTCTTTTCTATTACGCTTTGTGCGTGTTCAGCTCTATCTGCTAAGAATAAAAACATCTCCGCCTTTTTGCTTAATTGTAATTTTCCGTGCAATAAAATATCTCTTATCTTGTCGCCAAAAGGCGTTGCACCCGGCTCTTTTGTTATTAAAACATTGTTATAAAATTTTGATATTCTTTTTATCTGTGTGCTTTTACCAACTCCATCTATACCTTCAAATAAAATATACATTTATTTTATCTCTTTAAGATATTTAATAATCTCTTTTGGAACTAATTTACTTACATCTCCATTGTGGTTTAATACAGACCTTACTATTGAGCTTGAAATAAATGAATTGTTTAAGCTAGGCATTAAATATATAGTTTCAAATTCGTGATAAAGCGTAGAGTTTGCATAGCCCATTTGTAGTTCATACTCAAAATCACTAACAGCTCTAAGGCCTCTTATATTTATCTTTATATCGTGTTGTTTTGCAAAATCAACAAGCAAACCATCAAATCCCAATATCTCAACATTTTTTAGTTTTTTTACACACTCTTTTGCCATTTTTATTCTATGTTCTAAGCTAAACAAAGGCTTTTTGTTGTCGTTTTTTGCAACAGCTACTATGACTTTGCTAAAAATCTTAGATGCTCTTGTTATAACATCTATATGTCCATTTGTTAAAGGATCAAAGGTTCCAGGATACATACAAGCTTTCAATTCACTACCTCGTAAAAATTTAAAATCGTTATTTTATCTGTTTTTTATTAAAAATAAATTTATTAATTCCATCTTTTGTATAATGAGTTTTCTATCTCAAGAGTATCAAGCCATTTTCCAACTATAAAATCACAGATATCATCAAAACTTTGTGATTTTGAATAAAAGCCAAACACCGGTGGAGCTATCATAACATTTAATGAACTTAGTTCACTCATCTGTTTAAGGGATATATTTGAAAATGGCATCTCCCTTACTCCAAGTACTAATCTTTTTTGTTCTTTTAATGCAACGGCTGCCATTCTTGTTATTAGTGTATCACAAAAACCATTTGATATCTTTGCTAGTGTGTTTATGGAACAAGGTGCAATTATTGTCTTTTGTATTCCAAATGAACCAGAAGCAACACAAGCACCTATATCTTTGTCATCAAGGATTGTAGCTTTTTGTAGCTTTTGTTTTTCTTCATTAAAATTTATACCATTTTCAAGTTTTAGTGTGGTTTTTGCACTTTCACTTATTACAACATATGTTTCGTGATTTTTACTTATTTCATGGGCTAATTTAAAGCCTAGAAAACAACCACTAGCACCCGTGATTCCTACTGCTATTTTCATTGTATAATCGCCATATTTTTTGATACTATCTTTGCTTTAAAGCTTTTTCTATCTTTTGTTCTTACTGTTATTTCATCACCCAAGTTTCCATTTTGTACAGCTATTGTCTCTATTATTAAGCTTAACCCACCATCGTTTAATGTGGCATTTATCTTATCGCCTCTTTTTATCAAAGACATTTTTGTGAAATTTTGTGTTAATAGCACATCTCCGGCTTTAATCTCTGTTTTTGCTACCATTTTAGAATTATCAATATCTTTTAATAAGTTTATATCAAATTTATTAAAATCCACAAATGATTTTTGATAATCAAAAACATCTAATTCATCGCCTCTATTTAGGTTTTTTATAGCAACAAAAACAGGTATTTGGGCTTTAAAATTATATCTAAAATAAAGAGTTTTAATATTAAAGTCATTTACCACAAAAGTAGCTTTAAAATTTCCATTTGATTTTGGATTTTTTAATACTGAAATTTCTTTTAATTTAAAATTATCAAAATTATCTGGAAGTTTATTTTGTGATGCAATATCAATATCTTTTATATCTATATTTTGATACTCATTGCTTAATGTTTTTATAAATTCTGCTTGAATTTTATCATAGGTAGTGCAATCTCTTACAAAGGCGACTGTTTTTCCTGTTTTATCATTAAATGTTTTAAAATTAGATTTTAAAATTTCAAATAGTTTTTCTTTATCTATCTTTGCTGCACGTCTGTTTTCAAGATTTAAAATTTCATTATCTTCGCCATCAAAACCAAATGTTTTTAAGCTTATAACGCTATCACTTATACAATACATTGGATAAATATTTACATCAAAACCAAATAAAAATAGTGGTAAAAGTAGGATTATGATGGAGCGGGAAACGAGATTCGAACTCGCGACCCTAACCTTGGCAAGGTTATGCTCTACCCCTGAGCTATTCCCGCATAATTTAAGTTCAAAAATAAAGCGTGATTTTATCAAAAACTTTTTCATTTGTCAAGAAATTTTCATTATATAAATTTCTTGGTCTTGCATAATTTGCTCATCAGATGGGTTTGATATGTATATAAAATCGCTTTGCGTTAGCGGTGTTATCATGCCTGAGCCATATTTGTTGTTATTTAAACTATAAAATTTACCATCTTGTAAATTCCCCAAAACAACATTTGCACGACCTTTTTTAAACTTTATATTTTCGCCAGATATGCATTTTATCATTTCAGGTTTACTGTTATTTAAAAAAGGTACAACTACAATAAGATTGCAAATATATGCAGCCATTGGATTTCCAGGTAGTATAAATACTGTTTGGTTATCTTTTTTATAAGCTTTTGTTGGAGCACCCGGTCTTAGATTTATTTTGTCAAAAATTTGTGTATAACCAAGCTTATCTAAAGCCATTTTCATAAAGTCAGCATCGCCCATGCTAGCCCCGCCAGAACATATAACTACATCAAAATTGCTTGTGTTTTTTAATGAATTTATTGTTTGGCCTAAGTCATCTTTTATTATTCCAAAATATGATGAGTTAAATCCATTTTTTTGAAGTAGCGAAGAAATTCCAAGTGCATTGGCATTATAAATTTGTGTTTCATTTGCAAATTCCCAAGGCTCTTTTAATTCATTGCCACTTGAAAATATGGCTATTTTAGGGTTTGGTTTTACTTTTACATTATATATGCCTTGAGACGCTAGTAGCATTATGTGAGTTGGTTCTAGTTTTGTTCCTTTTTTTATTAGAACATTTCCTATTGTTACCTCTTCACCTTTAAACCTATGTGCATCACCTTTTTTTAGTTTTTCTGGATTTTTAGGATATATTTTTCCATCTTTTTCAATACTATCTTCTATTCTTAAAATAGTATCAGCTCCTAGGGGAAATATAGCCCCAGTCATTATTTTTATACATTCATTGTCTTTTATCTGAGTTTTTTTTGTTTCTCCAGCAAAGACAGTATCTATAAGAGTGTATCCATTTTCTTTTTGATCAAATTTTATGGCAAATCCATCTAGTGCAGAATTATCAAAACAAGGAAGATCTTTTATAGCTACTATATCTTGGCTTGTTATTTTACCTAATGCATTTTCTAAGGCAATACACTCATCTAGTGTTTCATTGCTTTTTAAAATTTCAAAAACTTCATTTAATTCAACCATTATTCTTCCTTAAGTCTTTGTATGTCTGCACCAAGCATTTGTAGTTTTTTGTGTAAATTTTCATAGCCTCTATCAAGATGATAAATTCTATGAACCCTGCTTGTTCCTTCTGCTGCAAGAGCTGCAAGAACCAAAGCCGAACTTGCTCTAAGGTCTGTAGCCATAACATCTGCTGCATTTAATTTTTTGCCACCATAAATACTTGCCATATGACCGTTTAATCTTATATCAGCTCCCATTCTTGAAAGCTCGCTTACATGCATAAAGCGATTTTCAAAAAGTCTCTCATCTATCGTGCTTACACCATCAGCAACTAATGATAGTGCCATAAATTGAGCTTGCATATCTGTAGGAAATCCTGGATACTCTCTTGTTACAATTTCACAACTATTTATTTTATCAGCTGGAATTATAGTTATTTTATCTTCATCTGTTTGTATCTTAAAGCCCATTTGTTCAAGTTTTGTTGTGATAGCTTCTAAATGTTTTGGATTTACATTTGTGATTGTTATTTGTGAGTTTGTGATAGCTCCGGCACATAAGTAAGTTCCAGCTTCTATTCTATCTGGGATAACATTTATTTCATCTATATCTAAAAGTTCTTTATTTGTTCCATATATTATAAGCTCATCCGTGCCTATGCCTTCTATTTTGACACCAGCTTTTGATAAAATTTCACATATTTGAACAACCTCAGGCTCTTTTGCTACATTTATCAGATGTGTTTTTCCATTTGCTAATGCTGCGGCCATTATTATATTTTCACTACCAGTTACTGTTACTTTATCAAAAACTATTTTTGCACCTTGCAAGCCATTTTTTGCACTAGCTACTACATATCCTTGCTTGATTTGTATATCAGCACCCATTTTTTCTAGTGCCGATAGATGAAGGTCAATAGGTCTTTGACCTATCGCACATCCGCCTGGAAGACTCACTTCGCATTTACCAAATCTAGCCAAAAGCGGTCCTAATACAAGTATAGAAGCTCTCATTTTTCTTACTATATCGTATGTTGCAGTGGTTGAGTTTATCCCTGTTGTGTCTATATTGATTTCATTATCGTCTTTATATTCGCAATTTGAGCCTAAATTTGTTAATAATTGTGCTAGAGTTTTTATATCAGCTACATTTGGAATATTTTTTATATCAACTTTGTTTTTTGCAAGCAAAGTTAGTGCTATTATAGGTAAAGCAGCATTTTTAGCTCCACTTATCTTAACTTCGCCAGATAGTTTGTTTTGTCCAGTTATTTGCAAATAATACATTTAAAGCCTTAGAAATTTTAAAAAGTAAAAAAATATTATATTGATTTTTTGCTTAGAAAACAAAATTTTGATAAAATAAAAACTTCATTGATTTATTATAATTTTACCATATAAGGTTTATTAGTGAATTTTTTTGATTCGATTTGGGATATTATTAATGAAGGCAATAAAAATAAAAAGATTGCAAAATTTAATGAATTTTATAAAAAATATAAAAATACAAAAGATATAAATTTTAATAGGGTAGGTGAGCCAAAATCACTTGAAAAGCCTTGTTATAGTGATTTTTGTGATGTGGTTTCTATGAGGAATTTGAATAAAAAAATACCACAAAAAGATAAAAATTTATATTTTATACACTCTGTTGCACATATAGAATTTAGTGCTATTGATATAGCCTTGGATGAGTGTTATAGATTTGATTTGATGAGTCGTGATTTTTATGATGATTGGCTTGAAGTGGCTGATGATGAGGTTCGTCATTTTTTGATGATAGAGGATTTACTTGCTAAAAATGGTGGATATTATGGCTGTATGCAAGTTCATGATGGACTTTTTGTAGCACTTAAAAAAACAGAAAATAGTCTTTTAGAGAGAATGGCGCTTTTACCTAGATATATGGAAGCAAATGGTCTTGATGCAAATGCTCATATAATCAAAAAATTAAAAAAACAAAATGCTAGTGTTGAGCTTATAAATGCTTTACAAATTATACTTGATGAAGAGATAGCTCACGTAAAAAAAGGCGATAAGTGGTTTAAATATGCTTGTAAAATTGAAAATATAGATCCACTTGAATATGTAAATATAATACAAAGACTTTATCCAAATTCATTTTTGACCAGCAGGGAATTAAACGAAGAGGATAGACTTAAAGCCGGTTTTTCTATGGATGAGATAAAAATCATAAAACAGATGGCTATAAGATGAAAAAAATTTATTTTATGAGACATGCAAAAGCTGTTGAAACAAATTCTGATAAAGATTTTAAAAGAGCTATTAACGATAGGGGTAAAAAAGATATAAAACTTATAGCAAAGGCACTTAAAAAACACGACATAGCTTTTGATTTGGTTGTGTCTAGTGATGCTATTAGATGTAAACAAACTGTAAAAGAGCTTTTTAATGAGATGGATATAAAAAAAGATGTAAAGTATAAAAAAAGATTTTATACAGCAACTGCAAATTATATTTTTGAATTTATACAGAGTATAGATGATGATATAAAAAATGTGTTTTTAGTCCTTCACAATCCAGCAATAACTGAAATTTGTGAGTATATAAGTGATTCTAGTATAGGAAATATGCCAACTTGTGGGGTTTTTGGTATAGAGTTTGAAGGTAAATTTTCAGACATAAAAAAAGATGAGGTTGGGGTGCTATTTTTTGAATATCCAAAGAGATATAGAGGAAAATAAATATTTTTTAACACATACTATTAGCTTTAGTAACTACTATTTTTGCTTCAAAATTTGATGATTTTAAAAAAGCCTGTAATTTGGGCGATAGTAAGAGTTGCACTATCTTAAGTATTTTTCTATCAAAATGGTCAAGGAGTTAAACAATTATATTCTAAGGCTATAGGATATTCTAACAAAGCTTGCGATTTCTGTGAAGTTAGTGGTTGTTTTATCTTAGGTGCTATGACAAAGGTATAAAAACAATCATACCATAAAGCCATAAAATATTATGATAAAGGTTGTGATTTAGGTAGCGAAGCTGGTTGTAAATTTTATACTGTTTTAAATTAAAGACCATTAATATATAAATAGTGTTTTAAATAATTTTAATTAAGATTCTTTAACTTGCATTTTATTATCTTTATAAACTATAATTAATATTATTTTGTGCTAATGAATTTATTGTAATTTAACTATGTATTAGGTTGGATTAGCTTTTTTAATAAATTATTTACCACGAGTTTTTAAAAAATGTGTCTTGTAAGGAAGGTTAAATCATATACAAAAGTCTATAATGAATCGCCTTTATATTAAATTGCAAATCTTTTAAATTTCATAGATAATATCAAATTTATTTATTTAAAATAAACAATAAATACCTTATTTTCCTAAACAAAAATTAGAAAACATCTCATCAAGCAATTCTGAATATTCAACCGGTTTTGTTATATCTGCTATATTTTTTATAGCTTTATTTAGCTCGTAAGCAAAAAGTTCTAACTCATTATCTTGCATTAATTCTAAGCCATTTTTTAGTGCCATACTTGCATTTGCACAAGCATTTATTTGAGAAACAGAGCTTAACATTAGTTCACCTGTATCTTGGTTATTTAAAAAGTTATTTAATGTGCTTAAAATTTCATCCACACTGTTGTTTGCTGATATTTTTATAGGATCTTTTAAATCCAAATCAAACTTAATATCTAAATCAATCTTGTTTAATATAAAAAATATCTGTTTGTCTGAGTTATTTATAAGTTTGATTATCTGCTTATCTTGCTCAGTTGCTTTGCTTGATGCATCAAAAACAGCTAGTATTATATCGGCTTCTTTTATTGCTCTTAAGGTATAGCTTATTCCTATTTCTTCTATAGCTCCTGTATTCTCTCTTATTCCAGCTGTGTCTATTATTTTTATTATATGAGTTCCTATTTTTAGCTCTTCTTCTATTGTATCTCTTGTCGTTCCAGCTTCGTTTGAGACTATTGCTCTTTCATATTTTAAAAGTGAATTTAATATAGAACTTTTTCCAACATTTGGTTTTCCGACTATTGCTATTTTAAAACCATCTATAAGGCCACTTCTTTGTTTGCTTATCTGGACTATTTTATCAAGACTTTGGCTATTTTTTACAAGCATTTGCTTTATTTGAATTATTATATCTTCCGGTAGATCATCATCAGCATAGTCTATACTTGTTTCTACATATGCTAGAGTTTTTATAAGATCAAGTCTTATATTTTCAACATATTCTTTTAATTCGCCTTTCATCTGTCTAGCTAGTATTTTAACAGCACTTTGACTTCTTGCATTTATCATAGCACTTATCGCATTTGCTTTTAGTAGGTCTATTTTATCGTTTAAAAAAGCTCTTTTGCTAAACTCGCCAGGGTTTGCTAACCTAGCTCCAGCTTTTATAAGTTCATTTAAAAGCATATCTGTTATGGTAAATCCACCGTGAATTTGAAACTCAACTATATCTTCGCCAGTAAAACTATTTGGAGCTTTAAAGTATATAATTAACCCCTCATCCATAAAGGAGTTATCTAATGAATAAATTTTGCATAAAGTTGCATATCTAGGAGTCAGCTCATCTTTTTTTATCAGCTTTTTTGCGATTTTTAAAGAGTCAAAACCGCTCATTCTTATTATGCTTACAGAGCCGGCTCCGTGTGCTGTTGCTGTTGCAACTATTGTATCATTTTTTAATGAAGTCATTTACTATAACAAACTTATCATTTCCATTGGTTTTAATGCCAACATATTTATCTGGAAATTTCTCTCTCAATTTAGAAACAGCAATTTTTACAAGGACTCCATCAAGTGGTTTTGTTTGAGCTTTTCCATTTGTTTGAACTCTTTGTATTATATTGCTTAGATATTGATCCATTGTATTTTCTTGATTTTTTAAAAACTCAGCTATTTCAAGTCTTATTGATAAATTGTATTTAAGGTTAAGCCAATTATGAATCAAATAAGATATAGCTTTATATCTATATCCTTCTTTGCCTATAAGTAAAGCCGCATCCTCTCCATCAAGTTCGATTAATACACAATCATCCGAATACTTGCTAACTTCAATTTTATCTATTTTAAAGAAGCTAGAAGCAAAAAGTTTTACTAGACCAGCTTTGATTTCAGGTAAAATTTTGTCAAAATCAATATTTTGTTGAGATTTGTTTTGCTTAGATTCTGCTTGATTTTGTGTTTTTTCTTGCTTTTTCTTATTATTTTCTTCTTTATCTAAACGCTTTATTATATAGTCTTGTTTTGGTTCATTTTGTTTTTCTATATTTGTTGGTTCAGATTTTTTATCATTTTGATTTTTTTTATTTTTATTTCTTTTTTTATTTTTTTCATTAGAGTCTTTTTGCTCATTTTTTGGCTTAGGTATATTTACAGTTTTTTCATTATTAGCTTCTATGATTGCATTTTTTTTAAAAAACCCTAAAAAACCATTACTAGGGTGTTGTATAACTTTTATATCAAGTTCTGTTACGGAGCAATTTAACTTTTCTGCTGCTTTTTGAAAAGCTTCTTGTAAATTTTGTGCTTCTATACGCATTATTATTTTACCTCTGCACTCTTATTTTTTTGCTTTTCAAATAGTCTATTTACGAAAGATTGTTGAGCTACAGAGAACAAGTTGTTTATAAACCAATAAAGTGTAAGTCCTGCTGGGAATGAAACAAAAAATACCGTAAATATAAGTGGTAAAAATTTCATTATCTTTTCTTGCATTGGATCATTAAATGTTGTCGGTGTAAGCTTTTGTTGTAAAAACATTGTAGCACCCATTAAGATAGGTAGTATGAAATACGGATCCATTACAGAAAGATCGTGTATCCAAAAAATCCAAGGAGCCGCTTTAAGTTCTATTGCGTTTAGTAAGACTCTGTATATAGCAAAAAATATAGGTATTTGCATAAGTATAGGTAGACAACCACCCATAGGATTTGCATTATGCTTTTTATAAAGTTCCATCATGTGTGTATTTAGTTTTTGTGGATCGCCTTTATATTTTGCTTGAAGCTCTTTCATTTTTGGTGCAATCTCTTTTATTTTATTCATAGAAACCATACCTTTGTATGTAAGAGGGAATAAAATTATTCTTATAGAAATTGTTAAAACAACGATAGCCCAACCCCAATTTCCTATGTGTGTATGCAAGAAATTTAAGAAGCTAAACATTGGTTTTGCTATAAATGTAAACCAACCATATTCTATGATATCTGTTAGTCTTTTATCTATGCTTTTTAAGACATCGTGATCTTTTGGTCCTATATAGGCTTTTGTTTTAAAATCACCATTTTGTTTTATGAATACAAGTGCATTTTTATTTTCATCTGTACTCATAACAACATTTAGTGGTTTTTCAAAAGAGAAAAATAAAGATGTGTAGTATCTGTCAGAAGCAGCTGCTATATCTACATTGTTAAATTTTTCATTTCCATCAAGATCATCATCTTTTAAGACAGTTATTTTATCATCTGTATGTCTTAACAATGCACCATGAACTGTCAGTGTGTCTATTGCAATACTTGGTCTTAAGCCAGTGGTTATAAAATAATCAATATTTTTACTTGTAGAAACTTCTATATCGTATGTTCCATTTTTAAAAAAAGTTATTTTCTTGTTTAGAGTGAAATCTCCCAAGTCTTGTTGTAAATTTATTATTTTTGAATCATTTGTTATATTTACTTCATTAATATCTGTTGTGTATTTATTTTTAAATGCAAGTTGATTTACTTTTTCATCACTAAATCTAATCTCTAAAGGCATTAGTGACTCACTTACAAGTTGTATTCTCTTTTCATCTTCGGTTTGATATTTATCTTCATTTAGATAAAATTTGCTAAGTCTTCCTAGACTATCTATGTGTGCTTCAAATTTATCTGATTTTACTTTTACAAGAATTTCATTACTTGTGTTTGGCTTTGAATTTATTATTTGATCATTTGTGCTTTCAATTTCTTTTTTTGCAAAGTTATTTTTTTGCTCTATATTTGAAGTTGTTTTTGTGCTTATGTTATTATCTTGTATCGGTTGTTTTGGTATGAAAAAAAAGTCGTAAGCGATAAAAAAGACAAATGAAAATATTGTCGCTAATAAGACCCTTTTTTGTGTTGATAATTTATCCATAATTTCATATTCCCTTAAATTTTTTTATAACATAGAATTTGTCATCCTTAAATGGAACAAACCAAAAAATAATATTTATAGATTTTATTTTTTTAAAGACATATAAAGTTTCAAAATTCTTACTAATAATAGGGTAATTAATACCACCTTTAAAAAATTGATTGCATTTTAAAATTCTCAGTGTAGAGTAGATAGTGGCTAAGAAAAAATTGTTATTTTTAAATTGCCAAATTGTGTATTCTGAACAAGTCGGATAATATCTACAAGAAGCAGGAGTAAATTTAGATATGTATTTTTGATAAAAATTAATCATAAAAATAACAATACTGTTCACTTTAAACACCCTAATTTCTTTAGCGACCACTTTAAATTTTTATTAATATCATTAAAAGATATTTTATCTACGCCAGATTTTGCTATTAAAATATAGGTTCCGTCTTTTAGATTTGAAGATGCATTTATAAATGCTGATTTTAATAGTCTTTTACATCTGTTTCTTATGACGGCTTTACCTACTTTTTTGCTGGCCACAACTGCCATTTTGTTTTCCTGAGAAGGTCTATAAAAAAGAATACAGGACTCGCAGTGCCATTTTTTAGCATCTTTATAAACCAAAGAAAATTCTTTTGAGTCGCCTATAGACTCAAAACCAACTAGACTGCCAATCTTCTTCTTCCTTTTGCGCGTCTAGCATTTAAAATTTTGCGACCATTTTTTGTTTTCATTCTAAGACGAAAACCATGAGTTCTTTTCTTAGGTGTTTTATGAGGTTGATAAGTTCTTTTCATACTAATCCTTAAAATTTAATGTAAAAGCGTGATTTTATCAAAGCAATACTTAAAAAGCTTTGAATAGCTAAATTTAATCAAAAATTAACTATAATTATATACATGAATGATAATGATTTAAAAAAATTATATTTTTTAAAAGCTATTGGGTATAATTTTGTAGGAAAAAAAGATTTAAAAAGCACTTCATGTTATTGTTTTGATAGTTTTGATAAATTAAATAATCAAATTATAAATTGCAACCTTTGTTGTTTAAAAAATTATTCGGTAAAATCATATACTGGTTTTGGTAATATTAATTCAAAAATAACATTCGTTATGTTAGAACCAAATTTAAATACTAATATTATGGATAATTTTTTGGAGTTATTAAGAAAATATCTTAAATTTTCAGAGAGAGATTTTTATATAAGCTATTTATTGCATTGCAAAAAACAAATGAGTTTAGATTTGTCTGATTGTTTTTTAAAATGCAGACCGTATTTGGATGAAGAAATGAATTTTATTAATCCTAAAATTATTGTGGCTTTAGGTGAAGATGTTTTTTTGAATTTGTATATTCAAAATGCAAAAAATAGCTCTTTTGAAAGTTTAAGAGGTAGTTTTTTAAAGTTTGGAAATGCTTTTTTGATGGCAACATATTCTTTGGATAAAATAATTAAAAATCCAAGTCTACAAGCAAATTTTATAAACGATTTAAATAAAATAAAGGACGTTTTATGAAATACATACTGATTTTTTTTCTTTTCTTTTCTGTTTTTGCAAAAGAACAAAGAATGTCAGATATAAAACCTGTTACGATGTACTATATTGATTTAGAACCTGGTTTTTGTAATGATGATTGTTTGAATAAGCTTTTGCAACAGGATATGATAGCTAGTTTTTTAGCTCGTTTTGATAGGCTTAGGGTAACAAATTTAGAGCTTTTGGATAAATATTTAAAAATATATTATTATACTCCAGATATGGTTTTAAATGATAATTTAAAAATAGCTATTATATTGCCACAAAAGATTATAAAATCATATACTGATAGTGTTACCAAATCATTGATTTCTTATGTTTTAAAGTATGATTTAAATGTTGATTTGAAATTTATAAATAGTGATGATGAGAGTCCTAAAAATATTCAAAAAGCGCTGGATGAGGCTAGAAAAGATTCTATAAAATATTTTATAGCTCCATTGACCGCTAATGGAGTCATCTTAATAAATAAACTAGCCTATCCAAATGAAACTTTCTTTTTTCCAAGTGTTCATTCATCACTTTTTAAGCTAAATAATCCAAATTTTATATTTGGAGGTGTGGATTATCAAGTTCAGATTAAATCACTTTTTGAATTTACTAATAATAAAATAAGTGCTTTTAGTGATGGAAGTTTTACTGGGAATTCTTTAAATAACTATGTAAAAAATATATCTGAAAATAGTGTGTATGAAGTTCAAATGTTGGCTAAAAATATAAAACTTGAAGAGTATTTTAATAATTTTTCATATATTAATAACTCAAGTGTATTTTTAAATTTATCTCTCATTAAAGCATCGCTAATAGCAACGCAATTAAAAATTTTTGAAATAGAGCCATTTTCTTTATTAAGTACTCAAATAAACTATAATCCAAAATTTTTGCAACTCGTAAAAAAAAGTGATAGGGAGAAATTTTATATCGCTAATTCAATTTTTCTTGATGATGATAGTTTAAATAGCGTCAATGCTTTATTTGGTATAGATTTAAGGTATAACTGGATTGGTTATTCATCTAGTGTAGGGCTTGATTATATATATAGTTTGGCTACTGGAAAAAATAGAAAATTTAACCAAGAAATAATAGATAATCAGGTTGTGTATGATGTTGATATTTTAAAAACAGATGAATATAATTTTATCAAAACTAATGATTTGAGTGATTATAATTATTAAAAAATAATGCAATTTCATCATTTATTTTTTTTGGTTTTAAATTTGAAACAAATGCGATAGTGATTTTTGCTTTAAACAATAAATCATCTTTTATATTTTTTTCAATATCTTCAATCCTATATATGCTCTGTTCTAAGACAGCACTTGCTTTTTTTACCTCTAAAATATTAGTCTTTACCTCTATCAAATCTCCTATAAAGGCAGGTTTTATGTATTTTGCTTCTATGCTTGAAACAACAAAAAAAGCATCTTTTGTAAATGGCTTTATAGATGATGAAAAAAACATTTCACTTCTTGCTCTATCGCAGTATTTTATATAATTTGCATGATATACAATCCCACCTGTATCTGTATCTTCATAGTATATTCTTATCTTCATTTTTTGTCTTTCTTTGAGTTTTTCCTAGCTCCCCTTGTACTCATCAAGGCTCTTTCGTAAAACAGCAAAAGTGTTATAGAAACTCCAACTCCAAGTGCTAACGCTACAGAAATTGTAGTTAGTGCATTATCAAAAAACAATACCAAATGTTTTGACTTTATAGTAACATCATCGTTTTTTATAAATAAGAATAATGCCAATATACTTTTATAGGCATAAATTCCGGGTATCATAGGGAGTAGGGCTGGAAATGCTATGATTTCAGCTGGAACCTTAAGTCTAAATGCAAAAAACATTCCTAGTATACCTGCTAAAAAAGATGCAATAAGAGTTGCTAGTGATATATTTAAAATATCATTATGCAAAATGAGATACCTAAAAGAGTGCGCTATGGCAGCTATAAATGCTGATATAAGAAGTGTATTTTTTGGTGGCGAACTTACATATGCAAATCCAAATCCGGCAATAGCAGCAAATACTGCATCAAGTATAAAATTATACATTTAATAACTTTATACTTGATATGGATAGTGTTATGTATATTCCTATTGCTATACATACTATCAAAAGTCCTGTGTTTATAGCTTTTGCTAGACCAATTAATACATTGCTATTTAGTATATCAAATGTTGAGTTTATGAGCATAACACCCGGCATTAGATATAATACGCTTGAGCCTATGGCTATATCAGGTGTCGCAGAAAAACCAAAATATATTCCAAGATATGCTACAAATGATGATATAAATGCTGCCATTAGATGTTGTAATTTTATATTTAATCTTATTTTTGTTGTTAAATGTCTAAAAATAAATCCAATAAAAGTAGACACAAAAACAACAAACATACTTCCTATATCGCCTCCAAATAATTTACAAAATGCAGCATTAGCAAGACTTATAAATAAGATAGTTTTTTTTATATGATTTTGTTTGAAATTTATTATTTCATTATAATTTTGTATTGCATCTTGTATACTTAAACACTCATCTTGTATTTGCCAACTAAGTGCACTAAGTTCAGAAATAAGCCTAAAACTTATAAAATGATTTGGTGTATCAATCACATAAGTTCTAAAATTAGAACTATTGCTATTGTCCGTTATACTTATACTAAAGTGCTTAGTTAATGCTGTAAGACTTACATTATATCCGTAAGACTTTGCTACCCTAGATACACATCTATCTACTCTTGCTGTATATGTTCCTATGCTTAGCATTTTAGATGTGTATTCTATGAGAAACTTTGCTACTTCTTCTATATTAGGCTTATTCATAATAAAATCTATATTAAAAACTTATCTCTTTTATATCAGCTATTTTTTTGAAAGCTAAATAAATTTGACCTATTAATGCTATTCTGTTATTTTTGATTTTTTCATCATCGGTGTTTATCATAACATTTTCAAAAAACTCATCAATTTCTTGTTTTAAACCAAATAGCTCTCTTAATCTCTCTTCATATTTTTCTTCATTGCTATTTAAAGCTTTAAATTTATTATTTAGATTTTTTTCATATTGACTTTCAAATAATTCTTCTTTGACATCTTGTATTTTTGCATCTTTTATGATATTTGAAAGTCTTTTAAATGTAGAAAAATTATCTTTAAAACTAGGTTCATTTGATATTATATGAAGTGCTTGTATAGCATTATAAAGTTTAACTATATCTCTATTTTTGCTATCTATACAACTTTTTATTATAGATGAGTTTGCATCAAAAAATGTATACAATCTATCAAGTATGAAATTTTCTAGTGTGTTTACATCAAAGTTATTGTAATTTTTTGCTATTTCATTTAAAATTTCTGATATATCAAACTCCAAACCCTCGTTTAAAATTATTTTTATAACTCCGTTTGCTGCCCTTCTTAGTGCGTAAGGATCTTTTGTTCCTGTTGGAATTTTACCAACACTAAAAAGTCCAACCAAGCTATCAAGTTTATATGATAGTGCAACTATTGAGCTAAAAAGGGTACTAGGGCAATCCGCATTTTCGCCATCTGGTAGGTATTGTTCTTTTATAGCTATCACTATATCTTTATCTTCGCCTTTTTTTTCTGCATAGTAATGACCCATAATACCTTGAAGTTCTGTAAATTCATAAACCATACTGCTTGTCAAATCAGCCTTGCTTAGCATTACAGCTCTTGAAATTTTTTCTATATAGTTATTTCCAACTTCTTTAGCTAGTCTATTTTTGTATTTCTCTGCTAAAATTTTAGCTATTTTTTCCTCTCTAAGTTCTTTATCGTATAGCGTTCCTAGCTCTTTTAGGTATGTTATATTTTTTAGTTTATCAGGTGTAAAAGGTGCTTGCAAGTCGCTTTTCCAAAAGAACATTGCATCGCTAAGCCTAGCTCTTAAAACTTTTTCGTTACCTTTTATTATTAGTGATTTTTCTTCATTTAATGAGTTGCTTACAACTATAAATTTATTTTCTAATTTTGAGTTTTTAAATACAGGAAAATATCTCTGATTTTCTTTCATAGATGTTATTATAACTTCTTTTGGAATATCTAAAAACTCACTTTCAAATTGACCAAGCAAAGCTGTTGGGTATTCTGTGATAGCTACAACTTCACTTAGTAAGTCTTCATCAACCTCAATGCTTATATTATTTTCTTTTTCAAGTGCTTCAAATTGTTTTCTTATAATGCTTTCTCTCTCGTCTTGGCTAAGGATAACACCTCTTTGTGTAGAGTTTTCAAAATATTGGTTTATATTTTCTATTTTTATTTTATCGTAGCTTATATCTCTGTGTGGATATGTTGAGTTTTCGCTTTTTATTCCAAATTTTGTAAACTCCAAAGACTCATTTCCTAAAAATACTAAAAATGATCTTATAGGTCTTATAAACTCAAACTCCCCATTGCCCCAACGCATAGATTTTCCAAAGCTTAGACTAAGTAGAAATTTTTCTATCATGTCTGGTAAAATTTCTTTTACATCTTTTCCTGATACTTGTTTTTGATAGTGAAGCACCTCTTTACCATTTATATTTTTAAAACTAAGTTCACTTTCTTGTATCTCACATTTTTTTGCAAAACTAATAGCCGCTGGTGTAAATTTACCATCTTTTATAGCTATATGTTTTGGTGCTCCTATAAACTCTACATTGCTATCATCTTGTTTTTGCTTGAAATTTTTATGAGATAAAACAAGCCTTCTTGGGGTATAGAAAAAATCAAATTCGCTTTTTAAATTATACTCATCTAACACCTTTTGCCATTTTGTTTTTATGTTTGGCAACTCTTTTAAAAATGGTATTGCTGGAAGTTCTTCAACTCCTATTTCTATCAAAAGTTCTTTATTCATTTTTCTTTTTTTCCTCTTGTTTAATTTTTTTTCTTAATTCATCTTTTTTTGCTGTTTGAAGTATAACGCCTCTTATCATAAAAAACAAAAAGCCAACTAAACAAATCACCATAAAAATATCTAAAAAATTTTTCATTTCTTGCCTTTAAAAATATCTAAAAAATTACTCCAAGACCGACAAGCTTTATCTTTGTCTGTTGAAATTTCAAATACCAAAGGTAGATGATCTGAGTATTTGTGTTCTTTATTTTCTGTTTTTGCAAAACCTTTATTATTTAATAAATTATTTTTAAAAACTTTAAAACTATCGCAAACATATATAAAATCATATTTTGTATCCATAAATTCAGGCGATAAAAGGATATGATCTATAGCTCTTTTTTTACCATAAGCCGCAAAACTATATCTTTGTTTCGGTTCTATGAATTCCCAGAGGTTTATATAATTTTTTGTAATTTGTATGTCGTTTAGTATGGATTTTTTCCCATAAGGACTATTAAAATCCCCAAGCACTATTGCATTTTTTTCATTTTCTAAAGCTACTCTTAGTGTTCTTTCTGCTTTTTTTTGAGATATTATTCCATTTTTCTTAAAAGCCGGAAAGTGATTTATAAAGATACTAAATATTTTTTTATCTTCTTCAAAACTAACTTTTAAAATATCTCTAGTCTTTACACCAGCTACACTAAATGATTTTGTTAAAATTGGTCTTATTTTTGATATTAGCCCAAGTCCAACAGGGGCATTTTTAGTTGTTTTGAAGTTTATAAATTTATAATCAGTACCTTTTATAAGCTCTTTTAAAACATCTTCATTTTCTATCTCTTGAAGTGCTATTATATCCGCATTTATTGATTTTATTACTTCTTTTATGTTTGCAAGTTTATGTTTGTATTTTTCATCGCTCCATGATGATTTTCCTATTTTAAAATCTCTATATTCGTTGCCATTATTTTTGCCATCAAATAAATTTTCAACATTATAAGTAGCAATTTTTATAGTTTGTGCAAAAATAAAAATAGGTATAAAAAATATAAATATAAGTTTATTCATATTTTCTCTCTAAAATCAAACTCATTTATGTTTTGTCTTATAGCTTCATATGCTATTATGCCCGTGCTTATTGCTAGATTTAAACTTCTTCCATTTTTACCCATAGGAATTGTTATTTTATTTTTTGGCATTATATCCATTAGGGTTGCTGGTAGTCCTGTGCTTTCTCCTCCAAAAAATATAAAATCACCAGTTTTAAAATTAGCTTCAAAGTAGTTATTGTTTGTTTTTGTTGTGGCGAAGAAAAACCTATCTTTGAGCTTTATATTTTCTTCTAAAAACTCATTCAAGCTTTCCCAAATTTTAGGCTCTAGTATCTTCCAGTAATCAAGTCCAGCTCTTCTTACTGCCTTTTCGCTTAGGTCAAAAACAGTTGGTTTTATGATATGAAGCCTTAAATTTGCATTTACACACAGTCTTCCTATGGCTCCTGTGTTTTGAGGAATTTGTGGACTTACTAAGACTATATTAAACATTAAAAAACAATAACCTTATTTTCATTTATAAATAATCTATCTTCAAGTGCTAAATCCAACGCCTTTGCTAATACATTTTTTTCACAAGCTCTACCTGCTTTTTGCATATCTTTCCAGCTCATTTCGTGGTTTATATTTATTACATCTTGAACTATTATTGGACCTTCGTCTAGATTATCATTTACAAAATGAGCAGTTGCTCCTATTATTTTAACTCCTCTTTCAAAGGCTTGTTTATATGGATTTGCTCCTATAAAAGCTGGTAAAAACGAGTGATGTATGTTTATTATCTTGTTGTTATAGTTTTGGACAAAATTTGGAGTTAATATTCTCATATATTTTGCTAATACAACATAATCAAAATCATATTTTGCCATAATGTCTAATACTTTTTGTTCATGCTCTTCTCTGCTTAAATCATCAGCACTTACATACTCAAAAGGTATATTAAATCTTTCAACTAGACTTCTTAAAACTTCATGATTTGCAACAACTGAAACGATATTTGCATTTAGCTCCCCGCTATCAAATTTAATAAGCAAATCTCCCAAACAATGGCTCTCTTTTGTAGCAAGTATTATTATATTTTTTTTATTTTTGTGAGTGCAAGATATCTCAGCATTTTTTGGTAATACAGCCTCAAGGTTGCCTATAAATTCATCTATATTTATATCTCCAATAAGTTCACTTCTCATAAAAAATGTATTATTTTCTTGATCTACAAACTCATTATTTGTTTGTATATTTAGCCTGTATTTAAAGACTATGTCAGAAATTCTATATATAAGTCCTTTTTCATCACTGCATTTTATTTTCAAAACATACTCTTGCATATTTTTTCCTTTAACTTTTAAAATCTACTCGCTATTTTACAAGTGCATTTTTTAATACATCATCTATCATATCAACAGGAATGATTTTCATATCTTTTCTTACATCCTCTGGTATATCTTCCAAATCTCTTTCATAATTTTTTCTTGGTATTAGTGCTAGTTTTATGTCTGCTTTGTGTGCAGCTATAAGCTTTTCTTTTAACCCTCCTATAGGAAGCACTCTTCCGCTTAGTGTTATCTCGCCAGTCATTGCTACATCGTGTCTTACTTTTATGTCTGTAAGTATAGATGCTATTGCTGTTACCATTGTTATACCGGCGCTTGGACCATCTTTTGGCGTAGCACCTTCAGGAACGTGCAAATGCAGATCAAATCTCCTATACACATCGCTAGGCTCAAGCTTTCTTTTATCGTCATCAAATTTAGGAATTATACTCATTGGCACTTTTATTTTTTTATTGTCTATAAGAACCTTAACAACACTAAATGCTATCTGTGCGCTTTCTTTCATAACATCGCCAAGCTGCCCTGTTATTTGCATATTTCCTTTGCCTTGTAAGCGAATAGCCTCTATCCTAAGCACGTCTCCACCAACACTAGTCCAAGCTAGACCATTTACTTGACCTATTTTATCTTTTTTGTCTGCTTGTTCTATCTCAAATACTTTCTTTTCTAAAAATTCTTTTAGGTTTTTAGAATTTACTGTTATTTTTCCTTGGTTATCTGTAAGTATTTTTTTTGCTACTTTTCTTAGTATATCCGCTATTTTCCTACGTAAATTTCTAACTCCACTCTCTCTTGTGTATTCTGAAATCATCATTGCTATCGCATCTTTGGTTATATTTACATCAACAGGTTTTAGTCCATGCTTTTTAAGCTCTTGTGGTATTAAATATTTTTTTGCTATCTCAAATTTTTCTTGAGGCGTGTATGAGCTAAGATGTATAAACTCCATCCTATCGCGAAGTGGAGCAGGTATCATGCTTATATCGTTTGCAGTAGCTATAAAAATAACCTTGCTTAGGTCTATATTGAAGTTAAGATAATAATCTCTAAATTTATTATTTTGTTCAGGGTCTAATATCTCAAGTAAGACAGCCGTAGGATCCCCGCGGTAGCTTCTTCCTACTTTATCTATCTCATCTAATACAATAACAGGATTCATTTGTTTGGCTTCTATAAGTCCTTGAACTATACGACCAGGCATAGCACCTATATATGTTCTTCTGTGTCCCCTTAGTTCATTCACATCTTCAAGTCCGCCTAGAGCTATTCTTACCAACTCTCTTTTAAGCGCTTTTGCTATTGAGTTTGCCAAGCTTGTTTTTCCAACTCCTGGAGGTCCAGCAAAGCAAAGTATAGCTCCATTGTTAGCCTTTTCATCTACGCCTCTAAGTTCTAATAACTCTCTTAAAGCAAAGTATTCTTCTATTCTTTCTTTTGGTTTTTCTAAGCTATGATGATCTGCATTTAGTCTTTTTGATACTTCTATTATTGATGATTTTTTCTTAGATACATTTTCAAATGGAACCTCAAGAGTCCAGTCAAGATAGCTCTGTATTGTGTTTGCATCGGCAGAGTCTTGGTGCATACGAGACAGTTTTTCTATCTGTTTTTTTATCTCTTTATACGCATCTTCACCCATAAATTTCTTTTTGTTTTCTAGTTTTTTCTTATATTCTTCTATCTCTTCATCTCGGCTAGTGTCGCTTCCCAGTTCTGCTTGAATTTGTTTTAATTGCTCTTTTAGAAAATACTCTTTATTGTGCTTATCAATTTTTGAGTGAACTTTGTTTTTTATCTCTTTTTGAAGTTTATTTGCCTCTATCTCTTCTATGATATAGTCTATAAGTTTTAAAAGTCTTTGCTCTAAATCCTCTTCTATAAAAAAACTATAAGCTACTTGTTTTTTTAATCTTAAAGCACTAGAAATCAAGTCGCATACCCTTATAGGCTCTACACTTTCTTCTATAGTTTTAAGCAAGTCAGGTGGAAAAAGATGGCTTATAGCGCTTAGTTCTCTAGCTTTTTCTCTTAAAACGACAAGTAAAGCTTCTGTCTTAGCTGTGGATGGTTTTATTATGTTTAGCTTATCTACTAATGCTACTAATGGACTAGTGCTTGTTTGATTGATTATCTTTGCTTTATCTACCCCTTGAAAAAGAATCTTTACACGACCATCTGGCAAAGGAACTTTTCTCATTATAGTTCCTAATACTCCAGTGTCATATATGCTGTTAAAATTTCTTTCGCCATCTTGATTTGGTTTTGATGAAACAACTAGTATTGATGTTTCGTTTTGCATGGCTAGTTCAAGTGCTCTTAAGTTTTCTTCATCACTTAAAAAAAGTGGAGTTATCATAAATGGATATAAAAATAACTCATCCTCAACTATAATTGGAATTTCTGTCGGTAAAAATTTATTTTCATCTAATTGCAAAGGGCACTCCTAATTA
This sequence comes from Campylobacter pinnipediorum subsp. pinnipediorum, assembly GCF_002021925.1. Lineage (NCBI taxonomy): Bacteria > Pseudomonadati > Campylobacterota > Epsilonproteobacteria > Campylobacterales > Campylobacteraceae > Campylobacter > Campylobacter pinnipediorum. Next base: position 724,917 of record NZ_CP012546.1, read on the forward strand.
AATATTCTTCTATACCAAGGACGTTCTGGATTTAAAATTTTTGCATCGTTTAGAGGAGATTGCTTAAGTTTTTCTTTATATATCTCTGCTGAAATATCTCTTCCTGTTCTTATGTATAGATTTGCTATTTCTTTATCTAAACTATAAATAGCTAGTTTAAACTTAACAAGCATTGTTTGCACTAAAGGTTTAAACTTTGTATTTGGATATAGATATAAAAATTTTTCTATAGAATTTATGCTATCTTGTATTAGTTTTTGATTCCTATTTGGTTGTAAAAATGAGTCAAAATTTGCTTTTATCTTTAAAAACTCCGCAAATTCTGTTTTTTCTGCATTATCCCCATATCTTTTTACATACTCATTGAGATAGAAGTTAGCAAGTAAATACTCTTCATTATTTGCATGAGCCTGAGATAGTATCATAAGTATTTGTTCTAGCAAAGGAGATGCCACATGTTCACTAGCCATAGATACATAATACTTATCAGCTAGCTCTAGCTCATTAGATTTTATATTTTCTAATATCTGTGAATACCACTCTTCTGGTGTGAGATTGTATAGTTTAGCTTGTTTATTAGAACATCCTAAAAGCATCACAACTAAAAAAATTGATGCCAAAAACTTATAGATATTTATCATTGTATTCCTTACGTAAATTAAAATAATTTGTTATTTTACATTGTTTGGGATTATTTTTATATAAATTTTTGCATATTTTTAGTTTTTTAATTAAAAAGATGATACAATGTTACAATTTTTATATCAAGGAGATTGAAATATGATTTTTACTGTTAAAAGCCCTATACTAGGTTTTGAACATATAAAAACTATGGAGCTTATAGAGCTTGATAAGTTTTTTGTAAAACTCCAAAGCAAAGACGATAATACATCTTTTACTATGATAAATCCTTATGCTTTAAGAAATTATGAATTTGATATTCCAACATACTACGAAGATCTTATGGATATCAAAAACAGCAGTGAGCTTAGAGTTTATAACATACTTGTGGTTGCTACACCTTTAGAGAAATCTACTGTAAATTTTATAGCTCCTATAGTTTGTAATATGGACAATATGACACTTTCTCAGATAGTTCTTGATGTTGTGTCTTATCCTGATTACAAACAAGCTGAGGTTATAGAAAGCTTTATACAAAAATAGGAGATATTAAGTAAAATGAAAAATAATAAAATTTTATTTGCATTTGCAAGTATTTTATTGCTATCTGTTTTGGATTTGAGTGCTGAAAGGGTTACGGCCAATTATTATAAAAAAGGTTCCGGAAAAAATTTTAGCCAATTTACAAATAAATCTAATCGTGAACTTAGTGATGGCAAAGGTAAGTATTCGTCCGTTTCTACCAAAGTTAAGGCACCAATATTTAAATACAGCAGATGTTATGATGAGCAATACTCTGAGATGAGAACAGAAAATGGCCTAGATGGTAATTATAAAGATAGAGCTATATCTTTTGACTATTGGCCTGGATATTATCCACCAGATAAAAAGATTTGGAATTACGGTTGTGCTAAAGATTCATATTTTAGATTTCCATTTCCAATGCTTGTAGAATTTGATAAAGGAAATACTTATAGTAGTAATGGTTTATATAAGTGGACCTCGGTATGGGAAGGTTATATTGATATACCACAAGATGGAGAATGGAGATTTAGTCTTACCATACAAGGTAAAGCATTATTAACAATATGCGATGTTGAAGCTTCTAAAAATAAAGAATGTTTTTATCGTAACAGCACAACAACATACAACAAAAAATACTCATCTTATTGGTATAAGTATGCATATGGATATAATGATAACGATGCTATAATTATAAAAAAATTAAAAAAAGGCGATAAGCTAAGATTCAGGCTTATATATGAGAGTGCAGATTGGAGTATACATAAAACATCTAGTATACATCTAAAATGGATCAATGGCGATGACATTAATAGAAATAAAGGTAATTGCGTTACACCTCATGAATTACAACCGCCAAAAACAAACAGAAATGATACAAGTATATTTACTCAAAATGGTAAATGTGGTATGCAAATAGTAGATTTCGAATATAAATTACCAAAATCTGATATAGAGTATCGTGTAGTTGAAGATGAGTATGTAGATGCTTACATTAAAAATAAAGGTCAAGGTAAAGATTTTGATTGGTTGTGGAATAGTCCTATAAGGACAAAAGATATCGGCGATACTAATAAATTTTGTATTATCATGGGGACAAAAGACCCAAATGGTAAATATATTGAAATAAAAGAAAATCAAAATAAAATAGTAGGTGCTCGTATAAGATATAAAGATTACCAAGATAAGGATACAATGCGTACTCTTGTAAATGACAAAAGTGTGTATATGGTAAGAACACCAGGTAGCAGTAAAGATATGAATAAAAGTAAAAGCTGTTTTAGAATGACAACTGTTTCAGAAAAACTTATAACCAAAGATGCCTATTTTCAAGTTTTTGAGTTTCAACCTAAAGAGAGAGGTGTTTTTATAGTTCCTGATGACTTTAAAAAGGAAAGGACTGGAACTACTGATTCTGATCATTTTTCTTTTAAACCTATAGGATATACTCTTAGCTTTAGTGAAAATGGTAGTAATAAAAAAATAGAGCCTACATTACATGATAAAAAATTATCTAATATAGCTGATTCTGTCTTATATCTTACTTCTGGTAAGACATATACAGTTACAGCAAAAGCACAGAAAAAAGACATAGATAGTTCATCAATAAAAGATATAACTAAATATAACTCAACTGATACTTCCGATGGTGTTACAACTGTAGTTGGTAAGTACCATGCACAGATAGAAAATAACGATTCTTTGCTTACTCCCTATTTAAATGGAAAAACATGTCAGTATAAAGGAAAAGATTTGCCTGATGGTAAATTTAATATTAAATTTTATGATAATATCTCAAATAATTTCACTAGCGATATTAATGATGATAATGTTATGAGATTTAAAACAAATATAGTTGATAAAACATGGACAGCAATAGACCAAACAAATGATCAAGATAAAATTTCTAAATATGGTTATGAATGTAAAGAGCCATCAAAACAGATAAAAGGTGTTAATGCCGCTGAATTTAATAGAGATTTAGTTGATTGTTATATATCTAATGTTGTTCCAGCTTATGTTGAGTTTGTTCCTGCTAGTTTTGATATAACAAAGTCAGTAGAAAACTTTAATAGTAGTAACTTTACTTATCTAAATACCTTAAATGCAGATTCTTATCGTATGAAAGCATTTTTAAATATTGAGCTAGCTCCAAAAAATGCTAAAAATCAAGATTTATCTAACTTTACTAAGGATTGTTATGCAAAAGATATAGGGGCTGTTATATCTTATGATGGAGATAAAATTTTAAAAGAAAATAAGACAGAAAATCACTCTTTGATAGAAGATAAAAAACATTGGTCTTGGGAAAAATTAAATAATGCTAAAAGAATGAAATTTGCAGAAAATGGTGGACGAGTTGTTATAAATATGTATAATAGTGAGTTTGATCCTAATTTGTATTTTAGCGGTGTTTATAGTAAATATGATCCTAGTTCATTAGTTGCTTCTGCGCCATATTTATTTTCTAAAGATTTATTTGAGCAAAATACTGCTATTGCTAAAATAGGGTTTAATTTTGATAAAGATTATAAAAAACCTGAAAACCCATTTGTGATATATAATAAAGAGTTTAGCTTGGATAAATTAAAAATTGGAGATAGAGTTATAACAGATTCTGGTAGAAAGACAGAATTTAAAGATATAGCTACTTTATCAACAAAAAATGTTAATTCTTCTAAAAATAGTTATGCCACTATGGTTTATGGCAGAGTAACTGCTCCTTATCAAGAGGGTCCAAAAGATGGATTTGATGGCAAGATATATTATACTTTTTATTGTGATGTTGATTGTAGCTCAAGAATAAGCTCAACATTAAAAGGAGAGTCTATAGGTAACTATGTTGTAAATTTGTCACATAACTCTGATAAATTTGGGCATTGGGATAGTTATAGCACTGATGATTTTGGTGTTTGGGATGGTTATAGCTCTATGCTTAAAACAAATTTAGTATCAATTTCTGATAATAATTCATTTGGTGCACCTTCTAGGGTAAAAAATGGTGTAGAAAAAGTTAAATTTAGTAATAAAGAAAGTGTAAAAGATACCATAAAGCTTAAAATGTCTAAAGCTCCTTGGTTGATTTTTAATGAAAATTATCCTACTTATGATTATAATGAGATAAAGGTTGGTTTCTTTGGTGCAAATGGTAGTTGGGCTGGAAAGTCTTATGATGGAAAGGGAGAAGATAAAAATAATGCTGGTAAGTTTATATTAGATGAACTACCTAGTGGTGTTGATGCACCTGTTAGGAAAAATAGGAGAATTGACTGGTGAAAACTAGAGGTTTTTCTCTTATAGAGGTTATTGTCTCTATAGTTATTATAGCAATTACCTCTTTGAGTGTTCCTGTGATTATAAGTGTAACCTCAGAAGCCAATCTGAGGTTTACTATTCAAGAGATGTTACTTAATGCTAAGACATATTTAAATACGGTTCTTAAGTCACAATACACCTGTGTTTATATAGGGGAAAATCCTAGCTCACCTATGCCTAGGTTCGCTAATAACAAATTAGGAACATCAGAAAAAGATCCCAATTTTTCTTTAGGAAGTTATGACTTTTATAAGAAATATAAATTAGATCCACACGAGAGAAGGATTATTTTACCCGCTACTGGTTTACCAGATACAGATTTAAATAATTTTGATGAACACCATGATGATAAATGCCCAGTATCTGTCGCATCATCTTATGGCATTAAAACAATTTGGTTTTACAAAGATATTGATGAAGTCAAAATGTCTCCTGATTCAAATAACGATCGTGATTTTGTTACAGAAGCTAATTATAAAGTTGACGTTGGTATTAAAAAAGATCCATTTAATGATAGTCGTTATGAGCAAAAAAGCTATGACAAAGATTTAACACTTGTTTCTGTTGATATATTTGATATAAAACCTGATAGATTCAAATCCGAAAAAATAAGACTTTTAGCTATAGCTGCTAATATAGGAGATTCTCCTATAATTCAAACTAGAGAATTTAAATGAAAAAAGCTTTTACTCTTATAGAACTTATATTGGTTATAGTTATACTTGCTATAGTTACTGGAATGACATTAAATTTAGTTTTTGTAATATATAAAAATTATGTTCAAAGTGAGTCTATCTCTAGGGTGGGATCTCAAGCTGATATTATCTTAGATCAGATATCTAAGAGATTAGAATATAGAATAAGAAGTAGTGATATAGCAAGAAATAGTTCAGATAATAGTATATTAAATTTAAATGATAGTAGCTTGGATGAAAGTTATGATATATTAGAATTTATACCTTATAGCTATGAAGCTTTTGATTTAGATGTTTATAGTGGTGTTGTTGATATGGATGCTAGTAGTAATTTAAGTGGCATAGAAACACCTGGTAGCAATCTTGATATGTCTGTGTTTAATCAACTGTCTCCTAGAAATAAAGATAAAGAGCTAGCAATGATTTTTAGAGGTGTTAGTTATAATGTTAATAACTCTTTTGGTTATACCGGAACTAATGTAGATTTTGCTAAGGTAAAATTTAAAGATTTAACACATTTTAATAATGATATATCATTTGTTGGTAAGCAGATGTCAGAGCAGTATTATTTAGCACATACTGCATATGCTATAGTTGTTACGAAAAATGCTACATCAGCTGTAAGTGAAAGTGCTTCAAATAGGGATTTTGATTTAGTACTTTATTATGATTATAGACCATGGTTAGGACAGCAATATAATCAAGGTAGTTCTACTGTTTTAGCTAGACATGTTAGTATGTTTAAGTTTAAAGAGGAAAATGGAATGGTTTTTTTAAAACTTTGTTTAAGAGATAATCAAAAGCAAAGAAGCTCATTATCTAAGTCTGGATTTGATTTTAACGTATGTAGAACAAAGGCGGTTTTTTAGATGAGAAAAGGTTTTGGTTTATTAATCGCTATAATTTTTGTTGTAACTATAGCTTCTCTTGGTGCTGTTGCTCTTAAATTATCTGTTGGAACTGCAAAACAAACTGGAGATGTTTATGTTAGAGAACAAGGCGAAATATTGTTAAGAAGTTTTGCCGAGTATACAATGCTAAATATCTTAACTCATGATTTTGATGTTAATTGTTTGGAAAAAGTTAAAGGATGGCATAGGCCAGATTTAACCATAAAAGGTGAGGAATACCCGGCTTTTGTGACTAGTTCTAGTATAAAATATTTTGGCACTATTGGAAAATGTAATGGTGTTCCAATCACTACAAAATATACACAAGGAACTGTTATAATTGATATTTTTGTAGAATATGTTGATAGTTTGAAAAAAACAAAAGATGATAAATATAAAATTTCAGAAAAATACCCAGTTAGACTTCATAAAAGAATAATACAAAAAATTTAAGTTTTTATTTGTTTATGTGATATAATTACCATACAAACTTTATTTTAAGGAGTATGGTAATGAATACAAGTATTGTAGGTAAACAATTAGAGCTTACTGATTCTATAAAAGACTATATAGAGAATGCTTTTAGTGCACTTTGCAAATACCAGATGGATATAATATCTCTAAGATGTGTTGTATCTGCTGATGAGAAAAATGGAAAAAAAGGCTTTGGCGTAGAGTTTGCTGCAAACATTTCTCATAAAAATACTATTGTTATTAAACAAAAAGATAAAGATTTGTATGCTGCTATAGATCTAACTCTTGATAGAATGCTAAAAGTTCTTAGAAGAGAGCATGATAAAACTACAACCGTAAAAGGCAAAGATGAAGAAAAAATAAAAAGAATGTTTGTAAATGAAGAAAATACAGATATTTTAGATGAGATAGTACCTACCGAGCTAGAGCTTTATAAGCCTCTTGAGATAGAAGAAGCACTTGAAAAACTAAAAAATAGCGATATGCAGTTTTTAGTTTTTAATGATATAGATGCAAGAATGCGTGTTATTTATAAAAGAACAGATGGTAAATTCGGTCTTTACTAAAAAATAAACTGAGGGATTATTTATCCCTCAGTTTTATCTTGCAAAGGTTTTACTTTGATAATATCTGATGAATTTTTTATGGATTTGGCTATAAGACAAGCTTGGAAATACTCTGTTTTAACATATCCAAACCCATCTGTTGGTTGTGCGATTTTAGATAAAAATGGCACATTGCTATCATGTCAAGCTCATAAAAAAGCTGGTTTTTTGCATGCAGAACCAACGGCTATATTGTTTGCTCTTTTTAAATTAAACGAGCAGATATTTTTTGATTTTACAAAGGCTTATTATGATAAGTTTTTTGTTAAGTTTTTAAGTATAAAAGAGCTTGAAGAGTATGATTTGGAGTCAAATTTTACTTATAAATTTATACTTGAAAATCATTCAAATTTATTAAAAGATGCAAAAGCTTATGTAACACTAGAACCATGTACTCATCACGGAAAAACCCCACCTTGTGTCAATTTATTTATTCGGTTAAAATTTAAAGATGTAATTATATCTTGTATGGATTTTAATGATGTAGCTAGTGGCGGGATAGAACTATTAAAACAACACAATATAAATACTAAAGTCGGTGTTTGTGTTGAAAATGGGAGAGAGCTTATTGATCCATTTTTGTCTTGGCAAAAAGGAAATTTTTCATTTTTAAAATTAGCTATCAGTCTAAATGGAGTAATTACTGGAGGAATTATATCCAATGCTTTAAGTAGAACTCACTCTCATAAATTAAGAGATGTTTCCGAGCTTTTAATTATAGGTGGAAATACTGTTAGGATAGATCGTCCTACACTTGATACAAGGCTTATTCAAAATGGAAAAAATCCAGATGTTTTGATATATTCAAGACAAAATGATTTTGATAAAAATATACCTCTTTTTGGTGTTAAAGATAGAAAAGTGTTTATCTCCAACTCTCTTGAAAATTTAGAAAAAAAACTTGTAATATATGAGGGTGGAGCAGGTATGTTAAAACTTGCTTTTGATGGCAAGATACCAAATTTAAAACGGGTTTTGTTATATAAGAGTAATGAGCTTAAAGATGGTGAAAATATAAAATTTAAAAACTCATTTAGACCTATTTTTGAATCAAACTTTGAAAATGACAATTATGGCTGGTATGAGATAAATCAAGATTTAAGCTAAAAGCGTTAATTTAGTAATAATTCTATTTTATTTATAGAATTAAATCAAGAAAGTTAAACTATTATAAAAAATATTTTATATAATTTGTGTATATCGAAACTAACTTTTTAGCAATTAATGTTTTCTTATGATTTAATTGAGGCTTATCGATTATATAGATATCTTATATCGTATCTAATTTTTTAAGTTTCGTTTTGTATTTATTTGCTGTCTTGACTTAATCTTTTTTATCTTATTGTTTTTTAGATTATAGAGTTGAGACATCTATAATCTAATTATATTTCGAGTATTTTATTATGTTATTTACTTTTATAATCTTGTTTTCATTTTATCAAACTCATCTGATATTGTATTTTTATTAGGTTCTCTTGTCATTTTATCTATCGCATCGCCCCAGATACTAACAACTACTATACTTATACTAGAAGCGATAAAACCAGGAAGTAGTTCATATATATAAGAGCTAAGACCTAGTGTTATCCACAATATAACAGTTGCTCCACCAACTATCATTCCAGCTAAGGCTCCAAGTGCACTCATTTTTCTCCAATAAAGACTAAAAAGTAGCACAGGGCCAAAACTAGCACCAAAACCAGCCCAAGCATTTCCTACAACTCCAAGCACAGTATCACTTGATAAAAAAGCTAAAGCCGTAGCTATAAGAGCAACGCCAACAACTGCACATCTTCCTATTATGACTTGTTTATCTGCTGAAATTTCTTTTTTGTAAAATGCGAGTATAAAATCTTTGGTTATAGAACTAGCACTCACTAATAATTGACTTGAAACAGTGCTCATTATGGCGGAAAGCACAGCAGAAAGTATGATACCTACAAAAAATGGATGAAATAATATCTCGCCAAGTTTTAAAAATACTAATTCAGGATCTTTTAAAGCCATATTATTTTGATTAAAATAAACATATCCTATAAGACCACTCATAAGTGCTCCAAGTAGTCCTAATGTCATCCATCCGATTCCTATTTTTCTTGCTAAAGCTAACTCTTTTGAGCTTCTTATAGCCATAAATCTGACTATTATGTGCGGTTGTCCAAAATACCCAAGCCCCCAAGCTAATAAACCTAAAATCCCCAAAAAGCTTTGGTTTGCAAAGATATTTAAGTGATCTTTGCTAAGACTTGTTATTTCTGTTATAAATGTTTTATTGCCCGATAAATCTATATTGAAATAAGCTACTACCGGTATTGCAATCAAAACAAAAAACATCAAAGTACCTTGAAATACATCGGTTATGCAAACCGCTTTAAAACCACCAAAAAAGGTGTAAAAAACAACTATAAAAAGAGTTATAAAAGCACCAAGGCTAAAAGGAAGGTTGAAAAAACTTTCAAAACTTTTTCCACCGGCTATGATTCCACTTGATACATAAATGGTAAAAAATATAAGTATTATAAGTCCAGAAATTATTCTTAGTATTTTTGTTCTATCTTTGAAACGATTTTCTAAAAAATCAGGTATCGTAATGCTATCACTTGCAACTTCTGTATAAACTCTTATTCTTTTTGCTAAAAATAAATAATTGCAATAAGCTCCAACACAAAGTCCTATAACTATCCAAATATTTGCAAGTCCTGTTGCATAAAGAGCACCAGGAAGACCAAGCAACATCCATCCACTCATATCGCTTGCGCCTGCGCTTAAAGCAGTTGCAACCGGACCTAGTTGTCTGTTGTCAAGTAAATACTCGCTCATATTTGCTGTTTTGTTGTAAGAATACCAGCCTATAAAAAGTAATATTCCAAAATAAAATGCGATAGCCAAATAAGATGAAAAATCCATAAAATACCTTAGTTGTTTTTTATTTTAAAGATGTGATATTATTATAATTTTATTTAAAATCAAAGAAAATTTATAATTTTAAGCTAAAAAATAAGAAATTTTGCGTATTATTATTAGCTATTTTAAGTATTTAAAAAGGAAAAATTTGTCTAAAGAAAATTTTTTTAAATTACTATTTTTTGTAATAGTAGCTGTTGCTGGTATTTACTATACATACCCCACTGAGCTAAATAGTACCCAGAGAATGGCTTATATCAACAGCTATGGTGTTACATTAGGACTTACTGCTGGTGGTATAAGCATAGGTATTATATTGGGTTTTATACTTGCATTTTTAAAGTTTTTAGATATAAAAATTTTAAATTTCATAATAGATGAATATATAGATATATTAAGAGGCACTCCTATTATCATACAACTTTTGATTTTTTCTGTAGTAATTTTTGCTACTTGGAGCGATAATTTTTATGTGGCGCTTATAGCGCTAGGGCTAAATAGCTCTGCTTATGTTGCTGAGATAGTTAGAAGTGGTATAAATAGTGTAGATAAAGGTCAAATGGAAGCATCAAGAGCAATGGGGCTTAGTTATTATACATCTATGAAAGAGATAGTTTTTCCACAAGCTACAAAAAATATACTTCCAGCTTTAGCTAATGAGTTTATATCTTTATTTAAAGAGACTTCTGTTGTTGGTTATATTAGCGTTGTGGATATAACAATGCAAAGCAAGAGCCTTCAAGCCGTGTTTTATAACCCAAAGCCTATATTATTTACCGGCATAGTTTATTATATTAGTATTAAGTTTTTTTCATTTTTGGTTAGAAAATTAGAAGAGAGATTAAGACAAAATGATTAAAATTAGAGATTTAAATAAAAGCTATGAAAAATTACAGGTTTTAAAAGATATAAATTTAGATATAAAGCAAGGTGAAGTTATAGCTATAATAGGTCCTAGTGGTGGTGGTAAAAGCACATTTTTACGTTGTATAAATAGACTTGAAGAGCCAACTAGTGGTCATATATTTATAGATGGTGAAGATATTTTAGACAAAAAATCAAACATTAATAAAATTCGTCAAAAAGTAAGTATGGTATTTCAACATTTTAATCTATTTGCAAACAAAACTGTTTTGTCAAATTTAACATTAGCCCCTATAAAAACTGGAACTTTGTCAAAAGAAGAGGCTGAAAAAAAAGCCTTGGAGCTTTTAAAAAGTGTTGGATTGAGTGATAAAAAAGATGTGTTTCCGCATAAGCTTTCAGGTGGACAAAAACAGCGTATAGCTATAGCTAGATCGCTTGCTATGAATCCTGATGTTATACTTTTTGATGAGCCAACATCGGCTCTTGATCCTGAGATGATAGGTGAGGTTCTTGATATTATGCAAGATGTTGCTTCAAAAGGATTAACAATGCTTGTAGTTACTCATGAGATGGGATTTGCTAGAAATGTTGCAAATCGTATTTTTTTCATGGATGGTGGTGTGATAGCTGTTGACGATACTCCTAAAAATGTTTTTGAAAATCCTACACACCCACGTTTGAAAGAATTTTTAGGAAAAGTCTTAAATCACTAATAATATTAAAAAAAAGGAAAAAAATGAAAAAATTTTTATTGTTTTTGGCATTTGCTGTATTTTTTATGGGATGCATGGATGAAAAAAAAGAGGCCAAGGTTGCTGATGTCAATTCAAGCAAACAAGAAGTTGTAAAACTTGGTGTGAGTATGGATTATCCACCATTTGAGTTTATAGATGACAATAATAACCCAGCTGGTTTTGATATTGAATTAATGCAAGCTGTTGCTAAAAAAGTAGGGTTTGAATTAGAACTTAACAATATAAGCTTTGATGGTCTTATACCTGCTTTAAAAGCTGGTAAAATTGATGCTATAATGAGTGCTATGAGTGCTACTGAAGATAGAAGAAAATCAGTTGATTTTTCGGATACCTATTACTCAACTGAAAATTTATTTATTAGAAAAAAAGGCTCTGATGTTAATCAGAATAGCCTTGTTGATAAGCAAATAGGTGTTCAGCTTGGAACATTGCAAGAGAGTGCCGCTAAAAAAATTGAAGGTGCAAAAGTAATTCCTGCTGATAATGTTTTAAGCGCTATTATGGGCTTAAAAGCTGGAAAAATAGATGTTGTTTTGATTGATAGTTCTATAGGATATGGATATTTAAAACAAAATGAAGATTTGGAAGAATTTTATAAAGTTGCTGATGGCAGCGAAGGTTTTTCAATAGCTTTTGAGAAAGATAAAAAAGCAGAACTTATCAAAAAAATAAATTCTGCATTAAAAGAGCTTAAAGATGATGGTACTTTTGAGAAAATAGAAGAAAAATATAATTTGAAGTAAAATTTAATTTTTTAATTCAATGAAAAATATACTTATAATTGCCGGTTCTGACAGTGTTGCTGGAGCCGGTGCACAAGCTGATATAAAAACATGTGAAGCACTCGGTTGTTACGGTGCTGCTGCTATAAGTGTCTTAGTAGCAGAAAACTCTCAAAATGTTGTTAGTATATCGGAAGTAAGTTCTGAATTTGTTGATTCACAAATCAAATGCATTGTAGATGAACTTAGAATAGATGCTATTAAGATAGGAATGTTATATAATACTAATATAATAAATACTGTATTAAAATGGATTCCAATCATAAATGCTCCGGTTGTATTAGATCCAGTTTGTATCAGCAAGTCAAATATAAAGCTTATAGATGATAATGCTATTGATAGCTTAAAAGAACTTTTTAAATATGCAACTATTGCAACTCCTAATAAATTTGAAGCTGAATGTATTTTTCAAAATAATTTTAACAATCTTTTGTGTGATATAGTAGTTAAAAAAGATGTTGTTAATGGCTATAGTGTCGATAGACTATATAAAAAAGATGGTGGTGTTTTTGATTTTTCAACTCCACTTATTAAACCAGAGCTTATTCATGGTGCTGGTTGTACATTTAGTAGTGCCATAGCCTGCTTTTTAGCTCTTGGATTTGACATTCAAGATTGCGTAAAAAATGCTAAAAATTATGTTTATAATGCTATTTTGAATAGTCATGATACCAAATTTGGTAAAACATTATTAAGACATAATTTTAAGGATTTTAATGAGTGAAATTTATGCTTTAAGCGATGATATTTTAAGTCCAGATGATATTATTTTAGAGCATGTTGAAGATATATTACAAAGTGGTATTAAGTATTATCAATATCGTTGCAAACGCTTCAATAAAAATGAAGATATAGCACGAGAAATACTTTGTTTATGTAATGATTATAATGCTAGATTTATAATAAATGATGATATAGTTTTTGCAAAAAGAATAGGTGCAAAAAGTGTGCATATAGGCAAAAAAGATGTAAATCTAAAAGATGCCAGAAAATTTTTAGGTAAAGATTTTTTTATAGGTGTTAGTTGCTATGATAGTTTAGAGCTTGCCAAAGAAGCAGTAAAAAATGGAGCTGATTATATTGCATTTGGCTCAATTTTTACAAGTCTTACAAAGCCAGAAGCAGGCTCTGCAAGTCTTGATATAATAACTCAAGCAAAGAATATGTTTAATATCTCCGTATGTGCAATAGGTGGCATAAATGAAACAAATATCAGCAAAGTATCTGAAGCAAAAGCGGATCTTATAGCTATTGTTAATGCAATTTATGGTCCAAATTCTATAAAAGAAAATATATTAAATCTACAAAATAAAATCAATTAATTTTTTTAAATTTATAAAATTTTTATTTTTATAGTTATAAAATTGCCACCTACAAAAAATACTAGGGGGTGTTTATGATTTTTGTTCCTTTGTTTTCTATATTTGTTTTAATGGCATCTGGGTTTTTGGCTAAAAAAACAGGCGTATTAGAACAAAAGAATTCTACTATATTCATAAATTTTGTTTTATGTTTTGCAATACCGGCTTTGATTTTTGATAAGATGTATCATGTTAATATAGATACTACTCTTATTAGCATAATTTTTATAGGTTTTATATCAAGTATAATATCTGCTATTATTGGTTTTTTTATTTGCCGGTTTTTTAAATTTTCAAAAGCAACTACAGTTAGTGTTATTATGCTTAGTCTTTTTGGTAATACTCTTTTTGTTGGTATGCCTGTTGCCAGAGGTTTTTTTGGAGATGATATATTAAACGAAGTTATATTTTATGATCAAATGGCTACAAGCATTCCTATATCTATAATAGGACCTTTTATACTATCTTTCGGTGGTCATGATAAGGTTTCTCTTTTTAAGAACACAATGAAAATTTTAAAGTTTCCACCATTTGTTGCACTTGTGGCTGGAATTATTTTTAAAAATATATCAATTCCAGATTTTTTGTTTGAACCACTAAAATTATTTGAAGCAAGTATTACTCCAGTTGGTCTTTTTGCTATTGGAGTAGGACTTGGTTTTGCTAGTATAAAAAGCTCTTACAAAAGCACAGCAGTAGTTCTCTTTTGTAAAATGATACTTCCTGTTATTGTTTTTATTGTTATATCTAGTGTTATTGGGTTGGATATGCAAGATAAAACTTGGATAGTTGGTCTTATGCAATGTAGTATGCCTCCTATGATCTTGGCTGGTGCTATGATTATGAAAGCAGAACTTGATAGCTCTTTGGCTATATCATCTATAGCTACTGGTGTAGCTTTAAGCTTTATAACTCTTCCTATTATGTATTATATTTTTGTTATGTAGTTTATAATAAAAAATCGCTAATTTTTATTTATATAATTAGCGATTTAAATGGAACGATTTAAATGGTTAAATTAAAATGTTGATTGTGGATTTGATGGATTTTTGTCCCAATATAGTTTTGCCCCGGCTAACATGTGAAAGTGTAGGTGCATTACCTCTTGGCCACCATTTTCCCCACAGTTTGTTACGAGTCTATACCCACTTTCATCAACACCTATAAATCTTGCTAACTCTTGTATAAAACTTAACATTTCTCCCATTAAAGCAGGATCCATTTCTTGTATGTTTTTATAGTGTTTTTTTGGTATTATAAGTATGTGTATAGGGGCTTTTGGATTTATATCTCTAAAAGCAAGGAATTTATCATTTTCTAAAACTTTGTTGCATGGAATTTCTCCGGCTACTATTTTTTCAAAAATTGTCATTGTTTCTCCTTTAATTTTAGAAGATTATATCAGATTTAGATATAAAAAAATATTCTTTTATTAGTTTTTTAATAAATTTTATATAAAATCTTTGATAAAAATTTAAAAAGGTTGTATTCTTGAAAGATTTTATACAAAAGATTTCTGAAACGCAAGATCTTGCTAGTCTTGAAAAAATTAGACTTGAGATTTTTGGTAAAAAAGGTATTTTAGCTGAAGGTTTTGCAAAACTTAAAACCCTTGACAATAGCGAAAAAAAAGAGTTTGCTGAAAAACTAAACAAACAAAGGGATGAGTTTTCTGTTTTAATTGACAACAAAAAAGCCCAGTTAAGCGAAGAAGCTATTGCACTTAAAATGAAAAAAGATGCAGTAGATGTTACTTTGTTTAATGAACCTTTAAATGTGGGTGCTATTCATCCTGTGATGGATGTTATGGATAGGATAATAGAATATTTTGTTTCTCAAAATTTCTCATTAGAAACAGGCCCTTTAATAGAAGATGATTTTCATAATTTTGAAGCATTAAATTTACCAAAATATCATCCGGCACGTGATATGCAAGATACATTTTATTTGAGTGATTCAAGGCTTTTAAGGACACATACAAGCCCTGTTCAAATCAGAAAAATGCTAAGCTCAAAGCCACCTATAAGAATGATAGCTCCTGGAACAGTTTTTAGACGTGATTTTGATGTTACTCATACACCTATGTTTCATCAGGTTGAGGGATTGGTTGTAGAAGAGGGTGATAATGTAAGTTTTGCAAATCTAAAAAGTATGCTAGAAGGGTTTTTGAAACATATGTTTGGAGATGTGAAAGTTAGATTTAGACCTAGCTTTTTCCCTTTTACGGAACCTAGTGCAGAGGTAGATATTAGCTGTATATTTTGCCACGGCGAAGGTTGTAGAGTTTGCAAACACACGACCTGGCTAGAGGTTTTGGGATGTGGTGTTGTTGATCCAAATGTATTTAAATCTGTCGGATATAAAAATGTCAGCGGATATGCTTTTGGTCTTGGTGTTGAGCGTTTTGCTATGTTGCTTCATAGAGTTCCTGATTTACGCTCTTTGTTTGAGGGGGATTTAAGATTATTGGAGCAATTTAAATGATAATATCAAAAAACTGGTTAAATGAATGGGTAGATTTAGGTTCTATTAGTGCCGATGAAATTTTAAAAACTTTAAACTCAATAGGTCTTGAAGTAGATGGCTCTCATGAAATAAAAATACCTGAAAATATAGTTGTTGGATATGTAAAAAGCAAAGAAAAACATCCAGATGCTGATAAACTAAATGTTTGTCAAGTTGATGTTGGAAATGAAAATTTGCAGATAGTCTGCGGTGCTAAAAATGTTGAAGTTGGTCAGTTTGTTCCAGTTGCGTTAGTTGGTACTACAATGCCAAATGGAATGAAAATAAAAAAAGCTAAACTAAGAGGTATTGAGAGTTCTGGTATGATATGCTCATCAACAGAGCTTGGGTTGGCTAAAACAAATGATGGTATTATGGTGCTTGATGAGAGTATAGGACGATTAGAGCTTGGTAAACAGATTGCTGATTTTCCTATATTTAGTGATGTTGTTATTGATGTTGATATCACTGCAAATCGTGGAGATTGTCAAAGCATAAATGGCATAGCAAGAGAGCTTTGCGTTGCTTTGGACTTATGTTGTAAGGAAAATAAATCTTATGAAGATCCAGAAAATTTACCTGGTATAGGTCGTATATTTTCTATACATTCAGATGAAAATCTAAATAGTTCTTTTTTGTTTAAAGCTATAGAAATTAATGATAATATAAATGAGAGTTTAATAACAAGACTTAGATTGGGTCTTATTGGTAGCACTAAAACAAACCCTATAGAAAGGCTTTTGGAATATGCTACATATTCAACCGGTGTTTTATTTAGAGCTTATGATTATTCTAAGCTAAGTTTGAATAATAAAGTAACTTTTGATTTAAAAAATGGAAATTTTAAAGAAAGTATAATTAGTTGTAATGGTTTAAATATAGGTGTGGCTGGTGTTTTTCAAGACAAAAACTACAAAATAGACGAAAATACAAAAATAGCTATAATACAAGCTAGTTATTCTACCCCAAGTGTTATTAGTGAATTTAATGGTGAAAATAAAGACACTCAAAAAGATGATGAAGTATATAGAAGCAGTAGGGGTAGTGAGCCAAACTTAAATTTAGGAATAGACTTTTTATTTAAAATGTTTTTGAATTTAAAATCAATTGGTTTATATGCTGGAACACAGCAGTTTTTTATAAGAAGAGAAGCAACACTTATAAATATAGCAATATCTGATATAAATAAAATGATAGGTCGAGAAATTCAAAAAAATGATATTGTTAGAATTCTAAAAAAACTTGGCTTTGAAGTTGTGCTAAATCAAGAACTTGAAACCATAAATGTTAAAGTGCCATTATTTAGACACGATATAGTAAATATTCATGATGTTTGTGAAGAGATAGTAAGAATAATAGGCATAGACAATATCAGCTCAAAACCACTTATTTTTAGCGAAGAAAATAGATTAAACGATACATATAAAAGATATAAATTTGCTTTACAATTAAGAAAAAGAGCCGCTAGTGTTGGATTTTTTGAAAGTGTTCATTATGTGTTTGATAATAGTGAAAGTCTGGATAAACTAGGATTTAAGCCTTGCAAAATTGGCATAAGTAATCCTATAAACAATGAATTAAATACATTAAGACCAACTCTTGTAAATCACCTTTTAAGCTCTTGTGAAAAAAATATCAAAAATTCTAAAAAATCAATCAAATTATTTGAATATGGTGTTGTTTTTGATGAAAATGCAAATCAAAGTTCAAATTTTGGATTTTTAGTATCAGGTTTATCAAAAGACCCTAGTTTAAAAAATGGAGCTAAGGTTTCTGAAGTAGACTTTTTTGAGTTTTCAAGCTTGGTCTCTAGTGTGATTGGTAAGATACAATTAGTGGCTTCAACTGATAAGATATATCTAAGCCCATACGAACAAGCTAAAATTTACAAAAATGGTATCGAGATAGGATATATAGGTAGAGTTCATCTTAAGATAGCGGATGATATGGATCTACCAAAAACTTATGTGGCTGAAATCTATTTTGATAAAATGAACAATGAAAGCATAAAGGCTGAATCTTATTCTAAATTCCCAAATGTTAGTCGTGATTTAAGTCTCATTGTTCCTGATGGTATGAAATTTAGTGAAATAAAAGATTGTATAAACTCTCTATCTTTAAAAAATTTAAAAGATTTTTTACCGGTAGATATATATAAATCCGATGAGCTTAAAGGAAGTTCTAGTATAACTATTAAATTTACTTTCCAAGACAATGAAAAAACTCTTGAAGATGAAGAGATAAATGCAATTGTAGATAATATATTACAAGCCTTAAAAGGTAAATTAAATATAGGTATAAGATGATTATAAAGCCATTAAAAAAGCCTATTGATATCGTTTTAGAGGATATATCCGCCGATAAATCAATATCTCATAGAACTGCTATTTTTTCACTACTTAGTGATAAAGATAGTAAAATAAGAGGTTATTTAAAAGCTGAAGATACATTAAATACATTAAATATTATAAAACAATTGGGGGCTAGCATAAAAGAGGTGGATGATGAGATTATCATTACTCCACCACAGCACATAAAAGAGCCAAATACTATATTGGATTGTGGAAACTCAGGCACTGCTATGCGTATATTTATGGGTTTTTTAGCAGCTCAGAATGGTTATTATGTTCTTAGTGGCGATCAGTATCTAAATGAAAGACCTATGTCAAGAGTTGCTACTCCTCTTTTAAAGGTTGGAGCAAAAATAGATGGTAGAAATAACGGTGATAAGGCACCTATTTGTGTAAGAGGTTCTAAACTTGACTTTTTTAAATTTGAAAGTCAAATAAGCTCTGCTCAGATTAAGTCAGCACTTATATTGGCTGGATTGTGTTCGAATGGTTGCGAGTTTTATGAAAATGAATTAAGTAGAGACCATACTGAAAAAATGCTTTTGGGTATGGGTGCTAATATAAAAGTTGATGGTTTAAGAATCTTTGTAGAACCTATGAAAAAACCATTAGAGCCACTTGATATAGATGTGCCAAATGATCCTAGTTCTGCATTTTTTTATGCTGTAGCGGCTTGTGTTATTCCAAATTCTCATTTGATTATTAAAAATATTATTTTAAATAAAACTCGTATAGAAGCTTATAATGTTTTAAAGAAAATGGGTGCTAATATAACTTTTAAAAAGACAAGTTCTCAGTATGAAGATATTGGTGAAATAGAGATAAAATATGCACCGCTTAAAAGTATTGATGTTAGTAAAAATATATCTTGGCTTATTGATGAAATTCCTGCATTGGCGATTGCATTTTGTTTTGCTGATGGAAAAAGTAGTATAAGAAATGCAAAAGAGTTAAGAGTAAAGGAATCAGATAGAATACATACTATGGTTGTTGGTTTAAGACAATGTGGTATTGAAGTTCAGGAATTTGAAGATGGTTTTAGTGTTGTTGGAGGAGAGGCAAAAAGTGCTATTATAGATAGCCATGGAGATCATAGGATAGCTATGAGTTTTGCTATTTTAGGACTTATTTGTGGTATGCAAATAGAAAAAAGTGAGTTTATAAAAACTTCTTTTCCAAATTTTAGTAATATACTTAGAAAGATTGGTGTTTATATTGAAGATTGAATTAGCTAGTAATTATGGGTTTTGTTTCGGTGTTAAAAGAGCTATAAAAATGGCTGAAAATGCAAAGGATGCTTCTACTATAGGTCCTTTGATACATAATAATGAAGAGATTAATCGTTTAAAAATAAATTTTAATGTAAAAACTCTTAATGGAATAAGCGAATTACAAGATGAAAAAAAAGTCATTATAAGAACTCACGGAATTCCTAAAAATGATTTAGAAAAATTAAATGCGAGTAAGATAGATGTTATAGATGCAACTTGTCCATTTGTAACAAAACCACAACAAATTTGTGAAAAAATGAGTCAAGATGGATATGATATAGTTATTTTTGGAGATGAAAATCATCCAGAGGTAAAAGGTGTAAAATCGTATGCCAATGGAAATGTGTTTGTTATACTTGAAGAAGAAGAGCTTGAAAATATAAAATTATCTCAAAAAGTTGCAGTTGTTAGCCAAACTACTCGTAAAGTAGAAAAATTTATGCAAATTGTTAATTATTTAATTTCTAGAGTGAAAGAGGTTAGGGTGTTTAACACAATTTGCAATGCCACTTTTGAAAATCAAGAAGCTGTTAAAAATTTATCAAAAAAAGCAGATGTTATGATAGTTATAGGTGGTAAAAATAGCTCAAACACAAAACAACTTTACTTAATAGCTAAAAATTTTTGTGAAGATAGTTATCTTATCGAGAGCGAAAATGAGATAAATAGTGAATGGTTTGAAGGAAAGCAGCTTTGCGGTGTAAGTGCTGGTGCTAGTACTCCTGACTGGATTATACAAAAGGTTATAAATAAAATAGAAAAAATATAAATTTCAACCATTAATAAGGAAATTTTAAATAAAATAAGTAAATTTGCAGTATAATAGCAAATCATAAAACATAAAAAGGACTAAGATGGCTGTGAACAAAAGCGTTCAGTTAAATAAGGCAGATGACATTGAAGATATCGATTTTGCAACGATGTTAGAGGAGTCTTTTAAAAAGACAGAAGAAGATAGCGAAGGAACTATTGTAGAGATAAGAGGAGATGAGGCTTTAGTCGATATAGGCAAAAAGTCCGAAGGTAGACTTCAACTTTCCGAAATAACCGATGCTAATGGTAACTTACTTTACAATGTAGGCGATACTATAAAAGTTGTAATAACTGGCAGAGGTTCTGTATCTCATAAAAAAGCTTTAAGAAAAGAAAAGGTTAAAGCTTATATACAAAATTATGATCCTGAAACACAAGATAATACTATTGAGGTAAAAATTATAGGTAAGAATAAGGGCGGTTTTGTTGCTCAAGATGCTGATGGTGTTGAATTTTTTATGCCTAGAACTCAAAGTGGATTTAAAAACTCTAACGATATAGTTGGTAAAACATACAAAGTTAAGATTATTAAAGTAGACAAAGACGAGCAAAGTATTGTTATTTCTAGAAAAAAAATACTAGATGAAGATAGAAAGAAAAGAAAAGAAGCTCTTTTAAGCATTGTAGATAATGAAGAAGTTATGGAAGGCACTGTAAAGAAAATAACTACTTATGGAATGTTTGTAGATGTTGGAGGTGTTGATGGTCTTGTTCATTATAGCGAGATTAGCTATAAAGGGCCAGTAAATCCTAGTTCTATGTATAATGAAGGCGATAAAGTCTTAGTTAAAGTTATGAGTTATGATAATGAAAAACGTCATCTTTCTTTATCTATAAAGGCAGCTATGCCTGATCCATGGGAAGAGATTAAAGATGGTCTTGATGTTGGAGATACTATAAAAGTTATCGTTAGCAATATAGAGCCTTATGGAGCTTTTGTTGATCTTGGTAATGACATAGAAGGATTTTTACATATATCTGAAATTTCTTGGGACAAAAATATAAAAAATCCAAAAGATCATATAAGTGAAGGTCAAGATATTGATGTTGAAGTTATAGAGATAGATGCTAAAGAAAGACGTTTAAGGGTTAGCCTTAAAAATTTACTTCCTAAACCTTTTGATGAGTTTAGAAAGAGCCATAAAGAGGGCGATGTTGTAGAGGGTATTGTTACTAGTGTTACAGCTTTTGGTGCTTTTGTAAAGATAGGTTCTGTTGAAGGTCTGTTACATAACGAAGATGCATCTTGGGATAGAAATGTTAGATGTAAAGAGTTGTTTAAAAATGGCGATTTAGTTAAAGTTAAAATCGTCAGAATAGATAGCAATGATCAAAAAATATCTTTAAGTATGAAAGAGTTAAAACAAAGCCCTGTTCAAGATTTTGCTACTAAACACAAAATCGGAGATATTGTAAAAGGTAAGATTAGAGATATTAAAGATTTTGGTATTTTTGTTGAACTTGATGATAACGTTGATGCTCTTATTAGAAAAGAAGATATTGGCAATTTAGATATAGAATCTTTGAAAGTAGGAGACGATATAGAAGCAGCTATAGCATTTATTGATGAAAAGAGAAACAGAATACGCTTAAGTATTAAATTTTTAGCAAAACAAAAAGAGCGTGAAGTTTTAAATGAAATTAATGATAACGACAAGATTACTCTTGGAGATATCATAAAAGAGCAATTACAATAAAATATGCATAAGCATGCTCTTTTGAGTATAATAGTAATTTTATTTTGTGCTTTAATTTTTTCAGGTGTCGGTCTGTATAGATTTGCTAATAATAATCTTTCTGAGGCTCCTGAAATTAAAGTATTAAATGAAAGTCAAAACAACCTAGACAAGAGTAACAAAAAGAAGGATTGGGTTGGAGAGCTTGCAAATATGCCAAAAACGGAGTATATTCTTCCGACAAATCAAATATATATACATTATTCTTATCCAATTCAGTCTGATACCAAGACCGCTTACGAACTTATTGTTGATAAAAGTGATATTTATTCTATATTTTGCATCAAGCAAACACTGTATAATGAAAATGTTGATTTTACTATAGTTAAAGACGGTAATTTAAATAAAGTTTTTTTAAATACAAGTGATTCAAAGCTTTTACAGGATATCATATTGAAATTAAAGTCATATGATATAAATTCAAATGTAATAGAGGTAAAAATATGAAAACTATTATTGTTTGTGATGCGTTGCATCCTGTTGCTCTTGAGCTTTTAAAGAAAGAAGATGATATTAATATTATTGATGCTGTTTCTACGCCAAAAGACGAACTTCTAAAAATTATAGGTGAGGCAGATGTTGCTATAACTAGAAGTTCAACAGATGTGGATGAAATTTTTTTAAATGCAGCTAAAAAACTTAAAGCTGTAGTTAGAGCTGGTGTTGGTGTTGATAATGTTGATATTGAAGGTTGTTCTAGACGTGGAATTATAGTTATGAATGTTCCTACTGCAAATACAATAGCAGCTGTAGAACTTACTATGGCTCATATGTTATGTGCAGCTAGATCTTTTGTTTACGCTCATAATGACTTAAAAGAAAATAGAATTTGGAAGCGTGAAAAATGGTATGGAGTCGAACTTTTTAATAAAAGCTTAGGTATTATAGGATTTGGAAATATAGGTTCAAGAGTTGCAACTAGAGCTAAATCTTTTGGTATGAACATAATTGCTTATGATCCATATATAGACCCTGCAAAAGTTTTGGATATGGGTGGCACGTATACTACAAATTTTGATGATATTTTAAAATGTGATTTTATAACTATACATACTCCAAAAACTAGTGAAACAACAAATATTATTGATAAAGCAGAAATTGATAAAATGAAAGATGGTGTAAGACTTATAAACTGTGCTAGGGGTGGTTTATATAACGAAAAAGCACTTGAAGATGGTTTAAAAAGTGGAAAAATAGCTTTTGCTGGAATTGATGTTTTTTCAAAAGAGCCAGCAATAAATCATCCATTGCTTGATTTGCCAAATATAAGCGTTACAGCCCACCTTGGTGCAAATACATTAGAATCTCAGCAAAATATCGCTGTTCAAGCTGTAGAGCAGGCATTAAGTGCTGTTCGTTCTATTAGTTATCCTAATGCTTTAAATTTACCTATAAAAACTGAAGATTTACCACCATTTGTAGAACCTTATATTGAGCTTACAAGCAAGATGGCATTTTTAGGAGCACAAATAAACAAAAAAGCTATAAAATCAATATCTATTGAAGTGCAAGGTGAAATAAGTGATTATAAAGATTCAATGCTTACTTTTGCTATTGTTGGTGCTTTAAAAGAGAGCTTTGGTGAAAATATCAACTATGTAAATGCTAACTTTGTTTGTGATGAAAAAGGTATATCTTATGATGCTACAATTTCTCCTGTAAGTGGCTATAAAAATAAAATATCAGTTAAAATAACAACTGAGATAGATACTACTATTGTAAGCGGAACAGTGTTTGATGAAAATGAACAAAGAATAGTTGGAATAAATGGCTTTAAGACCGATTTTAAACCAAAAGGAAAAATGATAATATTTAAAAACAATGACGTTCCTGGTGTTATAGCTCAAATAAGTTCTATTTTGGCATCTTCTGGTATAAATATAGCTGACTTTAGACTTGGTAGAGATGATCACGGCAAAGCACTTGCTGTTATCTTGGTTGATGAAAAAATAAGCAAAGAAACTCTTGCCGCATTAAATGCTTTAGATACTTGCCTTTGGGCTTCTTATGCTGTTTTATAATATCCTTGAAGAAATTCAAGGATAAATTTTAAGGATAATTTTGTGAAAATAACATTAATTATTGTGTTAATTATATTTTTTATATTGCTGTGTTGTGTTTTGGGATATTTTATTTTTAAATTACAAGATAGTGATTCTTATGCCAAAGAGGAAAATAACAATCAAAACACAAAAAAACAAAATACAATAACAGATGTTGTAGAATTAGTTTCAGATGATTCTTTGACCAGAAAAGAACTTTTTTTATTATGTGAAGCTTTTTTAAAGCATAATTTTCCTTCTAAAAATGGTTCAGGTGTGCCGGATTCGGCCAAAGAATATCTTAATTTTATACTTCTTATAGCAAGTCATAAAAATGCTGATGCCAAAATAATAAGTTTTTTAAATACTGAAGCAAAAAAGAAAAATCCAGAATATGCTTCAGATATAGAAAGATATGAATCTTTGGGTTTACAACAAAGAAAAAAAACATAAATAGTTTTTTGAGCTTACTAAAAGATATTTTTATTTATAATATAAAAAAAATTAAGGTTTTTAAATTGCAAAGATACCCAACAAAACAGATTAAAATTCGTAATGTCAAAATTGGTGGAGATGCTCCTATTAGTGTTCAGTCTATGACTTTTTCTAAGACAAAAGATATACAAGGAACATTAGAACAGATAAATCGTCTTTATTTCGCAGGGTGTGATATAGTTCGCTGTGCTGTCTTGGATAAAGAAGATGCAGCGGCTCTCAAAGAGATAGTAAAACAAAGCCCACTTCCGGTGGTAGCAGATATACATTTTAATTATCGTTTGGCTTTGATTGTTAGTGAGTATGTGGATGCCATCAGAATAAATCCAGGAAATATAGGCTCAAAAGATAGAATAAAAGCTGTTGTTCAAGCTTGCAAACAAAGAAATTTACCTATTAGAATAGGTGTAAACTCAGGCTCCTTGGAAGCTCAGTTTGAAGATAAATATGGAAGAAATGTTGCAGCAATGATACAATCAGCTCTTTATAATACTAAATTGTTAGAGGATCTTGACTTTACAGACATAAAAATTTCATTAAAATCAAGCGATGTTGAAAGAACTATGAATGGGTATAGGGAGCTTAGGGAAAAAGTTGATTATCCTTTCCATTTGGGTGTAACAGAAGCAGGAACTACTTTTCATGCTACTATAAAATCATCAATAGCATTGGGTGGACTTTTAATGCTTGGTATTGGCGATACTATGAGAGTTAGTATTACAGGAGAGTTAGAAGAAGAGATAAAGGTTGCAAAAGCTATATTAAAAGATAGTGGAAGACAAAAAGAGGGGCTAAATATTATATCTTGTCCAACTTGCGGAAGATTACAAAGCAATCTAGTAAAAGCCATTAAGATCGTAGAAGAAAAGACAAAACATATCAAAGAATCTTTAAATGTTTCAGTTATGGGCTGTGTTGTAAATGCTATCGGTGAGGCCAAAGGCGCTGATGTTGCAATAGCATTTGGTAAAGGCAATGGTCTTATAATGAGAAGAGGAGAGGTGGTCGCAAAACTAAAAGAAGATGAGTTGGTCGATAGATTTTTACTTGAAATTGATGATGAGATAAAATCACGTGGATAAAAATAATATAGAATTAAGCTCTCTTTATGATCTTGATATGGAAAGAGCGATATTAAGCTCTATAATTTTAAATAATGATGCACTTAGTGAAATTTATGACCTTGTAGGTGCAAAAGATTTTTATTTAAAAGCTCATAGTGATATATTTAAAGCCATGATAGAGTGTCTAAACTCAGATGTTCCTATAGCTAGTTCTTTTTTGAAAACAAAACTTGGTAAAAGTTATAATGAAGCTGTTTTGACAGATATATTAGGAACAAATGGTATTGTTGATATAAAAAAATATGCTAATGAGCTAAAAGAAAAATCAGTTAAAAGAAGCATACTCAAAATGGCTCAAGATATGCCAGGTAAAGTTTCTCAAGATAAACCAAGTAGGGATATGGTTGATGAGATATCCTCTGAGCTTTATAATCTAACAGATGTTAAAAGCACTGGAAGTATAAAAGAGAGCAAAGAGATAGTAAATGATTTTCTTGAATATATAAAAAAACAATCACAATTAGATGAAAAAGACACTGTTGGATTAAGCACTGGTTTTAAAAGTCTTGATGAAAAAACAAATGGCTTTAAAAATGGGGACCTTATAATAGTAGCTGCTCGTCCCGGTATGGGTAAGACAACTATATGTTTAAATTTTATAGAAAAGGCACTAAGTCAAAACAAGGGTGTTGTATTTTTCTCTCTTGAAATGCCAGCCGAACAGATAATGATGCGTATGTTATCTGCTAAAACTTCTATCCCACTTCAAAATATCATAAGTGCAAAAATGGAAGATGATGAGCTTACTAAGTTAAGTGATGCTTGTGAATATATGAGTTCTCGTAAGCTTTTCGTTCACGATAGCGGATATGTAAATATACATCAGATACGAACCCAGCTTAGAAAACTAAAAACATCGCATAAAGAAATTTCACTTTGTGTTATTGACTATATAGGTCTTATGATGAGTACAAGTAATTTTAATGAAAGACATCTTCAGATTGCTGAAATTTCTCGTGGGTTAAAGCTTTTGGCTCGTGAGCTTGATATCCCTATTATAGCACTTTCTCAGTTAAATAGAGGGCTAGAATCAAGATCAAATAAAAGACCTATGCTTAGTGATTTAAGAGAGTCTGGTGCTATAGAGCAAGATGCCGATATGATATTTTTTATATTTAGGGAAGAAGTTTATAGAGAGCAAGAGGAAAAAGAGAGAGAAGAAAGAGCAAAGGCTGAGGGTAAAGAATATGTTAAAAAGTTTGTCCCAGAAAATAAATTACAAGAAAAAGCGGAGATAATAATAGGGAAAAATAGAAACGGTGAGCCAGGTATAGTAGAAGTAATATTTAAAAAAGATCATTCCAAATTTGTCGAAAAAGCACCTATGCCGGATAGTGTTTCTGAGTTTAAAGGCTAATGTGCCTTTAACTGAAAATTTAAAGCAGTTTTTATATATTTGTCTTATTTTTATTTTTATATTTCTTGGTAATTTAGCCTATAAATATATAAAATTTTATGTTTTTATTCATGGTGGAGAACAAGATATTATCGCTAAAATTGAGCGTGATTATCTAAAAACAAAAAACAACAGAACTTATCGTATAGCTTTGTTTGATGTTAAAGATTATAAATTTTATACAAAAATACCAAAAACAAGCAATGTGTCTTTAAATGACATCGTAAAAATCACAATTTACAATATAGATGTTGATTTTTATGATTATTTAAAAGCTAGATTTTATATGCCTAGTTCTAATATCTCAAAAATCAAAAAAGATAAAAATATAAAAGATGATTTGATCGATAGTGTGCAAAAACAACATCAAGATTCTAAAATTTCAGAACTTTTTAATGCTTTATATTTTTCCAGTTATATCTCATCTGGTCTTAGAAGTGATATTGTAAATTTTGGAATTTCACATTTAGTTGCAATTAGTGGTTATCATCTTGGACTTATAGTGTCTATTTTTTATCTTATTTTAACGCCATTTTTAAAATATATCTATTTGAGATTTATTCCATTTAGAGATTATAAGTTTGATATTTTTATTATATCTTTTTTGTTTTTAGCTTTTTATATTTATATTATAGACTATCCGCCTAGTTTTTTAAGGGCTTTTGTTATGTTTTTAGTTGGCTTTTATTTTGTTGTAAGAAATATTCAAGTATTAAATTTTACAAATTTATTTATAGCTATTTTTATCTGTTTGAGTATTTTTCCTAATCTTATTTTTAGTTTTGGATTTTATTTTTCTTGCATGGGAGTTTTATATATTTTTATTTATCTAAAATATTTTGATATAAAAAAGCATATCTTTTTAAAAGTATTGTTCTTAAATTTTTATATGTTTTTTGCTATGCAAGTGCCTGTTTTGTATTTTTTCCCAAATATAAGCTTAGATCAAATTATATCAATACCACTTAGCTATATTTTTATTGTGTTTTATCCTTTGAGTGTTTTACTTCATATTTTTGGGGTAGGGGGTTTGTTTGATTCTTATTTGATAGATATTTTTTCTAGTGATTATAATTTTTTATATTCTGATATAAGTTTTGTTGAGTTTATCATTTTCAATGCTATTAGTTTGATTGCTATAAGGATTAAACAAGTGGCTATTTTATTACCACTTGTTGGTTTTTTGGTCTTTTTGAAATTTTGTTTATCTTGATTTGTTTTCTAATAAAGAGCAAATTTTAAAACCATAAAGAAATATAATCCAAGATATATATATCCACAAAAAGAAAAAAAGCATAATTGAAAAAGAGCCGTAAATGCTTAAATATGTTTTGTTGTTTAAAGCATAATAGATAAATGCTGATTTTCCAAGATACCAAGCCAACGATGATATAAAAGAGCCTAAAAGTGCATTTTTTACCTTAAGTGGAGAGCTTACGGATATTAGATAAACAACACAAAATATACACCATATAATTAGATACGGAAATATACTTATAAAGTTAATCCAACTTGTATATTGTGTTGAGTTTAGTAACTCTTGAAATAAATTTGAAAGATAAAAGCTTAGAGCAAGTCCTAATGGCGCTAGTGTGATTAGTGTCCAATAAGAGCTTATTGAACTCCAAAAGCTCCTTCTTTTACTAGACATTATTTTGTTTACCACATACTCATAGTCCATAAAAAACATAGCTGATGTAAAAATTACAGCTACAAAACCAACTATTCCGAGATTTACACTATTTTTTAAAAATGTTTGTAAATATGAGCCTATCACATCTTGATGTGTTGGTAGCATAGCTGAAAATATAAAACTCTCTATTTTTGAATAATATGTTTTAAAAACAGGTAATTGTGTAAAAAGTGAAAAGCTTAATAAAAGCACAGGTATGATCGATAATACAGTGTGAAAGCTAAGGCTTGAAGCATAGTGCATAAGCTCTTTATCTTTTATTTTTGTTATTATCCCAAATGCAAATTTTATATTATGAATGATATCTTTTAATTTTTTCAAAAATTATCCTTTTATGAATTTTCACTTAAATCTTGCGCTACTTGTGCAGCTAATCTTAGTTTGTTGTTATCAAAATGGGTATAAATTCTAGATGTGTTTAGACTAGCATGTCCCAATGCTTCTTGAACCAAAACTATATCTTTTTGCTTTTTATAAAGCATTGTTGCAAATGTATGCCTTAGCATATGTGCCCCATTTTTTTCTTTTCTTATTCCCGCTTGAAAAAGTATCTGCTCTACTATCCTACTAACATAAGCCTGGGTAAGTCTAGTACCTTTTTTATTGACAAATAAATACCCCTCTTTGTTTATGTAATTTATAGCTATGGCATCTAAAAATTTTTCTATCAAATTCCTTTTTATCATTACAATTCTATATTTATTACCTTTTCCCCTTATTCTGATAGTGTATAAATCATCATCTTGGGTTATATCTTTTCTTTTTAGATTAAGCGCCTCACTTACTCTAATTCCGGTAAAAATTATAAGCTTTATTATAAGTTTGTTTCTATTTTCGTTGCTTTTAAAATCAGCTTCATCTATCGCTGTAAGAAATTTTTTTAACTCATCTTCGCTCATAAATTCAGGGAGCTTTTGTCCTTTGCTTCCAGTTATTCCGCCCCAATTTTTAAGTTCGATATCAAAAATATGCGATTTTCCATCTTCTTCGTTTTGTTTATCTAAAAATGCAAAAAAATTAATCACACTTATTCTATAATTTTTTTTACTAGCATCGCTTAATCCACCGGTAATACTAGCTAAGGTTTCACTCAAAAGCTCTTCATCTATCTGTTTTAGACTTTCAAGTCCATAAAAACATAAGGTTTCATAAAGTTTTTTAAGCGGATTAAAATATGTGTTTATACCAGTTAAGCCGGCATTTCTAGCCATCTTAACCAAGCCATCTAACTTTTCTATATTGTTTATCTCTTTGTTTAGATTATAATTAACAGAAGCTAGCATTTTTGGCTCTCTTAGCTCTTTGTTTGAAAGTGAGCTTAGTTTGTATTTTACATACCTTGTTAACCAAAAAAGTAAAGATAATTCAAAATTTTCTTTATTGTCTAGTTTGTATTTCACTAAAATTTCCTATTAAATTTATGTAAAATTATAGCTTTTGTTTTATATAATTTTGCTTTTTTAAAAGGTAAAAAATGAAAATAGGTTTTTTTGATTCTGGTTTTGGTGGTTTAAGTGTTTTAAATGAGGCTATGGTTAGATTTGATGGCTATGAGTTTTTTTATTTTGCTGATAGCAAAAATGTCCCTTATGGAACAAAAAGCGTCAAAGAAATAACCGATTTAAGCATAAATGCTTGTGAGTTTTTGGTTGATTTGGGTGTTGATGCTATAGTTGTTGCTTGCAATACAGCTACAAGTGCTTCAATAGTAGCATTAAGAGATAAATTTAGCTTGCCTATAATAGGTATGGAGCCAGCTGTAAAATTAGCATTGAATACTTTTAAAGATCAAAAAACACTTCTTATAGCAACACCAGCTACAATAAATGGCATTAAATTAAAAAAACTTATAGATAAATTAAATGCTAGTGATTTTGTTGATGCCTTGGCTTTACCCAAACTTGTTAGTTTTGCTGAGAATGAAGAATTTACAACCGATAATGTAAAATTATATTTACAAAAATCTTTTAAAAATTTAAACTTAAATGACTATTCTTCTTTGGTTTTAGGTTGCACTCATTTTAATTACTTTAAAGATATTTTGAAAGATATTTTACCTAATCATATTAAATTTATAGATGGCATAAATGGAACTTTAAATATGGTTAGTAATTTAAATTTAGCTTCAAAATCAAATAATCTCGTTAGATATTTTTATTCAAAAGAAGAAATTCAAAACCTAGATAAAGTTAATAGACTTTTAAACAGGCTTGATTTTGTTAAAAGCATTGTCTAAAATAGCGATTGCATTGAAATTTCTTCAGCCCAAGTTGTGTGGTATTTTTTGATACTTTTTTGCAAAGAATCTATAAAATAATCTATATCATCAAAAGTATGTGTATAATGTAAACTAACTCTAAGCCAACCGGGCTTTTCTTCTAGTTTTTGATTATCTTTCATTTTTAATAATTCGTGTCCATAAGGTCCAGCACATGCACAACCAGCCCTTGTTTGTATTCCAAAATCTTTACTTAAAATAGCTGCTAAATCATAAGGCGATATTCCTTTTATATTGAAAGAAAAAATTGGAAGTTTTTTTAAATTTAATGGTGTGTATAGTTGTAAGTTTTCTATCTCTTGTATTCTTTTTTCAAAATACTCGCAAAGTTCATTTTCATTCTCACATATAGCTTTACCTATCTCATCTCTTAGCTTGTATGCTAAATTTGCTCTTATTAGTTCAAGTATTGGTGGTGTTCCAGCTTGTTCTAGTTGTTCTATATTTTTATCATACATATGACTTGTCCTACTTACATAACTAACAGTCCCTCCGCCTGCAAATGTTGGCTCATCTAGGTCGCATAATTCTTTTTTTATTGCAAGTAAGCCACAGCTTCCAACTCCGCCAAGTAGTTTATGTGGGGATAAAAATAGTGCATCGAAATAGTTGCAATCAACATTTTTGTAAGCACTGAAACTAGCCGCATCAAGTGCAACTATGCCATTATATTTTTTAACAAGATTGTATATTTTTTTATAATCAGTTATTATTCCTGTTACATTTGAACATACACTAAAAGAGGCTATTATCTCACGTTTTTGATTAAGCTTTAGAATTTGTTCTAGGTGTATTAGGTCTATTTCGCCTTTTTCATTTAGTCTTACTCTTGCTATATCGCAAAGTGCTTCTCTAAAACTAACCTCGTTTGAGTGGTGTTCGTATGGACCTACTATCACAAGTGGTGTGTTGCTTGGTTGTTTTATATTGTATCTAGCCTTTGTTTTTGGAGGGATATAAAGACCTAATAACTCTTGAAATTTCTTTATAGCCGAGGTTGAGCCAAAACCGCAAGGAAGTAGATAAAAGCTATTATCTAATTGTAATGATTTTTTTAACTCACTTCTTGATTTTTCGTATAATGTTTGAGTGATTATAGCGTTTAATGAGCTATCTGAATGAGTATTTGCATATGTAAGTAAAATATTTGAAATTTCATCTTCTATGTTTTTGTATGCAAGCCCTGATGCTGTGTAGTCAAAATAATAAATTTCATCTTTTAGTATAATATTTTTTCTTATATGTTCTAAATTTACCAAATTTTTATTTCCCGAATATTCTTTTGTTTGTAAAATTATACCTAAAAAATAATATATAAATTATAATAAAAGTATTTAAAACATAGTATATTTTTGTTGTCTAATAATTTATAATATTAATTACATATTATTTTTGATAATATATAATTAAATTTTTGGTATAATTGGTAAATTAGATTAAAAATCTACAACAAACAATTAATGAAAAGGATTGTGAAATGAAAATTTCTACCAAAATTTTTACAATGATAGTATCATCATTGGTGCTATTGTTAGCAGTGCTTGCTTATTTGGCAAACGATATGAATTCTGATAATATTGAATACTCAAAAGCTAAGCTTAGAGAAGAAATTATCAAGGAAAAAAAGATAAGCTTGCAAGAAAATATGGATATATATGTTGGTTTTGTTAAAGATATCAACAAAGAGTATGAAGAGTTTGGTGAAAAGCCAGGAGAAGCCACTAAAGATATTTTGGAGTTTATAGAAAATATAAGATTTGGTGATGATGGATATGTTTTTGTATTTGACGACAAGGGTAAGGTCTTTATGCATCCTGTACATAAGGATTGGATTGGAACCAATAAATGGGATTTAACATCTCAAGACGGTACTAAAATTTATCAAGAATTAATTAAAATAGCTGATAATAGAGATAGGTTTTTGTTCTATAAATGGAATGGAGTCAGAAAGATTGGATTTTCTAAAAAGTTAACCATAGAAGGTAAAAGTTATATATTTAATATAGCAACTAATCTTGAGCCTATGTATAAAAATACAAATGAAATAATCTCAGACATGGAATCAAAATCAAATATACAATTGCTCGAGTTTATAACTTCTGCTGCTGTTGTATCTATAATAATGATTGTTTTAGCTCTTGTTTATACTAAGTTTTCAATCACCAAACCACTTAACGAACTAATAAACAGAGCAAGAAACCTATCAAGTGGAGATGGAGACTTAACAAGAAAACTTGAAGTAGTAGGTAAAGATGAGATAGCAATGGCTAGTGATGCTATAAATAACTTTATAGAAAAAGTAAGAGTGCTTATAAATGATGCCAAACATCTATCTAGTGAAAACTCATCTATAGCAAATGAATTAAGCTCTACATCACTTCAAACAGGTAAAAGAGTAGAAGACTCAACAGCTATTATTACAGATACATCTAAAAATTGCTCAGATATACAAGAAAACATGAAATCATCAGTTGAAATAGCTCAAAAAGGTAAAGATGATTTACAAAAAGCAACCGAATACATACATGAAGCAAATAAAGCTATAACAGAACTTGCTTCAGAGATAACTCAAACAGCTCAAACAGAATATGATATGGCAAATAAGATAGATCAACTAAGTAAAGATGCCGAACAAGTTAAATCAGTTCTTGTAGTAATTAATGATATAGCTGATCAAACAAATCTACTTGCACTTAATGCAGCTATTGAAGCAGCAAGAGCAGGAGAACATGGTAGAGGATTTGCTGTTGTTGCTGATGAAGTAAGACAGCTAGCTGAAAGAACACAAAAGAGCTTAACAGAGATAAATGCTACTATAAACGTAATAGTTCAAGCTATAACAGAATCAAGCACTCAAATGAATGAAAACTCTAAACAAATAGGAGAACTTACAAAGGTTGCTGCTAATGTAGAAGATACTATAAAAGTAATGAGTTCTGCTATAGGAGATGCTATAAAACTATCTGATAAAACTGTAGAAGATTATATACTAACAGGTAAAAACATAGATGGTATAGCAAGTGGTATGGATAATATAAACCATATATCAACTGAAAATGCAAGAAGTGTTGAAGAAATAGCAGCAGCAGCCGAACATCTAAATAAGATGACAGATACATTAAATGCTAAACTTGGTGAGTTTAGGACTTGATAATCAATGCAAGGGTGTAAAAACCCTTGCTCTTGAGTTTTTAAATGGAGGTTTTATATAAAATCTCTTAAAAATTTCTTCCAAACAAATAAACATCTTGATATTGATGAACTTATTAAATTTTATCTTGTATTTGATGGGTTAAAAACACAAAAATCTTACTATGATATTTTTGAAGCAATAGATAACGAAATCATAAAAAATATAGACAATGTATCAAAAGAATTTGATGATTTGTCTATTGAAGAGAGATATGCTTTAAGAAATTTTGCAAAAAATGATAGAAAATGGCTTAAAATTTATAAGATGATGCCAAGAAGTTTGGCTATAAAAACCTATGAAAATTTATTTAATAAAAATATACTATATATAGAAAAAAGTAGAGAACAGCCAATAATAAAACTATATAAAAATCAAAAACTTAAAAAATGTGATAGAAGGTATAAAATTCAAGATAAAATACATTTTAGCACTCATTTTTATAGGTTTTGGTTTAGGTTTATAGAACCAAGATTAAAGCAACTAAAACAAGGCAATGTGGATGGAGTGCTTGAATATATAAAATCTCATTTTGATGAGTATGCATCTTTGGGATTTGAGCTTATATGTTGTGATTATTTGAGATATAAATTTGATTTAAAAGATGAAGTTGTAAGTAGTTTTTGGAATAAAGATTTGGAGATAGATATCTTAGTAAACTCAAATAAAAATAAAATAGTTGGAGAAGCTAAATATAAAAATAAAAAAGTTTGTAAAAATGTATTAAATATACTTTTAAATAAGTGTGATAGGCTTGATTTAAAACCAAATAATATTGTTTTGTTTTCAAAAAGTGGTTTTAGCACAGAGCTTTTAAATATGAAAAATGATAAACTTTTGCTTATTGATTTAGATGATATATCGGAGATTTTATATGAATGATAATTTAGAAGTTGGTCTTAAAAATTTAATAGAACAAACTTATATGATAGAGCAAGAGTATAAGAACTTATATGCTAGTTATGAGAATTTACAAAAGATTATTAAAGATGTTGTGGATGTTTTGCCTACCGCTATTTGGATATTAAATAGCGATGAAACTCTGTTTTTACAAAATGCTCAAGCTAGTAAAAATAACAAGCTTTTTAATCAGCTTGATTTGAATGAAGCCGAGTATGAGATAGAATTTGAGGCTAAATTTTATCTCGTAAAAATTTCAAATAAAGATGATAAAAAGATAATTTCAGCAATAGATATAACATCTCAAAAAAGAAATGAAAGACTTGCTTCAATGGGTCAGGTTGCCGCTCATTTAGCACACGAGATAAGAAATCCAATAGGCTCAATATCGCTTTTGTCTTCAACTCTTTTAAAGCGAGTAGACGATAAAAACTCTTTTATAGTAAAAGAAATGCAAAGTGCTATTTGGCGGGTTGAACGTATTATAAAGGCTACATTGCTATTTACAAAAGGCGTTCATATAAATAGACAACCATTTAATTTTTTGGATTTAAAAAAAGACTGCGAAGATGCACTTAAATATTATGATTATTCAAAGGAAATAGATATAAGACTTGATTTTCAAAAAGGCTTTTATAATGCTGACAAAGAGCTTCTTTCTTTGGTTTTTCAAAATCTTCTTTTTAATGCCATTGATGCTATTGAAGATGATGAAAATGATAGTGGAGAGATTAAAATTTGGTATGAAAAAACAGATGAAGAGCATAGGTTTTATATGTATGATAGTGGAGTTAGTATAGCTGATAAAAGGATAGTCTTTGAGCCATTTAAAACAACAAAACTCAAAGGTAATGGACTTGGATTGAGTCTTTGTTTACAGATAATACAAGCACATAAAGGAAGTATAGAAATAAGTCTAAACCCAAAGACTTTTTGTGTTAGTTTGCCTATATATTTTTAGATTTTAAAAAATCAAAGGAGTTTTGTCTCCTTTGAAAAATTATTAGAAATTTATACTTTTTATCCAATTTTCAAGGATATCTATCTGTTCTTTTACACTTTGAGTGCTTGTTCCACCTTTTGATTTTCTAGCTTGCATTGATGATATTAGGTCTAAAACTTTTAATGCCTCATTGTCTATATTTTCATTTATATTTTTAATATCATCACTATTTAATTCACTTATATCTTTACCTAATTCTTCTGCTTTAGCGACTATTTTTCCAGTTATAAAATGAGCTTGTCTAAATGCTATATTTTTTTCTCTAACTAAAAAATCAGCCAAGTCAGTAGCGGTAAGGTGTCCTGTCATTGAAGCTTTTTTCATATTTTCTTTATTAAAGCTTGATTCTTTTAGCATTTGATTTAATATAACAAGGCTTGAAAGTGCTGTGTTTACACTATCAAATACACCTTCCTTATCCTCTTGCATATCTTTGTTATAAGCTAATGGAAGTGCTTTCATTGTCGTTAAAAGAGCTATTAAATTTCCATAAACTCTTCCTGTTTTTCCTCTTATTAGTTCTGCTACATCTGGGTTTTTTTTCTGTGGCATTATAGAGCTTCCAGTTGAAAACTTATCACTGATTTTTATAAAACCAAACTCACTAGAACTCCACATAATTATCTCTTCGCAAAGTCTTGAAGTATGTGTAAAAATAACACTTATATTAAATAAAAGCTCAAGTGCAAAATCTCTATCACTCACACCATCCATAGCATTTGGCGTAATACCTTCAAATCCAAGTTCTTCTGCTACAAAATCTCTATTTGTGTTATGCGGTGTTCCAGCTAAGGCGCAAGAGCCAAGCGGGCTTAAGTTATTTCTTTTAAAGCTAGATTCGAGCCTTTGAAAATCTCTCATAAACATAAAAGAATAAGCCATTAAATGAAAAGCTAAGCTAACTGGTTGAGCATGTTGAAGGTGTGTGTATCCAGGCATTATAGTTTGTAGGTTATTGCTTGAAATATCTTTTAGTGTTGTTATTAGGTTGAGTAATTCGTGTGCTATATTTTTTGTGCTTTTTAAAAAATATAGTCTAAAATCAAGAGCTACTTGATCGTTTCTTGATCTTGCTGTGTGAAGTTTGCCACCTATCTCGCTACCTACTATTTGGCTTAGTCTTTTTTCTATGCTCATATGGATATCTTCATCCTTTATATCAAAGATAAAGTCGCCATCAATTATCTCTTTTAAAATTTGATTTAATCCATCAGTGATTTTTAAGCACTCATCTTCTGTAATGATTTTTTGTTTTGCTAACATCTTGACATGAGCTTTACTTCCGTTTATATCTTCTAGGTATAGCTCTTTATCAAAATTTATAGAAGCATTAAATTTTTCAAGAAGTTCGCTACTTGATTCATTAAATCTTCCAGACCACATTTTTTCCATTTTTTTATCCTTGGTTAGTTTTATAAATTAATTTTACAAAAAAATATTTTTTTAATCAAATATCAAAAAAGGAACTTGTAAAATATTTCTTATTATTTTAAAAGGTGCCATTATTGTATCTTGTATAACTTGTGTTGAGTATTGTGGATTATCAAGTTTTCCTCTTACTTTTATAAGTGTTGAAAGTGTTTTGTCTTTTCCTAAAATTATTTGATTTAAAAGAGGAATTTTATCTATGGTTTTGCTTGCATCTTTTAAAATTTCTATCTCAAGATCTATATTTATATCTTTTGTCCTTAGATTGATAAACCCTTTTCCTAGTATATTTGCACTTGTTCCTTCTATGTTTATAGCTATAAAATTTATTATATCTTTATTTCTTTCAAATATAACTTTTCCTAATTTTGCAGAAAAACCCTTATTGTTAAAATCAGGTGTTTTAAATGTTAGTAAAGCTGGTATTGAGTTTAAAAAGCTAAGAAGACTTTGATATATCTTATAATCTTTAAAATAAGTGTCATAAAATCTCATTTCGCCTTTAA
The DNA here is from genome assembly GCF_002021925.1 of Campylobacter pinnipediorum subsp. pinnipediorum. Taxonomy (NCBI): domain Bacteria; kingdom Pseudomonadati; phylum Campylobacterota; class Epsilonproteobacteria; order Campylobacterales; family Campylobacteraceae; genus Campylobacter; species Campylobacter pinnipediorum. Next base: position 763,439 of record NZ_CP012546.1, read on the forward strand.
ATACATCAGTGCTTCCTATAACTTTTAGTTTAAAGTTTCCTCCGTCAAAGCTTTTGCTATTTAAAAATTGATTTATATATTCGCCTTTTATGTTTAAAGCTTCAAGGAAAATTTCATCTTTATTTTTTGAAAAAACAATGCGATTATCGTTATTTGTTGAATTAAAGCTTAGACTATCTTCTGCTAATAATACCTTGTATTCAGGCAATTTTAAAGTTCTGTTTATGTCGGCAAATATTAGATTTGAATTTTTACCATTTATCCTTATTTTTTCTGTGTTTTCTACATTTTGATCATTAAATTCCAGCAGAACATCAACATTATTTAACTCGACATCTGTGTTGTATTTGTCTGATACGAAAAACAAGTTTTTACTTTCGCTTTTTACTGTTATATTGTTATCACTTATTGATATATTAAATGTATCATTTTCGTATTTACTTCCATCTTTTTTTATTAGAGGATAATCAAATAAAACATTATTTGCGGTTATATAAAAATTTTGAAAATCAATTGTATTTATATTTAAAAAACTTGCATTTTTTATTTTTAATGTTTTTAGTAGTTGCGAACTTGGTATAAAATTTATAGGTTTATAGCAAGTTATATTATTGTTTTTGTCAAATTTCATAAATAGCTCTAACTCTTTAAAGCTTAGTATAGTGTATTCTTCACTAAAATCAAGAGTTGCATTAAAATCCATATTTTTCAGATTAAGAATGCTTTGATTTTTTGTCTCTATATTAAAATTTTTTAAAAAACCATTAATATCTGCTATTTTTTTTGTTAAATCAAACGAGGCATTGATATCACTTTTAAAAAGTTCTGTTCCAAAATCTTTTGCACTTATGTTTAAGTGATTGCTATCAAGTATATTAATTATTGCTTTTTTTGCATAAAATGGTGTATTTGCTATGTTTGTTATTGTATTTTCTGTTGTAATTTTTCCATTTGTTTTTACTTCAAGAGTGTCAAAATTTATATCTAAGTTTAAGTTTAAATTACTATCTCCGGTTTTTTGCTCTATTGGTATATTTATCTTATAAAATCTTAAAATATCACCAATAGATTTATCGTAGATAGAGTTTCCTTTTAAATTTAAAATAACTCCAGATGAATTGTGGTGTTTAAAAATGTTATATATATAAAGGTTAGAGCCATTTAATGAGCGATTGTTATATGTTGGATTATTTAGAATAAAGTATAAATTTGATTTTTCTAAGACTATATCAGCACTTTTTATATGAATTGGATCTAGTGTTTTATCTAATTTTACGGTTAGATTTTTTGCACTAGCTGTAGCTTTTAGATCATTTAAAAAAAAGTCTTTTTTCACCAAATCTATCTTGCCGGTTATCTCTTTTAGATTATATTTTTTTGCTATAACATACCCATATATCCATTTTTTTACTTCTGAATTTAATCTTATTGTATTATCTAACGCGTTAATAAAATCTTTTAAAGAATTGGCATTTAAATCATATATTTTGTATTTTATGAGTTTGTTTACTAGAGCAAATTCAATTTTACCATTTAGTTCATACGATGAAATATTTCCAACAAAAGCATATTTTTTATCTTTTAAATTAGCGCTTATAATTCCATTTAATTTAATATCAAAGTCTTTAAAGAAAATATTTTTTACTTTTATGGTTTCTGTTTTATTGTCTAATTTTTCAGAAATTTGTAAATCAGCTAAAAAAATTGGTGTATCTATAAAAAAAATATCATTTTTATATGTTATTTTTATGCTTGTATCATCATATTTTATATTTTGTATAGTAATTTCTTGAAAAAAAGTATTTAATAGTGAAGCATTTTGGCTTAAATTTAAAAGATAATCAGATGAGTTTTTGCTATTATTGTTATCTTTAAATTTTGGAATGCCTATATTCTCAGCTCTTACAATTAATTTTTTATCTAATTTTATGTATAATTTTTCAAATTTTAAGTTGTATAGTTCAAAGTTATCTATTTTGATACCTAACTTTAAAGTTAAAATAACTGAAAGAGATATAATGATAAAAAATATAAAAAAAATTTCTATAGCTTTTATGATTTTTGATACATTTTTCATATTTGCCTTAAGTGTGTTTTTTTATTTATCACAACCAATAAATACAAGTAAGGTTGTATTTGTGCCAAAAGGTGGTGTGAGTGAAATTATAACATATTTAGCCAGTAGAAATTTTAAATTAAGTAGTATTGATAAGTATGTTGTTGTATTTTTGGGACATATTCAATCAGGCTGGATAGATATGAAGACAACAAAGCTTTCAAGAATTGATTTTTTAAAGCAGTTAACAGTGGCTAAGGCAGCTATGACAAAAATAACCCTTATTCCAGGAGAAACAAATTTTGTTTTTTTAAATGATATAGCAAATCAGTTAAAACTTGATAGTGATAAATTATTACAAGAATACAAACTTATAGCACCATTGCAAGATGGTTATTTGATCCCAGATACTTATAGTATTCCGATTGGAATGAGCGAAAAACATCTTATTTACTATCTTGTGAATTTATCTAAAAAAACACATAAAGAGTTGAGTAATAAAATTTATGGAGAGTATAACGAACGTAAGTGGCATAAGATATTAACAATAGCTTCTATTGTTCAAAAAGAGGCCGCTAATGATAATGAAATGCCACTTGTTGCGTCCGTGATATACAATAGACTTTCTAAAAATATGCGTTTGCAAATGGATGGAACTCTTAATTATGGTAAATACTCTCATGAAAAGGTAACAGCCCAAAGAATAAGAAGTGATACAAGTGGGTTTAATACATATTTAAATGATGGACTTCCACCAAGTCCAATTTGTGCTGTTTCTATAAATGCTATTAAGGCAGCTATAAGTCCGGCCAAGAGCGATTATTTGTATTTTGTTTTGGATAGAAAAAATAAAAGGCATAAATTTTCAAAGACATTAAAAGAACATAATGAAAATATCAAGTAGATAGGTTTGATAATATTTTAGGAGGTTTGTATGAGTGATATAGTGTGGACAAAGACAGATGAAAGCCCATTTATTGCTAGTTTTTCTTTACTTGCTATTGTAAAATCTTTTTTAAAAAGATCTGATATTGATTTGGATGTGGTTGATATAAGTCTTAGTGGTAGGATTTTGTCAGCTTTTGGTTTTAAAGAAGATGGTCTTAAGTTTTTAGAAAATTTAGTAAAAGATGAAAATGCAAATATCATAAAACTTCCAAATATATCAGCTACTATTCCGCAGTTAAATGTAGCTATAAAAGAGCTTGTAAATGCTGGATATGATATCCCACAATATCCTAACGATGTCGATAATGATAAAAAGATATTTGATATATATTCTAAGATACTAGGAAGTGCTGTAAATCCGGTTTTAAGGCAGGGTAATTCAAAAAGATATAGCTCGCTAGCTGTAAAAGAGTATGCAAAGAAAAATCCACACTTTATGGGTGAATGGAGTAGTGATAGTAAAACAGAAATTTCATCTATGAAAGATGGAGATTTTTATTCTAATGAAAAATCAAAAATTATAAATAAAGATTTGAAAATAAGCATTAGATTTAAAAACAACAATGAAGAAATAGTATTAAAAGATAATATAAATGTTAATAAGGGTGATGTTGTTGATTTTAGTTTTATGGATGTGTCTAAATTGTATGATTTTTATAAAGAAGAGATAAGAGATGCAAAGCAAAAGAATTTGCTTTTTAGCCTTCATCTGAAATCTTCTATGATGAAAGTTAGCGACCCTATAATGTTTGGTGTGTGTTTGAAAGCTTATTTTGAAGAAATCTTTAATGAATATAAAAAAGATTTTGAAAATGCAGGAATAGATAGTAAAAATGGATTAAAAGATATTTTTGAAAAGATAAATAAGCTAAAAAATGCCAATGAGATAATTGATAAGTTTAATAAATGCTTTGAAGAAAAAGCTGATATTGCTATGGTTGATTATAAAAATCAAATAACGAATTTTCACAATCCAAATGATGTGATAATAGATGCTTCAATGCCAGCTATGCTTAGAAACTCTGGAAAAATGATAGATAAAAGTGGGGACATTAGAGAGTGTAAGGCTGTTATTCCTGATAGGACTTATGCTGGTGTTTATGATAGTGTTCTTAGTGATTTTAAGCAAAATGGAAAGCTTGATGTTACAAGTATTGGAAGTGTTTCAAATATAGGACTTATGGCTAAAAAAGCACAGGAGTATGGTAGTCACGATAAGAGTTTTGTAGCTTCTAGTGATGGAGAGTTTATAATTTACTTTGATAATGATAGTGTATTGGATTTTAAAGTTAAAAAAGGCGATATTTTTAGAATGTGTTTGACTAAAAATGAAGCTATTAAAAATTGGATATCTTTAGCTTTTGATGAGAGAAAAAATAGCAAAAAAGATATGATTTTTTGGCTTGATGAAAATAGGGCAAGTGATTTAAACTTGATACAAATTTTAAAAGAAGAGATTTTAGCAAACGGATTTAAAGATGAAGATTTTGTTATCTTAAATCCAGCTATGGCTTGCTTAAAAACACTTGAAATTATAAGAGATAAAAAAGATTGTATTAGTGTTACCGGTAATGTTTTAAGGGATTACTTGACAGACCTTTTTCCTATTTTTGAGTTAGGAACAAGTTCTAAAATGCTATCTATCGTTCCTTTGCTAAGTAAAGGTGGACTTTTTGAGACCGGAGCAGGTGGAACTGCACCTATGCTTGTAAAAGAGCTTATAAACGATAATCACTTTATTTGGGATAGTTTGGGTGAGTTTTTAGCACTTAATGCTTCTTTGGAATTTTTGGCAAAATCAAAAGATAATAAAAATGCGGAGATTTTGGCAAAAACATTAGATAAAGCAATAAGTGAGTATCTAAACAACAATGCTTCACCAAAACTTAAAGTTGGTGAAAATGATACTAGGGCTAGCCATTTTTATCTTGCTTTGTATTGGGCTAATGCTTTATCAAATAGCGATTTAAAAGAAAAATACACTCAATTAGCAAATGAATTAAAAAATAATGAAGAAAAAATCATTAGCGAGTTAAATGAAGTTCAAGGTAAAAAACAAGATTTTGGTGGTTGGTATTATATTGATGATAAGGTGGCTGATTTGATTATGCGACCTAGTAAAACTTTAAATGAAATAATAGGTTGAAAATATGAAGATAAGTGTTATTGGTGCTGGAAATGTTGGTGCAAGTGTTGCTTATGCATTAAGCTTAAAAAATGTATGCAAAGAACTTGTATTGATAGATATTTTTGCTGATGTTGCAAAAGCAAAAGCTATGGATATATATCAATCAAATTGTGTATTTGGTAATGATTGTGCTGTTTATGGTGGTGATGATTATAGCCTTTTAAAGGATTCTGATATAGTTGTGATAACAGCTGGAAGTCCTAGAAAAGATGGTCAAAGCAGGGAAGATTTGCTTATTAAGAATGCAGAAGTTGTAAAAACAGCAAGTGAAAATATAAAAAGATATGCACCAAACTCAGTCATTATAGTTGTAACAAATCCGCTAGATGTGATGGTTTGGGTTGCTTATAATTATAGTGGTTTTGATAAAAGAAAAATTATAGGTATGGCTGGGGAGCTTGATAGTGCAAGACTTATTTATGAGATATCAAACCTAAAAAATATCAAAGCTAATGAAATAAAAGCAAAGGTGGTCGGTGTTCATAGTGATGAGATGATAGTTTTAAAATCTAGTTTGAATACAAAATTAAATAAGGATGAATTTGATAAAATAGAGCTTGAAACAAAAGGTGGTGGAGCAAAAATAGTAAAATTGCTTAAAACATCAGCCTTTTATGCACCAGCAGCAGGCGTAGTAAAAATGTGTCTAGCTATAAAAGACAATAAAGATGAGGTTTTAAGTACAAGTGTTATTTTAAGCAAAGAGCTTGCTTGTGGTCGTCTTGTTAGATTGTCAAAAGATGGTGTTTGTGAAATTTTACCATTAGAACTAGATGATGATGAAAAAGAAAAATTAAAAATAAGTGAAGAAAAAATAACAAATAATATTAAATTTTTGAAAGAAAACCTAATATGAATATACACGAGTATCAATCAAAAAAGATTTTAAAAGATTTCGGTGTCAATGTTATGCAAGGCATTGTTGTAAATAATAAAGATGATATAGATAATGTCTTGGATGAACTTGGCGGAGACACATTTGCTATCAAGTCTCAAATACATGCTGGTGGAAGAGCTATTGGCGGCGGTGTTAAGATAGCTAAAAGCAAAATTGAAGCAAATAAATTTGCAAGTGAAATGCTTGGTAGCTACCTAGTAACCCCACAAACTCCAAAAGATGGAATTTTAGTAAACAAGGTTTATATAGAAAAAGCTCTTAAGTTTAAAAAAGAGTTTTATTTGTGCTTTACATTTGATAGAATAAATGAAAATATAAGCTTGATAGTCTCAAAAGATGGTGGTGTTAGTATAGAAGAAACAGCAAAAACTAATCCTGAGCTTATTAAAAGATTAGGTATTGATTTTCAGACTGGTTTATGCGGATTTCATATTCAGGAATTTTTACAATTTTTGGGATTTAATAAAGACCTCGGTATAAAATTTGGAAAATTATTAAAATCTTTGTATGAAATTTATATACAAAAAGAGGCTATTTTAGTGGAGATAAATCCACTTGTTATAAGTGATGATGATGAGCTTTATGCTCTTGATGCAAAACTTAGCTTTGATGATAGTGCATTGTTTAGGCATAAAGATATAGCTGAATTAGATGATTTGACTCAGACAAATGAGAATGAAAATCAGGCAAAAGCTTTAAATTTGAGTTATATTAAGTTAGATGGAAATGTTGGCTGTGTTGTAAATGGAGCTGGTTTAGCTATGGCTACTATGGATATCATAAAAGACCTTGGAGGAAGTGCCGCAAATTTCTTAGATGTTGGTGGAAGCGCAAATGAAGATGGTGTTTCAAAAGCATTTGAACTCATACTAAGAGATAAAAATGTAAAAGTTATATTTGTTAATATCTTTGGAGGAATAGTTCGTTGTGATATTATTGCACATGGAATTTGTGAGGCATGTAAGCATTTGGCACTTAATGTTCCTGTTGTTATAAGGCTTGATGGAACAAACTCAAAAGAGGCTATAGAAATTTTAAAGCAATCAGGGCTTAGTGGAATTTATGCTAGTTCAAATCTTTATGATGGTGCTAAAATGGCTGTTGAGATAGCAAAAAAGGGTGATATATGAGTATACTTGTTGATAAAAATACAAAAGTTGTAGTTCAAGGTATAACTGGTAAACAAGGTAGTTTTCATACTCAAAAATGTTTAGAATATGGAACAAATATTGTAGCTGGTGTTACTCCATTTAAGGGTGGCACAAAGCATCTTGGTATTGATATATTTAATAGTGTAAAAGAGGCTGTTTGTATGACTGGTGCTGATACAAGTATGATTTTTGTTCCAGCTGCTTTTACAAAAGATGCTATATTAGAAGCTGCATTAGCTGGCATAAAACTATGTGTTGTAATTACTGAACATATTCCTATTTTTGATATGCTGAAAGTAAAAGAGATAGCTAAAAAATACAATATGCTTATAATAGGCCCTAACTGCCCTGGTATAATTAGTGCTGATGAGTGTAAGCTTGGTATAATGCCATCTGAAATTTTTAAAAAATCTAATAAAAATATAGGCATAATTTCAAAATCAGGAACTTTAACATACGAGGCGGCAAATCAAATTTTAGCTCAAGGGTATGGTATATCAAGTGCTGTTGGTATTGGCGGAGATGCTGTTATAGGAACTAGCTATGATGAGTTATTGTTGGAGTTTGAAAAAGATGAAGATACTCTAGCTATTGTTATGATAGGTGAGATAGGTGGGGAGCTTGAGATAAAAGCTAGTGAGATTATAAAAACAAAGATTACAAAACCAGTAGTTGCTTTTATAGCTGGAGCTAGTGCGCCAAAGGGTAGAAAAATGGGACATGCTGGAGCTATCATAAACTCAAGTAATGCAAGTGCTGATGCTAAAATGAAAGCTTTAATTGAAGCTGGTGCTTATGTGATCGCAAATCCAGCGGATATCGGTAAAAAAGTAAAAGAGATAATAGGATAATCTCACTAAATATAATTAATATATAAAATTGATAAAAAAGGAACTAAATTGGCTGATTTTTATAACCCAAAAGATGTTGAGGAAGAATTTTACAAAATATGCGAAGAGCGTGGATATTTTGAAATTGATGGAAATAAAGAGATTCAACAAAAGGATAAAACTTTTTGTATTATGATGCCACCTCCTAATGTTACAGGTGTTTTACATATAGGACATGCTTTGACATTTACTTTACAAGATATTATGACAAGATATAAAAGGATGGATGGCTATAAGACTTTATGGCAACCAGGACTTGATCATGCTGGTATAGCAACTCAAAATGTTGTAGAAAAACAACTTTTAGCACAAGGTATAAAAAAAGAAGATCTTGGTCGTGATGAATTTGTGAAAAAAGTTTGGGAATGGAAAGAAAAAAGTGGTGGAACCATAGTATATCAAATGCGTCGTCTTGGTATAACTCCAGCTTGGAGTAGAGAACGTTTTACTATGGATGAAGGGCTTAAAAAAGCTGTAAAAAAAGCCTTTGTAAATTTATACGAAAAAGGTCTTATAGTTAGAGATAACTATATGGTAAATTGGTGTACTCACGATGGTGCTTTAAGTGATGTTGAGGTTGAACATAAAGAAAATAAAGGAAAATTGTATCACATAAGATACTATCTAAAAGATAGTGATAAATACATAGTTGTTGCTACTACTCGTCCTGAGACATACTTTGGAGATACGGCTGTTATGGTAAATCCAAACGATGATAGATACAAACACCTTATAGGTAAAAGTGTCATACTTCCTATAATAAATCGTGAGGTAAAAATCATAGCAGATGAGCATGTTGATGTTGAGTTTGGAACCGGTTTAGTTAAGGTTACACCAGCTCACGATGTAAATGACTACGAAGTTGGTAAAAGACATAATTTAGAGTTTATCACTGTTTTTGATGAAAACGGTATTTTAAATGAATATTGTGATAAATTCGCTGGACTTGAAAGACTTGAAGCTAGAGATGTTATTGTTGCAGAACTTGATAAACTTGGATATGTTGAAAAGATAGAGGATTATGAAAATCAAGTAGGGTATTGTTATCGTTGTAAAAATGTTGTAGAACCATATATATCAAAGCAGTGGTTTGTAAAAAAAGAGATAGCTGATGAGGCTATTAAAAAAGTTAATGATGGTGGTGTTGATTTTTATCCATCTCATTGGATAAATAGTTTTAATGCTTGGATGAGAGAGCTTAAAGATTGGTGCATATCTCGTCAGTTATGGTGGGGTCATCAGATACCGGTTTTTTATTGTGATGATTGTTCTCATGAGTGGGCTAGCGAAGAAGAACATCCTGAAAAATGCACTAAATGTGGAAGTAAAAATTTCCATCAAGACCCTGACGTTTTAGACACTTGGTTTTCAAGCGGACTTTGGCCTATATCTACTCTTGGTTGGGGTAATGATGATGAGTTAAAAAACATAAAATGGTTTGAGAATGATATCAAGGAATTTTATCCAAATACCATGCTTATTACCGGATTTGATATACTCTTTTTCTGGGTTGCTAGAATGATGTTTCAAAGCGAAAATGCAGTTAGCGAACTTCCATTTAAAGATGTATATTTACATGCTTTGGTTAAAGATAAAGATGGTAAAAAGATGAGTAAAAGTAGTGGTAATGTTATAGACCCTATTGATAAAATAGATGAGTATAGTGCCGATATACTTCGTTTTACTCTTACACTTTTAGCTGTTCAAGGTAGAGATATAAGAATGAGTGAAGAAAAAATGATATTAGTTAGAAACTTCACAAATAAATTATATAATGCAAGTAAATATCTTTTACTAAATGAGTCTAAATTTGAAAATTTAAGCGATATAACAATAAAAACACAGCTTGGTAAGTTTATGCTAAGTAGGTTTAATGAGTGTGTTAAAGATGTTAGAGAAAATTTAGAGTCTTATAGATTTAATGATGCTGCAAATGCTCTTTATAAGTTTTTATGGGATGAGTTCTGCGACTGGGGTATAGAGCTTAGTAAAGCCGATAAGAGTAGTATTGGTGAATTGGGAGCTATATTTAAAGAGGCTTTAAAGACTCTTAGTCCATTTATGCCTTTTATTAGTGAATATTTATTTCACGAATTAAGTGCTACAAGCCTAAAAGAATCAAAATCTATTATGGTTGAGCCATATCCAAATAATATTGAGCGTGATTTTGAAATAGAGAGAAAATTTGGACTTATTATAGAAGCTATAATAAGCATTCGCCGTGCAAAAGCTAGTGTCGAACTTGGAAATTCAAAGGTGGCAAAATCATATATAAAACTTAATAAAAATAGTGATGATATAAGTGATTATGTAAATTATATTAAATTATTGGCAAAATCAGAAGAAGTTTTATTTTGCAGTGATAACCAAGAAAAATCAGTAAGAGATGTTAGTGAAAATTTAGAGTGTTTTGTTCCTCTTGTTGGTATTGATATGAGTGCTATGATAAATAGATTAAATCAACAAAAAAATAAGCTTGAAAAAGAGATAATAAAACTATCAAATATGTTAAATAATGAGAAATTTATAGCAAGTGCACCTGAAAATGTTGTAAAAACAAATAAAGATGCATTGCAAAGCGCAACAGACAAATTTAACAAAATAGAAGAAGAATTAAAAAATTTACAAGGTTAGTGAATTGATAAAAATCAATAATTTAAAAAAATATTATGGTAAGACTTTGATTATAGATGATATCTCTTTTGATGTCAAAAAAGGTGAAATTTTTGCGATAGTAGGTCATAGTGGGGCTGGTAAATCAACTCTTTTACGTTGTATTAATGGTCTTGAAGAGTATGCTGATGGAAGTTTAAAAGTTTTTGATAAAGAGATTAAGCAATTAAATCAAGAAGAACTTAGACATTTTAGAAAAGATGTTGGTATGATATTCCAACATTTTGCTTTGATGAGCCGTAAAAATGTTTTTGAAAATGTTGCAACTCCGCTTAGATTTTGGGGATATAAGGATGATTATATAAACTCAAGAGTAAATGAACTTTTAAGCCTTGTTGGGCTTGAAAGCAAAAAAGATGCTTTTCCAAATTCTTTAAGCGGTGGTCAAAAACAGCGTGTTGCTATAGCTAGGGCTTTGGCTTTAAATCCAAAGGTTTTGCTTAGTGATGAGGCTACATCAGCACTTGATCCAAATACAACAAAATCCATTTTGGAGCTTTTAAAAAAGATAAATTTAGAGCTAGGCATAAGCATTGTTTTGGTTACTCACGAAATGGAAGTTGTGAAAAGCATAGCTAGTAGAGCTATATTGCTTGAACACGGAAAAATCATCGGCTCAGGTCTTATAGAAGAGCTTTTCTTAAAACCTGATGCTAAAATGAAAGAGTTTTTAGGTGAAGAGGAGATACTTCCAGAAAGTGGTGTAAATATAAGATTGTTTTTTCCAAAAGAGGTTGCTCAAAGTAGTTTGATTACAAATATGGCAAGAACTCTTGATATTGATTTTAATATAGTTTGGGGAAAGCTTGAAAAGCTAAATGAAAATGTTCTTGGTAGCTTGGTTGTTAATATAAAAGAAAGCGATAAAGACCAAGTTATTAATTATATATCAAAAAGTGGTGTTTTATGGGAGGTAGCTTAATGTTTGGTATAGATTTTTCAAAATTTCCTGATATATTTGTTAAAATTTTACTCCCAGCTATAAATGAAACACTTTATATGAGTCTTGTTTCAACTATACTTGCATTTGCAATAGGATTGATTCCGGCTGTATTACTTATAATATCAAGCAAAGATGGCTTAAAACCAAATCCTAAATTGTATTTTATCTTAGATGCTATGATAAATACACTAAGAAGTTTTCCTTTTATTATTTTAATAATAGTCTTGATACCTATAACTAGAATGATAGTAGGCACTAGTATAGGGACTACTGCAACCATAGTTCCACTTACAATAGGAGCAGCTCCATTTGTTGCTAGACTTATTGAAAGTGCCTTTAAAGAGGTTGATAACGGCATTATAGAGGCGGCAAAGAGTTTTGGTGCCTCAAAATTTCAAATAATTTTTAGAATAATGCTAGTTGAATCACTGCCTAGTATAATCTCAGCTTTGACACTAACACTTATAGTAAATATAGGTTTTTCTGCTATGGCTGGTGCTGTTGGAGGTGGTGGTCTTGGTGCTGTTGCTATAAACTATGGTTATCAAAGATTTAGACCAGATATTATGCTTTATACTGTTGTTATTCTCGTGATAATGGTTCATATCTTTCAAATCATAGGAGATTTTTTATATAAAATTACAAAAAAGTAGTAATATATTACTACTTTTATCTTTTTTTAAATATTTTTTTCTTAAAATTAAAAGATTATTTTATTAAAAGAAAGGTTAAGACATGAAAACAGATATGTGCGAAATGTATGGCTTTAAGATTGAGGTGTCGATAGACTAAGACTAGGTGCGAATTTCTTTTTAAGTGCTTAGTCGTTTTGCTAAACACTTAAAAAGAAATTCTGTTATATTATATACATATGACTCTTCATCCTTTTTATGTGTTTGGTTTATATAAATATATAAAAAAGGATAAAAAATGAAAAAAATACTTATATCTTCTTTGGTTGCTTTAGGCTTATCTTTGTTTGCTAATGCTGATGAAAAAATAATAATCGGAGCTACTTCTGTTCCTCATGCTGAAATTTTAGAAGCTGTAAAACCTGTTTTAAAAAAATCTGGTTATGATTTAGAAATAAAAGAATTCTTTGATTATAGTTTGCCAAATTTGGCTCTTGAAGATGAGGATTTGGATGCTAATTATTTTCAGCACACACCTTATCTAACAGAGTTTAATAAAAATAAAGGCACTCATCTTGTTACAACTGTAGCTGTTCATATAGAGCCACTTGGAATTTATTCTAAAAAAGTAAAAAGTCTTGATGAGCTAAAAGATGGAGATAGTGTTGCTATACCAAATGATCCAACAAATGAAGATCGCGCTCTTAATATCTTAGCAAAAGCGGGGCTTATAAAGCTAAATGATGAGCCTTTAAAGACCTTGATAGATATAACAGAAAATCCTAAAAATTTAAATTTTGTTGAGATAGAAGCTGCTCAAATTCCTCGCTCTTTAGATGATATTACTTTGGCGGCTATAAACACAAACTATGCACTAAGTGCAAATTTAAATCCACTAAAAGATTCTATTTTGCTTGAAGATAAAGATAGCCCTTATGTAAACTATATAGTTGTAAAAGAGGGTCATGAAAATGATAAAAAGATAAAGGCTCTTAACGATGCTGTAACATCAGAAGATGTTAAGAAATTTATCATAGAAAAATATCAAGGTGCTGTTTTACCAGTTTTTTAATTTTTTATTAGGTGTGATGAGTTTCATCCACCTAAATATATTATCCTAAGGCAATTATGATTATTTATCCATTTATTACTTTGATTATAGTTCATTTTATGGCTTTACTTATGCCTGGTCCTGATTTTTTTATTGTTACAAGAACTGCTTTAGCTCATGGTTACAAACAAAGCTTATTTGTCTCTTTAGGTGTTGGGACAGGTGCTATTTTATGGAGTATTTTAAGTTTAGTTGGTCTAAAAACGATTTTTGATATCTACCCATTTTTTCAGATATTAATTATGATTTGTGGTGCTTTTTATCTTTTTTTTATATCTTTTTCTATTTTAAAATCAATGATGGTTAAAATTGATTTTATATCACAAAATTTATCAAATCATTATAGTCTATTTTATTTTTACAAAAAAGGATTTTTTACAAATATAACAAATCCAAAAGTTATTTTGTATTTTTCTAGTATTTTTTCTTCTTTTATGGATAATTTTAAATCCAGCACAAGTTTAATTATAGTCTTTTTAATTATAAGTTTTGAAACTACTTTATTTTTTATAGTACTTGCCAAATTATTTTCAAAACATAGTTTTAGGGATATGTTTTTTAGAAAGCATAAGATTATAGATACATTTTGTGCTTTGATTTTTATGATATTTGCTGTTTCTATTATTTATGAAGTTTTAATTAGGATTTAATTTTGTTTATTGATATTGTAAATTTTATAGTAAATCAAGTAAGGGATTGGGGTTATTTTGGTATATTTTTTCTTATGTTTCTGGAAAGTTTATTTTTTCCGTTTCCTAGTGAAATTGTTATGATACCAGCTGGATATTTAGCTAGTAAAAATGAGATTAATTTTTGCGCTTCTTTTTTGGTAGGAACTACTGGTTCGTTGCTCGGGGCATTATTTAACTATTATTTATGCTATTTTTTTGGAAGAAGATTGATTTATAAGTATGCTGGCTATATTGGTTTAAGCCAAAATAAATTAGATAAATTTCAAGATTTTTTTAATAAACACGGAGAAATTTCTACTTTTAATTCAAGATTGCTTCCTGGCATTAGACAATACATTAGTTTGCCTGCCGGTTTTGCTAAAATGAATATATTTAAATTTTCACTATATACAACACTAGGTGCTGGAATTTGGGTATTTATTCTTTTGATGTTGGGATATTTTTTTGGCTCAAATCCATCAAAAGAGTATATGTATATAGTTAGTTTTGCACTTTTTAGCGTTGTTTTGATTATAAGTTTGGTTTATGTCGCAAAGATAAGAAAAAAATAATTAATTTTTTTCTTTTTCTTGTTCCTTTTCTTGTTCTTTTTCCTTTGCTCTTCTTATAGCTGCTTCTTTTTGTATATTTTTTTGTTGTGCTAAAAATACATGCTCTTCTAAAACAACTGCTTGAAATGTTCCTTCAAATACCTTAATTTCTCTTACTTTTCCAGTTACTCTTACATCTCTTTTTCTTGATTCATCAAAATATGCCTGAGCTTCAAACTCAACTATATCGCCAAGTCTTACTGGACCAAAGAAATTTATTCTAGCACTTATGCTTACACAATATTCTTCATTTATGGAAGTTAATGCTGCATAGTTTGCTGCTGAAAAAACAAAACCGCTGTGTATTAAGCCTTCATTATCACTAACCATTTCTTCTATTGTAAAAAGCTTTGTTTTTGCATAGCTTTTTTTTAATTCTGTAACAACTCCTGAGAGATTTAGTTTTATTGCGCTTGATGTTTTTAACTCATTTCTAAATGGGTTTTCTTCTTCAGGGAGTATAATTCCATCTGAGTTATTTTCAAATATATTTTCATCAGACATTGTATTACCTTTTAAATTTTAATTTTAATATATACTCTTTTTGGGGCTGGGTAACCCTCTATAGTTTTTGAGTTGTCATTTGGATCTAAGAAATTTTCTAAACTCTCTCCATTTATCCACTCTGTTTTTCTTTGTTCGTTGGTGTCTGTTTCTTTTGTTGCTAAAATTTCAAAATCTTTAAATTTAGCTCTTTCGCACCAGTTTTGTAAAACTTGTAAGCTTGGAATAAAGTAAATGTTTGGTATTTTTGAGTATGTTGTTTTAGGTGATAATACAAAATCACCTTGTATGTCTATATACATAGTGTCTAAAAATACCTCTCCATTTTTATTAAGTGATTGTTTAAGTTCTTTTAGCATTTTTATTGGATCGCTTCTGTGGTATATAACTCCAAGACAAAATATAGTATCAAACTTATGCTCAAAATATGGCAAATGCTCAACACCCAAAAGTTCATAGTTTATAATATCGCTTTTTATTAGTTTATTAAGAAATTTAAATTGCATTGCTGTGTGTATGCTTGGGTCAAAACCAACTATTTTTTTAGGTTTAAAATCAAGCATTCTAAACATATAATAGCCATTATTGCAACCAACATCGGCAACTATCTTATCTTTTAGATTAAGGTGCGGTTTTAAAATATTAAATTTAATAAAACTTTGCCATTCTGTATCTATAAATAAATTATTTATTTCAAAAGGACCTTTTCTCCAGGGTTTTAACGCTTTTGCTATTTTTTCAATTATATCTTTATCTTTTGAGTCATCAAATTTTATTTTTACTCTATCTGCAAACTCACATAGGCATTGAAAATCCAAAATATCTATTTGTTTTAAAATATCTGAGTTTCTTTCCGAAAATAGCTCTTTTTGTTTTAAATTTCTTATCTTTTCTAAATCCATTTTTACCAATCTATTATATTGTGCGGACACTCTTTTTTATATGTTCCTGTTGCATCATAATACTCTTTGCAATCATTATAATAATTGGTAGAAACTCCTCTTGCATTAAAGAACACACAACCATTAAAAAATAAAATCATAAATGTAAATAATATCACGCTTTTCATGGCACTAATTTTATCATAAAAAGCTAAAATTTATATTTTTTAATATACAATGAGCGCTATTTTAGAGCTAAGTTTTAGCTAATGTATTATTTAAGGCAAATGTCAATGAAAAGACGTGATTTTTTTAAATTCGGCAGTATATTAGGTGCTACTTGCGCTATTTCAAGTGTTGCTACAGCAAAAAGCGATATAAAATCAAAACAAAATAGAACTTTTAATATAAATTTAAAACATTTTATAAAAGAGAAGTCTATAGATCAAAGGCTTTGGGTTCCGCTTGTTACAAATACGGATTATCAACAAATTACTAGTTTATATGATATAAATACAAATTCAAAAGATTATTATATGTCTGATTTTGAAATTCCAACACTATATGCTAAATTTGATGATAAAGATAAAAACTTTAATCTAGATATTAGTTTTAGTGTTCAAACACAGGAGAGAAATACTGATTTTTCTAAGGTTAATTTTAATGAAAATGAAAAGTTGCCTCCTGAGATTGAAAAATTTTTAAAACCAACCACACAAATTCCAGTAGATGGTGTTGTATTTGAAAAAGCAAAACAGATAGTTGGTAACATAAAAGGCGACTTAGAAAAAGCAAAAGCTATATATACATGGGTCGCAAATACAATGCAAAGAGATAATAGTGTCATAGGTTGTGGTCGTGGAGATATAAAAGCTATACTTGAAACAGGAAAATTAGTCGGTAAATGCACCGATATAAACTCTGTTTTTGTTGGATTGTGTAGAGCTGTTGGTATTCCTGCTCGTGAGTTTTTTGGTATAAGAGTAGGGCAGTCTAAAACATCAAATCAAATGGGCAAGGCTGATAAAAATGGATTTGCTGATATTACCGGAGCACAGCATTGTCGTGCAGAGTTTTATTTAAAAGGTTATGGCTGGATTCCTGTTGACCCTGCTGATGTTACAAAGGTTAGACTAGGAGAAAACCTAGACAATAACGATGCAAGAATTGGTCAAATAAGAGATTATTTATTTGGAAATTGGGAAATGTGTTGGATAGGTTTTAACTATGGTCGCGATTTTATCTTAAAACCACAACCAGAACAGTATCCTATGAATAACTTTGGCTATCCATATGCTGAGCTTGAAGGTAATGTTATTGATTATTATTCGCCAAAAGATTTTTCATACAAATACACATCTCAAGAGATTTTGATTTGAAAAGATTTTATCTATTATTTTTTTCAATAGGGACTGGTATTTTAGCGACTTTGTGTTGCTTGCCAGCCTTGTTGATTTTAGTGTTTGGTGTATCTTTTTCTTTTTTCTCAAATTTGGATTTTTTAACAGAATATAGAGCATTTTTCACAATAATATCTTTGTTATTATTTATTTTATGGAGTTTTTTATATTTAAATGGTAAAAAAAGCTTTTGCTCGGTTGCTACTTATAGTAAAAAAAATATTTTAAATTATTTAATTGTTTTATTATTATTTTTATTATTGCTTTTTTATCCAGAAATTTTAGGATTTTTATATGAGTAAAATTTTATTACTGTTTTTATTAAGTGTAAATATCTTTGCAAAAGATATAGTTATATTGGTTGAGGCTATGCATTGTCCTCTTTGCACTGTTTTGGTTAGAAAAGAGCTTTTAAAGGTTGATGGTGTTGAAAAAGTAAAAGCCAAATTGGTATCAAAAAAAGCTTATGTTACAGCTAATGATAGTGTTGATGAAAATAAACTTTTAAAAGCCATAGAAAAAATAAACTATCCAGGTATTATTGTAAAGGAGTAAAAAATGGAAGTTATGGATTATTTTAAACAAATTTGTTCCATTCCTCATTGTAGTTTTGAAACTAAAAAGATGTCTGAGTTTTTGGTTGATTTTTGTAACAAAAATGGCTGTAAAACAGTTATAGATGAGTTTGGAACAATACATGCTATTAAAGGCAAACCGAAACTTTGTTTGCAGGCTCATTATGATATGGTTTGCATAGGAGAGGCTCCAAATTTAGAACTCGTTGTGGATAATGGCTATATGATGGCTAAAAATTCATCACTTGGTGCTGATAATGGTATCGGTGTAGCTATAATGATGAACTCTATTTCAAATTTTGAAAATATTGAGTGCCTTTTTACAAATGATGAAGAGGTTGGAATGATAGGAGCAACTAATTTTAAAGGTGAGATTGTTTCAAAATATCTTTTAAATTTAGACAGTGAAGATGATAATGAGGTTATTATAGGTTGTGCTGGTGGTCTTGATTTGTTTGCAAGTATTGATTTGCAAATGCAAACAACAAGCATTAAAAATACCTATGAAGTTACTGTTAGTAGACTTCGTGGAGGTCACTCTGGTATTGAAATTCATAAAAATATACCAAATGCTATAAAGGTTTTAGCTAGATTTTTAAGAGAAAATGAATGTAAGCTAGTAAGTATTGATGGTGGAGAAAGAAGTAACTCTATACCTACAAAAGCAAAAGCTGTAGTTGCATGTGAAAAAGAACTAGTAAGCAATAATGAGTTTATAAGTGTGAAAAAGATTGAAAGCTCAAATGAAGTTATGGTTAATGGTGATAGAGTGCTAGCTTTTATTAACTCATTTTCCCAAGGTGTAAGAAGCTATGACGCAAATATAAGCATAGTGTTAAATAGTATAAATTTATCTCTTGTAAATATAAAAGATAATAAAGTTATTTTGACATTTTTTGCAAGGTCTATGGATGAAAAAGGTTTAAGAGAATTAGAGTTTGAAACCACAGAATTGGCTAAGGTACTTGGATTTGATGTTTCTGTAAAAGATAGATCTGTTGCCTGGAAGCCAGAGATTACTGAATTTGCTAATGATGTTTTAAAACAGCTTCAAGTTTTCCGTCCTGAGGCAAAGATTACTGCAATTCATGCTGGACTTGAATGTGGAATCTTAAAAGATGGTCAAAAAAATCTAACAGTTTGTTCAATAGGTCCAAATATACACTCTCCACATTCTACCAATGAAAAAGTAGAACTAGCTTCTGTTGATATAATAACTAAAGTTGTGAATAATATAGTAAGAAAATATCAGTAGTTATAAGGTAGCATTAGCTACCTTATTTTATATCTTTACGATTTTTATATCGTTGTCTTGTGCTTGTATCTCTATCGTGTCGTCATTTGAAATTTCATCATTTAGTATCATATCAGCCAACTTATCTTCCACAAGTTCATACAAAGCTCTTCTTAAAGGTCTTGCTCCATAATTTATGTCAAAACCGGCACTTGCTATTAGTTTTTTTGCTTCTAAGCTGATACTAGCCTTTATTCCGCGGTTGTTTAAAATCTCTTTTATCTCTTCAAACATTATATCAACAATTTGAACAAGGCCATCTTCACTTAAAGGATTGAAAATAATTATCTCATCAAGACGGTTTATAAACTCTGGTTTAAAATAATTTTTAAGCTCATTTTTTACAGAGTTATCTCGCTCTTCGCCTTCAAGTTCCATTATAAAATTTGAAGCTATGTTTGATGTTAGTATTATGATTGTATTTTTAAAATCAACCGTAACACCTTTATTGTCAGTAGCTCTTCCATCATCTAATATGCCAAGTAATATGTTAAATACATCTTTATGTGCTTTTTCTATCTCATCAAATAACAACACACTATAAGGTTTTCTTCTTACGGCCTCTGTTAACTGACCACCTTCTTCATATCCTACATATCCAGGAGGTGCACCTAGTAGTCTTGAAACACTATGTTTTTCCATATATTCGCTCATATCAAATCTTATTAAAGATCTTTCATCATCAAATAAAAACTTAGCTAATGCTTTTGCTGATTGTGTTTTTCCAACACCAGTAGGACCTAAAAATAAAAATGAGCCTATAGGTTTTTTGTCGCTACTAAGTCCAGCTTTGTTTCTTTTGATAGCTCTTGCTAGTGCATTTAAGGCATCGTCTTGACCAACAACATTTTGTTTTAGATATTCTTGTATCTTTGTATATTTTGCTTTTTCGCTTGTTAGCATTTTTGATACAGAAATTCCAGTCCATTTGCTTAAAATTCCAGCAACAAGTTCTTCATCAACTTGATTTTTTAGCAAAACACCTGATTTTTTCATATTTTCCCATTTTTCTTCAAGCTCTTTTTGAGTTTTGCTTACTTCCAAGATTTTTCCATATTCTATTTCAGCCGCTTTATTAAAATCACCATTTCTTCTTGCATTTTCCGCTTCGTTTTTCAGTATGTCTATCTGTTTTTTTGCATTTGAAATTCCATCAAAAACTGATTTTTCATTTTCAAATTTAAGCTCAAGACCGCTTTTTTGCTCTTTTAAGTCTTCCATATCTTTTTGTATTTGTTCTAAACGATCTTTGTTTTTTTCTTCATCTTCCATTTTTAGAGCTTCTTTTTCAACTTCAAGAGCTATTATCTCTCTTTTTATTTTTGCAAGTTCATAAGGCTCACTCTCTATTTGCATTTTTAATTCAGCCGCAGCCTCATCTATTAAATCAATCGCTTTATCAGGTAAAAATCTACCAGATATATATCTATGGCTAAGTTTTGCAGCGGCAACCAAAGCTGTATCTGTTATATTTACATTATGATGAACTTCTAGTTTTTCTTTTATTCCTCTTAAGATTTGCAAAGCCTCATTTACTGTTGGTTCTTTTATATCTACTGGCTGAAACCTTCTTTGTAAAGCCGCATCTTTTTCAAAATATTTTCTATATTCTTTTAATGTTGTAGCTCCTATTGTATGAAGTTCTCCTCTTGCAAGTGCTGGTTTTAATATATTTGCAGCATCCATGCTTCCTTCACTAGCTCCAGCTCCTACTATGGTGTGAATTTCATCTATAAATAAAATGATATTCGCAGCACTTTTTACCTCATTTATAACAGCTTTTAGTCTATCTTCAAACTCGCCTCTATATTTTGCGCCAGCTATCAATGCACTCATATCAAGTGCAATAACCCTTTTGTTTGCTAGGCTTGTTGGCACATCTTTTGAGATTATTTTTTGAGCCAATCCTTCAACTATTGCTGTTTTACCAACCCCAGGTTCTCCTAACAATATAGGGTTATTTTTGCTTTTTCTTATTAAAATTTGCATCATTCTGGTTATTTCTTCATCTCTACCTATAACCGGATCAAGCTCTCCATTTGATGCTTTTTGTGTTAAATCTATTCCGAATTTTTCCAAATTATTTAGATTTTCATCACTTGTTTGATTTGTTATTTTTTTACCACCTCTTATAAGCTCTAGATTTTTCTTTATTTCAGTTAAGTCTGTAAATTTTGATATTATGCTTTTTATTGGTTCAAGGTTTAAATTTGCTATTATCCAAGTGTCAACAGCTATAAAATTATCACCTAAACTTATCATTAAAGCTTTTGCATTTTCAAGTGAGTTTATGCTATCTTTTGAAAAAGATACATTTTCTTTACTGACATTTGATGATGTTGGAAGATTTTGAATCTGTGATTTTATCTCTAATAAAACAGCTTCTTTATTTATATTTGCTTTATTAAAAACCTGATTCATTATAGATGTATCATCAACAACTAAACTCCAAAAAATATGCAAAGGCATTACCTGCTGGTTTTTTGAGTGTATTGCTAAACTAGCACCATTTTCTAAAGCATTTGACATCGAAGATGTAAGTTGTTCTCCTATGTTTGCCATATTATCTCCTTTTAATCTTACTAATGAGAGCATTATATAACTTTAGTCTTTTAATGTCAAGTTTATTGAATAATTTCTTTTAATATATAAAAAAATAACTATTTTTTTTATTAAATTTATGCTATTTTTAGCGAAAAAAGACTAAAATATGAAATTATTTAACATTAGGAGATTTTTTTTGAAAAAAGGTAAATTTTTTTTAATTTCTGCGGCGTTAGCCTCTGTTTTTTTTATGGCAAATTTAAATGCAAAATCACAAGAGAATGATACAAAAGATAGGGTTGAGGCTCTATCAAAATTAAACAAAGCTTTAAATACAGTTGAAAAATACTATGTTGATGATATAAAATTTAATGAACTTATTGATAAAACTATTGCAGGGCTTATGCAAAATCTTGATGCTCACTCTAGTTTTTTAAATGAAAAAGCATTTAAAGATATGCAAGTTCAGACAAATGGAGAATTTGGTGGACTTGGTATAACTGTAAGTATGAAAGATGGTGCTTTGACTGTTGTGTCTCCTATAGAGGATACTCCTGCTGATAAAGCTGGTATAAAAGCTGGAGATATTATTTTAAGAATTGATGGAAATGCTACTATAGGCACAACTATAGATGAAGCTATAAATAAAATGAGAGGTGAACCAAAAACTCCTATCAATATCACTATTGTTAGAAAAGGTGAGCCAAAACCATTTGATGTTAAGATTGTAAGAGATATTATAAAGGTTGAATCTGTATACACTAAAATCATAAAAGATTCAAATATTTTATACTTAAGAGTTACAAATTTTGATAAAAATGTAGTTAGTAAAGCCAAAGATGCAATTAAAAAACATAAAAATGTAGAAGGTATTATACTTGATCTTAGAAACAACCCTGGTGGACTTCTAAATCAAGCTGTTGGTCTTGTTGATTTGTTTGTTGATAAAGGTGTTATAGTTTCTCAAAAAGGTAGAGATGAAAAAGAAAACTCACAATATAGTGCAAGCAAAAGTGCCACTATAACAAATCTTCCTTTGGCTGTTTTGGTTAATGGTGGTAGTGCAAGTGCAAGTGAGATAGTTAGTGGATCTTTGCAAGATAGTAAAAGAGCTGTTGTTGTCGGAGAAAATACATTTGGAAAAGGTAGTGTTCAAGTTGTTTTACCTATAGATAAAAAAGAGGCTATTAAATTAACTATAGCTAGATATTATTTGCCTAGTGGTAAAACAGTTCAAGCTGTCGGTGTTATACCAGATGTTGTTGTTCATCCTGGAAAAGTTCCACAAAATGACAACAGTGCATTTATGATAAAAGAAAATGAACTAAAAGCTCATCTTCAAGGCGAACTTGAAAAAATAAAAGATGAGAAATCAGATAAAAAAGAAAAAGATGATAATAAAGGCAAAAAAGAAAATGATAAAAATATAGTAACTCAGAAAAAAGTTAATGATGATATTCAGTTAAAGACTGCGATAGATGTTATTAAGGTTTTAAAAACAAATATAAAGGGCTAACCAATGCAAAAACTAGAACTTGTGTATGAGGGTAAGGGTAAAAAGTTATATAGCACTAATGATGAAAATCTTTTAGTAGCAGAGTTTAAAGATGATTTAACAGCATTTAATGCTCAAAAAAAAGGTAGTGAACAAGGAAAGGGTGCCTTAAATAACAAAATAAGCACTCAAATTTTTAAACTACTTCAGGATAGTGGTATAAAAACGCATCTTGTTGAGACTATTAGTGATACAGAACAAGTTATAAAAAAATGTAAAATTATACCTCTTGAGGTTGTTGTAAGAAATATAGCAACCGGTTCTCTTACAAAAAGACTTGGTATTGAAGATGGTAAGGTTTTACCTTTTACTTTAGTTGAGTTTTATTATAAAAATGATGATTTGAATGACCCTATAGTAAATGATGAGCATTGTCTTGTTATGGAACTTGTTAGAAGCAAAGATGACTTAGAAGTATTACGTAAAACCGGTAGAGAGATAAATGATATTTTATTTAAGTTCTTTAAAGAAAGAAACCTAAAACTTGTTGATTTTAAAGTTGAGTTTGGAATAGACAAAGATGGAAATATAATATTAGCTGATGAAATTAGTCCTGATAGTTGCCGTTTTTGGGATGCTACAACAAATGAAAAATTAGACAAAGATAGATTTAGGCAAGGTATAGGTGAGGTAAAAGTTGCTTATGAAGAAGTATTAAGAAGAATTTTATCATAAGGTATTAAATGAAAGCAATTATAAATATAGCACTCAAAAATGGGGTTTTAGATCCAGCAGGAAAAGCTACAGAACACGCACTTAACTCTTTGGGATTTAATAATATATCAGGAGTTAGGATAGGTAAACAGATAGTTCTTGAAATAGATGAAGCTGATAAACAAAAAGCACAAGATCGGTTAAAAATTATGTGCGATGAACTTTTATCTAATACTGTTATAGAAGATTATGAGATAGTATTATGAAGGTAGCTATTGTATTATTTCCAGGTACAAATTGCGAACAAGATACTAAATATGCTTTTGAGCTTTTGGGTTGTGAAACTGAGGTGGTTTGGCACAAACAAGATAAAATTAGCGCTGATTTAGTAGTTTTACCTGGAGGTTTTAGCTATGGTGATTATCTTAGAACAGCTGCAATAGCAAAATTTTCACCTATAATGAAAGCTGTTTTAGAGCATGCTAAAAATGGTGGATATATTCTTGGAATTTGTAATGGCTTTCAAATGCTTCTTGAGTTGTCTTTGCTGGATGGTGCCATGAGAAGAAATGAGAGCATGAATTTTATATCAAAATACCATAAGCTTAAAGTTGTATCTAATAAAAATAAATTCTTATCTAATTGTATTGAATCTGAAATTTTAAATATACCGGTAGCACATGGTGAGGGTAATTATTTTACAGATCAAGACACGTTGAAAAAACTATATGATAATGAGCAAGTTTTATTAAAGTATTGCGATGATTATGGTAATGAAATCAACCCAAATGGCTCTATTGATTTTATTGCTGGAATTTGTGATAAAAATAAAAAAATATTTGGACTTATGCCACATCCAGAGCGTGCTTGTGATTTAATACTTGGTTCTGATGATGGACTTAAAATGCTTAAAGGTTTAGTTTGTTAAAAAAATATATTCTATTTTCTCTAGTTGTTTTTTTATATGCTGAAAACTTAGATGAACCTAGTGTTTTTGATATGATGCAAAGGGATGGTACTGATAAATTTATAAAAAATAAACCATCCCAAACATCGGAATATAATAAAATAGATGAGCATTTAGATAAAGATCAAATAGATAAAAGGGATATAATTAATTTAAATCCTACAGATGAGCCTGATTTGAATATCCCTGAATATATGCTTTATGATACGATAAAAAAGAAAGATATTATTTTAAAAGTTTCTGAAATGCCAAAAGAGGTCATTGTCGGAGAGATTTTTAAAATAGATATATCTGTAAATATTCAAAGCAATTTTGATTTTGAGTTTGTAAGTGAATTAGATGAGACAAATTTAAATTGGTTAAATAAAAATAGTATTCAATGGGTAAAATATAAAGATAGTGAAAATTATATAGCTACTTTTTATATACAGGTAAAAAACACAAAGGCAAAAAGTACTAGTTTTAATTTAAAATTAATTAGAAATGAAGAAGTATTTCAGGAAGGTAATATGAATATTTTTCTTCCAAAATTAAAACAATTAAAAACACAAAACGATTATAATAATATTGTTGCTGATTTGCTAGAGGTAAAGAAATTTAAAACTACTAAATTTGATGACACAAACAATATAATGATAGTTGAATTATATGGTAAAAATATCAATATGGCATCATTTTATATAGATAATAAAAATATAATAAAACAAGGTGTTGATACTATAGCTGGTGATTTTGGTAGTCAAAGTGCATATTATTTTGCTGTTTTTAAACCAAATAAAAAAACATTGGATTTTAGCTATTATAATTTAGTTAGAGGAAAATTTGATAGTTTTTCTTTGCCTGTTAGTATAGAAGATGATGAAATTAGCACACAGATAGGATTAAATCCAAAACAAAGTGATATAGTTTTTTATAAAAATAGCGTTATATACATACTCGGGCTGATATTTTTTATTATATTTTTGATAAAAAGAAAAGTAATATATTTTATTTTATTTTTAATATTTGCGGCTATTGGTTTTTATAGTTATAATCCTTTTAGAAATGCTGTTTTAAATAAAAATGTAAATGTAAAAATATTACCTACAATTAATTCTACTATTTTTTATACTACACAGACAGATGAAAATGTAGAGATATTGTTATATGTTGATGATTATGTGAAAGTATTATTTCATGATGGAAAAATTGGATGGGTAAAAAAAGATGATATTATCAAGAATTAAAGCTGCGTATTATTTTGTAGAATTTATTATTAGTGTTGTTTTGGTTGTATTTTTTATGTGGATTTTTAAAAATAATATGCATAAAGTTAGGCGTATTTGGGCAAAAACGCAGAGAATTTTAGGCTTTTATAAAGTGGAAATTATAGGAAAAGCCAAAGATGCTAATATGATCATTGTTAATCATAAGAGCATGCTTGATATAGTTGTCTTAGAAGATGTTTATCCTAAAAATTTATGTTGGATTGCAAAAAAAGAGATAGGAAAATTACCAATTATAGGTAAAATTATGACTTTGCCTAAGATGATTCCTGTTGATAGAGAAAGTCCTAGGGCGATAATTAATTTACTAAAAGAGGTAAAAGATAGATTAAAAGATGATCGTGTGATTGCTATTTTTCCAGAAGGAACTAGGGCAAAAGGCAATAAGCTTTTGAAATTTCAAAGCGGAGCTAAAGTATTGGCTGAAAAACTGAATTTAAAAGTTCAACCAGTTGTTGTTGTTGGCTCTGACATACTTGATGTAAATAATTTTACTTTCAAGAACGGAACTATAAAAGTAGTATATATGGATGTTGTTGATACAACAAAACCAGATTGGTATGAGGATACAAGACATAAAATGCAAGAAATTTTAGATCAGAATAGAAATGTTGATTAAGATATTTGCTGTTGGTTTAGGTGGATTTTTTGGGGCTATTTTGAGATTTGTTTTAAGCAGTGTAATTTTAAAAGTGTATCCAAGTTTTCCACTAGGAACACTTTTTGTAAATGTCTTTGGTAGTTTTTTGATGGGAATTTTCTTATCATTAAATTTTGAAAATGAAAATTTAAAGCTATTTGTCACTACTGGTATTCTTGGTGCCTTAACAACTTTTTCAACTTTTACTTATGAAAATATTATATTTTTAAATGAAAATAATTTTAAATTTTTTATATTAAATATAATTTTAAACCTATTGTTGTGTATATTGTTTTGTTATTTAGGTATATTGCTTATTAAAAAATTATAGCTATTGTATTTACACAATGCTAAAATGGATATTATAAGAGTTCTATAATTTTTAAATAATTCTTTTATAAATTGTTCAAAAAACTAAGTGCTTATATGCGGATTCTGTCTTTTTTATTCTTGATCAAAAATCCT
Organism: Campylobacter pinnipediorum subsp. pinnipediorum; assembly: GCF_002021925.1. Taxonomy (NCBI): domain Bacteria; kingdom Pseudomonadati; phylum Campylobacterota; class Epsilonproteobacteria; order Campylobacterales; family Campylobacteraceae; genus Campylobacter; species Campylobacter pinnipediorum. The sequence continues at coordinate 790,955 of NZ_CP012546.1, forward strand.
AAGAATAAGAAATCATTTTAACTTACATTTTAAAAAATTTTAACTTATAAAAAGATATATTTTTGTTAGTTTGTATTTTTATGGCTTATATATTATTTTAATTTATTTTATGTTTTATGTTAAATATATTTTGTAGGCTTTTTGAATAATCTTTTAAAAAATATCCCATTGACTTATAAAAACTGCTTTTTGATTTTTCTATTAGTTCATCACTTAGTATTGTTGCATATGGTAGAAAAAATCCTATTAGAAATTTTACTAGTAACTCTTGTTTTTTCTCATCTAACTCATTTTTAAATATTGCTGATAAAAATAGTAATTGATTTGAAATGCTATCCGAAGAACCAAAAAATGGTTTGAAATTTATAGCTGTGTAAAATTTTTTTAAATCATCTTGTGCAGTTTCAAAATAAGTTCTTGCTAAAAATATCTTTCTTAGGCTTCTAAAATCAGTCCTTAGCTCCGCCAAACTCTCATTTTCTATAAAATCTTTATATAAGATACTACCATTTTTATTTTCTTCGCTATCATTTTTTACTATCCAAGAATTGCTATTTTTTATTTTTTGAAAGCCTTCTTGAGACATTGCTTCATTAAAATTATTTGCAAAAATTAAAGATAAAATACCGTAAAATTCACCAACTCTCACATAATCTCCTTAAAATTTGACAAATTTTAGCCTAATTGAATTTAAAACAACATTTATTGAACTAAAACACATAGCAAATGCTGCATACATTGGGCTTAATAATAGTCCAAATGGCGGGTATAAAACACCTGCTGCTATTGGTATACAAATTAGATTGTATATAAAAGCCCAAAAAAGATTTTGTTTTATAGTTTTCATTGTTTTTTTAGCAAGTTTTAGCGTAAAGATAACATCTTTTAATTGATTTTTTATAAGTACTATATCACCAGAGCTTTTTGCTATATCAGAACCACTGTTCATAGCTATGCCGACATCTGATTGTTTTAGACACAAAGAGTCATTTATGCCGTCACCAACAAAAAAAACTTTACCTTTGCTCTGTATATTTTTTAATATATCTAATTTTTCGTTAGGCATAGTATTTGCATAAAACTCATCAATTTCTAGTTTTTGAGCTACGGTTTTTACACTTTTTTCATTATCACCAGATATTATTATTGGTGTTATGTTGTATTTTTTTAGCTCTTGTATGCTTTGTATGGCATCATCTTTTAACTCATCAGATATGCCTATAGTCCCTATAAATTCATCATTTTTAGCATAATAAATAAAGCTTTGTATATCTTGTAGTTGATCTATTTCTTGATTTGGCACAGTTATATTGAAATTTTTTAATAGTTTTTTGTTGCCTATTATTACTGTGTTTTTATCATCTTTGTATGTTATGCCAAGACCAAGATGGTTTTTAAACTCACCTTTTAAATTTAATATCTTAATATTTTTATCTTTTGCAAATTTAACTACAGCTTTTGAAATAGGGTGTTCGCTTAGATTTTCTACCGAAGCCACCAAAGATAGTTCGTTTTCATCTAAATTCGAATAAGATACACTTATCTCTCCTTTGCTAAGTGTTCCCGTTTTATCAAAAATTGCAAATTTTACATCTTTAATAATCTCTATAACTTCTGGATTTTTTACGAGTATTCCACCTTTTGCACCCCTTGATAGTGATGATATGATGGCTATTGGTGTTGCAAGACCTAAGGCACAAGGGCAGGATATTATAAGGACATTTATAGCATTTATTATTGCATAAGTATAGTTTTGTGTTATCATAGCCCAAATCGTGAATGTTATGATTGATAAGGTTATAACAATTGGCACAAACACATTAGCAACCTTATCAGCTAGGCGAGATACTGGCATTTTTTTTGTTGTTGCATCACTTAAAAGTGCAAGTATTTGTGATAAAAGTGTTTGATTTGATAATTTTGTGATTTTTATTATTATATGACCGTTTGTATTTGTTGTTCCAGCATAGACTGTGTCGCCTATGCCGTGGTATTTTGGTATACTTTCGCCAGTTAGTGTAGATGTGTCTATCTCTGCACCACCTTGGATGACAACCCCATCACTAGGTATATTGTATCCATTTTTTACAATCACAATATCGTTTATTTTTAGATTGGCTATAGGTATTTCTTCATTTTGTCCATCTGGTTTTATTATGGTTGCTGTTTTTGCGGACATATCCATAAGTGTTTTTAGATAATCCCCAGCTTTTGCTTTTGAACGTTCTTCTAAGAATTTACCAAGCAATACAAAGGTTATTATCATTGTTGCTCCGCCAACATATATATGTGTCAGGTTATTTGGTAATAAATCTTTAAATATAATGACGAAAACCGAATGAAAAAGTGCACTTAAAGATCCAAGTGCAACCAATACATTCATATCATAATTTTTGTTTTTTAAAGACCCTATGGCATGAGAAAAAAACATTTTTCCATTATAAAATATTGCAAAAATAGCAAGTAAAATCATTATCGTATTTATAATAATTGTCTGGTTAAAAAACATTTCAAGCGACATTATTATACAAGAGATAATCAATGCTGATATGAAGTTGTTTCTCAAACTAAGTACATATAGTCTTTGTTTTTCTTCAAATTCTTCTATATTAAAAGCTATATCGTAGCCTAATTTTTTGATTTTAGCTTTTAGGGTTTGTAAAATTTCATCATCTTTTACTTCAAATTCTCCAATCCCATTTGCAAAATTTACCTTTGCACTGCTAACTCCATCTATTTTTAGAGCTACTCTTTCAACAGCGTTTGAGCAGTTTACACAACTCATTCCGCTTATATTTAGCTTAACTTTTTGCATTTTATAGTTCTTTTGAAACCTCAAATCCAAGATCATCAAGCTCTGATTTAAATTTCTCTACATCATCGCTATTTTTTAAATCAACACTTACGATTTTAGGCTCAACACTTAAATCAACTTCTATATCACCAAATTCATCACTTAATGCATTTTTGATTGTATTAGCACAATTTTGGCAATTTATGTTTAAAACTTCAAATTTTTTCATTTTATATCCTTTATCATGTGTTTAAAATCTTTATCGTATACTCTAAAATCTTGGTCGTATAAAAACCCAAGTCTTTGATAAAATTGCATAGTTTTTTCTTTGTGATTATCTACAATAAGTGATATTTTATTATAGTTTTTATCTTTTGCTAAATTATCAGTGTAGTTTATAAGCTTAGTAGCTATTTTGTTGCCTCTGTATTTTTCATCTACAGCTATTGCATCTATATAATACTCATCATCAAAACACTCTTTTTCAAAGATATTTTTATAATGCTTATCGAGATATTCAACATCTTTTCCGCCGTAGCTAACCATAACACCAACAATTTTATTATCTTTTTCAAAAACAGTTGTGTTTTTATAGCTTATACGACACTGTTCGCTTTTAAACATACTTATCAAAAAATCATTTGTGTATTTTTCATCATTACTCTTGCTTAGAGTGTATATAATATCATCAAGAGCTAGTTTTAAAAGATTTATGCATTGATTTGCTTCATTGGTATTTGCTTTTCTTATCATTTTGTAATTATAAAATTTCAAATTAAATTTATTACTAATGTTTGTTTTGATTTTTTATAATAAAAATATTATCGCAGGATTAGGGATATTGTTATCCCTAATAAATTTTACATGTAGTTTAAAAGACTTAGTTGATTTATCTTTGATGTCGCTTGAAGCATAGCTTGATAGCCCATCATTTTTTGAGTTAAGCTTAGGTAAGACTCTGCATAATCAGCATCTATAACCTCGCTTTTCACGCTAGCAACATTTACTTTCATCAAGCTAGCTCTTTCGTTTGTCTCTTTTAATAAATTTGTATAAGAGCCTATTTTTACTTTTTCTTTATTTATATGATCCATTATATGATCTATTCTTTCTATTGCGCCTTGGATTCCGTTGTTTCTAGGGTCTTCATTTTTAGAATCACTTCTTCGAATCCCATTTCTTACAGCATAAATCATTTTTTCCAAATCTTTAAATACATCTATAGATGGTTCGTCTATCGCTTGTGCATTATTTTGCATAAAGCTAAAAATTGATCCTTTGCCCTGTGCTTTATCCTTTGTGCTTCCGGTGCTATCACCAAAAAATTTACCACTTTCTTTGTCATTATATATAGCAACATCTATATTTGTAACGGATTGTGTTTTGTCTGTTACTACAATTTTTCCTCTGTGATCTAGATTAACATCTATAGCACCTTTTGACTTATCTATGCTTCTTTTGTATTCATCGTAGTTTTCTTTTCTTTTTTCTAGACCATCTTCGGTTGCTATTTTGATATCTTTTTCTAAATTTTTTTGTTCAGGTATATTATCGCTTGCAACCATTCCTATGATATCCATTAGTTGTCTATAAGTAAAATCATCAGTTTGTGTTGGGTATTGTCCAAATTCATCTGAGTTGTAAACAGTTATCGTTGTTCCTTTTTTTCCGATATCTGGATTTGTATCTTGTATTGAAAAACTAACAGGGCCACTAGGATTTTTTTTACCTAGGTTGACTGTTATATCATATTTTACGCCGTTTCTTGAATTTATCTTTAGATTTATTTTTTCACCATCTATATTGTATCCATCCGGCTTATTTCTTATATGTGGATATAAACTTTCTGCACCAGCAACCTCACTTAGCCTAGTTGAGTCTTTGGCAAATTCTCCAGTAAAGCGGTTTACTTGGCTTACATTTGTTGTTAGAGTATTGTCTTTTTTTTCTAATCTTACTTTATCAAAATCAAAACTATCTACCGTTTTCCCATTTTCATCTTTATAGATGTTTTTTGTAAAATTAGTAATATGTATTGAATTATTTTTAAAATTTTTTTCTAATTCCACAAAATCTTTTACATCCGCTGGATCATTTGCTGCATTACCGGGTAATCCGTCTTTCTTGTCCACTATTTGAGTAGCGCCTACAAGACTCATGTTTAAATTCTGACTACCCTTAGTTAAATCTTTTACAACTATTTGACCATCATTGTTTATATTTACATCTACAACTTTGCTTGTCGCTGTGTTTCCAAACTCTTGTCCTATTTTGTCCATAAAACCACGCATTGTGGCATCAGCGGTCAAAGAAAACTTACTTGTAAATGTTGTCCCATCTGTTTTTGTTCCTTGAAGATAAAAATAAGTATCTGGAAATTTTATATTTTTATCAACAAAATCATGATCTTCATTTAGTGTATCCTTATTTTTTACATAGTTTAAACCTATTAGGTTTTTAATAGTGCTTTCTTCATTTAGATACTTTGGATTTTCATTTGCATCAGGCTTCGTTTGATCTGCAAGCCTGACATTAGTTGTTATAGTTTTATGATAGTCATTGTCTTTTCCTAAAAATAGATCAAATCCATTTAAATTAAAAGGTATATCAATTTTTGAACCAGAAATCGTTGTCATATTTTCTTCATTTCCATTGTAGCTACCATTTTGGCTTATTGGTTTTGTATCAACAGCACTTCCAGAAAATAAAAATTGACCATTTATAGAAGTGTTAGCTATATTCATAAGGTGATTTTTTATACCTTCTAAGTCATTCGCTATAGCTCCAAGTGATGTTGTGTTGTGTATATCACTAGCCGCTTGAACTAATTTAACTTTGAAATTTTCAAGTTGTTTGCTAAATTCTTGCAATGATTTGTCAGAATTTTTTGAAAAATTTTGAGATTTTGATGTAGCTTCGGTCACTTGTTCTAAAGTAGTAATTTCGTAATCAAGTCTCATAGCATCACTGTATGTTCCAGCTGCTTCATATGATTTTTGTATTTTTAAACCACTTGAAAGTTGCATATGGTGCTTTTGAACACCTTGCATTCCTCGCTGATAATCATACATAGTTTGGGCATATTTCCACTGGTTTGTTATTCTCATTATTATATCCTTAACTTCAATACCAAGATATTAAGCAAAATTAATTCCATAATATGCTTTAGTTATTGATTTATAAATACTATATCGGATAATATTTTATTTTTTTTATATATAATCACATAAATATAAAAAAATGATTTTATTTAAGGATGTTTTATGAAAATACTTTTTTCTCCCAGTGAAAGTAAAAGCAATATTGATAGTGATAAAAAGATAAGTAAATATTGCTTTGTTTTTGAAGATTTGTTTAATAAGAGAATGGAAATTGTAAACATATATAATGAATTTATAAAAAATAGCACTGAAGAAGAGTTGTGTAAGTTGTTTGGTTTAAAAACATACAATGATAGTTTAAGGTATGACTTATTTGAAAAAGGTTGTGTTAGGGCTATTTTAAGGTATAACGGTGTCGGATATAAATATTTGGATTATTTAAACTTGGATGAATATTCTCAAAAATATATAGATAATAATGTTTTAATATTTTCAAATTTATTTGGTCCAATTTTAGCAAAAGACATGATACCAGAATACAAGCTAAAACAAGGAGAAAGAATACAAAAATTAAATATAGAAAAATTTTACAAAGATAATTTTAGTTTATATATTGATGAATTTTTAAAAGATGAAGTTGTCTTGGATTTAAGAGCAGGGTATTATGAAAAATTTTATGATATAAAAAAAGAGTATTTTTCTTTTAAATTTATAAAAAACGGTAAGGTGGTTAGTCATTTTGCAAAAGCATATAGAGGAATTTTATTAAAAGAGTTAGCTAGTAACAATACAAATACTAAAGATGAGCTTATGAATTTAAATATTGAGGGTTTAAAGCTACTAGAAATAAGAAAGATAAAATCAAAAAATGAATTAATTTTTGAAATAATTGGCTAAATTGTGATTTTTTTAACTTTTTAGCAATTTTTTGTTTGAAATGTATTGTATTTTTTCAAAAAAAATTGTAGAATACCCCAATAATACTTTTAAAGTAAAGGATGTTTAAAATGAAAAAAGCTGATTTTGTTCAAGCTGTTGCTGAGAAAACTGGACTATCTAAAAAAGATTCTCTAAAAGCTGTTGATTCTACACTAGAAGTTATAACAGAAGCTTTGGTAGGTGGTGATAGTATTAGTTTTATAGGATTTGGTACATTTAGTACTGCTGATAGAGCTGCTAGACAAGCTAGAGTTCCTGGAACTAAAAAAGTTATAGATGTTCCTGCTAGCAAAGCTGTTAAATTTAAAGTTGGAAAAAAATTAAAAGAAGTAGTTGCAGCTAGCGTTAAAAAAACTAAGAAAAAATAATAATATCTTAATTTTATATGTTTGGTTTGTTTTTTCAAGCCAAACTTTTTTTATGCCCGAGTGGTGAAACTGGTAGACGCGCTAGACTCAAAATCTGGTAAGGGCAACCTTGTGTCGGTTCGAGTCCGACCTCGGGCACCATTAGTACATTTAAATACATTCACTAAAGCACCAAAATATCGGACTTTTAAAGCTCTTAATGGTTTTAGTATGTTTTCACAGATTTTTTGTTGACTTGTAAGAAATAATTGGTTTTGAGTCAATAAAAAAGTATAAACATGTCCAAAATAGCTAATTCGCTAATTGTGATAAATTTATAAACTGTATATTTGTAAGTGTAAGTAAAACCTAAAAAAGGCTTTACTTTAAATTATTTTATAAGTTGTTTTGCAACATCTTGTGCATATTGAAGTTCTGTTGTTATACCAACGCAAGAACAGTTTATCTCGCTTAAAACATAAACATCATTCCCATCTTTATCATAATCAAGAATATAATCTAAAGTCCAAAGTAAAGGATAATCAAAACCTTCTAAATAAGGTTTTATGTCTTTTATACCTTGCTGTGATAATGCTAGCACACCAGACCATTTTGGATCATCTGGCTTGTCATATTGGTATTTTGCACCCGAGAAAAGAGTAGCAGAAAACTCGCCTTCTTTCGGTTTTTTATGAACTATTGAAACCGGCTTTTCTTTAATTAAAAGTACTCTTATTTCACCCTCACTAATTCTTTTTAGATATTTGCAGCTTACAAAGCCTTTTTTACCTTTAAAATATACTGCATTTGGATCTTCTTCTTCAAAATTATTTTTAAAGTTAGTTATAAAATCGTCTAAACTTTTAAAGTTTTCTTTTTTATTATTAACAGCTTCTGTGCAAGTTATACTTTCATCGTCATTTAATTTTACAAGATAAACACCTTCTCCGGTTGAGCCATAATTTGTCTTCAAAACTCTTATTTTTTCTCTTTTTAAAATTTCTGGTAATTCAGCTTTAAACTCTTTGTAGTTTTGATAAAATTTAGTGCTTTCTTCACCCATTGCTGTCAATTTTAGCTTTTCTAATATATCTTTTAAGTCTAAATTTTTCATAACATCTGGATGAGTATGTACAACTACACCTTCATCACTTAGTTTTTTTAAAAACTGAAAATACTCATCAACTTCTTTTAAATTACCTGGATTTATCCGGCTTATTATATGTAAGGCATTTTCTTTTAGATATTCAAATAATTTGTCTTTTTTATCTGGAACATAAAAAACTATCTCTGTATCTAGTTTTGTAAATTCTTTTATTGCATTTAAAATAGGCTTAGTATCAGGTCTAAAACCATCAAAACCTTTATCTGTTCCCTTGCTGTACTCTATAACAAAAACTTTTTTCATTAAAAACTCCTTAATATTTAATAATAATTATAACATTTTATATTTAATAATAACTTTAGTGTAATAAATATATAAAAAATTAAAAATTCATATAAACATAATTAAATTAAATAAATTTGGTGGTAATTTTAACTACCAATAGTATATTATAAAGTTTTTCTGAAATAAAATTAGAATTTATTTAATATTTGATAGAAATATAATTATTGAAATACTTGTTAAATATATTAAGTTTTGGCAAAGAAGTGATTTGTTTCGACAAAATTTGTTTTTTGGTTTTATAAAGCTGGCAAAACCAGCTTTATGTTAATTGTTCTCGGGCAATTCTATCCATTTTTGGGCTATTCTTACCGCATTAGTGGCAGCACCTACACGGATTTGGTCAGCACAACACCATAAATGTAAAATATTATCACGGAAGTTGTCAACTCTAATTCTACCAACATAAGTTTCATTAGTGTCGCTTGAAATCATAGGCATAGGATATTCTTTTTTGCTTGGTTCATCTAACACAACAACACTTGGAGCATCTCTTAAAATATCTCTAGCCTTATTGGCATTTACTGAATTTCTAAAGTGTATAGTGATGGCTTCTGAGTGACTTCTAAGAACAGGAACACGAACGCAAGTAGCCGATACTTCAATATTTTTATGAAGTATCTTTTGTGTTTCATTTACCATCTTTATTTCTTCTTTTGTGTAATCATTATCAAGAAAAACATCTATATGTGGTATTAAATTTAAAGCAAGCTGATGAGCAAAAACCTTAGGCTCGCACTCTCTAAGTTTAAATTCAAAAAACTTTTGCATTTGGGTTACTAACTCTTTCATACCCTCTTTACCTGCGCCACTTGCTGCTTGATATGTAGCAACATCAACACGTGCTATATCAAAAACATCATCAAGAGGTTTTAAAATTTGCACCATTTGAATAGTAGAGCAATTTGGATTTGCTATAATTCCTCTTTCTTGCCAGGCATTTATATCAGCTGGGTTGCACTCAGGAACAACCAAAGGCACATCGGCATCCATTCTAAAATGGCTAGTATTATCAATAACAACAGCTCCGCTAGCTGCTGCAAGAGGTGCAAATTTTGATGAAACCGAACCACCAGCGCTAAAAAATGCTATATCTATCTCGTGTTCTTCAAAGCTAGTTTCTGTAAGTTCTTTTACTTTATAACTTTTACCGTGAAAAATTATCTCGCTTCCTGCACTTTTTGCACTAGCAAGCGGCAACAACTCGCCAACAGGAAAATTTACCTCTTCTAAAACATTAAAAATTTCTTCTCCAACAGCTCCAGTTGCACCGACAACAGCAATATTAAATTTCTTCATCAATACTCCTTTAAATTGTATTTTTTTATTAGTTTTTTTATATCTTCAGTGCTTAAGTTTAAAATAGAAGATGCCTCGTTTAAATTAAAATCAACACTACTTATAACATCTACAAAAAAGTCTTTTTTTATCTCACTTATCTCTTTTTTCTTTCTACTTTGGATAAACAAATCATCTGCTTTTATATATCTATCTTCGCTTAGTATAGCTGCTCTTTCTATGATGGATATAAGTTCTCTTATATTTCCAGGATAATCATAACTAAGTAATTCTTCCATAGCTTCTTCGCTAAGTTCTTTTTCTTCTAGGCTATATTTTTTGCAAATATTTTCCAAAGTTTTTTTAGAGATTGGTATTATCTCTTCTTTTCTATCTTTTAGTGGTGGTATAAGTATTGGTATAGTGTTTAGTCTATAATACAAATCTTGTCTAAATTTTCCATCTTCTATTAAGTTTTGTAAGTTTGCATTTGTTGCACATAAAATTCTAACATCTACTTTTATGCTTTTTAAGCTGCCAAGTCTTGTTATTTCTCTTTCTTGTAAAGCTCTTAGTAATTTTGGTTGCAAATTTATAGGCATTTCTCCTATCTCATCTAAAAATAGTGTTCCTCCATTTGCTAATTCAAATTGACCTATTTTTTGAGCTATTGCATCTGTAAAAGCGCCTTTTTCATATCCAAATAGTTCACTTTCTATTAGATTTTCAGGTATTGCTGCCATGTTTATTGCAACAAAAGGCTTATCTTTTCTGTTTGAGTTTTTATGTATGTATTTTGCAAAAACTTCTTTCCCGGCACCACTTTCGCCCATTATCATTATGCTTGTATCTGTTTTAGCTGCTTTTAATGCTATGTTTAAAACTTTCTTTAAAGCTTCAGATGGATTTATAAAATCATCATTTGTTTTTATATTTTTGATTTTTTTTACAGATTTTATTTTTTCACGCTCTAATTTCACCCTTTTTATTGTTTCGTATAGCGTGTTTATATCAAATGGTTTTGTTAAAAAGTCCTTAACCCCAAGTCTTACACTTTCTATTGCTCTATTTAATGTGGCATTTCCGGTCATGATAATAACATCATATTTATTTTCTAGCTGTTTGATAAACTCAATACCATCAATTCCTGGCATATTTATATCTGTTATTATTAGGTCTATGCTATCATCTAGTTTTTTTAAAGCTTCGTTTGCATTTTTATAAGTTTTGATATTTAACTCTTGAAATTCACTAAGACTAATTTCAAGAGATTTTCTCATATTTATATCATCTTCAACTATTGCTATATTCATAATTACTCGCTTTCAATAATAAAAATCATAGCCGAATTTGACTTAAAATCTATTGTAAAATCAATAGGTTTTATAGTTAATTTAGTTTCGTTTAAAAAATTTAAACCATATTTTTTTGATGTACTTTTTATAAATGTTTTATTTAATGAAAAACATTCAAATAACTTATCTTTATTTAAATTCAAATAATCAATTGTTTTTGTATCTTTATCTTTTGAATTATTAATTTCACATAAAAATTTTAAATTTCCATATCTCTTTACCATAGGTTTTGAAATATTAAAATTTTCAGAATAGGTTGCATTGTTTTTGAAATTAAGATCAGCCCAGAAGATAAAATCTTCCGAGCCAAAAAGTATATAACTTACGAGTATTAATAAGCAAAAATTTCGTGCCACTTGTCTTTATTTATATTTAGTGTCATATTTACTTTATAAAGTCCATTTTTAAACTCTTCGCTTACTATGCTGGCATTTTTTACAAGTCCTTGAACTTTTGTTGTGATTGTAGAATCTTTAAGCATAGCATCTTTTACTGTATCTTGTGAGTTGATTTTTACTCCATATAATTTTCCTGCAAGTTGTGAGTATGCATCTGCTATGGCTGCTCTTTTTGCAAGTGTTAGAGCTTGTGCGTGAGATATAGCATTTGTGGGCGCTATACCTTCACCAACTGCATTAAAACTTATATCTATTGGTTCTGTAGCGAATGTCATTTTTTCTTTTTTTATAACTTCTCTTAAATCATCTTTATCTACTTTTTGGATCACAATATCACTAGGTATTGTAGTTGGTTCTCCAAAAAAGCCATTAAAAGAGCATGCACTAAAAGAAACCAAAACAATGGCTGATAAAAAAGTTATTTTTTTCATAATTTTATATACCTTAATTAAATTTATACTTTATGCTTTTGAAGCAAAAATTATTCCAAATTTAAAGTTTCATCATCAATGATATCTTCATCACTTTCTGTGCTTTCTGTTTTTGGACAACTTGCTATACTTACAACTTCATCACCATCTACATTTACAACTATAACACCACTTGTATTTCTACCGGCTTTGCGTATACTTTGCATATCAACTCTTATCATTTTTCCACTAGTTGTAAGAGTCATAAGATCCATATCATCATCAACCATAACTACACCAACAAGATCGCCAGTCCTACCTGTAAGTTTCATACAAATAACGCCCTTTCCACCACGATTTGTTAGTCTATATTCATCTGCTGTTGTTCGTTTTCCTATACCTTTTTGAGATATGCTTAATATCTCTTGTGAATTATTTTCTATAACAGCCGCGCCAACAACTTCATCATTTTGCTCTTTAAATTTAATACCAGTAACACCTCTAGCTGTTCTGCCCATTTGTCTAACTTTGTGAACATTAAATTTAAGACACATACCCTTTTTAGTAACGATAAATAGCATTTTGCTTTCATCTTGACTTTCAACACCGTCTTCTGTATTTTCATCTTCAAATGACAAATCAACACCATCTCCTTCAACTATCAATGCTGTTACAAGCTCATCATTTTCATCTAAATTTATAGCTTTAACGCCTATTGAACGAATGTTCTTAAACTCGCTTAAATTTGTTCTTTTTACAACACCATTTTTTGTAAAAAATGCAAGTGATTTGCTTTCATCAAAATCAGTTGTTGGTATGATAGCTTTTATTTTTTCATCAGGCTGAAGCTGAACCAAATTTACCACGGCTTTGCCTTTTGCTGTTCTGCTTCCTTCTGGGATTTTGTATACTTTTAACCAGTAAAGCTGACCACGGTCAGTAACAAACATTAGTGTATCATGAGTGTTGCTAGTAAAGAAGCTTTCTATGAAATCATCATCATAAGTAGTGACTGCTAATTTACCTTTTCCACCTCTTCTTTGTTTTTCGTATTGTTTGCTAGGAACTCTTTTTATATATCCGCGGTGAGTTATGGTAACAACCATATTTTCATTAGGTATTAAATCTTCTATATCTATATCATCATAGTCATCAACTATTTCTGTAATTCTAGGAACTTTGAATTTATTTTTTATCTCTTTTAATTCTTCTTTGATAATCTCTTCAAGCAATGTTTCGCTTTTTAGAATTTCGCTAAGTTTTTTTATCTCAGCCATAAGTTCTTTTAGTTCGTTTTCTAGTTTTTCTCTTTCAAGCCCTGTTAGCTTACTTAATCTCATATCAAGTATTGCATCGGCTTGTAATCTACTAAGTCCAAAGCTGCTCATCAAGCCTTCTCGTGCTGTTTGAGTATCTGGACTTGAGCGTATCAAGTTTATTACAGCATCTATATTATCAAGTGCTATTTTTAAACCCTCTAGAATATGTGCTCTTGCTTTTGCCTTTTCAAGGTCAAAGATTGTTCTTCTTATTATTATAGTTTTTCTATGATTTAAGAAAAGTTTTAAAAGTTCTATCAGGGTAAATACTTTTGGCTCTTTGTTGTCAATAGCAAGCATTATTACACCAAAAGTAGTTTCCATTGTTGTAGATTTAAATAAGTTATTTAATACAATATCACTCATAGCATCGCGCTTAAGCTCTATAACTACCCTTATACCTTCTCTATCACTCTCATCTCTAACTTCGCTAATTCCATCTATTTGTTTATCTTTTACTAAATCAGCTATTTGTTCTATAAGCCTTGCTTTGTTTGTTTGATAAGGAAGTTCATCTATTACTATAACATCTTTGTTTGGTTTTTTTTCTATGTGTGTTTTTGCTCTTACCTTAACACGACCTCTACCTGTCCTATATGCTTCTATGATGCCTTTTTTACCAAATATTATACCACCGGTTGGAAAATCTGGTCCTTTTATATGTTGCATAACTTCTTCTAAACTAGCATCTTTGTTATCAAGAACTAGCAAAAGGCCATCTATTAGTTCATCTAAGCTGTGAGGCGGAATATTTGTAGCCATACCAACAGCTATACCGCTTGAACCATTTAATAATAAATTTGGAATTCTACTAGGTAAAACATCAGGCTCTATCTCACTACCATCATAATTTGGTATAAAATCAACAGTCTCTTTTTCTATATCACTTAATATATCTTCTGATAGCTTTGTCATCTTTGCTTCCGTATAACGCATAGCCGCTGCACTATCGCCATCTATAGAACCAAAGTTTCCTTGTCCATCAACACTTGGATAGCGCATAGAAAAGCTTTGAGCCATTCTTACTAATGCATCATATACAGCTGTATCTCCGTGCGGATGGTATTTACCTATAACATCTCCAACAATTCTTGCTGATTTTACATATTTTGCACTACTTCTTACACCTAATTTGTGCATAGCATATAAGATTCTTCTATGAACAGGTTTTAAACCGTCTCTAGCATCAGGTAAAGCACGACCTATAATAACACTCATAGAATAATCAAGATAACTTGCTTTTATAGAATCTTCAATATCTATGATTTCAATATCTTGGGTTTGATTTAAAATATTTTCTTCCATTTTTATCCTTACATATAACTAATTTATTCTATCAAAAAATTAATAAAAACTTCCTAAATAGCATTTGTTTTTTATGTTTAAAATGATATAATAAAAATCTTTAAGTAGTTGTTTGGAGGATAAAGTGTTCTGGTGTCACTCACGGACTTCAAATCCGAGGACAGAGCGGTTGACCGTTTTGTGGGGAGTTCGATTCTCTCATCCTCTCGCCATTTTTTAGTTAAGCAATCTTAAAAAAGAGTATACATTTTTAACACTTTGTATATGTTTTGCATACCAAATTGCATATTCTTCTTGTTTTTTTGACTCAATGATTCCACTAAATACAACATCGCAACCAACAACACTTACCCTTATTTGTGTTGCATTTATTTTTTTATCTGTAAAAAGTTCTTTTTTTAGATTTGTTAAAATAGCTAAGTTGTTACAATGATAGTTTTTTTGTTTTAGTCTTAAATATGTATATATTTTTTCAACACCACTTGTATTTTTTGCTAAATTTATGAGTGTATTTCTATATTTTTCAGATTCAATAAGCCCTATAAGATATACATTTGAATAAAAAGACTCTACTTCCAAATCTAAGCTATTTAAACCTTTAGTTGCAAATATTTTTGCTTGAATTTTAGTTTTAATTAATTTATCTTTCGCAATAGAATAAATTCCTCTTTGATCTTTAGAGATAGAGTATGCATCATATACTGTTGCTACATTAGATGCAGGCATTAAAACATTGCTAATACAACCATTTAGAATAGTTAAATAAAAAATACATAATATAAATTTATAAATTATTATGCCTTTGATGACAAAAGAGAGATTTTAATTCTCTTTTGTCTAAAATAAAAATTATTTTTTTATAAATTTTAATGTTTCAGTAGCTATCATAAGCTCTTCGTTTGTTGGGATAACAAGTGTTTTGATTGTAGCATTGCTATCATCTAAACATCTATTTCCTCTATTACTTCTATCCTTATTTAGATTACTATCAATGCTTATGCCGAAGTGTTTTAGTTCGTTACATACTTTTTCGCGCATACCTTGATCGTTTTCGCCTATACCACCTGTAAATATGATAGCATCTAGCTTGCCAACAACTGCATAGTAAGCACCTATGTATTTTTTTATACGGTAGCAAAACATTTCAAATGCAAGTTTTGCTAATTCATCATTTTGTGCTATTTTTTCTTCTATATCGCGCATATCGTTTGTTCCGCAAATTCCAAATAAACCACTTTTTTTATTTAAAAAGTCATCCATATCTTCAGCTTTTAGTTCACCACAACTTATAAGGTATGTTAAAACAGCTGGATCTATATCGCCACTTCTTGTTCCCATGATTAGACCTTCTAGCGGACTTAGACCCATAGATGTATCTACACTTTTCCCATTTTTGATAGCACACATACTAGCACCATTACCAAGGTGTAGTGTTATTGCATTTAAATTTTCGTAAGGTATATTTAAAAATTTTGCAGCTTCTTGGCTTACATAATTGTGTGATGTTCCATGAAATCCATATCTTCTAACATGATTTTTTTTGCTTATTTCGTAAGGGATTGCATATCTGTATGCGTATTCTGGCATTGTTTGATGAAAAACCGTATCAAATACAACAACATGTGGAATATCTCCACTACTTTTCATAGCTGTTTTTATTCCTGCAAGGTGTCCTGGGTTATGTAAAGGAGCTAATGCTATGTTATCCTCTATTTTTTTGATTACATCATCATTTACCAATGCAGAACTTTTAAAAGTTTCTCCACCATGAACTATTCTATGGCCTATACCATCTAGATCTTTTAAGTCATGTAAAGTTCCACTTTCACGAAATAATTCGTTCATTATTTCAAGACCAATGTTGTGATCTTTTATAGGTACAAATCTTTCATAAACTTCACCATTTGCTTTTAAAATTGCATGAGAATTATCTTGTCCTATTTGTTCTATAAGACCACTTGCTATACTTTTATTTTCATCCATTAAAAATAATTGAAACTTTATAGAGCTGCTTCCTGAGTTTAAAACTAGAATTTTCATTTTTATCCTTTTGCTTGTATTGCACTTATTAATACTGTATTTATTATATCTTCTACTAGACAACCACGGCTTAAGTCATTAACAGGCTTTCTTAGACCTTGTAAAACAGGTCCTATAGCAAGAGCGTTTGCTGTTCTTTGAACTGCTTTATAGCATATATTTCCTGTATTTAGGCTAGGGAATACAAATACATTTGCATGTCCAGCTACCTGAGAACCAGGCATTTTTTTAGCTCCAACTGTAATATCAGCAGCAGCATCGTATTGTATAGGGGCTGCAAATTTAAGCTCAGGGTCTTTTTCTTTTAATATTTTCGCAGCTTCTTTTATCATATCAACATCAGGGCCTGTTCCACTTTCACCTGTTGAATAACTAAGCATAGCTACTTTTGGAACTATTCCAAAAGATTTTGCACTTTCTGCTGTGCTTATAGCTATACTAGCAAGTGCTTCAGGGTCTGGATTTGGAGTTATTGCACAATCAGCATATAGTAACACTTCTTCATCTAAAGACATAAAAAATAGTCCAGATACGATAGAAACACCTGGTTTTGTTTTTATTAGTTGAAGTGCTGGTCTTATTGTTTCTGCTGTTGTTGTGCTAGCACCACTAACCATAGCATCAGCTATACCAAGTTCAACAAGCATTGTTCCAAAATATGTTCTGTCTTTTGCTAGTTTCAATGCATTTTCTTCAGTCATACCTTTAGCTTTTCTTTTTTCGTATATACTAGCGGCAACATCTTTTTGGTATTCGTTTGATTCTGGATTTATTATTTTAGCTTTTTTTAAATCTAATCCAAGCTCATTTGCTCTTTCAAATACCTTGCTTTGATCGCCAAGAATAATTAAAGAAACTACATCTTGTTTTAATAAAAGATCACTTGCTTTTAAAATTCTATCATCATCACTTTCTGGTAATATTACTGTAGCTTTTGCATCTCTTGCGCGGTTTGTTAGTAGATTTTCAAATTGATATGGAGTGATTATGTTTTGTTCAAATGATATTATCTCTTGTAAGTCATTTGTTATAAGAAGTTTTGAATTTTTATTTAAATTTTTTAAAGCATTTAAATTTTTTATTTCATATATAGGGCAATTTAAATTTTTTGCTATTTTCAGATTTAATTCATACTTACCTATAATACCAAATCCATCGCAACCAACAACGATAACAAAGTCATTACCTTTTTTAAATTCGTTGAATTTATTAATCAAGTCAATAAAAAAAGTTTTTTCGTTTTCTAGCTGCAGTAGCTCTTGTTCTTTTTGGCCTAGTTTTATTTCAAAAACGGCAACTTTACTAAATTTTTTGCTTAATTCTTCTTTTAAATTTAAAAGACTTTCAGCACAATTTAGATATAAACATCTCATAGAAATTCTCCTTTTAGGAATTTTGTAGCACTTTGATTTTAACATATTTTTTTATATTAGAGGCTTTTATGAAGTTTAAACATGTATATATATTAACATTTTTTGTATTTTTTTCAGGATGTGTGCCTAGTGCAGACCCACATATAAATATGAAACCACCGGCTTATGTAGAACAACTACCATCTAAAAATACAGGAATAGGAGTAAGTAATCCGGGCAGTCTTTATGGTCGTGGCGATAATCCATTGTTCTCTGATAGAAAGGCTATGAATGTAAATGATATAGTAACAGTAATAATATCAGAAACATCAACCCAAAGCTCTAGCGGAAGTAAAAAAACCACAAGGGATACCACAACTTCATTAAAAGGTGGTATTGTTACAGGTGGAGCTGCCCCTTTGTCGCATATAGCAAAGCAAATCAATAAATATGGAAATATTGGATTTGAAGCAGGGGGAGAATCAGGTTTTACAGGTAGCGGTTCTAGCGATAGAAGCGAGAGGTTTAATACTACAATTTCTGCAAGAATAATTAAAATTTTAAATAATGGAAATTATTTTATAGAGGGAAATCGTGAGCTTTTAATAAACGGAGAAAAACAAATTATTCAAATAACAGGTGTGATTAGACCTTATGATATATCACAAAATAATGAGATTGATTCAAGATATATAGCTGATGCAAAAATTTTATATAAAACAGAGGGTGATTTAGATAAAAGCACTAAAAAGCCTTGGGGTACAAAGTTGATAGAAACTATTTGGCCTTTTTGATGTTATATAGTTTTTATTTTATGTAAAATTTTATGTATTTTATAAAAAGACTTATGTGAAATGGCTTGTTTAAGGCATATTTTTATCTATTGTTTGTAATCTTATTTTAAATAATAGATATATAAACTTGATTGACATTGACTAAACTTTTATGATACAATATAGCTAATAAAATAATACATTATAGGGGTTAACTGTGAGTGAAAGTTTATATGAAACATTAGGTGTTTCAAAATCAGCTTCGTCTGATGAGATAAAAAAAGCTTATAGAAGATTGGCTAGAAAGTATCATCCAGATATAAATAAAGAGCCAGGTGCCGAAGAAAAATTTAAAGAAATCAATGCAGCATATGAGATATTAAGCGATGATAAAAAACGTTCTCAATATGATATGTATGGTGATAGTATGTTTGGTGGCCAGAATTTCCATGATTTTGCGAGTGGATACTCTAACTCTGTAAATTTAGATGAAATACTAAAAAACATCTTTAACGGTGGTGGTTTTTCTGGAAGTAGGTTTTCTAGTGGCTTTAATTTTGGTAGTGATGATTTTGGTTTTGGCGGAGCTAATTTTGATACAAATGCTAAAATTAAAATTCCTTTTGAAGTATCTGTTTTGGGTGGAGAGCATAAGATAAATTATGGTGGAGATAGTATTAAGATAAAAATCCCAGCAGGTATAAATGAAAATGAAAAATTAAGAATCAAAGGTAAGGGAAAAAACTCAAATGGTGATTTGATACTTACCGTTAGTATTGAAGAGAGTGATGAGTATGAAAGAGATGGGGATGATCTTATAAAAGATGTTTTGATACCATTAAAAACAATGATGTTTGGCGGAAAAGTTTCTATTTCTACATTTAAAAAAGATGTAAATATAAAAATAAATGAAAATACAAAAGCTGGTTCTAAGATAAGGTTAAAGGGATATGGTGTTCAAAATAGAAAGAGCGGAATTTTTGGCGATCTTTATCTTAGAGTTAGGGTTGGCTTGCCAGATATAAACGAATTAGATGAAGAATTTGTAAAAATTTTAAAAGAAAAATTACCGGAGTGATAATATGCAAAACTATGATGAACCTTTATATCTTATAAGTGTCGTAGCTAAAGTTTTGAGTATTCATCCACAAACATTGCGTCAATATGAGCGAGAAGGTCTTTTGGAACCTTCAAGAACTGATGGAAGAATGAGACTTTATTCTCAAAGAGATGTTGATAAGATAAAGATGATACTTCGTTTAACAAGAGATCTCGGAGTAAATTTAGCTGGAGTTGATGTTATATTAAAACTAAAAGATCAAATAGATGATTTTGAAAATACTATAAACGAGCTTAGAACTGAGCTAAACAATAGGGGTGATATACCATCTAAGAAAGCACTTGTTAAAAAACAAACTAAATTTGATCTTATATTTTATGAAAGTAAAAAATAATGGAATATTTTTTACTTGCATTTTTAATTACTATTTTTTTAAGCGTTATTCTAAATATAATTTTTAAAAAATTTGAAATACCAACTATAATAGGCTACATAGTAACGGGTATAGTTATATCTGAGTTTTTTAATCTTAAAAGCAGTGAAAATATAGTCCATATAGCCGAGTTTGGTATAGTTTTTTTAATGTTTACAATAGGCCTTGAGTTTAGTTTAAAACACCTGATGAGCATGAAAAAAGAGGTTTTTTTAAACGGAGGATTGCAAGTGTTTGCTTCCGGTTTATTTCTCGCTGTTTTTATATTTTATTTGCTTGGGTTGGGAGAAAAAAATGCTTTAGTTGTAGGATTGGCACTCTCTCTTTCTTCGACAGCTATAGTTTTAAAAATACTAAATGACAGTGGAAATATATCTGAAGTTTATGGCAGAAAATCATTAGGAATATTACTTTTTCAAGATATTGCAGTTATTCCTATTTTGATTATGGTTGATGTTTTTAGTTCTAAACAAAGTTCATTAAATGATTTGATAATCCAAACTTTTTTTGGAGCTACAATTTTAGTTGTGTTAATTTATTTAATAGGAAAATACCTGATAA
Organism: Campylobacter pinnipediorum subsp. pinnipediorum; assembly: GCF_002021925.1. NCBI lineage: Bacteria > Pseudomonadati > Campylobacterota > Epsilonproteobacteria > Campylobacterales > Campylobacteraceae > Campylobacter > Campylobacter pinnipediorum. The sequence goes on from NZ_CP012546.1 coordinate 811,867, forward strand.
ACTGGCTTTTTTCAAAAGTTATTCATACAAATTCTCAAGAAATTTTTATAGCAACTATTTTGTTTTTGGTTGTTGGTTCTGGCACATTAGCACATAAATTTGGTTTTTCATTTTCTCTTGGCGCTTTCTTGGCTGGTATGATGATGGCAGAAACTGAGTATAAACATCAAATAGAATCAGATCTTATACCATTTAGAGATCTTTTGCTTGGACTATTTTTTATAAGTATTGGTATGCAAATAAATATATCTGTTGTGTTTGAAAATATATTTATTATAGTTGCAATAGTAGTTGGAGCAATGATTATTAAAGCTTTTGTTATATTTGCTATTTTAAAATCATATTTGAGTATTAGGGTATCATTTAAAGCGGCTTTAAGTATTTGTCAAGTTGGTGAATTTGCTCTTGCTGTATTTGGTCTTATGGCAACAAAAAATATGTTGGAAATGAATGTGGCTCAAATTTTAATAGCCTCAAGTGTTATTTCTATGTTTGTTACACCTTTTGTTCTAAAAAATCTAAACTTTTTGGCTGATTTTTTTGAAAAAGAGATAGTGATGGAGCCAGAAGAGATTATAAAACCACAAAAGCTAAAAGATCATATTGTTGTTTTTGGATATGGAACTTTAGGTCAAGAGGTTGTCTTAAGATTAAAAGAAAGAGGACTTGTATATCTTGCTCTTGAAAGTGATATTGGTCTTGTTGAGCTTGGCAGAAGCAGGGGCGAGAATGTGTTTTTGGGAAATGCATTTCAAAAAATCACATTTGAAAATGCTTGTATATCTACGGCTTCTGCTGTTGTTGTTACTGTGTCAAATGAGCAAAAACTAGAACTTATAATAAGGGCTATAAAAGATTACTCTCCGGATATTCAGACAGTAATAAGAGTTAGTAAAAATGAAAAACAAGAGTTGTTTGATGATCTAGATAAAAATTTTCACTTTATAAAAGAAGAAAAAGCAATGGCTAGAATTTTGGTTCACGAAGCAATTCAATGCAAAATAGATAAAAGCATGGGATATTAGATAATAGTAGAAAATCTACTATTATCCTGCTATATACCCACTTACTTCATCTGTAAAATTATCTCCCACAAAAAAGTCAGTATTAAATTTATATTCTTCTTTTGTTGAGTTATTTAGTATTTTAAGTATTAAACGATTTTTATTTTCCACATCACTTAATTTAGCACTAATCTTATAAAGCTCTATAAGTTTTTCTTTATCTATATTTTCAAGATTTAATACAATTTCTAAATTATTATAACTTCTTTGTTTTACCTCTTTTTGTAATTTTTTTGTGTTAAATTTTTTATTTTTAGCCTCTGCCATTTCAATAACTTTATTTAGTATAATATTTCTAAATTGGTCATCTATTGTTATGTTTACATCAAAAGCATAAGGTAAGTTGTTTTTATTTGGATCTTTAAAAATATCATTTAGTATGTCTATATTGCTTTTTGAATCTTCGCTATTATTTCTTTCAAATACAGTTATGTGAATGTTGCCATGAAGATCTAAAATGTTTAGAGTTCCTATTTTTTTACCATTTTTTGACATTTTTACACTAAAATCTTCTATTTTTCCTACTACTAATGTCTTACAAGTTTCTTTTAATGTGTCCATATCTGAACTTAGTGTATGATTTATCTTTAAAATCTCATCTTTGTATTCGTTTAGGGGATGTCCTGACAGATATATACCAGTACTCTCTCTTTCATATCTAAGTAAATCTTTTTCATTAAATTCATCTTTGCTATATGATAATTCAACTTCAACATTACTCATTGTTTCGTCATCAGCAAAAAGACTTTCACTAGAATTTCTTTTTATGTTTGCTGATTTTTTGCATGCATCCATTATATTGTCTATATTATTTATAAGGCATTTTCTGCTTATATTAAAAGATGTAAAAGCCCCAGAGTAGATTAAACTCTCTAATACTTTTTTATTTACTTTAAAGGCATCTATTCTAGATACCAAATCATTTATATCCTCAAAATCTTTATCTTTTCTCTCTTCTATTATGTTATCAACAGCAGCTCCGCCAACACCTTTTATAGCAGAAAGTCCAAAAATAATCTTACTAGCTCCATCAACTTCTATAACACCAAATTCTTTAGATGATTTATTGATGTCAGGCCCTAAAACATCTATATTTAGTCTTTTGCTCTCATCTATGTATTTTACTATTTTATCAACATTATTTTCTTCGCTAGTTAGTAGTGCTGCCATAAACTCAGCAGGATAATATGCCTTTAAATATGCTGTTTGAAATGTTATATATGCATAAGCAGCCGAGTGTGATTTGTTAAATCCATATCCAGCAAATTTTACAATAAGTTCAAATAAATCATCTGCTTTTTGACCATCTAGTCCTTTTTTGACAGCACCTTCTACAAACTGACCTTTTAGGTTGTCCATTTCTTCTTTTATTTTTTTACCCATCGCACGTCTAACAAGATCGGCTCCACCTAGGCTAAAACCACCTATTTTTTGAACTATTTGCATAACTTGCTCTTGGTAGACTATTACCCCATAAGTTGGAGAAAGTATCGGTTCTAACTCTTTAAAGGCATATGTTATACTAGCTCTTCCGTGTTTTCTATCCACAAAATCATCAAGCATTCCACTTTCCATAGGACCTGGTCTATAAAGTGCAAGCATCGCTACAATATCTTCAAAACAGTCAGGTTTCAGGTTTGCTCCTAGCTTTCTCATGCCGTCGCTTTCTATTTGAAATATTCCTATTGCATCGCCACTTTGTATCATTTCATAGACTTTTTGATCATTTTTGTCTATTTGTTCCCAAATAATATCTTTATTAAAACGCTTTTTTATTAGTTTGATTGCATTGTCTATAACGGTAAGAGTTTTTAGACCCAAGAAGTCAAATTTTATCAAATCAACATCTTCTAAATATTTTAAGCTATACTGTGTTACAAAATGTCCTTCAGGGCTATTTGATTGTCTAAACAATGGTGTTTTATTCCATAGTTCCTCGTTTGATATAACAACTCCAGCTGCATGCTGGCCCGCATTTCTATTTAGCCCTTCTAAATCAAGTGCAAATTTCCAAATTCTTTCAGCATTTTTATTTACACTTATTAATTCTTTTATTTTTGGTTCTGATTCAAATGCTTCTTTTAGTGTTATACCTAGTTTTTCCGGTATTAATTTTGCCATAGCATCAGCTTCAGAGTAGGGCATATTGCATACCCTTGCGACATCTCTAATAACCCCTTTTGCTAATAGCTTACCAAATGTTATTACACCGGCAACATTGTATTTTCCATATTTTTCTATAACATAATCTATTATTTCGCCTCTTCTTGTCTGACAAAAATCAACATCAATATCTGGCATACTAACACGTTCTGGATTTAGAAATCTCTCAAAAAGAAGGTTGTATGGAAGTGGATCAAGGTCAGTTATTTTAAGTGCATAGGCAACCAAGCTTCCAGCAGCTGAACCCCTTCCAGGACCAACTGGAACACCTCTTTTTTTAGCTTCGTTTATAAAGTCCCAAACTATAACCATATATCCAGGAAAGTTCATTTTGTTTATTATATCAATTTCAATTTGCAGTCTTTTTTTGTATTCTTCGTGCTTTTCATTTGGCACGAATTTGAGTCTTTCTTCTAATCCTTTTCTACATTCATATTCAAAAAATACAGCATCATTTTTAAAGCTATATCTAGTATCTGGTTCAGGAAGATCTAGACCTCTTTCTTTTGCATATTCAAGTGTAAATTTAAAGTTAGGCGGTGTTGCATCACCAAGTTTGATTTCAAGATTGCATTTATCGGATATTTCTTGTGTGTTGCTTATAGCTTCAGGTATATCTAAAAAAAGTGCTTGCATATCTTCGTTTGACTTAACATAAAATTCATGAACACTATGTTTTAGTCTATTTGGATCATCTAGAATTTTACCCATAGCAATACACATAAATACCTCATGTGCATCGGCTCTTGACTTAAATGTATAGTGAGTATCGTTTGTTGCTATGATTTTTATATTTGTCTCTTTTGCTATTTTTATTATATCATCATCAATTTGCATTTGGTGATTTATACCGTGACGCATTATTTCAAGATAAAAATCATCTCCAAAAATTTCTTTATATTCAAGGGCAATTTCTTTTGCTTTTTCATATCCTTTGGCTCCAAATTTAAGATTTCTTTCGCTTAAATTTAAATTCCAACTAACCTCACCTTGTAAACATGCCCCTGTACATATTATACCTTCGCTATGTTCTTTAAGTATTTTTTTATTTATTCTTGGATAATAGTAAAATCCATCTATATAACTCATAGAGCTAAGATACATTAAATTTTTATAGCCTATTTCATTTTTAGCGATTAGTATTAGGTGAAATCTTTGCTTTGTGCTTTTATCTGATAATTCATCTTGATTGTGTATATAGGCTTCCATGCCTATTAGCGGTTTTATGCCTTCTTTTTTCATTGTTTTGTAAAAATCTATAGCACCAAACATATTTCCGTGATCTGTTATAGCTACACTTTTTACTCCGCGTTCTTTAAGTGTTTTTGCAAGTTCTTTTATTTTATTAGCACCATCAAGTAGTGAGTATTCTGTATGTAAATGCAAATGTGTAAAATCGACCATATTATTTTCCTAAATTTCATTAATATAGTTATGTTAGCTAATTTTATCTTTTATGTTGCTTTGTATTTTTTTGTTGTGTTTTGTGATTATAATAAATTTGCCATCAAAAAATTAAAAATTTAAGATGGCAAGAATGAGCTTTACTCTTTTGGGCGAGATTCGTTTACTCTTAGATTGCGTCCATCAATCTCTTTATTATTGATTTCATTTATAGCTTTTTGTGCGGCTACATTATCATCCATTTCAATAAATCCAAATCCTTTAGAACGATTTGTATCACGATCTTTTACAATCTTTGCACGTTTTACTTCACCAAATGGTGTAAAAACTTCCTTAAGCTCAGTTTCTGTCATACGATATGACAAATTTCCCACATAGATATTCACTAGGGTTTTCCTTTAAAATTTTTCCGACATTAATTTCGGTTGATGTAATGATACCCTAATTTTTCCAAAAATTAGCATAAAATATAATTTTTTTATAATAAAATTTCTTTTTTTATTTCATTAAGCTTATTTTCTCCAACCAATTCTTTTATTAAAGCTAGTGAAAATTCCATTGCTGTAGCAGGACCTTTTGATGTTATGATATTGTCATCTATAACTACATTTTGATCATTTATATAACCAAAATTTCTTACTTCATTCTCAAATCCAGGATAGCATGTAAAATTATTTTTTAAAACTCCAGCTTTTGAAAGAACCATAGGAGCGGCACATATAGCGGATATGTATTTACCTTTTTTGTGAAAATAATTTAATACTTCTAGTACCTTATTATTATTGGCTAAATTTTTTGTTCCAGTAAGACCACCAGGTAAAATTATCATATCAAAACTCGTTTCATCAAGCTCATCTAATAAGATATTTGCTTTTACAGTTATGTCATGAGTGCCATTTATTAGAGCTTGATTTAACCCAACTATACTAACATCTATTCCAGCTCTTCTTAAAATGTCTATTGTAGTAATTGCTTCTATTTCTTCAAATCCATCAGCTAGGATGATTGCAACTTTTTTCATTGTTTTCCTTTTTTTGTGTTTTAAAAGTATTTATAGTATTTTATCATACTATTTAATAAAATTTTGATAGAATAAAAATCTAACAGAAATTTTAACGAAAGGAATGGAAATGCAAGTAAAAATAACTTACTGCAACTCTTGAAACTATCGTCCAGTAGCTTCTCGTGTAGAAGATGAAATAAAATCAAACTTTGGCGATAGTATTGTTGAGAAAATAGAAGGAAGTGGCGGAGATTTTATCGTTGAAGTAGATGGTAAAGTTATATTTTCAAAAAAAGACAGAATAGGAACTAACGATGAAGTTAGATTTCCAAATGGTGGAGAAATCACCAAACTTATAAAAGAACTAAACTAAACTTTTAAGACCAAGGTCTTATGTGCTTTGGTCTTAAAAAAATATTTAATCCACAAAAAATATTAAATAATGTTATGTTTTTATTTTTTTGAAATCTTTTAAGTTTTTATTTAATATATTAAATTAATATTAATTAATAATATTAATTGACTTAATTAAAAATAATAGTTATAATAACTTTTATAAATTTATATCTTTAGATATTAAATTTAAATATAATTTAAGGAGATTTCAGATGAAATTCGGTTTAAAAAAGGTGGTGTTTGTCATGTTACTTAGTGCAATTGCAAGTTTTGCAAAGCCGACAGTATATATACTTGCTACGGGCGGCACTATAGCCGGAAGTGGTTCTGGAGCTTTGGATAGTAGTTACACATCAGGAACTGTAACTGTAGATAAATTAATATCAGCAGTGCCTGAGATAAATAAAATAGCTACGATAAAAGGTGAGCAAATTTCTAATATTGGTTCACAAGAGATGAATAATGAAGTTTGGCTAAAACTAGCTAGTAGGGTTAATGAGCTTTTAGTCAATGGTAATGCTGATGGTATTGTAATAACCCACGGAACTGATACAATGGAAGAAACAGCTTATTTTTTAAATTTAGTTGTAAAAAGCGATAAGCCTATTGTTATGGTTGGAGCAATGAGAAACTCATCATCTTTAAGTGCTGATGGACCTTTAAATTTATTTAATGCTGTTAATGTTGCTATTGATAAAAATAGTATAGGCAAGGGTGTTGTTGTTGTTATGAATGATGAAATACACGCGGCAAGAGAGGTAACTAAAACAAATACAACTAGTGTTAGTACTTTTAAATCTCCAAATTCTGGAAAAATAGGAACGGTATTTTATGGAAAAGTAAAATATTATATGAATCCAATTAGAAAGCATACTTTAAACTCTGATTTTGATATAGCAAATATAAAAGAACTTCCTAGGGTTGATATTATATATTCTCATACTAATGATAATGCTGATTTTGTAAATACTGCATTGAAAAATAATGCAAAAGGTATAATAAGTGCTGGAATGGGTAATGGTAATCCTTATCCAAGTGTTTTAAATGCTTTATTTGACGGTGTTAAAAATGGTGTTATTGTTGTCAGGGATTCTCGTGTCGGAAGCGGTGAAACAACTTTAAATGGAGAGGTTGATGATGATAAATATGGCTTTATAACAAGTGATAATCTAAATGCCCAAAAAGCTAGAGTTTTGTTAATGCTTGCTTTAACAAAAACAAATGATAAAGATAAAATTGCTAAGATATTTGAAACACACTAATAGTTAATTGCAGTCCGAAATTATTGTTTTATAATTATTACTATAATTTCGGATTTTTTACTTTTTTTGATTATTTTCTATATTTATTTTTTAGGATTTTATAATGAAAAAAGTTTAATTTATATTTAATTTATTTCTTCTTGTTTTGATAATAAAAGTGTTAATAATTTAAGACCAGCTTTAGTAAGTGATATTTCTAGGATTGATGATTTGTCTTTTAATTAAAACTCATGAGATGGAATTTTAAGATTTGTATCAAAAAATAATTTATCAAAAATAACCATACTTATTTAACTTATAGTCTTAGCCATACCATCTACTTCTAATGTAATTTGATTTGTGTTGTTTGCTATTTTAACATTTTGTTGAGTTAGCATATCTACTTCTGAAACAGATTTATTAATCATATTAATACCTTCTGCTTGCTCTTTTATAGACTCACTCATTTCATTTATTGATTGAGCTAATACATTTGTATTTGCTTCTATCTCTCCTAATGATTTTTGAGTTCTTTCTGCTAGTTTTCTTACTTCATCGGCAACAACTGCCTTGAAAGCATTAATGCTATCTGTTAGAACTTTTTTCACCCTAGAAACATTTAAAGTCTTTTTTGGGATCGTTTTTGGGAAAACTTCTTTTTGTATCTTTTGCAGTTTTAAAATTGCTGACTATGCTTCTTTGTAGCTTTGAAATGCAAAGATGGAGAATAATACAATAAATATGGCCAAAATAACAATTTGGATACCTTTTACATATATAAATCCTTTTTTTTGTGTAATAAATTTATTTTGTAATTTTGTTATATATTTATTGAATTTTTAAATAATATTTATAATTTTAGTAGTTAATTTTTTGCCTTTTTGCGTATTAAATATTTATTCTTTAAACTAAGCTCTTATATTAATATGATAAAATACGCGCATAAATAAAAAAATCAAGGATAGAATTTTGAAAATCGGAGTTGTTGGTACAGGATATGTAGGACTTGTTAGTGGTGCTTGTTTGGCAAAAATGGGCAATAGCGTAATTTGTATTGATGTAGATGAAAAAAAGATACAGGATCTAAAAAATTCACAAATACCGATATACGAACCAGGTCTTGCCGAAATTGTATCTGAGTGTATCCAAAATAACTCCTTGCTTTTTAGCACAGATATAAAAGATGCTTTATCACATTCTGATGTGTTGTTTATAGCTGTTGGAACTCCCATGGGAAGCGATGGACAAGCTGACTTAAAATATGTTTTACAAGTCGCAAAAAGCATAGGTGAAAATATCACTCATCCTATGATAATAGTTGATAAATCAACTGTTCCTGTTGGTACTGGCGAAAAGGTTAATGAGATAATATGCCAAGAAATTCAAAAAAGAAATTTAGATATTAAGTTTGAAGTTGTTTCAAATCCTGAGTTTTTAAAAGAGGGTGCTGCTGTTGATGATTTTTTAAAGCCAGATAGAGTGGTCGTTGGCTCATCTACAGCTTGGGGCGATAGTGTAATGAGAGAGCTTTATGCTCCATTTATGAAAAATCACGATAGGTTTATATCTATGGATGTAAAATCAGCGGAGATGACAAAATATGCTGCAAATTCAATGCTTGCTACTAAAATAAGCTTTATAAACGAGATAGCAAATATATGCGAAAAGGTTGGAGCTGATGTAAACTTGGTGAGAAAAGGCATTGGTAGCGATTCTAGAATAGGTTATAGTTTTATATATCCTGGATGCGGATATGGTGGGAGCTGCTTTCCAAAAGATGTGGAAGCCTTGATATATACAGCTAGACAAAATGGGTTTGAGCCTGAGTTGTTAAATGCTGTTAAATCAAGAAACAAAGCACAAAAAAGGGTTTTATTTGATAAAATTTATGCATTTTTTGATGGAAATTTAAGTGGTAAAAAAATAGCACTTTGGGGACTTGCATTTAAGCCAAATACAGATGATATGAGAGAAGCTAGTTCTATAACTTTAATTGAACTTCTTGAAAAAGAAGGTGCTGTTGTAAGTGCTTATGACCCAAAAGCTGTTGATGAAGCTAAAAAATATCTTAAAAACTCAAAAATAACTTATACTAAAAACAAATATGATGCATTAGATGATGCTGAATGTATGGTGCTTTTGACTGAGTGGAGTGAGTTTAGGTCGCCTGATTTTTATGAGATAAAAAACAGATTGAAAAATCCGGTTATTTTTGATGGAAGAAATCAATATAATTTAAAAACATTACAAGATATTGGATTTAAATATTTTCAAATAGGAGTTAAAGCTTGAAAAAGATAGTTTTATTTATTTTTGTTGTTTGTTGCTCGTTTTCTTATGATTTGAGTATTTACCCTAAGCCAAAAGATGGTTTTGTTCAAAAAGTTATAAACTTAGAGCCTAGAAATGATGAAGATAATCTTAGGGTTGAGATTTATTTTGGTAAAGATATTTTAACTGATTGTAACTATCATTTCTTTGTAGATGGAAGACTTAAAGAGTTAAACCTTGATGGATGGGGATATAAATATTATGAATTTGATGGCAAGGATGAGCTAGCAAATACCTTGATGATGTGTGATGGAGCTAAAAAGAGTAAATTTGTAACTTATCAAGATGTGTTAAAACCTAGATATAATTCAAAATTACCAATTGTTGTTTATGTGAAAAAAGACATAAAATTGCAAGTTAAAGTTTTTAAAGAGATAGAAAGCGAGATAAGATGAATATAGCAGTTATTGGACTTGGTTATGTTGGACTTCCTTTAGCAGTAGCATTTTCTGAAAAATATAGTGTTGTTGGATTTGATATTAATTTAGAACGAATTAATGAGCTTAAAAATGGTATAGATAGAACATTGGAGCTTGATGATAAACAAATGCAAAAAGCTATTGATAACGGTATGAAATTTAGCACAAAATTAGAAGATGTAAAAGATTGTAATTTTTTTATAGTTACAGTTCCTACTCCTATAGATAAAAATAAAAGACCTGATTTAACCCCTGTTATAAAAGCTACTCAAAGTGTGGCAAAGGTATTAAAAAAAGGCGATATTGTTGTTTATGAAAGCACGGTTTATCCTGGTGTTACAGAAGATATTTGTGTGCCTATACTAGAAGATATTAGTGGATTTAAGTTTAATCAAGACTTCTTTTGCGGATACTCCCCAGAACGAATAAATCCGGGCGATAAAGAACACACTGTTACTAAAATCAAAAAAATAACTAGTGGTTCAACACCTGAGATAGCTGATAAGATAGATGAAATTTATAAATCCATAATCACAGCTGGAACCCATAAAGCAAGTAGCATCAAAGTGGCTGAGGCTGCAAAAGTCATAGAAAATACTCAAAGAGATATAAATATAGCTTTTATAAATGAACTTGCTATGATTTTTAACAAGATGAATATAAATACTAATGATGTTTTAGAAGCTGCTGGCACAAAGTGGAATTTTTTAAATTTCAAACCTGGCTTAGTTGGCGGGCATTGTATAGGTGTTGATCCTTACTATCTTACATTTAAAGCACAAGAGCTTGGATTTCATCCAGAGATGATTTTGGCTGGTCGTAGAATCAATGATAATATGGGAAAATATGTGGCTTCTGAAATAGTTAAACTTATGATAAAAGATGGTATTGCTATAAATAGATCAAAGATTTTAATTTTGGGTATTACGTTTAAAGAAAATTGTCCTGATATTAGAAACTCACGCGTGATTGATGTTATAGATGAGCTTAAAGATTTTGGTTGCGAAGTTGATATATTTGACCCTTGGGCTAGCAAAAAAGAGGTAAAACAAGAATACAATATGCAAATGATTCAAAACTATAATGCAGATGATTATGATTGTATAGTTACAGCTGTTGCTCATAATGAGTTTAAGGGGCTTGATTTTAAAGATAAATTGGTATATGATATAAAAAATATCTACCCTAAAGCTAGTGCGAGACTTTAAAGCTTGATATTAAATTTGTCCAGTTCCATAATAGTTTTTTTGGTATCTTTTGGGATAAATTTTTTTCTTACACCATACATTGTTCAAAGCCTTGGAAATGAAGCTTATGGCTTTATTGGGCTTTGCAATGCTATAATCTCTTATGCTTATGTAATAACTTTATCTATAAATTCTGTTAGTTCTAGATTTGTTGCATATGAGTGGCATAAAAATAATTTTGAAAAATCAAATACCTATTATTCATCTGTTTTGATTGTTAATATCTTTTTCTCTTTGGTAGTAGCCATTGTTGCTATATTTTTTATTTTTAATATAAATTATTTTTTAAATATTCCACAACATTTGCTTTATGATGTTAAACTTACCTTTATTTTTTATTTTATAAATTTTTGTGTTTTGCTTTTTAATGGTGTTTTATCTGTTTGTGCTTTTGTTACAGATAAGTTATATATTATTTCTATTAGAAATGCTATATCTAGTATACTTTTTGCTTGTTTGGTTGTATTGTTATTTTATCTTTTAAAACCTATGATTTCTTATCTTGCTATTTGTGCTTTGATATCTAGTGTATTTGTTTTTTGTGCGACTTTTTTTGTTTCTAAAAAAATAGCCCCTGATTTGAAATTTAGCCTTTTAAAATTTGATTTTTTATCCATAAAAGAGCTTTTTCGTTCTGGGGTTTGGAGTAGTTTTTCTGCCTTAAATCGTGTTTTGTTAAATGGGACAGATCTTTTTATATGCAATATTTTTCTAAACTCAAATTTAGTTGGAATACTTGCTATATCTAAGATAGCTCCACTTATATTAGAGAGTTTTGTAGCACAAATAAGTGCTATATTTTCACCAAAATTTATCAAATTTTACTCCGCAAATAAAATTAAAAGGCTTATTTTAGAGATAAGATTTGCAATGAAAATAGTTGCTTTTATAGCCGGTGTTCCTTTGGCTATATTTATTGTTTTTGCAAAAGATTTTTATATGCTTTGGCTATCTTTTAAAAGTATTGATGAAATTTCGTTTATATATCAAATAAGCATGATAGCTATCATTCCAATCGCTCTTATAAGCTATCTTTTTCCTTTGCTAAACATAGATAGCACATCAAATAATTTAAAACGACCGGCCATAGCAAATACTATTTTTGGAGTATTTACCATTTTAACACAAATTTTACTGCTTAAATATACTAATTATGGTCTTGTTGGGGTCGTTTGTGTGCTTTGTGTTTTTTATAGTTTTAGGATATTGTTTTTTGATCTCTTAAATGGTGCTTTAAATCTTAATTTAAAGCTTTATACTTTTTATATTATCTATATAAAACATATTTTTACCTTTTTTATTTTGCTAATTTTTTATTTTTGTATTAGTGAATTTATAGATATAAAAGATTGGTTTGATTTTGTTTTTAATATATTTTTTATAGCATTATTGGGATATTTTATAAATTTATTTTTATTATTTTCAAAGAAAGAAAGAAAGAAAATGTTTTTATATATAAAAGCAAAAGTTAAAAGAGCTTGATATGGAATTTGGAATTTTTTTGATATCTTTAAAAGAAGACAATACAAGAAGAGATAAGCTAATATTTAGGTTTAAAAATAGCTATAAAAATTTCAAATTTATAGATGCTATTGATGGTAGTAAGCTTGAAACAAATCAATATTTTTTATATGCTTTAAACTCTTTTAAAATAAATAATTTATTTTTATCTCCAGCTGAAATTGGATGTTGCTTATCTCATATGAAAGCTTATGATGAGTTTATAAATAGCAATTTAGACTATGCTTTGATACTAGAAGATGATGTTATTGGAGATGATGAAAGTATTAAGTTGGCTTTTGAATATGTAAAGCATCTTGATGATAAATCTGTTTTTATTTGCGGTTGTCAAGATGGTCTTGAAGGTCGTTTTAGTGCTTTTGGTAAAAAAATACAAGATAATTTTTATCTTGTATCAAAGCACTCACATTCTAGTATTTATAGGGCTGCTGCTTATATTTTAAGTAAAGATTGTGCAAAACAAATACTAAAAGCTCATCAAGATGCTTTATATCCTGCTGATTTTTGGAGTTGTTTGCTTAAAAAAGCTGATTTAAATATGTATTTTTCGGATATTTTTTCACATCCTATTGATCTTAGCGATTCAAAGATACAATCATCAAGAGTCAGTAAGGGCTATAATAAAAAAAATATATTATCATATTTCAAATCTTTAAGATATATCTTTTTAACTAGAATAGAGGTTTTGTTTAAAGGATTTGAGAGAATATTTAAAAGATAGTTATAGGAAATTAATTGAGAGTTTTATTTATTATATCAACAATGCAAGCCGGTGGAGCTGAAAGGGTTATGAGTATTTTAGCTAGTTATTTTGCTAAATTTCATGATGTCACTTTGCTTAAATTTGATCAAAAAGATTCATTTTATGAACTAGATGAAAAAATAAATATTATAAACTTACCTTATCCTATGATAAAACAAGGATTTTTTGTAAATTTAAAAAGAAGAATAAAGAAATTTGTTTATCAAAGAGATTTGCTTAAAAATGGAAATTTTGATGTTGTTATATCTTTTATGGATAGCACAAATATAAACGTTATTTTATCAAATTTATTTATAAATAGACCGCTTTTTATAAGTGAACATTCAAGTTCTGAGTTTTTAAAATCAAAAATTTGGGTATTTTTAAGACGAATTTTATATCCTTATGCAAATGGTCTTAGTGTCTTAACTAATACCGATTTTAAGTATTATGACTTTGTAAAAAATAAAATTATTATGTATAATCCGGTTTTTGATATAAAAAAACATAATATACCAAAAGAAAACATAATACTTTTTGTAGCAAGACTTGTAAAGATAAAAGCTTGCGATGTTTTTTTAAAAGCTATATCACTTATAGACTCAGCAAAACTTAAAGATTATAAGATTTTGGTAGTTGGTGATGGGGATCAAAGACAGCTCCTTGAAAAAATGGCAAAAAATATCAATGCCGATATAGAGTTTTTAGGTAATACAAATGATATATCTTTGGTGTATGAAAAATCAAAAATCATAGTTTCTAGTTCGCAAACAGAAGGGCTTCCAAATGTGCTTATGGAAAGTATATTTTTTGATTGTGCTAGGGTTGCTACGGCTACTAGTGGAGCAAAAGAGCTTATAAAGAATGATTTTGATGGATTTATAGTCCCAATAGATGATTTTTATACGCTTAGCCAAAAGATAACAAAGCTTATGGATGATGAAAATTTGCGGGATAAATTTGTAAAAAATGCTCATTTAAGAGCTGATGATTTTAAGATAGAAAACATATATCAAAAATGGATGAAATTTATAAACTCAAACATAAAAAAGATAGATAAATGAATGATAGTAAAGATATAAAAGTCAGCATTATAATACCAACTTTTAATCGTAAAGATTTATTTGAATTAGCATTAAAATCAGCAATAAATCAAGATTATATAAATAAGGAAATTATTATATCGGATGATAACTCAACAGATGGAACGAAACAATTAGCTTTAAAATATGCCAATGATTTTGATTTTATAAAATATTGTGTCAATGAAAAATATGAAAAAGGACCAAACGGAAATAAAAACAATGGATTTGATAATGCAAATGGAGATGCTTTTGTCATTTTAGACGATGATGATCTGTTATTGCCCGGTGCAATTTCAAAAATGGTTAGTGTTCTTAAAATGGGTTATGATAGTGTTTGGGCTAATTGTTATTTTGAAATTAATGGCACAAGAACGACTGATTTTTCTGGATTTGGGCTTGATGAAAGCCAAGAAATAATTCCACAAGATTATTATGATGGTAAAATAAATGGTGAGTTTTTAATAATGTTTATGAGCTATTGTATAGGCGATAAGAGATTTGAAAAAGGTCTTTATGGTTCAGAAAATACACTATGGATACATTTGTTTGATTTTAAGGCTTATTATTTAAATGAGGCTGTTAGAATTTATAGATTTCATAGACAAGATAGTGTAACTTTAAACTCTCATCAAAGACCACATTGTGTTATGAAAGGCTATGCGATGACAGCTGAGCTTATTATGCAAAAAACAACCAAAATAGATAAAAGATATATAGCTATCCTTTATAAAATGGCTGGATATTATGCAAAATTTGCTGGCGAATATATAAAAATGTATAAGTACCTTTTTTATAGCTTAAGCTTTAAGCTTACAAAAGAGGCTTTTATTATGCTTATTTTGACACCATTTCCTAAGAAATTGATATTATTTCTTACTAAAATTCGTGTAAAAATGTATAACAAAAAAAATAAAAAATGAAAAAATTAAGCGTTTTTTTGTATTCTATGGGGGCAGGTGGAGCTGAAAGGGTTGTGTCAAATTTATTGCCTTTTTTGACTCAAAAATATGAAGTCCATCTTTTTTTAATGAGCGATGTTGTATCTTATGAGATTCCAAACTCAGTTAAATTTCATTTTTTAGAGCATTCAAATCCCAATGAAAACAAGATAAAAAAGATGTTTAGACTTATTTTTGCTTTGCCTTTTTTGGCATTTAAATATAAAAAAATATCTAATAATCTAGGTATAAATAGTCATTTTGTGCTTATGAATAGACCTTGTTATATAGCATTGATTTCTCGTATTTTTGGTCTAAAAGGTAGACTTATAATCAGTGAAAGAAGTTGTCCTAGTATGATATATAAAAAAGGAATAAATGGCTTTTTTAATAGAGCTTTTATTAGATTGCTTTACAATAAAGCTGATTTGATACTTGCAAATGCCAAAGAAAATGCCGATGATTTGATACAAAATTTTGGTTGTGATAAAGACAAAACAAAGGTTTTTTATAATGCCATTGATTTAAAAAGTATACAAAAACTCAAAAATGAGCCTTTGGGCATTGACTTTAAGCCATTTTTTTTAAATATAGGTCGTTTAGATAGTGGTAAAAATCAATCAATGCTTATTAAAATCATAGCAAATTTAAAAGATGAAAGAGCAACACTTGGGATTTTAGGCGATGGGTATATGAAAGATGAGCTTTTGTCTTTGATTAAAAAACATAAGGTTGATGATAGAGTTAAGCTTTTGGGTGTTGATAAAAACCCATTTAAGTATATAAAAAACTCATCTTGTTTTGTTTGTGCTTCTAGATTTGAGGGGTTTTCAAATGTTTTACTTGAAGCATTAGCTTGTGAAAAAACTATAATCTCAACATCTCACAAAAGTGGTGCCAAAGAGCTTTTGGGAGATAATGAATATGGTTTATTGGTCGGTGTAGATGATGAAAAATCAATGCAAGAAGCTATGCAAAATATTTTGGATAATGAAGAGCTTAGACATAAATATGAATCAAGGGCTTATGAAAGAGTTAAGAAATTTGATAGTGGTATAATATCTTTAAAACTAATTGAGTTTTTAGAGCAGTAGTTTTATTGTTTTTTATCAATATTTATATAAAAATACCATATAATTACAGCTTAAATTTGTTATTTTATAAGGAATATTGTGCAAAAAAAGATTAATTTTTTAAATAACTTAAACACTTCTAAACAACTTTATATTTTTATGCTAATGGCCTTTACTTTTAGTGTGTGCGCTAGACTGTATTGGGTTTTTTGGGCTAGTGGATATCCTATGTTTTTTTACAATGATACCTTGATGATAAGCACAAATGATGGATATGCTTTTGCCGAGGGTGCTAGGGATATGCTTGCTGGTTTTCATCAAGAAAACGACCTTAGCTATTTTGGTAGCTCTCTTTCTACTTTAACATATTATTTTGTAAAAATAACCGGAATAAAACTTGAAGTTGCTATGCTTTATATGAGTGTGCTTTTTGGTTCACTTATAGTTATACCGATATTACTTATTTCAAAAGAGTATATGAATTTAAAGCTTGGGCTTTTTGCAGCTATTATAGCGAGTATTGCGGATAGCTATTACAATAGAACTATGGCTGGGTATTATGATACTGATATGCTTACTATAGTTTTGCCTGTGTTTGTTATATGGGGGCTTTTGCGTGTTTTAGAAAAAAAAGATAAAAGAGATATCATAATAGCGCCTATTTTTATTTTGATATATAATTGGTGGTATCTAAGCGGTTTTAGTTTGCTTATATCTACCATTGGTCTTTTTTTGTTTTATGTCATTTTATTTGATAGAAAAAATATACTATTTTATTTTCAACTTGGCTTGCTTGTTTTATCTATCTCAAATTTTAATTTTTATATCAAATTTATAGCTATATTGTTAGCTTATTTTGGTTATTTGAAGTATGAAAATAAGATAAGTATAAAAATATTGGACTTATTTTTGATTGCTTGTATTGCTGTTTTTATAGCTTGTGGTGGTTTAAACCCAATATGGTTTCAATTTAAGTTTTATTTTTTTAGAGATATTAGTGAAATTTCAGATTTGAGTTTTAAATTTTTTAATGTAAATCAGACAATTCAGGAATCAAGTATAGTTGATTTTACAACATTTTTTAATAGAATAAGCGGTCATACGATTACATTTTTTGTTTCGCTTATAGGGTTTGTGTGGATGTGTTTTAGACACCGTTCTTTTTGTATAACTATACCTATGTTGTTTTTAGGGTTTTTAGCTCTTAAAGGTGGTCTTAGATTTACCATATATGCTGTTCCTATTATGGCTTTGGGGCTTGGATTTTTTGTTGTTAATTTTCTTAAATTTTTAAAACTAAAATCAAATTTTCAACACAATATTTTATATATTGTGTTTTTATTTTTTGCTATTTTTCCTATTTTAAATCACATAAAAGAGTATTTGATGACACCCGTTTTTACTCAAAATGAAGTTGAAACATTAGATAAATTAAAAAAAATAGCTTCAAGAGATGATTATGTTTTAGCTTGGTGGGATTATGGTTATCCGATAAGATATTATAGTGATGTTAAAACTTTGATTGATGGTGGAAAACACCTTGGAAGAGATAATTTTGCTGTAAGCTTTGCTTTGTCGCAAGACCAGATAAGTTCCGCAAATATGGCTAGACTTGAAGTTGAATATACTGAAAGAAATTTCAAAGAGCATTTTGGTGTAAATTTAGCTCAAATGATGAAAGACTATAATACAACAAATTCTAATAAATTTTTATTTGATATAGGGGATGAGAATTTTAACCCACCAAAAAAGAGTCGTGAAATTTATTATTATTTACCTGATAGAATGATGTATATTTTCCCTACAATGCTTCATTTTAGTAAGCTTGATTTGATAACCGGAAAAGAATTTCCACCAAATCTTTACGAGATCAGCGAAAGGGTTTATGAAGACCCAAAGGGAATTGGTCTTGCTGGAACAAATATAGTAGTATCTAGCGATTTTGATAAGCTTTTTGTTGGCGATAATATTTTTAATATAAATACTTTTATAGAGACAAAAAAAGATGAAAATGATAAATTAGTGGTGAGTGCTGTTGAAAATGATAAAAACTCAGAACTTTATGTTATTTTTATGCGTGATTATGCAAGATTTTTGATTTTAGACAGAAGCATGTTTGAAAGCACATTTATTCAGCTTTTTGTTCTTGAAAATTACAATAAAGATATATTTGAACCCGTTATCATTAATAATGATGTAAAAATTTATAGATTAAAAAAATAATGGCAAAAATAGGATTTTTATCGCATTCTGATATGAGTATATATCATTTTAGAACACCTATAATGTGTGCTTTAAAAAATATGGGACATGATGTATATGCTATATGTCCAAATGGGGAGTTTGTAGCCGAGCTTAGAAAAGAATTTGATGTTGTTTTGTATGAGCTTAATAAGTCTAGTTTAAATCCATTTGTAGTTTTATCAAATACCAATAAATTAGCAAAAATAATAAAAAAATTAGATCTTGATTTGATTCAAACTTCGGCTCATAAATCAAATGTTTTTGGAACTTTTGCGGCAAAAAAAGCTGGTGTAAAAAAGATATTAAATTTAGTCGAAGGTCTTGGAAGTTTTTATATAGATAGCGATATAAAAACAAAAATTATTAGATTTATTATAGAAATTTTATATAAGAAGTCGTTAAGATTGAGTGATGGTTGTATTTTTGTAAATAAAAGCGACCCGAAATATTTTTTAAAACAAGGACTTATACAAAACGATAAGGTGTTTTGTATATCAAGTGTTGGTGTTGATACTTCTAAATTTTACCCCAAGCAATACCGTGATTTTAAACAAAAAAAGATGGTTTTGATGGTAGCAAGAGCCATATTACATAAAGGTGTTCGTGAATATTATCAAGCAAGCAAGATGCTAAGTTTGCGTAATGATTGTGAGTTTGTTTATATCGGAGATAATTTTGATGGCAATAAAAGTAGTTTGGATATAGAGTTTTTAAATAGTTCAAATGTGAAATATTTGGGTGCTAGAAATGATGTTTGTGATATTTTAAGAGATGCTTATATGCTTGTTTTACCAAGCTATAAAGAGGGTTTTCCTAGAACTATCTTAGAAGCAATGTCTTGTGGTGTGGCTGTAGTTGCAAGTGATGTTGATGGATGTAATGAGGCTGTTATTGATGGTTTTAATGGGCTTTTGTGTAAAGTAAGGGATTCAAAAGATTTAGCTAAAAAGATAGAAGTTTTACTTGATGATGAAAAATTAGCTTTAGAGCTTGGAAAAAATGGTAGAAAACTAGCCGCGCAGGAATTTGATGAAAATATAATTACGAAAAAATATATAGAACTTTATAGGAAATTTATTGATGTATAGAAAATTTTTTAAAAGATTTTTTGATTTTTTTGGTGCTATTTTTTTGATTATTTTAACTTCTCCTATTATGATTTTAGTTGCTATTTTAATTAAAATAAAACTTGGTTCGCCGGTTATTTTTACACAAGAAAGACCGGGATTGGAGTCAAAAATTTTTAAAATATATAAGTTTAGAACTATGAATAATAAAAAAGATAAAGATGGCAATTTATTACCAGATGAACTTCGTTTAGGCACCTTTGGTAAAAAAATACGCTCTTTAAGTTTAGATGAACTCCCGCAACTTTTTAATGTATTAAAGGGTGATATGAGCTTTATAGGACCTAGACCTTTGCTTGTTGAATATCTTGATATTTATACACCACATCAGCTTCAAAGACATTGTGTTAGACCCGGTATCACAGGTCTTGCTCAAACAAATGGTAGAAATGCTATAAGTTGGAAAGAAAAGTTTGAATATGATGTAAAATATGTAAAAAGCTTAAGTTTTAAAACAGATATAAAGATAGCTATAGATACAATAAAGGTTGTTTTTAAAAGAAAAGATATAAACAAACAAGGTTTTGACACAACGGAGAAATTTAATGAAAACAACTAAGATGATTTATATTTATGGTGCAGGGGGACACGGTCTGGTTGTTGCTGATATTGCAAGGTCTGTTGGCTACGATGAGATAATATTTTTAGATGATAATAAAGAAAATAAATTTAACCCAGCATTAAAAAAAGCAGATATTGTAGTAGCCATAGGAAATAATAAAACAAGAAAAGAGATTATGCAAAAGGTTCAAAATGCTGGTTTTAACCTTGTAAGTCTTATTCATCCAAGTTCAGTCATAAGCCCAAGCACAAAGATAGGTAACGGTGTTGTGATTATGCCAAATGTCGTTATAAATGCAAGTGCCATTATACAAGATGGAGTTATATTAAACTCATCTTGTGTTATAGAACACGAGTGCTTTATAGATAGATATTCTCATATCAGTCCAAATGTCTCGTTGGCTGGAAATGTTAAAGTTGGAGAGCTCACTCATATCGGTATAGGTTCTTGTATTATAGAGTGTGTAAAGATAGGAAAAAATTGTATTATTGGTGCTGGAAGTACTGTTTTAAAAGATGTTGATGATAACTCAAAGGTTTATGGTATTGTTAAAGCATAATTCTAAATTTATATTTAACCAAAAATAGTTAAACTTATATAGTAATATCAAAATATTTGGTTTTCGATAGCATATTATAAGTAATTTTTAAACAAATAAATTTCTTATAGATAAGTCCTTTAAATGTAAAGTTAAATTCGTTTCTTATTTAAAGTTTTAATAAACTTACTAAGAAGTTTTTCAATCAAAAACAAAAGGTATGATTGTCAAATCCTTATTGTAGTATCACAGAGTTTAGTGTTTTAATGGTGGAATTTATAAAAGAATGATTTATAATATAGAGATTTTATAAATGTGATAGATCTTAGAGGCACATTAATTTTTTATATGCCTCCAGATATTATATTAATTATTATTTTTTGGTTTTATATTCTTCATAAAAAATAATAAAAATTGAGCTATCATCATAAGCTTCATGACATATTCACTGGCTTTATGGATACTATCAAACTCGGGATTGTTTAGTGTTGCGCTATCTCCTAATTTTTGAGCTTCAACTATAAAATCAGTAAAATAAAACACAAATGTTAAAGCCAATGCTAAATTTATAAGCGAAAGTGTTATTGTTGAAATTTTTACATGTATACACTCTTTTGATTTTATGTTTATTAGTTCAAACAAAACAGCAAAGCCACTTACAAAAAGCAATGTGTAGTTATATTTTATAAAAATTTGTGTCATTATTAAACCACTTTGAAAATGTGTCAAAGTTATATCACTTGCATATCTTTCTGGGAAAAATATAGCAGGTGCTACAAACACTCCAAGTGCAAACTCAATTCCTATAATAAATGCTAGTAAAAACATATATATACTTTTCATTATTCTCCTTTTAATTTTTAATTGCTATAAATCCACGATCAAATCCAGCTAAGTCTTTATAGAACTCGGCTTTGTAATTGTATTTTTTTAATTCATCTGACATTGATTTTTTCTGATCATACCCCATTTCACAAGCTATGATTTTTATATTTTTTAAATCAGCTAGTTTTATTATCTCTTTTAAAATTTCATCTCCACTATCTCCACCAAAAAGAGCATTTTTTGGTTCGTTTAAAACCCAATTATCAAGTTTATAATTATTTGCTATATATGGCGGGTTTGATACCAAGATATCAAAATCTTCATTTATGCCGTCTAGATACGATGTGTGTATTAGTTTTACTCTATCTTGGACTTTGAAATTTTGTATATTTTCTTTTGCATTTTTTATAGCTATCTCGCTTATATCCGTTGATACTATTTTAGCATTTATATTTAATGCCAAAACCGTGCTTATTATTCCACTACCAACACCTATTTCGCATATTTTTAGCTCTTTATTTAGGTTTTTACTTATATCTATAACTTTTTGAACCAAAATTTCAGTTTCTGGTCTAGGGATTAACACACCTTCAAATACCTTAAAATCAAGTGAATAAAACGAAGCTTTACCTGTTATGTATTCTAATGGTTTTGAGTTTTTAAAGTCTTTGATATTTTTTAAAAATATCTCTTCATTTGGTAATTCTTGGTCTAGATTTAGATATAGCTTTTCAAATGATATATCTAAATGGCTTAGTAATAATGTTTTAACTATATTGTAGTTATTTTCAAAATCACTAAGCTCATTTTTGCCAAGTTCTATAGCTTGTTTAATTTTCACTTTTTAGTTTCTCTATTCGTTCATAAAGGCTAGGGTGTGAGTGATAAAGTGTTGAGTATAGCTGATGTGATTTTGGGAATGCTTTGTTTTCACTTCCAAGTTTTTTTAATGCACTAATCATACTATCTTTATCCTTTATCTTTGAGCCAAATTTATCAGCATTAAATTCATTTTTTCTACTTATAAATGCTATAATTGGATTAAAAAAGAAATTAAAAATAGGCGAAAAAATCATTAAAAATACAATAACTCCACCACTACTAGGCATACCTATATCTTGATATACATTATCTGATATATTTCCAAATATAGCAAAAAGTGCAAAAATCATAATAGAACTTAAAACTATCATTTTTATGATGTCTTTGTGTTTAAAGTGACCAAGTTCGTGTCCTAATACAGCTATTATCTCATCTAAATTTAGCTTTTTTATCAAGGTGTCAAACAATACAACTCTTTTTGTCTTACCAAGACCACCAAAATATGCATTTAGTCTATTATCCCTT
The DNA here is from genome assembly GCF_002021925.1 of Campylobacter pinnipediorum subsp. pinnipediorum. Taxonomy (NCBI): domain Bacteria; kingdom Pseudomonadati; phylum Campylobacterota; class Epsilonproteobacteria; order Campylobacterales; family Campylobacteraceae; genus Campylobacter; species Campylobacter pinnipediorum. The sequence goes on from NZ_CP012546.1 coordinate 835,137, forward strand.
TTGCTAGCATCTAATGTAAAGACACCACTGCTTTTAAAGCCTAATCCTAAAAGTAAATCTTGTATTGATGATTTTAACTCTCCATCCTCAAGTGGTGTTACTTTGTTAAAAATCGGAGCTATTATGGTTGGGTATATTAAATTTATAGTTAGTATGATAGCAAAGCTTAATAAAAATGCCCAAAACCACCAAAGTATACCTAAATTTTCTATACATATAATTATAAGCCATATAAATGCTGAACCAAATACAAGCATTAATAGTAGTGATTTTATAAGGTCTGTTATAAAAATTTTTGGTGTTACATTTGAAAAACCTTGTTTTTTATCTTTAATAAATTTTTCATATATAGATACCGGAAGTTCTATAATTGTATTTATTATTAAAAAACCTACAACAAAGATAACATTTTCAAGTATTGAATCGGTTTTAACTGTATTTTCAAATAAAATTTTTAAACCAAAACCAAGCCATAAAAGCGATATTATTACACTAAATATATTTGAAAAAATATCAAATTTTTGATTCTCAATGGCTATTTTTGCGGCATTTTCATATTCTGATTGTTCTAATACCACCGCTTCTTCTTTTGAGTGTTTTTTTATGAAGTTTATTTGAAGTAGTGATATATAGGTTTTTGCACAGACATATGCTATTAAAATAATACTTAATGTGCTAAACATATTTTTTAATCCTTTTTTATTTTATAAAGTTATCGTAAAAACTACTAATGAAAACTACTAATATTATTATAGGAATTATAAATTTCACATATACAAACCAAAAGTCTATAACTTTTTTGTATTTTTCACTTCCTTTTAGTATCTCTTTTTTTGCTTCATCTTTTAAAACCCAACCTACAAAGATAGCACATCCAAGAGAGGTTAGTATAAAAAATATTGTAGCACTTATAGCATCATAAGCATCAAAGATATTTTTTCCAAAAATTGTTATATCGCTTAAAATATTTGTAGCTAGCAAACTAGGTATATTTCCTAAGACAAAAATAACGCTTAAAACAATCAATATAGCTTTTTGTCTTTTTATTGATAGTTTTTCTTGAACTGTTGTGATAATAACCTCGTATATTGGCAAAGATGTTGTTAGCGCAGCTATCATTAGCAGTGTAAAAAATCCAACAGCAAAAACCTCTCCGCCCCACATATGAGAAAATACTATTGGAAGACTTTTAAAGACCAGACTAGGGCCACTGTTTGGCTCTATGCCAAATGTAAAAAGAGATGGAAAAATCATAAAACCAGCCAAAATAGCTATACCTGTATTTAAAAAGCCAGTTATAACAGAGATTTTGACTAAATTTTCATCTTTTTTAACAAAACTTGATAATGTTATCATAACCCCAAATCCAAGCGATAAAGCAAAAAATACTTGCCCTAACACATCAACAAATAACTTTGCATTTATCTTTGAAAAATCAGGTGTAAGATAAAACTTAATTCCTTCTAATGCACCATCTAGCGTTATATTTCTTATTACCATGGTTATCATAAGTAAAAAAAGTATTGGCATTAGGTATTTTGCTGAACGCTCTATGCCATCAACCGCTCCTTTTATAAGAATTATATAGTTTATAATAACAAATATCAAAGTTGCTATTGCTATATGCAAAGGAGATGAATTTATATTTTCGTTATAAAATTTACTTGTTACTTCAAGTGTTATATTTGATGATAGGTTCAAAACTCCGGTTGCTATTTTGGCTATATAGTTTAAAACCCAACCGCCTATAACCATATAATATGCCATTATTCCAAATGCTCCCATAAGACCCATATATCCTATAATTTTCCAAAATTTATTTATTTTCTTATGTCCCCCAAAGGCGTCTATGGCATTTATCTTAAGTCTTCTTCCTATGGCATTTTCAACAAGTATCATAGGTATGCCTATAACTATCATTGCTATACAAAATACTAAGACATAAGCTCCCCCGCCGTTTTGACCAACAAGGTATGGAAAACGCCAAGTAGCGCCAAAGCCAACTGTTGCTCCAGCAACAGCTAAAATATATGTAAGTTGTGAACTCCAGTTTTTTCTTTCTTTCAAAATAAACCTTTAGAAAAATTTAAAGCATTTATTTTACCTAAAAAATGCTTATATATAAAAAAAGTGTAATTTTATGGACTTAAATTTAAAATTTATATAATAATTTATGTTAAAAATTATCTATGTTTTAAAAAATTAATAAGTATTTTTTGCTTTATTTTTTGTATTTCTTGCGCGATTTCTTCTTTTTCAAATCCGTTTTTTATAATTGTATCTACATCAATTTTTATATCAAATTTATTATCAAAAAATCCAAGTTTTTTAGCTTGTTTTATTCTTTGTGGCGTGTATAAACCAAGCCATTTATTTAGCGGTTGATCGGTCGCTATTTCAAGCATTTGGATGTCTTTTATCTTTTTATGAAAATACTTTTGCTTTTGAAGATTTGCAAATTTTTTTGTTAGGTTTAGGTTTGATAGTAAGATTTTAGTATCTAAATTAAAATACCCACACAAAAGATATATAAAAAATTGTTCATCTTTTATAAATTTGCGACCATGTTTTAATTTACGACTAAAGCTTATAAATTCGTTATTTTTTATGCTTAAATTAAAAATTTCTTTTAAAAGATTTAATTCATAAAGATAATAAAATCCTATATGCAAAAACTCAGCTTTAAAAAATTTCATCAGCTCAGATGTTATTCTATCTTTACTTATATATTTTATTCTTATGTTTTTCATTATATTTAATGTGTTTTTTTCTATCTTAAAGCCAAATCTTGCACTAAACTGTATACCTCGAAGCACTCTTAATGGGTCTTCGCAAAATTTATGATCATCTATGTGTTTTAAAACTCTTTTTTTTATATCTGTTATGCCATTATTATGATCAATTATTTCGCCATTAAAAATATTTATCATTATTGAGTTTATTGTAAAATCGCGTCTTATTGATGCTTGTTTTGTGTCATTGCAATAAAAAACATCAAAATCAGTATGTTTTAAACCGGTTTTGTTTTCTGTTCTTGGAAGACCTAAGTCAAATTCTTTGTATTTGTATATAAAATAGCTTTTTCCAACACCTTTGGCACCTATTTTTTGCATAATTTTTTCAAATTTTTCAGGCAAAATATCATAAACTTCTATATCAAAATCACTGCTTTTAATTCCTAAAAAACTATCCCTTACACATCCACCTACTAAGTAGGCTCTTTTTGTGTAAGGCGATAGTATGTCTTTTATCTCTTGTAACTGTTTAGTTTTTAATATTTTGAAGTCTATTTTCAACATTTGCAAGTGTAAATTCAAGAAATTTTAGTGTTAGCTCTAATCTATTTTCTAAGTTCTGCTCGGAAGTTTCATTTAAACCTTCAAATAAAACCTCTATTCGCTCTTTTAGATTGTTTAAAAATATCTCTTCACTTGGTAGTATTTTTTCTATTTCTTCCTCTATATCCGATTTTTCAATAACTTCTTCTTTTGTAGGCGTTGTTTGTATCTCTTCTGTTGTTTTTATCTGAAAAACAGGTTTTTTTTCTTCTAATGCTTGTATATTTTCAAGTTCAGCATTTACCTCATCTATTGCCATTTTTGCTATATCATCAAGTTTCATAATTTTATAAGCCACCTTTTAAATTCATTTATTTCCTCAGGGGTACTCATATCAACAAAAAAATCTTTCATTTGTTCATTTTTTATCTTTATACTTCTTCTTATACCGCTAAGTCTTCTTATTGCACTTATTGCTTCTTTATTGTTCGGATCTGCTTTTAGTATATTTTTGTACACTTCTAAAGCATCATCTTTAAGACCTTGTGATTCATATATTAATGCTTTTGTGATTGTATTTAACATCAAATAAGTCCTGCTATAATACTTCCTATTTCATCTGTTGTGCAAATTTCTTTAGCATCAAAAGCCGAAATATCTTTTGTTCTATATCCTTGTGATAAAGCCTTTTTTACAGCTTCATCTATAGCCAAAGAAGCTTCTTTTTCATTTAAAGCATATCTTAACATCATTGAAGCACTTAAAATAGTAGCTATTGGGTTTGCTATACCTTGACCAGCTATATCAGGTACAGACCCATGCATGGGTTCATAAATTCCAACCTTGCTCCCTATACTGGCACTAGGTAAAAGCCCCATAGATCCACATATTATACTTGCTTCGTTGCTTAAAATATCTCCAAAAAGATTTTCTGTTAAAATTACATCAAACTGCTTTGGATTTCTAATAAGTTGCATAGTTGCATCATCTACATACATAAAGCTAAGTTCTATCTCTGGATAGTCTTTTGAAACTTCAGATACAACCTCTCTCCAAAGTTCTGATGTTTCAAGGATATTTGACTTATCTACCATGCAAACTTTTTTATTTCTTTTGACAGCAGCTTCAAATGCAACTTTTGAAATTCTTTGTATTTCTGCTTCGGAATATACCATTGTATTAAATGCACTATCTTTTTTTCTCTCTCTTGGTTGTCCAAAATATATACCACCGGTCAATTCACGAACAACTAAGATATCAATACCTTTTATAACATCAGCTTTTAGGGTGCTTTTTTCTATAAGCTCATCAAAGATAATAGCAGGTCTTAAATTTGCAAAAGTTTCAAGACTTTTTCTGAGTTTTACAAGCCCGCTTTCAGGATGTTTGTCTTTAGGAAGATTGTCCCATTTTTCACCACCAATAGCGCCAAATAAAACAGCATCGGCGCTTAATGCACTATTTATAGTTTCATCTGGCAATGGCTCTCCAAAAACTTCATAAGCACATCCGCCCATAAGTTTGTGATCATATTCTAATTCAAATCCAAATTTTACAGAAGCAACATCTAAAACCTTTATAGCCTCATCAACTATCTCAGGCCCTATGCCATCACCTTTTATAACACAAATTTTATATTTTTTCATATATGTTACCCTTATTTTATACTACAAAAAACTTTTTACTAAACTTTTGTATAAACTTAAGCTCATCTTATCTTTGTTGATCCAATTGTTGGTATCTATTTGCAAAAAACAACTTTTTTTAATTGTTAATAAATTTATATTAAGGCTAATGTCTTTGAAATTCCAAACTTTACCAGCCATAATTTACAACCTTAAATTATTTATTATATTTTATCAAAACTAAAATTTTAAATCAATTTTGTTTAAAAAAATTATCAACAGCTTCGCATATTGTATGTATTACAAAAATATGCATCTCTTGGATTCTTGGTGTGTCTGATGATGGGGCTATAAAGTTTATATCACACACATCATTCATTTTACCACCATCTCTACCACTTAAGCCTATTGTTTTAGCACCAATATCTTTGGCTTTTAAAAAAGCATTGATTACATTAGCACTATTTCCACTTGTTGAAATTCCAACCAACACATCATCTTTATTTGCTAGTCCCTCAACTTGGCGAGAAAAAACAACATCATATCCATAGTCATTTCCTATGGCTGTTAAAGCAGATGTATCTGTCGTGATAGCGATAGCTGGTAGCGCTTTTCTTTCTGTTTTGTATCTTCCGATAAGCTCAGCCGCAAAGTGTTGAGCATCGGCAGCACTTCCACCATTTCCGCATATTAAAATTTTATTTCCATTGCTTAGTGCTTGGGTTATTATTTTTGATATTTTTTCAATATCATTTGTCAAATCTTGCATTTTGTTTGCAGTATCTATATGTGATCGCAGCTCATTTTTTATCATATCTTGCATTATTTTTTATCCTATTTATTATATTAGTTGTGCTTTTGTTTGGCACAAACTCAACCAATCTTACATCTTTGACTAAATCACTACCGACTACATCTTTATCTTTATAATCAGCACCTTTTACAAGTATGTCTGGTTTTAGTTTTTTGATAAGTTCATAAGGTGTGTCTTCATCAAAGATAATAACATAATCAACAAAACCAAGCGAACTTAACATACTTGCTCTATCGTTTTGATTGTTTATAGGGCGAGTTTCGCCTTTTAGTCTTCTTACTGAATCATCAGAGTTTAGACCAACTACTAAAATATCTCCAAAATCCCTAGCTTTTGATAGGTATTTTGTGTGCCCAACATGTAAAATATCAAAGCAACCATTTGTGAAAACAAGCTTTTTATTACCTTTTTTTGATAAAATCACAAGTGCTTCTTCAATACTTTTTATCTTATGCTCAAAATCAACATTAGCTCTACTTCTTAAAAGCTCTTCCATCTCACCAAAAGTAGCTGTTGCGCTTCCTATCTTTCCTACTACGACAGCAGCTGCCAAGTTTGCTGTTTTTATAGCATCTTTTATATCATAATTACTTGCTAGCATAAATCCAAGTGTAGCAAGCACTGTATCTCCAGCACCGGTAACATCAAATACCTCTTTACCCTCGGCTTCAAATATTTCTAGGTTTTCATCAAAAAGTGCTATTCCTTCTTCTGATAGTGTTATTAAAGAATACCTTAATGAAATTTCATCTTTAAGTTTTTTTATAGCTTTTACTAAGCTATCTTTGTCTTTTATATTTATATTTGTTGCTTGAGAAGCCTCTTTTTTATTTGGTGTTAGAAGTGTTGCATTTTTGTATTTTATATAATCATCTCCTTTTGGATCGATTAATACATATTTATTATGCTTATTGCACTCTTTTATTATACTTTGGCATACATTATCAGTTAAGACACCTTTTGCATAATCACTAAGCAATACAAGATCAAAATTGCCAAGATTTTTTGTTACCATAGAGACAAAATCATCTTGCATATTTATATCGCCAATACTCTCTTTATCTATTCTAACAACTTGTTGATGAGACGCCATAACTCTACTTTTTATAGAGCTTTCACGACCTTTTTCTTTTATGATAAGACTTGTATCGGCACCAACTTGTCCTAAAATTTCTATGATTTTTTCTCCAGTGTTATCTTCTCCTATCACACTTGCTACATTTACTTTTGCTCCAAGAGATATTAGATTTTCTACAACATTTCCAGCACCACCAAGTTTATATGTTTCATTTGTAGTTTTTACAACTTGAACTGGTGCTTCTGGAGAAATTCTATCGCACTGTCCCCATATGTAGTGATCAAGCATCAAATCACCAACTACTAAAATTTTAACATCTTTATACATTGATTTCTTCTTTATATATTCTTATTATTTCTGGTAGATAGTCTTTGATTCCATCTTCTAAGCTCCATTCGCTTTTGTATCCAAGTTCTTTTTCGCTAGAGTTAACATCAGCTTGTGTATGAAACTGATATGAGCCTAAAAATGGATTTTTTATATAAGTATTTCCTAAATTTGTACCAAGTTCTTTTTGTAGTATATCTGCTATATCTTGAAAGCTTCTTGCTGTTCCTGTTGCTGCATTATATGTGCCACTTTTTGCATTTATGGCTTTTATGTTTGCTCCAATTATATCTTTTATATATACAAAATCGCGTTTTATTTTATCGCTATTTTCAAAAAGGCAAGGTGCTTTTCCTGAGAGTATTTGAAGCCCAAATTGTAAAACCATGGATGCTGTTTTATTTTTAAAAAACTCACCTTTTCCATAAACATTAAAATATCTAAGACCAACTATTTGTAGTCCCTTTTTTGTATATGTTTTGCTTATATTATCCATACTTAGTTTTGAAAAACCATAAGCATTGTTGGGGCTTTCGCACTCTCCGACTTTTTGAGGACTTTTTGCATTTCCGTATGTTGCAGCAGAACTCGCATATATCATTTTTGAGTTTATATCTTTGCAAATATCAAGCAAATCAACAAAAGCATTTACATTTGTTCTTATTATTTCATCTTGTTCTTTTACTGTTGTGTCTGAAATAGCAGCTTCATGATAGATTATATCTGGTTTGAATTGTTTTATTTTTTCAAGAGTTTTTTTGCTGTTTATATCGCCTTCAAAAACCTCTCCTTTAAATCCTATTAAATTCTTATAGTGTCCAAAACTCTTTAAATTTCCATTGCTAAATGTTTCATTGTTTCTAAATTTATCAACAACTAAAACCTCTGTATCTTTAAAATTTTCATCAAAATAATGTGCTAAAGCTGAGCCTATAAATCCAGCCCCACCGGTAATTACTATTTTTTTATTATCTAAGTTCATAAATTTTCCTTATCTTTTAAAAAATCAAAAACGTCTTTTGCGTTTTTAAAATTTATATTGTCTATTAAAAAATTAAGCCCAACACCAGCATTTTTACCAGCCGCAATATCACTTTTTTTATCTCCTATCATTATAGAATCTTTTAATGATATATTAAATTCACTAGATGCATCTAGTATCATTTTAGGGCTTGGTTTTCTGCAATCACACATTTGTTCGGGAGAATGTGGACAAAAAAACACTTTTTGTATACAAATTCCTTCATTTTTGAGCTTTTTAATCATAAAATTTGTGATGTTTTCAAAATCCTGTAATGTATAATAGCCTCTTTGTATTCCTGATTGATTTGTTATTATTATCAGTTTGTATCCAAATGAGATAAAACCCTTTAATGCTTCAAAGATACCATCACAAAATACAAAATTTTCAGGCTTATATACATATCCAAAATCTACATTTATAACGCCATCTCTATCTAAAAATATTGCTTTATTTTTATCCATAATCAAAATTATACCAAAAAATTATATTTACTTTTATGTTATACAATAAAAGCCATTTTATTAAAAAAGGATAATGTATGAAAAAATTACTTATTATTTCTGGAGCTATTGCTATGTTTGCGACCTGTAGTTTTGCTGCTGATGGTTCTACTTTGTATAAAAAATGTATAGCTTGTCATGGAGCTAAAGCGGAAAAGAAATTTAATAATAAAGTTGGACCTTTAAATACTCTTTCAAAAGAAGATATTGTTTCTTCTTTAAAGGGTTATAAAGATGGTAGTATAAATAAATATGCTATGGGTGCTATGATGAAGCCTGTTGCAAAACCTCTTAGTGACGATGACATGAATGCTGTTGCTGATTATATACAGACTTTAAAATAATAATTGGGTGGATTTTTCCACCTAATTTTAAAATTTTTCTTAATTTTTAAAATTAAAGTGATATAATTTGTTTTATTGTTCATAAATTATTTTTAGGAGTAACAATGAAGCAAATTGGAATTATAGGCGGAATGGGTCCGCTTGCTACTATAGATCTTTATAATAAAATAGTATCTTTAACCCCAGCCACTTGTGATCAAAAACATATTCATGTAGTCATAGACAGTTATCCACAAATTGAAGATAGAACAAAATTTATCATAGATAATGAAAAAAGTCCTATTGATAAGCTTGTTGAGAGCGCAAAGAGATTAAAAACAGCTGGTTGTGATGCTATAATCATTTCTTGTAATACAGCTCACTATTTTGCCGAAGAAATTGAAAAACAAGCAAATGTAAAAATTTTATATATAACAAAAATAGCCATTGAAGCTATAAAAAAAATATATCCAAATGCAAAAGATATTGCTGTAATAGCAACTAGCGGAACAAAAAAGGGTAGGGTATATGATAAGATACTAGAAGAAAACGGCTTAAATAGTGTTAGTTTTACAAATGAACAACAAAAAGCCTTAATGGACTGTATATACAAAGGTGTAAAAGCTGGTAAAACCAAAGATTATGTTTCACTTTTTAATAAAATTATTTCAGAGATTAAGGCTGATGTTTATATAGCTGCTTGTACTGAAATTCCAATGTTTTTGGAGTATTTAGATAAACCATATAATTTTATAGATGCTACGTTAGAATTAGCTAAATATACCGTTAATTATGCATTGGAAAAATAGTATATTTTATATAAATTTTTAAGTTTAAGTATCTGTGATGTATAATTTGTGGATTTTATTTTAAGGATAGGATATATATGGGAAGAGCGTTTGAATATAGAAGAGCTGCCAAAGAAGCTAGATGGGATAAAATGAGTAAGGTTTTTCCAAAACTTTCTAAAGCTATAACAGTTGCTGCAAAAGAAGGTGGAACTGACCCTGATATGAACCCAAAACTTCGTGCAGCAATAGCAGCTGCTAAAGCTGAAAATATGCCAAAAGACAATATAGACTCTGCTATAAAAAGAGCAAATGGTAAAGATAGTTCTGATATAAAGACTATATTTTATGATGGAAAAGCTGCTCACGGAACACAAATAATAGTAGAATGTGCTACTGATAATCCAACAAGAACAGTTGCCAATGTAAAAGCTATTTTTAATAAAAATGGTGGCGAGATGTTGCCAAGTGGAAGTCTTAGTTTTATGTTTTCAAGAAAAAGCGTTTTTGAGATTGTAAAGCCTGATTGCGATTTGGAAGAATTAGAGCTAAATTTGATAGATTTTGGTCTTACTGAGCTTGAAGTAGAGGAAGATAGTGTTGTTATTTATGGTGAATATACTAGTTTTGGAACTCTTAGTGAAGGCATAGAAAAAAATGGGCTTGAGCTCAAAAAAGGTTCGCTTCAATATATTCCAAACTCTACAATACATTTAAATGAGTCCGAAATGGTAGATGTAGAAAAGCTTCTTGATAAGTTAGAAGATGATGACGATGTTCAATCAGTATATACAAATATAGAATAATAAAAAATTAGGAGATAAAATGAGAGAAGAATTAAAAGTTTATGATATAAATTTAGATGAACTAAAGAAAAATAAATTTGCTGTATTGCATACCGAAAAAGGAGATATAAAGCTTGAGCTTTTCCACGAAGAAGCACCACAGGCTGTTATGAATTTTGTAAGTTTGATAAACTCAGGATTTTATAACGGATTAAATTTTCATAGAGTGATTAAAAACTTTGTAATACAAGGCGGTTGCCCTCATGGAAATGGAATGGGTGGACCAGGATATAGAATCAAATGTGAATGTGATAATCAAAATGTAAGACACGAAAGAGGAACTCTATCTATGGCTCACGCTGGTAGAGATACTGGTGGTTCTCAGTTTTTTATATGTCATAGTGCACAACCACATCTTGATGGTGTGCATACTGTTTTTGGAAAATGTGCTGATAACGAAAGCTTGAAAGTGTTAGATAGTATAGAAGCTATGAATAAGATAGTTTCAGCTGAAATTTTATCAAAATAATGATTTTTGCAAACTTTATCAATAAAAGGCAAAACAATAAAATGTTAAAGATTTTTACAAGTCTTGCTTTCTGGGTTATATTTGCTATTATAGCTGGTATTGTTGTTGGGATACAATTTCCTGACATAGGAGTTGGTAGCAAGCCTGGGATTGATTATTTTATAAAGACTCTAAAACTTCTTATAGGGCCAATTATATTTTTAACAATAGTTTCTGGGATAGTTGGTCTTGAGAGTTTAAAAGAGCTTGGTAGCATAGGCTTAAAGTCGTTTATATATTTTGAGATAGTAAGCACACTAGCTTTATCTATTGGTATATTTTTTGGAGAAACAATAAAGCCTGGACATGGTATGCATCTTGATTGGACAAAGCTTGATGCTAGTAGTATTGATAAATATACACATATAGATAGAGATGTTGGCTCTATGTGGTCTATATTAAAAAGTGCTGTTCCAAGCGATCCTATAAGTCCTTTTATATATTCAAATACTCTACAAGTGCTTTTTATGGCTCTTGTGGTTGCAATATTTTTGTCATTTTTAAACCCAACTCGTAAAAAACAATGTTTAAAACCTCTGGAATTTATACAACATTATGTCTTAAAACTACTTAGTTTTTTAATGCTTTTTAGCCCTATAGCTGCATTTTCTGCTATGGCGTATTTGATTGGAAAATTTGGCATAGGTTCTTTGCTTGGAATGATGGAATTGCTTGCTGTAATGGCATTATCTAGTTTGTTTTTTATATTTGTGGTTTTGGGTATTATATGCTATTTTGCTAAGATAAATATATTTAAATTTATGAGGTTTATTGCCAAAGAAGTTTTAGTTGTATTTGCAACTAGTTCAAGTGAAACAGCCTTAGGACCACTTATGCAAAAACTGGAGAATGCTGGTATAAATCGTGGTGCTGTAGGGCTTATAATACCTACTGGCTACTCTTTTAATTTAGATTGCACAAATATATATCTTAGCTTAAGTGTGATATTTTTGGCTCAAGCTTTTGATGTGCCTCTTAGTTTTGAAAACCTTATTAGTGTTCTCATCGTTTTAATGATAACAAGTAAAGGCGCAGTTGGAGTAACTGGATCTGGTTTTATTGTTTTGGCTGGAACACTTGCTGCTTTACCAAATACTGGTATACCTGTTGTTGCTGTTTCTGTTTTACTTGGTGTTGATAAATTTATGTCAGAAATGCGTGCTGTTGGAAATTTATGCGGTAATGCCGTTGGTTGTGCTGTCATATCCATGTGGGATAAAAAAGTCGATCTTGCAAAATTTAAGTATGCTCTTGATAATCCTAAGGAATTTGAGTTTAAAGTTTAAATAAAGGAATATATATGAGAAGTATTAGAGATATTATGAATGAGCGTTATACGACAAAGGTATTTGATAGTAATAAGAAAATTTCTGATGAGGATTTTGATCAAATAGAAAGTATTTTGGAATTAACACCAACTAGTACAAATTTACAACCTTTATATTTTGTGATAGCAAGTAATGATGAAAGTAAGGCTAGAATTTCTAAAGCTACGCAGGGTCAGTTTGAGTTTAACTTAAAAAAGATCCAAAATGCTTCTCATGTTATAGTTTTTTGTTCTAAGTGTTTTGTAGAAGATGCTCATTTGCAAAATGTAATAGAACAAGAAGATGCCGATGGTCGCTTTTTAAAGCCTGAGTTTAAAGACAAGGTTAGGCAAACTAGGGAATATTTTTTAAATTTTCATAGATTTGATTTAAAAGATGAAGCTCATTGGCATGCAAAACAAGCATATTTATCTTTGGGTAGCGTTTTGATGGCAGCTGCTACCCTTGGTATAGATACAACAGCTATAGAGGGCTTTGACTCCAATGCTTTAGATAATGAGCTTAAAATTAGAGAACTTGGATATACATCTCAAATTATCTTAGCCTTGGGTTATAAAAAAGAAAATGGAGATTTTAATTATACTCTTCCAAAATCTCGCCTGAAAAAGAATTTAATAATAAGAAAAAATTAATTTTTTATACTTTAAATATTGTAATTTTTTAGATTATGTCTCATATTGTAATTTAAAATTTTACAATATCTTTTTATTTTTATATCTTTAAGTTTCGATTATGTTTGTATTTTATAAAATCAAATTTCTAGTTTGTTTATTTTAGATTATTTTGATTTTAAATCACAAGGATTCCTTTATGATAAATACAAAACGACTTAAAGAAGAGTTTCAAGAAATATCTAGATTTGGTGCTTTAAAAGATAAAGGAATTACTCGTTTAGCTTTTAGTAATGAAGATAAAGATGCTAGGGAATATCTTATTAAGCTTATAAAACAATCCGGACTTAAAATAAAAATTGATAATGTTGGAAATATATACGCTAGGTTTGATGATGTAAAAGAGCCAAATTTATCCGCAATTAGTGTTGGTTCTCATATAGATAGCGTTCCAAATGGTGGTTTTTATGATGGAACATTGGGTGTTATGTCTGGACTCGAAGCCATAAGAAGCATAAAAAAGAGTGGTCTTGAGCTAAAAAGACCACTAGAACTTATTGTTTTTGTTTGTGAAGAGTCAAGTAGATTTAAAATGGCTACTATAGGTAGTAAAATAATAAGCTCAAAACTAGATACATCAAAGCTTAAAGACTTAAAAGATGATAATGGTATAAGTGTTTTTGATGCCATGAAAGATTTTGATTTAAATCCAGAAAATTTACAAGAGTGCATTTTAAAAAATGGCACATACCTAGCATACCTAGAGCTTCACATAGAACAAGGTCCAGTTCTTGAAAAATATAATATTCCTGTCGGTTTGGTTAGTGGTATTGCAGCTCCTATAAGATATGAGCTAAAAGTCAAAGGAAAGGCTGACCATAGTGGTGCAACTCCTATGAATATGAGAAAAGATGCTTTGGTTTGTTCTAGTGAAATAATTTTAAATATAGAAAAACTTTCAAAAGCACATAAAACATCTGTAGCTACTGTTGGGTATATAAAAACTTTTCCTGGTGTTTTAAATGTTATACCACAAGAGTGTGTTTTGGATATAGATATAAGAGATATAGATGATTTGCAGTTAGAAAAACTTGATAGTGAAATTTACAGTAGTATAGCAGAAATTTGTAAAAATAGGGCTTGTGATTTTGAACTTTTGCAACTCACAAAAGATAGACCAGTTGTTTTAGATGAAAAAATAATAAAATTAATGAAAGAACAAGCAGAAAAATTAAAAATAAAAACTCTCGTATTACCAAGTGGGGCGGGGCATGATGCTATGCATATGAAAGGTATAGCTGATTTTGTTGGTATGATATTTATACCTTGCAAAGATGGTATAAGTCATAATGTAAATGAGGATATAAATTTTAATGATGCTTTTAAAGGCACTGAATTATTAGCCCATACTATTCTTGATTTGGCTAATTCATAGCAAAAAAGATCTTAAAAAAAGGAGAGGGTAAATAAAATGGATGACATATCTAAAAAAGTCTTAAATTTAAAGGATGAGAGTATCAAGTGTAGAAGATTTTTTCACTCTCATCCAGAAACTGGTTGGTTTACCTTTTTTACAACGGCTGTTATAGCTGATAAGATGAGTAAGCTTGGATATAAACTAAAAATGGGACGAGATATTATCGTGCCAGAACAAAGAGCTGGGCTTGGTAGTGATGAAAATTGCAAACAAGCTATACAAAGAGCAAAAAGCTTGTTAAATGAAGAACAAAGTAAATTTCTAGATATTATGGAAGATGGGCTAACTGGTTTGGTTGCTGATATAGATACCGGCAGAGATGGTAAGTTTATCGCTTTTAGATTTGATATAGATGGGGTTGATGTTACGGAGAGTAAGGATAGCGATCATAGACCTTTTGTAGATGGTTTTAGCTCGGATATAAATGGCATAACTCACGCTTGCGGACATGATGGTCATATTACGATAGGGTTGTTATTAGCAAAGCTTATATCTGAAAATTTAAATGATTTTAATGGCAAATTTAGATTTATATTTCAAACAGCAGAAGAAGGCACTAGGGGAGCTGTTGGCATGGAGCCAACCGGTATTTTAGATGGTGTTGATTATTTGTTTGGCGGACATATAGGATTTCAAGCAAAAGATATGGGTGGCATAATATGCGGAACCAATAAATTCCTCGCCACAAGTAAATTTGATATAGTTTTAAAAGGTCGTTCTGCACATGCAGCCGGTGCACCACAAGATGGAGCAAATGCTTTGCTTGCCGCAGCTCAAATAGCTTTAAATATGCACGGTATAACAAGACATAGCGATGGTGTTACAAGGGTGAATGTCGGTGTTTTGAAAGCTGGAGAGGGAAGAAACGTAATAGCTCCAAATGCCTATCTTGCCTGTGAAACAAGGGGAGAGACAACAGAGCTTAATGAGTTTATGAAAGCAAAATCTTTTGATATAGTAAAAGGTGTTTGCTTGGCTTACGGTGTTGATTATGAGATTATACATACAGGTGGAACTTCTGGTGGCGATAGTAATGATGAAGTGACATATCTTTATGAAGAGTGCGCTAAGCAGTCACCTTTTGTTCAAAATGAAAAAATAGTTCAAAAACTTGATTTTGGTGCTTGTGAAGATTTTGCTCATTTTATGCAAAGCGTGCAAAAAAGTGGTGGAAAAAGCGGATATCTTATGATAGGAACTACACTTGCCGCAGGACATCATAATTATAAATTTGATTTTGATGAAGACTCTTTGTTAGTTGGAATAGATGTGTTTTTAAGAGCCATTTATAAAACAAATGGAATTCACGATAAAGGATAAAATATGAAAAAAGCTTTACTTTTAAGTGCGTCAAGTTATAAAGATACTGGTTATTTAAACCATAGTAAGGGCTGGATAAATGACTTTTTGGGCAGTGCAAAGGATGATGAAATTTTATTTATACCTTATGCCGGTGTAAGAAGAAATAACGAAGAATACGAACAAAAAGTTATAACTTGCTTGGAAAATAAAAATATCAAATCCATACATAGATATGATGACAAAATATCTGCTATAAAAAATGCAAAAACAATAGCCGTTGGTGGCGGAAACACCTTTGTTTTAATGCGCTATCTTTACAAACTTAACCTAATAGATGCTATAAAACAAGCTGTAAATGATGGTTGTTTGTATTTTGGTTGGTCTGCTGGTGCAAATATAGCTGGTAGCAGCATGATGACTACAAATGATATGCCAATAATAATGCCAAAATCATTTGACGCTTTAAATATTTTTCCTTATCAGATAAACCCACACTTCATAAGTGGTAAGATACAAGGACATAATGGAGAGAGTAGGGAAGAGCGTTTGGAAGAGTTTTTGATAGTAAATCAAAATAGCACCGTATATGCTATGCCAGAGGGAACCGGACTTTTAATAAATGATAACGAAGCCGAAGTTATAGGCTATGCTGATTTGATTAAATTTGAGTATAAAAAAGAGAATACTTTTATAAAAGTAGGCGATAAAATCAAAATATAAAGGAATTTTGTGGAAAATTTAAAAATTATTTTTGCCTTACTGGGTATAGTTGCTGTTGTTGTTTTGCTTGTTAAAAAGTATGAAACAAAAACGGTTTTAATAGGTGTTGGTCTACTTTTATGTATACTTTCTCTTAAACCAATGGATGCTTTTGGTGCATTTACTGCTAATATGGCAAAGGCTGGTCTTATAAAGGCAATATGTGCTAGTATGGGCTTTGCTTTTGTTATGAAATACACAAAATGTGATAAGCATTTGGTTAGGCTTTTAACCAGTCCGCTCAAAAATGTTGGATTTTTCTTAATCCCTATAACCATAACTGTTACTTACTTTATAAATATAGCTATACCTTCTGCGGCTGGTTGTTCAGCAGCTGTTGGTGCTACTTTGATACCGCTTTTAATGTCAGCCGGTATAAAGCCTGAGATGGCAGCGGCTTCTGTCTTTGCCGGAACTTTTGGCGGTGTTTTAAGCCCTGGTTCAGCACACAATATTTTTGTTACAGACCTAGTAAAAAAGACAAATCCTGAATTTACAGTTCAAGAGATTATTAAAGTTCAGTTTCCAAGTGCTATAACTTCTCTTATAGTTGTTCTTATAGCTATAACAATAGTTGCTTTGTTATTTAAAGACTATCAAAGAGGACAAAATTTTTCACTTTCTGCAAATGAAGTTTCACAAACAAAACAAGATGATGAAAGTGTAAATTATTTGTATGCTTTAATGCCTTTGGTGCCACTTGTTGTTTTGGTTATTGGTGGAACAAGCTTAAAAGAGTATCCTTTCCTTGCTTGGACAAAAATGGGTGTGGCTGAGGCAATGTTGCTTGGTGTTATTGTTACTATAATTGTAACTTTAACAAATCCACAAAAGATAACAAAAGAGTTTTTTAATGGTATGGGTAGTGCTTATGCTGATGTTATGGGTATTATTATATCAGCTGGTGTTTTTGTTGCTGGACTTAAGGCTTGTGGTGCTATTGACCTTGTTATAGAGTTTTTAAAGGCTGAACAAGGCTATGTGAAATTTGGAGGCACTTTTATACCGTTTTTAATGGGTGTTGTAACAGGTTCGGGTGATGCTGCGACTTTTGCATTTAATCAAGCTGTTACAGTTCATGCTGCTGATTTGGGTATGGATCAAGCAAGTCTTGGTATGGCTGCTGCTATAGCTGGATCACTCGGTAGGTCTGCTTCTCCTATAGCTGGTGCTTGTATAGTATGTGCTGGTATAGCTGGTGTAAATCCTATAGGAATAGCAAAAAGAACATTTTTAGGTATGTTTTTATCTGTTGCAGTTATAGCATTTTTTATATTGTAAAATTAAGGATTGAATTATGTATATAGTTGATAGATTTTTAAACTATACAAAAATTAATACAACAACAAATAGACAAAATGGATTAGATGGCATAATGCCTTCTAATCCAAAAGAGATGGAGCTTGCAAAATTTATCAAAACAGAGCTTGAAGAGCTTGGGATAAAAGATATAAGTCTAAATGAAAAGGCTATTTTAGTAGCTAAATTACCTTCAAATTTAGATAAAAAAGTTCCAAGTGTGGCATTTTTTGCTCATCTTGATACAAGTGCCGAACAGCAAAACGATACAAAAGCCAGGATAGTAAGCTATAAAGGCGGTGATATTTGCTTAAACAAAGAGCTTGGTATCTATCTAAAACAAAGTGAATTTCCTGAACTAAAAGATTATATAGATGATGATATTATAGTTACTGATGGAACTAGTTTGCTTGGCGCAGATGATAAGGCGGCTATTGCTAGTATAGTAAATATGCTTGAGTATTTTATCTCAAATCCAGAGATAAAGCACGGTGAGATTATAGCTTGTTTTTTACCTGATGAAGAGCAGGGTTTAAGGGGAGCTAAAGCCTTAGATGCAAGTAGTGTAGGGGCTGATTTTGGATATTGTTTGGATTGTTGTGGGATTGGTGAGTTTATATATGAAAACTGGAATGCTGGAGATTGTATAGTAACTTTTACAGGAGCTTCTGCTCATCCTATGAATGCAAAAGGAAAGCTTATAAACTCTCTTTTGATGGCTCATAAATTTATATCTTTATTGCCTAATGGCGAAGCACCTGAATATACAGAAAATAAAGAAGGATATTTTTGGGTAAAAGAACTTAGTGGAAATAGTGCTAAAACAGTTCTTAAAATAGATGTTAGAGAATTTGATGATGTAAAATACACTCAAAGAATGCAATTTTTACAAGATATAGCAGATGGTCTTAATAAAATTTGGGACAATAGAGTAAAAATAGTTTTAAATGATAGATATAAAAATGTATATAACTATCTAAAAAATGAAGAAGCACCAGCTATAAAATATGCTAAAAAGGCATTTGAAAATTTAAATATCAAGCCTATTATAAAACCTATGAGAGGCGGTTATGATGGTGCTATTATATCTGAAAAGGGTATACCTTGTCCAAATTTATTTACAGGTGCTCACAATTTTCACTCTATTTATGAGTATTTGCCTATAAAATCTTTACTAGCATCAGCTAATGTTGTAAAAGAAATTGTTAATTTGATTGCTAAATAATTATAATAAATTTGTATGTTTTTAAAATTTTAAAGATAAGGAGGGAATTTATGTTCTCGTTTTTTAAGGCTTCTTTACCAAAAGAAGAGAAGGTTAGTGCGGATAAGATTGATAGCACTTATAAAAAGTTAAGATGGCAAGTGTTTGCTGGTGTTTTTATTGGCTATGCTGCTTATTATCTTATCCGTAAAAACTTTAGCCTTGCTATTCCTCATTTGATAGAAGAATATGGCTTTACAAAAGCACAACTTGGTATAGTTGGTGTTGCACTTAGTTTTGCTTATGGCTTTAGTAAATTTATAATGGGAAATATCTCTGATAGATCAAATCCAAAATACTTCTTAGTTGCTGGCTTGCTTGGTTCAGCCGCTGTTAGTCTTATTTTTGGTTTAGTTCCAGGTGTGCTTTCTAGCATCACTCTTATGGTTATCTTGGCTGCTTTTAATGGTTGGTTTCAAGGTATGGGTTATCCTCCTGGTGCAAAGACTATGACTAACTGGTTTAGCACTGGTGAGCGTGGAGTATGGTGGAGTTGGTGGAATGTTAGCCATAATTTAGGTGGTGGACTTATAGGACCACTAGCTATATTGGGTGTGGCTATTTTTGGTACTTGGCACTCTTTATTTTATTTACCGGCTTTGATTGCTATTGTGCTTGCTTTTATTTGTTTTTATTTTATGAAAGACACTCCTGAGAGTGAAGGGCTTCCTAGTGTTGAGGAATATAAAGGCGAAAAACACATCCAAAAAGTTGCTGGAGCACATGAATTAAGCGCAAGTGATATATTTTTCAAATATGTTTTAAATAATAAATTCTTATGGTCAATAGCCATAGCAAATGCCTTTGTGTATTTTATAAGATATGGAATAATTGATTGGGCACCAACTTATCTAAAAGAGGTTAAACATTTTAGTTTTGATAAGCAAAGTTGGGCATATTTTCTTTATGAGTATGCTGGAATTTTTGGTATGCTTGCAAGTGGGTATATGAGTGATAAAGTATTTAAAGGACATAGAGCACCACCTATGCTTTTGTTTTTAGTTGGTGTTTTAATAGCTGTTATTATATATTGGAAAAATCCAGCTGGAAATCCTCTTGTTGATAACATTTGCCTTATAGCTATTGGATTTTTGATATATGGTCCAGTTATGATGATAGGGCTTCAAGCGGCTGATTTGGTACCTAGAGTTGCAACAGGAACAGCTACAGGTCTTACAGGTCTATTTGGATATTTTCTAGGTTCTGCAAGTGCTGGTTATGTTATGGGCAAGGTTGTTGATTTGTATGGCTGGGATGGAGGTTTTTATACTTTGATTATCTCTTGTGTTCTTGCTTTTATATTTATAGCATTTACTCTATTTCACAAAACTTCAAGACAATTAGCTTAAACAAAAAAAAGGGGCTTTGCCCCTTAAACTTATGTAAAAAATAAAGTATTTATCATAATTGCAAAAACACATAGCGGAGTTATAAATTTAATTAAAAAATACCATACTTCAAATACTGGGCGATTCATATAATTTAAAAACAACTCTTCAAGTGTCTTTCTTTTCATTACAAAACCAACAAATACAGCAACACCTATACCAGCAAGTGGCATCATGATATTTCCTGTAATAAAGTCCATAACATCAAAGAAATTTTTATCTAAAAATATTTTTTTGTCAAGCCCCATGCCACCTACATTTGATAAAAGAGATAGTACACCAAGTAATAAAATACCACTACCTAAAAATGCAAGTGCCTTTGTTCGGCTTATATTAAAATGGCGAACTAGATAAAATGTAAATGGTTCTATGATGGAAACAGCTGATGTGATACCAGCAAAGGCTAGAGCTATGAAAAATGCTACAGCCAAAACATTTCCAAGCACACCGAGTTTAGCAAAAAGTGTAGGTAAAGATATAAATACAAGACCAGGACCTTGCGCTGGAGTAGCACCAAATTCAAAGATGAAAGTAAATATAATAAGACCTATCATCATACCAAGTAATATATTTATAAAAAGAACACTAAGTGCTGAACTAGCAAGGTTTGTTTTGTCATTTATGCTAGCCGAATATGTGATAATAACAGCAAGTCCGATAGAAAGAGTCCAAAATGCAAGACCCATCGCATCAAGAAGTACTTTAAAATCAATTTTACTAAAATCAGGAACAAGTAAAAACTTTGCCGAATCACCAAAGCCGTTCATAGTTATTGAATACGCAAGCATAATTAAAAGCAGCACAAATAAGCTTGGCATCATCCATACATTTAGCTTTTCTATACCGCTTTTAACACCACGACTAAGTATAAACATGCAAAGTGTAAATATTGCCAAAAAGCAAGCTATTTGAGCTACTACATTTTCTTTTCCGCCTATAAAACCTAAAAATAGACCTTTTGATGCCTCTATGTCAGATGGTAATATCCCAAATGACAATATAACATAGTATAAAATCCAACCGATAATAACAATATAAAAGCTAGAAATTAAATAAGCACTAAGCATACCTATCATACCAACATAGCTCCATAGTTTTTTGTTTTTATGTGCTAGTTTTGCAAAGCCTGTTGGAGCGTCACTCTCACTAAGCTTACCAATGCTCATTTCAGCTAAAAAGATAGGCACACCTACTATAAAACAAATACCAAGATAAAGCAAAATAAATGCTGAACCACCATTTTGTCCTACCATATAAGGAAATTTCCAAGCATTTCCAAGACCTACAGCTGAACCCGCAACGGCTAATATATAGCCGATTTTAGAGAATTTTTCCATGATTCTCACCTTTTGTTTAAAATTAAATTTTTGATTTTAGCGAAAAAAATTTAATTTGCAAAGTTATTACTAAAGTTAATTAAAAATATATTTATTTATAATTGTTATTTTATTTGCTATAAGAGGAGCTAAAGCGAGATAAAAATCCCGCTTAAATTTATAATTTATTCGCAAGTAGCCTTGCCTGTTTTGTGGTTTATTGCACCATTATCTACAAGTAGTTTTATCATATCAGGTAGATTTCTAGAACAAGCATAAGACAAAGCACTTTGGTTATAAGAACCTAACTTTTTATCTTTGGTTGTTGTTGTGTAGTTTAATTTTGCACCCTTGCTTATTAAGAACTTAACTACATCTAAGCGGTTGTTACTAGCTGCTACCATAACCAAGGTTTCGCCATCACTTTCAACTGTTTGATCATTTAAATCATATGGCGAAAGATTGCCGTAAACCTTTTTTACTATGTTTACATTCTTTCCAAGAACTGCTGATTTGAATACATTATATACATCGCCTCTATCTGTTGCAAACAAGCTAGCACCATTAGAGATAAGATAATCAACTATGTCTTCATATCCTATAAAAGCAGCCCAGCCAAGAGCTGTTTGCCCCAAGCTTGCTTCATCTTTTACCTCTAAATCTTGTCCATTTTTTACCATTTTTTTAACTGTTTCAAGGTCGCCTTTTTTTACAGCATCAAACCAAGCTGCATCTTTGCCTTCGCTAGGTTTTTTATAAAAAATTCTCCAAGCAAGTCTAGATTTGTTTGCTATATCGTTCATCTCCTCGGCGCTAAATCTAAAATCATTGCTATATGGCTTTATTATATCCGCACCAAAAACACTAGCTACAAAAGCTGCTGCTAAAAGTAATTTTTTCATTTTTGTCCTTTAAAATTTAAATTTATTTATCAAGCTATTTTATAACAAGACCTTGCATTATAGAGTTTCTATTTACCCATACCAATGTTTTTTGTCCATTTGTTGATTTTATAGCTTTTGTAAAGCTATCTATATCTTTTATTATATCTTCTCCAACTTGAACAATAATATCGCCTCTGAGAAAGCCTATATCACTAGCTTTTGATTTTTGTTTTACATCTGTAACCAAAATGCCTGTGATATCTGAATTTAATTTATATCTTCTTTTTAATTCATCATTTATGTTAGAGACACTAAGTCCTTCTATGCTTTGTATATCTTTTGCATTTGAAGCATTGAGGCTCATATTTGCCAATTTCATTTTTGTTTTAGATATTTTTTTGCTTCTCTCATAAGTTACGCTTACTTCTGTATTTGGAGCTATTGAGCCTATTGCATTTTTTAAATCATTTGCGCTTTTTATATCTTTATCATTTATGGCAATTATTAAATCACCTCTTTTTATACCTGCTTTATCGGCTGGAAAATCTTTTTCAACACTGCTTATTAAAGCACCTTCTTTATTTTTATATAGCTCTTTTTGATCTTCTGTTAAATTTGCTATCATTACACCTATGTAACCACGCTCAATTTTTCCATCACTGATTAATTTTTGTGCTACATTTTTGACCATACTAGATGGGATGGCAAAACCTATACCACTACTATCACCTCCTCTTGATAATATTGCTGAGTTAATTCCTATTAAAGCACCTCTGCTATCAACCAAAGCTCCTCCTGAGTTTCCAGGATTTATAGATGCGTCTGTTTGTATGAAATTTTCATATTGATTTAGACCTATATTGTTTTTGTTTAAGGCCGAGATTATACCTCTTGTTATACTACTTCCAACACCAAAAGGATTGCCTATGGCAAACACAACATCGCCTTCAAGAATTTTAGAAGAGTCAGCTATTTTTATGGCATTTAAATTGTTATCTTCTATTTTTATAACAGCCAAATCGGTTTTTGAATCAGTGCCTATAATCTTTGCTTTATAATCCTTGTGATTTTCAGGTAGGGTTACTATTATTTCATCGCTATCTTCTATAACATGATTATTTGTTACTATATAGCCATCTTTTGATATTATAACACCCGAACCAAGAGATGAGCTTTTTTGTTTTCTTTCATAGGGTATTCCAAAGTTAAAACCAAAAAATTCTTTAAAGAATGGATCATTAAACATTTCTTCTATGCCATTTTGAGATGAACGAATAGTTTTTGTAGTAGATATATTTACAACAGATTTTTTGGCATTTACGATAGAATCATGATATGATAAAATAGCATTTTCGCTATTTTCTATTGGAGATATTCTTTTTATATTAGAGTCTGCTTCATTAAATGTTATACTATTTGAATATAGTAAACTTGCTGCAAAAATAGATATTATTGCAATTTTTTTCATTATTTATTCCTTTGTGTTAAAATATTTTTAAGATTTTGAATTATATGACTAAGATAATAATAAAATTTAAATATTTTTTTATTAAAACGTAAAATATATAATAAATATGTAATATTTTATGTATAAAAATACGTATTCATTGAATGTATAAAATCTATGAAATTTATTTTTTAATATAAATTAATGTAATCCCAAAGAAATAATTGATAAAATAGTAATTATATATTTTAAAAGTTTATAAAAAAAGGTTTTGTTTATGTTTGAAGTAATTATTGGACTTGAGGTGCATGCTCAGCTTAATACTAATACAAAGATTTTTTGCTCTTGCTCTACAAGCTTTGGCGATGAGGCAAATACTCATGTATGTCCAACTTGTTTAGCTTTACCTGGTGCCTTACCTGTGTTAAATAAAGAAGCTGTAAGAAAAGCCATAAGTTTTGGCGCTGCTGTAAATGCTACTATAAATAAAAAATCTGTGTTTAATAGAAAAAATTATTTTTACCCTGATTTGCCAAAGGCTTATCAAATTTCACAATTTGAGATACCTATAGTTGAAAATGGAGAACTTTTTATAGAGGTAAATGGAGAAAAGAAAAGAATAGGTATAACAAGGGCACACTTAGAAGAAGATGCTGGTAAAAATATCCATGAAGATGGAAGAAGTTTGGTTGATTTAAATAGGGCTGGAACACCTTTGCTTGAAATAGTAAGTGAACCTGACCTTAGAAGTTCTGATGAGGCTGTTGCTTATCTTAAAAAACTTCACTCAATACTGAGATTTTTAAATATTTCTGATGCGAATATGCAAGAGGGAAGTTTTCGTTGTGATGCAAATGTTAGCATAAGACCAAAAGGCGATACAAAACTTTATACAAGGGTTGAGATTAAAAATCTAAATTCATTTAAATTTATACAAAAAGCTATAGATTATGAGGTAGAGCGCCAAAGTATAGCTTGGGAAGATGGCAATTATGATGAAGAGGTATATCAAGAAACAAGGCTTTTTGATACTGTAAATTTAACAACTCGTTCTATGCGTGGTAAAGAAGATAGTGCTGAATATAGATATTTTCCTGATCCTGATTTGCTTCCTGTTGAAATAAGCGATGAGATGTATAACGAATGCATAAAAATACCAGAGCTAGCAGATGAAAAAGTAATAAGATATCAAAAAGAGTTCGGGATAAAAGAAGAAGATGCTTTAAATTTAGTAAGCAGTATTGAGATGAGTAGATATTTTGAAGATGTTGTAAGTCAAAACATATCACCAAAACTTTGCGTAACTTGGATACTTGTTGAATTACTTGCTAGATTAAAAAATGGTCTAACTATACAAAATAGCCCAGTAGATAGCAAAAAAATGGCAGAGCTTTTAAAAAGAATACAAGACTCTACCATAAGTGCTAAGGCAGCAAAAGATGTGCTTGATTATTTAATGCAAAATGATGTAAGTGTAGATGAAGTTATAGATAAATTAGGGCTTAAACAAGTAAGTGATGATGGTGCAATCGTTGAAATTATTAAAAACATACTTGATAAAAACCAAGATAAAGTTTTAGAATACAAAAATGGAAAAGATAAGCTTTTTGGATTTTTTGTAGGTCAGGTTATGAAAGAGGGTAAAGGTGCTTTTAACCCAGCTAAAGTAAATGAATTGCTAAATAAAGCTTTAAAATGAAAATAGCTGTAATAGGAGCTGGTAAATGGGGTATGGCGTTATTTAACGCTTTTAGTGAAAATAATGAGTGTTATATAACATCAAGAACTCAAAAACCAATAGAAAATTTTGTTGATTTACAAGATGCTTTAAAATGTGATTATCTTGTTTTTGCTATACCCACACAAAAAACACATGAATGGCTTAAAAATAATTTTAAATTTAATGACCAAAAAATTTTAATAGCTAGTAAGGGTATAGATATAAAAAGCAAAAGATTTTTAAATGAAATTTATGAAGAGTTTGTGCCGGCTTCAAATTTAGCTTTTTTATCCGGACCAACTTTTGCAAAAGAGGTTCAAAAAAAACTACCTTGTGCTTTGGTTGTTAGCTCTTCAAATTTAGAATTAGCTGATAAATTTTGCAGTTTTTTTCCTAAATTTATGAAAGCATATTCATCAGATGATATAGTAGGTGCAGAAGTTTGCGGAGCCTATAAAAACGTGATAGCAATAGCTGGTGGTATATGTGATGGTCTTGGTCTTGGCAATAACGCAAGAGCTAGTCTTATATCTAGAGGTCTTGTTGAAATGACTAGATTTGGAAAATTTTTTGGCGCAAAAGAAGATACTTTCTTGGGTCTTAGTGGAGCAGGGGATCTTTTTTTGACAGCTTCAAGTGTTTTGTCCAGAAATTATAGAGTTGGTATAGGTCTTGCAAAAAACGAAAGTTTGGAAAAAATTTTAGATGAACTTGGAGAGGTAGCTGAGGGTGTAGCAACCTCATATGCAATATGTGATATTTCAAAACAAAAAGGAATTTATACACCAATAGCAGATGAAGTTTCTTTAATGCTGGATGGTAAAGATGTTTATGAAAGCTTGGAAAAACTACTAGGTCGTAGATGAGATTTTTTCTTATATTTTGCTTTTTAATAAATTTATATTCAAAAGAAATGGGTTTAAGAGAGCAAATTTCTGAGATGATTATGGTTGGTTTTAATGGCCAAAAATATAGCGACAAAGATGTCAGAATTATGATTAGCGATCTTCATTATCCTAGATTTGGTGGTGTTGTTTTGTTTGGAAGAAATATACAAAACAAAAGCCAATTAACAAAACTAATAAATTTAATAAAGCAAGAACGTCAAAATATACTTGTAGCCATAGATGAAGAAGGTGGAGAGGTTAGTAGATTAGTTGATAGTAGTTTTGGTGAAAAAACTTTAAGTGCTTATAAAGTTGGTGCCAATTTTGATATAAATAGTGCAAAAATCATTTATGAAAAATTAGCGAAAAAACTACAAGATTGTGGTGTAAATATGAACTTTGCTCCAGTTGTTGATTTGCATGATGTAAACTCTAAAATAATAGGACAAAAAGAAAGAGCATATAGTCAAAATTCTCAAAAAGTAAGTTTATATGCAAATATTTTTGCAGATTCATTGCATAAGTTTAATATAATCAATACTTTTAAGCATTTTCCTGGTCATGGTAGGTCAAAACAGGACTCACACAAAGAGAAAACTTACGTTAATATAACTGCAGATGATATTTTTGCTTATAAGGAAGCTATAAGATTAAATAAAATAGACACTATAATGGTTGGTCATATTTTTGTTAATAATATAGATGATAAAAATCCAGCAAGTTTATCTAATACAATTATAAATTTAATGCTTAGAAAAGAGCTTGGTTTTGATGGTGTTGTTATTAGTGATGATATGCTTATGGGCGGATTGGGTAATTACACACTAAAGGAAAAAATCATAAAATTTATAAATGCTGGTGGGGATATTATGCTTTTTAGTGAGTTTAAAATCAAAAATAAAAGAGTAGGGGATGTTGTATATGAGTGTATCTTGGATGCAATAAAAAATGGTGAAATTACAAAAGAACGAATAAAAAAATCTTATAAAAGAATAATGAAACTAAAGGAAAAAATATAATGAAAAAACCAAAAATAATTGTTGTTGGTGCTGGTTATGCCGGCATGGCTTTTTTAAAAAGCTTAGATGAGGAGTGTTTTAAAAAAGGTGATTTTACTATAATAAATAAAAACTCATATCATTATCATTCAACAATGCTTCATAAAGTTGCAACTGCTGAAAAGAGCGGTAAGATTATGTTTGATTTAAGAGAAATTTTACACCCCGAGATAAAAATAATACAACAATTGGTTACAGATATAGATGAAAAAAATCATGTTATCACTACTGAATTTGGAAGCTATGAATATGATTATTTGGTTTGTGCAGCAGGGTTTGAAAAAGAGAGTTTTAACTTGGAAGGAATTTCAAATGCGATGTTTATAGATTCTTATTCTCAGTCTGCTAGAATATGTGAACAGATAAAATTAAAATTTGATCAAGCCTTAGAAAATGAAAAGGGCATGGAGATAGTAATATGCGGTGGTGGTCTTACTGGTATAGAGTTTGCTGCATCTTGTGCTAATATGATAAAAGAAAAATGTAAATTTTATAATGTTTCTAAACAATTACAAGATAAATTTAAAGTCAAATTAGTTAGCTCAACTCCTAGACTTTTAACTTTTTTTAGCGAGAAGTTATCTAAAAAAACAGCTGATAAGTTAGAGGAATTAGGGGTAAATGTTATACATGATACAAAGATAAAATCTTTAGAAAAAAATAAAGTTATTTTTGAAAATGGCTCTTTTAATGCTGATTTGATAGTTTGGACAGCTGGTGTTAAAGGTGCTAGTATAGTAAGTGATAGCGATAGAGAAAATGAAAGAGGAAGAGTAAAAGTAGATGATAAATTAAGAGCTATTGGTAGTAAGCATATGTTTTATATAGGAGATGTTAGTGCGGTTAAAGACAAAAAAAATGGTGGATACTATCCTCCAACAGCACAGATAGCCTGTGAGCAGGGTGCTTATTTGGCAAGAGAATTTCGTAGTATTCTTTTTAATGAAGAATTTAATGAAGAATTTAATTTTAGAAGTAATGGTATTATATGTTCTATAGGGCATAAGTATTCTGTTGCAAAAGTGTTTGGTTTTGAGCTTTCTGGTTTATTGCCTTCTTTTTTAAAAACAATAGTAGAAAAGAAATGGAATGTTAAGATTTTAGGAATAAAGGGTATATTTTTATAATCATTACAAAGAAGGTTTTAAAACCTTCTTTTGTTTTAATCTTTTAATTCATCAACCATTTGGTTGTATATTTTAAATATATTATTGCTTATATCTTCCAATCTATAAAATTTATTTGCTATTAGATCTATATTTGATTTATTGTAGCCATTTTTTGCATTATCTGAGATTTCTAATACATTAATATTAAAATCAGAAATCAAATTTTTCAGAGCATTATATGATTTTGTATTTTTAAATTTATCATAACATTCCCCAGTATACTATTTTTCAAACTCATTGTTTATTTTTTCTAAATTTTCAATATGAATATTTTCATTTATTACATCTGAATACAAATTAGTTTTGTGTATTATTTGTGATATCTTTGCTATTATACTAAATGTTTTATTTTCAACATATTTTGATGTAATTGCTGTAGTTTCTGCATCAGAATTAAATTTACTTAATATATTTTTAAACATTTAAACACTTGCGTTAGCCTCTTGCGCTATCTTGTTAATTTCATCGGAATTTTGGCTAATCTCTGTTGTTTCTTGCTGCAATGTTTGTATACTTATGCTTATTTCGCTCGTTGCTTTTTGGGTATTTTCAGCAAGTTTTTTTACTTCATCTGCAACAACTGCGAATCCTCTTCCATGCTCTCCAGCCCTTGCTGTTTCTATTGCAACAATTTAATGCTAATAAATTTGTTTGTTCTGCTATATATTTTATTAATCCAACTACTGATGATATTTCATCGGTTCTTGATGTTAGACTTTTTATGGCATTTGCTGAATTATCTACCAATTCTTCTAGTGAGTTCACACTAGTGCTTAATTTTTCCATACTTATTAGAGTTTCATTTGCTGTATCTGATGTTTATTGTGCAATGTTTGCCATTTGTGTTAAATTTTTTATGCTTGTATTTAAATCATTTTAAACATCTTCTATTCTATTGCTCCCGTTTTTTAAATTACCAAATTTCTCAGACAATATGCCTCTTATTTTGCTTTTTTGACCTGCTTTGATTCCATCTACACCGTTACTCATGAAAATAGCATTTGTTTTAAATAAACCTCTAAAAACCCTCTGTAAAAATATTTCTATATGTTACACCACTTTCAGCCATACTAACACAAGTCGCCATCTCTCTTTGTAGAGCCTCGATTTGATCAAGTAAATCATTTATGCCAAGTGCTATCTCGCCCATTGGATCGCTAGTGTCTGGATTGATTATACAGGGTTCTAGTATTCCATTTCTAACTGATTTTATTACTTCCAATATTTCATTGTAATTAACTTTTTTCTTACTACCAAACACAATCAACTCCTTTTTAACTTCTTTGTAAATTATTTACAAATTCATCATAGGTTGTATTTTTTCAACTAAGTAAATTTTGCAAATATTTAAAAGAAGCATCAATGCCACCATTTTTTTCTAGATTTAAAAGTTTTTCATAAATTGCTTTGATAATATCCAATGCTTTTTGATTCGGTTTTCTTCTTACCGAATAATATCCGACTATATTTTCACTTTGATCTAAAGATGCAGTTATATTTGCAAAAACCCAATAAAAAGATCCATCAAAACTACGATTTTTTACATATGCAAAAATTTCTTGTTTGCTTTCAATCTTTTCCTATAGCATTTTAAATATAACTTTTGGCATATCTAGATGTCTTACTATATTGTGTTTTTCCTATAAGCTCATTGCCTTTTGCTTCAACAATATCTACAAATGGAACATTGCAATAAGTTATTCTTCCACTCTTATCTGTTTTTGAGACCAAAAAAGCACTTTCGCTTACTTGTCTTTCTATATTTGTTGTTATATTAGACATTTATTTTTCTTGCTGAATGTTTTATACTATGATTTTACAGCTTGTGCCATATCCCACATAGGCATAAATATACCAAGTGCTAAAAATGTAACCATTATGGCTAAAACCGCCAAAAGAATAGGCTCTATATATGTTGATATATTGTCAATAATATCATTAAATTTCATTTTATAATAATCGGTTACTTTTTCAAGCATAGAATCCAAGCTACCACTTTGTTCACCAGCACTAATCATCTGAAGCAACATGCTTTCATATAATTCAGTATCTTTAAAACTTTCAGTTAAACTAACCCCTCTACCTACCAATACTTTAACACCGGAAAGTTTTGCTTTTAAATTTTCGTTTGAAACTGTTAAAACAGCAGTGTCTAGCGAGTCCGCTATAGGAATTCCTGCACGAACTAATTCTGTAAAAATTAGATTAAATCTACTCATTGTAGAAAAATGTATTATTTTGCCTATAAGATATACTTTTAAAATAAATTTATCAAACGACTTTTTAAATTCCATATTGCCGCCATATGCTTTTTTTAAAACTATCAATAACGCAACAAATGCCCCTAAAATAAAAAGACCATAGTTGCTTAAAGCACTTTCCATTGCAAGCAGCATTCTCGTTGGTAACGGCAATTCAGCCCCTAGTTGTTCAAAAATTTCACGGAATTTCGGAACAACTGATAACATCATAATTGCAAATGCTATTACAATGGCGACTATTACTGTTATTGGATATCGGATAGCTTTTTTAAATTTTTGTTGATTATCCCAAACATCTTGTAATATTTCAGCAAGTTTGGTCATGGATTCAGCCATATTACCTGTATTTTCTCCAAGTCTAATCATGGCTATTGTTACATCTCCAAATTCACCTCTAAATGAATTCATTGATTCTGTTAAACTCGATCCTTGATTTAAATCTTCATTTATTTTATTAAAAATTTCTTGTAATCTTTTGTCTTCAGATGATTTTGCAATTTCTTTGATACTATCGTGTATAGATATTCCAGCATTCGTCATAACACTTAATTGTCTTATACTGGCAACTAAAATAGGTGTTTTTAATTTTGGTTTTATAAATATTTTAGATATTTTATCACCAAAATCGTTTATTTGCTCTGTTATTGGAATAGCTTTTGTTTCGCCTATTTTTACTATCATTCCATAATTTCTTGAAGTTGCTATATTTTTAACTTCATTTTTATTGTTAGCTTTAAGAATTATTTTTTGTCTTCTTCCATTGTCTATGTATTCAACTTCAAAAAATTTCATGCTTTAGCCACCCTGTAAACTTCTTCTATTGTTGTTATGCCTCTTGCTGCACGCAAAATGCCATCTTTAAACATATCAATAAATCCTTCTTCATATGCCACTTTTCTAATCTCTTCTTTGGTTGCTGAGTTTGCAACTAAATTTTGTATATGATCACTAATAGGTAAAATTTCACTTATCATTTCACGTCCGATATAACCTGTTCCTGAGCAATGCTCACAACCAACATTTGTATAAAATTGATACTCTTGTGGTAGAAAATTTTCAAAATCTTTCATCGCTGTTTTTGACAAATTGATTTTTTGTTTACAGTGGGGACAAAGTTTTCTAACAAGTCTTTGTGCCTCTATACCAACCAAAGCACCACTTACAAGATATGGTTCTATCCCCATATCTATTATTCTAGGAAGCGCCGATATTGCATCGTTTGTATGGAGCGTAGAAAATACCAAGTGTCCAGTAAGGGCGGCTTGTATTGCTATGCGCAAAGTTTCTTGATCTCTTATCTCACCTATCATTATAATGTCAGGGTCTTGACGTAATATAGATCTTAATGCTGATGAGAAATTTAAACCAGCTTTTTCATTTACATGCACTTGTTGAATTAGATTAAGTTGATACTCAACAGGATCCTCAACAGTAATTATTTTTGTATCCACACTTTTAATGTCATTTAATGCAGCATACAGAGTAGTTGTTTTACCAGAGCCTGTTGGTCCAGTAACTAAAATAATTCCGTAAGGAGCTTTCATAGCCTTTTTAAATTTATCAAAATTTTCAGGGTGCATACCTAAATTTTCAAGATTTATTACAACTTTTGATTTATCCAATATACGAAGAACAATACTTTCACCGTTTAATATAGGTAATGTAGATATACGAAAATCATACTCTTTGTCTAAAATTTGAGCAGAAAAACGACCATCTTGAGGTTTTCTACGTTCGGCTATATCCATATTTGATAGCAATTTCATACGGCTAACCATAGGAGGATATATATCTTTATCAAATATAAATGTTTCAGTAAGTAATCCATCTATACGACTTCTTACTATACAATTTGTTTCCGTTGGTTCTATATGTATATCACTAGCTCTACTTTGAATAGAAGTTTTTAGTATAACTTCTATTAGTTTAAGAATACCAGAGCTTTCATCAGCTTGATTATTTATTGCTGAACTTGAAAGTTCTTTTCTGATTTCTATTATTAGATCTCTTATACTTTCATTTAGTTCTAGTTTATTTATGAATTTATCTATCTGGCTTGGATTTGCTATTGCAACTTTTAATAACTTTCTATTGAATAAATTTTGAACCTTATCTTGTGTTATAATATCAAAAGGATTTTTAAAGATAACATATACGTTTATCTCATCTTCTTTAATTGGTAATATTTCAAAATTTTTAATTTTTGCAATACCTATTTTTTCAGATATGCGATAATCTATACTTACATTATCAAGATCAAATAACTCTAAGTTAAATTCTCTAGAAATTATTTTCAAAAAATCATCTATTATGATTCCAATATCGTTAGTTATAGATGATATATCTAATCTATTTCTTCTATATAGCTCAACCGCAGACATAATTAAAGTTTCTTCATCTATCAAGTTGTTTTTTATGAGAATATCTACTAGCGATAAATTTTGATTTTGTAAGGTTGTCTCGTCTATTTCTTTTGTTATTTTTTGATTATCCAATAAATGTTTAAATAATATATTTTCAGTTGAATTCATTACCAGTACTCTATTTCAGAAATAAGCTCATCGTTTTTATATGTTTTTATATATATTCTTTGAATTTCATTATAATCATTACTTTTTCCTAATTCATAATAAGTATCTGAATTATTATCATTGAATATATATATCTCTCCATCTTTTTCATAATCTTTTTTAACAAATCTATCAAATATCATTGATAGTATATAATCACTTCTTGGAAGTCTTATATAATCTATATTTACACCATCTATTATAGCATGATATAATAGTTTTTTCTTAAATAGTATATCAGCAAAATATGCTGCATTCTCTCTTGCTTCTTTTGTTTTTACTAATTTAAAAATAGGTAATGTTAATCTATTTATCTGATGCGTATTAAGACAAGATATTGCATAAAGATTTAATATTCCATCATCATTGTTGTCTTTGTAGAATTTCTCAACCGTATTTGAACAAACTTGTGAATAATTTTTATTATTAAACCAGTTTTGAATATCTGCACCATTTATAGCAAAACATTGATTTGCTATAAATAAAAATATAAAAATATATCTCATTATAATGTATCGCTTTCTATCTTATTAATTAATTTGTTTATGTTTTCACTATTTTTAGATTTGTTGTAGGATTTTAGAACTTTTAAAGCATCGCTTTTTTGATCTAATTTGTATTTAGCTATTGCAAATATACTCCAGCTATCTTCGTTAGAATTATCAATCTCATTAGCGTTTAATGACCATTTTAAAGCTTTTTCGTATTCTTTATTTTTTAAAAAATACTTTGCTAATTGTATTGCGTATCTTATATCATTCGTTCTATAAAAATTATTTTCTAAAATTTTTTCTTCATCATTAGTTTCGGAATTTTTTATCTCTATTTGAAATTTTTTATTATTATTTTTATTATTGTATGTGTATTCCTTGCTTTGATTGGTTGGTATAATTTGTTCATTATCTTTTGATTCTAAAATTGATTGATCGTTTGTAAAATTATCATAATTATATTCTAGATTTATTGTATTTATTTTCAGCCAACCTTGAATTACGTTGCTATTGTTTTGTTGTTTTGTTGTTTTGTTGTTTTCTATATTATTAATTTGTTTTTTTTCTTCCAATTTATCTGCTATTTTTTGTGCTAAATTATTTTGTTCTATTTCTTTTTCGAATTTATTTTTTGATTCAATATTTTTTATCTGAAATTCATTGTTTATATTTCTTTTCATATCACTTTTATCTATTGAGATATTATTATGTAAAAAACTATACGCAAGAATTATAATCATAACCAGAAGAAAAATTATTTTTTCATTTTTAATTAAAATAATATATTTTTGAAAATCAATGCGTTTTTTTGATCGCATTGATTTTTCGTACTGTTCGTATTTTTTTTCAAGTTCTTTTAGTTCTGAAAAATCAAGCATTTATAATCCCTAATGATATTGCTGCCATATGGAGTATTTTATAATTTTTTCTTAAATCAGTCAAAAATGACGGCTGGTTTACCTCATAGCTTTCACAAATTTCAAAAAATTTATACATAAGTTTATTTATATTTCTTAAATTTCCATCGGTAAAGTTGTATATTATTTGATAATCTTCATCGTTAAAATTAATTTTGTTAATAAAATTTTCTATCTTTTTTTGAATATAAAGTCTTATCTCTGGCATTTCAGCACTTTTTAATTCTATACTTTCCCAAATTCTAGTTTGAAAATAGTCTTTAGCTAGCAGATCTTCATTTTCTGTCTTGTGAATGGTAAATAAAAACTTAAAAAATCTGCTATCAGCCATAAGCCTGATTTTTTCTATTAGTTCTGGTGGATATAATTGAGCTTCATCTAAAATAACTATTTTTTGATTGTTTATATGTTTTTCATCTGCTTTAAATTTAGACGAATACGCTCTTAAAAAATTTTCAAAATTTTCAATATCTGGATTTTTATCTCCAAAAATTTTCCCATATATAGCATAAATAAAATCTTTCTCACTAAAAAATGGATGAGAAAAAAATATTATATCATTTTTATCTTTTAAATCATTTTTTATTTTATTTAATAAAAATGTTTTACCACTCCCAGGTTTACCATAAAACAAAACTAACTTTAAAGGTTTTTTAAGGGCTGATACTATTTTGTTATAACAGCTGACCGATTTATCTAAATTAATAAACCAGTCTAAATTGTCATCTTCAATAAAGTTATTTTTTATTGTTGTGTATACATTATCTTTCATATATCGACTTTGAGAAACCAAGTTCTTTTAGGCTATTTGCAACTGGCTTTTGATCTTCTATATCTATTACTCTAGGAGTAATAACAAAAATAAGTTCTGTTGTGGTTAGTATATCATTTGTTGATTTAAATGCATTTCCTATCAAAGGTATATCACTAAGAAGAGGAACTCTTGTGTTTCTTTTTGATTTTTGTTGATCAATTAATCCTCCTAGTATTATAGTATCTCCGCTATTAACATGAACAACTGTAGATATTTTTTTCTGTAAAGTGTCTGGTGCTATTGATCTTTCTCCATTTAAATTTAGTCTATTAGCGGTTCCACTTAAGCTGCTTAGTGAAGGATTGATTCTAAGCATTATCCTATTATCTTCAGATACCTCCGGCAATAGGTTGAGTAAAATACCAACAAATGTAGAATATTGTTTGTATGTAACATTGAGCCTTCCAGATTCACTTGCTTCACTAGTTTCTTGAATTTTATAATTTATATTTTCTCCAACTGTTATTAGTGCCTGTTGATTATTTAATGTTGTAACTTTTGGGCTAGATATAACTTTTGTTTTTCCGTTTGTTTCTAAAAAATTAAGAACACCATCTATATTTAAATTTAAAGCAGCACCTAATCTTAGAGTACTCTGAGAACCACCAAAATTAAGTGAATTTGTGCTTATTCGAAATGAGCTAGGGGTTGAAATTTCTGTTGTTCTTACTGCAGATTTATCATCTGCACCTTTTTGTTCTATATTACTAAACACATTAGAGTTAAAACCTAATTCAAATTTAGACCAATCAACACCCTTTTTGTATTGGTTGTTTAATTCGACAGATATAATAGACACATCTATAACAACTTGTTTTTTTAATCTTTTTTGTATTTGATGTATGTAGCTTTCCGCTCTTTTGATTTGAGATGGAGTTCCTGTTATTGTTATTAATCCAGCATTTGAATTAATAATAGGATCAGGAGCAGATATATTTTCTGTAGTATTGTTTAATATAGCTTTTAGTTCTACTCCGAGTTTTTCCCAGAAATCAAATTTTTCTATTGTACTTATTATGTTATCTTGGTTTTTTGTATCTGAAGATGATTCCTTTGAGTTAGAATTTTCTCCAAATTCAATAGGAGATGAATCAACAGAGGCTTTTGTTACAGCTCTTCCTTCTCTAACTGATGTTATATAATCTATCTTAAATGTTTTTGTTTTTAGCGCTGAAATTTTTAAAACATTATTTGAAAATTCATAGTTTAAATTATTTTCACTAAGCAATATATTCAAGCTATCGCTCAATGACATATTTTTTATATTTATTCCAGATATCTTATCGGATAATATTTTTTTACTATAATTATCTTTTACAACAACACTAAAATAGCACATATCTGATATTTGATTAATAATTTCGCTAATTGTAATATCTTCTAGAATTTTTATATTAAAGCTTCTACTTAGACAGTTGCTTTCTTTTGCATTAAGAGCATCTGTTGTTAAGATTATTATTGAAGTAAATGTAAAAAGTAAATTTTTACTTAGAAATTTGAACATTTGAATTTTCCCTCGCTATTTTTAATGTTTGTTTTTCGTTTTGGCTTGATAAAACAACACTTTCGCTTGATATATTTGTTATAATAGCATTTTCTATACTATCACCTATTTTATACCACTTATCGTTTATTTTGGCTCTATTGCTCATAATAGCTTTTAATACAAATATATTGTTGATACCATCATTTAAATCTTGTGTAGTAATTTTATTTTGAACTTTTGAAGAAATAAAAGGATTTTCTACTATTTCTAACTCCTCTTTTTTTAAGCCTACTCTTACTTTTGATATTCTTTCAAATATTTGTTCCTGTGAAGCAGTCTCATTTTGTATGATATTATTTTCGTTACCAATAGTTGATGTGTATAATAAAAACAATATTATAAAAAATTTATTTGTTATTTTCATTAG
The DNA here is from genome assembly GCF_002021925.1 of Campylobacter pinnipediorum subsp. pinnipediorum. Taxonomy (NCBI): domain Bacteria; kingdom Pseudomonadati; phylum Campylobacterota; class Epsilonproteobacteria; order Campylobacterales; family Campylobacteraceae; genus Campylobacter; species Campylobacter pinnipediorum. The sequence continues at coordinate 873,122 of NZ_CP012546.1, forward strand.
TATTTCATCCCCCATACAGATATTCCAAGTTTTGCATCAAGATCATTGTCAGTAGAGTTTATATCTAATTTGTTAAGATCAACAACAAGCTTAGACTCTTCTATTTTATTTATATAATTTATTAAACTTTTAAAATTTCCTTTTGTATATATGTCTATATTTAAAAATTGTTCTATTTTTTGATATCCAGGATTTTTAAACTCATTGTGCAAATTTAGTATTTGAATTCCAGTACTCTTTGCTAGTAAAACCATGTTGTCTACAAAATTAGCCCAGTTTTGTTCATTAAATAATAAATAAGATAATTCTCTTAGTCTTTTATCAAAATAGTTATTTATTTCTATTTTATTGTATAAAGTTTTGTTTAGCAAATTTAAGGCTTTTGTTTGTCTGTTGATTTCAAACTCAATATCCCCATCTGCAGAGCTGACTGATTTTAAATAGTGGTTTGTATTGGATAATTTTGTGCCTATATCAGCATGTCTATCTCTATTTGATTCAAAAAAATTAGTAGAAGAATCAAATGCAATAAGGTATATTATAATAATTGTAAATAAAGCAGCCCCAATAAAAATAATAAAAACCTCGCTTTGGTTTTTTTGTTCAAAATAATTGTCTAATTTATCCAATATATCACTTCCCATTATTTTATCTCCACGCTTATATTGCTTTCGTAAAATTTAATAGGTTTTTCAATAAACGATATTTCTTTCGTTCCAACTGAATAATTTGGCGACTTTGCAATAGATTTTATAAACTCTGTTATTTTTTTATCACTATCACTTTGCACTCTAATGGTTATGTTTTTATCATTGCTATAAATTCTTTTTATTTTAATTTCTTCTTTATTTAACAAATTACTTAAATCATATAAAACTATACTTTTCATTTTATAATTATTTTTTTTATCATCTATTTCACTTAGTAATTTTTTTCTAAAATCAAATCTTTGTTCTTCTTCAGTCAATTTATCTCTAACTATGTTTTTTTCTTTATTTAGGTTTTCTAATTTTGACTTTATTCTTAGTTCATCATTATGTTTAATATTATACTCTTCTTGCATTTTATCAGCTTCTTTTTGTAAAAAAAATCCATATGAGTAATTAAAAATTGGATAAGAAAGAGAAAGTAAAAAAGATGCTGTAAGAGTTGTAATAAACTTTCCGCTTTTTCTTTGAAAAAATGGTGGAGGTCTTTTGAATATAGAAAAGTTAAGATCATCATTTTCCTCTTCTTTGTAATTCCAACCTTCTATGCTCATTAAATTGTGGTTTTGCGCAAAATAAATGTTGTTTTTATTTATGGCTAAATCGGCATTTAAATCAGAGACAGGTAACTCTAATTTTTGAGAAACAAATTTGGATAATCCATTTATGTTGCCTATATCTGTATCTATAAATATATTGTTTATACTTATATCATAAATTCTATTTAAACTGTTTATAATATCTGATATATAAGAAAAACAATCATCTAATATGTAAAAAATATCTTTTGAAAAAATATTATCTTCACTATCATCTTTAGATATACCATTTTGTTTAAGCATGTTAAAAAAAAGTTTATCGCTTGTTCGCTCGCCTGCCTGTTCACAAAATTTATCTTTTAGATATGTTAAATTATATCTTAATGATCTTGAGGTAAAATATTCGCCACCTTGATATACAGCTAAAAACGCATCATCTTTTGAAAGATTAATAAAACAATCAATATTTGATTTTTGTATCAAATTTTTCTTATACATAGCACTATATAGTAATGGTGCTATTCCTACATAATCAATATATTTTATATTTTCAATGGTGTTTTGAAAAATGCCATTTAATGTTTCTGTATCTATGACAAAAACATTAAAAAATCTATTTTCTGCATTTAACCCCGACATTTCTATATATGAAATTTTATAATCTTTTTCTGTATCCAAAGAAAGCTCTTCATAAGCTTTAATTGATAGTATATTTGCCAGATCATCATTGCTTATACTTTTTGGTATTTCTATTATTGCAGTATTTAAGCTTTTAAGTTTTAAATAAGATATAAAAAAATGATTTTTGTATGATAAATTCTTGCTTATTTCAAATATGGTAACTTTATTATTTCTAAATTTGAAAGCTTCACCATTATAAGGATCGATCGTTATCATAACATCATTACTTTCAACTTTATTGTTGGTCATGCAAAACCTTAATACTTAATTATTAAAAAGTATATATTTTATTTGATTTTCATTTAAAAGTCAATATAAATTTTGGCTACTTATAAATTTTTCATCTTTAGTCCAGCCTTTTTTAATAATCACATTTGTCTTTAAGAATATTTTTTTTCCAACTAAATTACAAATTAATTTTCTAGCATGTATGCCTATTCTTTTTAGAGTACTTCCATCTTTACCAATAATCATTGATTTATGTGATTTTTTTTCTGTTATTATTGTTGAATAAATCTCAATAATTTGATCTTTTTCTATAACTTTATCAATAATAACATCGCTAGAATAAGGTATTTCATCACTTAAATTTTCATATATCGATTCTAATATAAATTCTTTAAAAATTTCTTTTTCGTTCGTGTTTGTTATAAAATCTGGATCAAAAAAATACTCATGTTCTGGTAAAATTTTAACTATCTCATCTAAAAGTAAATTATTATAACTATTTCCTTTTATGCTAAAAGGTATTAAGGCTATAAAATTATCTTGAAATTTTTGATATTCTGATATTTTTTTTAGCAAAATATCATTTTTTACCTTGTCTACTTTACTAATTACCAAAATATGAGGTTTTTGCGGGTTTAATTGTAAAAATTCTTCATAGTCCAAAGTGCTATCATAAACAGAAGCCATAAATACTATCGCATCACAATCAGACATAGCTTTCTTGGCATCTTCTATCATAAGCTTGTTTAAAACTTTTTCACTTTTATGAAGTCCTGGAGTATCTATAAAAATTACTTGATTATCTTTATGCATTACTATGCCATTGATTTTTCTTCTTGTGGCATTTTGTTTATGTGAAACTATTGTTATTTTTTCATTAAGTAAAGCATTTAAGAGCGAACTCTTACCAGCATTTGTTCGCCCTATGATACTAACAAAACCGGATTTCAAAGTATATACCTTGCAAGATCTTGATTTTGAACTATATTTTCAAGTTTTTCTCTAACAAGCTCTTTTGTTACTGTTATCTTTTCTCCAGCTTTATCGCTTGCTTCAAAACTTATATCTTCTATTACTTTTTCGATAACAGTGTGTAGTCTTCTAGCACCTATATCTTCCATGCTTTCATTGGCATTTTGTGCTATTTTTGCTATCTCTTTTATGGCTTCATCATCAAAAACTAGCTCAACATTTTCAGTTTTTAATAGTGCGATATACTGTTTTAAAAGTGAATTTTTTGGTTGAGTTAAAATTTTATATAAAACGCTTTCATCTAAGCTATTTAATTCAACCCTTAAAGGAAATCTACCTTGAAGTTCTGGTATAAGATCGCTTGGTTTACTTATATGAAAGGCACCTGCCGCTATAAAAAGTATATGATCTGTTTTTATATTTCCAAATTTTGTTGAAACCAAAGAGCCTTCAACTATAGGTAAAAGATCTCTTTGAACACCTTCTTTGCTTGGATCTTGCCTACTTGAATTCCCAGAACTAACAGCAACTTTATCAATCTCATCTATAAATATAATACCTTCATTTTCAGCTCTTCTTATAGCTTCTGATTTTATATCATCTATATTTAAAATTTTTTCATTTGCTTCTGACTCTAGTGCTTTTTTAGCATCTTTTACTTTCATATCTTTTTTTACATTTTTATTCGTAATTCCAATGATTTTAATAAAACTTTCTTGCATTTGAGCCATATCTGGTGGCATATGTGAGTTTGTATCAATAGCGCTTTGTTCTACTTCTATCTCTATGGTTAAATCATCTAAGTCACCATTTCTAAATTTATTTACCATTTTTTCTCGGCTTTTTTCATAATCGGCTTGTTTTTCTTCGCTAGCACCTTTTGGAAGTGGTGGAAGTAACTTTTTGATAATTTTATTTTCTATGTATTCTTCTATTTTTTCTTTGTTTTTTTCGCTTTGTTCTGATTTTATTAGATTAAAAGAAGCCATAACAAGATCTCTAACCATGCTTTCAACATCGCGACCCACAAATCCAACTTCTGTGTATTTGCTAGCTTCCACTTTTACAAAAGGAAGTCCCATAAGCTTAGATAGTCTACGAGCTATTTCTGTCTTTCCAACACCGGTAGAACCTATCATAAGTATGTTTTTTGGAACTATATCATCTTGTATTGATTTTTCAAGCTTCATTCTTCTATATCTATTTCTTAAAGCTATGGCTATTATTTTTTTAGCGTTTTTTTGCCCGATAACATAATCATCCAAAAACTCAACTATTTGTTTTGGTGTCATATTCATTATTTTTCATCCTCTATAACATAAGTTTTTATATTTGTATTTGTATATATACAAATTTCTCCAGCTATATTTAAGCTCTGTTTTACAAGCTCTTCTTCATCGATATCAGCATTTACTCTATCTAATGCTCTAGCTGCCGATAATGCATAATTTCCGCCACTTCCTATAGCTGCTATTTTTCCATCTTCTGGCTCTACAACATCACCAGTTCCACTTAGTAAAAAAATCTTTTCTCTATTTAAAACAAGCATCATTGCTTCAAGTTTTCTAAGATACTTATCTTTTCTCCACTCTTTTGAAAACTCAATAACTGCTTTTAAAAGATCGCCCTTGGCTTGTTCTAAATTCTTTTCAAACATATCAAAAAGATTAAAGGCATCAGCTGTGCTACCAGCAAAACCAGCTATAACCTTTCCATTGTGTATTTTTCTTATTTTTGTGGCATTTCCTTTAAGTATTGTATTGCCAAAGCTAACTTGTCCGTCACCGCCTATGACAGACTTGTTTTTTCCTTTATATGCTAGTATGGTTGTTGCATGAAACACTTTATTCACCCTCTACTTCAACTTTTAAATTCGCATTTATAGAATGTCCTAATTTTACATTTAGACTATAAAGACCTACATTTTTTAAGTTATTGTGGTCTATTTCTATTGATTTTTTATCTACGATAAGATGAAATTTGCTTTCAAGTTCGGTTGCTATCTCGTCTTTTGAAACAGAACCAAACAAAGCACCATTGGCACCCAATGGTTTTTTTATAACAACTGTAACTTTTTCAAGCTCATCTTTTAATTTTTCCAAATTAGCTATTTCATATTTTAGCTCTTCGGCTTTTCTTTTTTGAGCAGCTTCGTATTGTCTTATTACATCAGGAGTAGCAGCTTTAGCAAAGCCTTTTCCTATTAAAAAGTTATTTCCGTATCCATCTTTTACTTCTTTTATCTCTCCTGATTTTCCTAAACCTTTAACATCTTTTATTAATAATACTTTCATTTTAATCCTTTTTTATTTGTTTTTTAAAATTTTCTTCCGTTTTTAGATGCTATTATAAATCTAAGTGCGTGTAGTTTTATAAATCCTTGTGCATCTTTTTGATCATAAACGTTATCTTCTTCAAATGTGCTATAAGCTTCATCAAACAAGCTATCATTAGCACTTGATCTGCCTATTACTATAACATTTCCTTTATATAGTTCAAGTTTAACTTCTCCATTAACATGCTCTTGCGATTTATCAATAGCCGCTTGCAACATAACTCTTTCTGATGACCACCAATAACCATTATATATAAGCTCAGCATATCTTGGCATAAGTTCATCTTTTAGGTGTGCCGCTCCAGCATCTAGTGTTATACTTTCTATTGCTCTATGTGCTTTTAGCATTATAGTTCCGCCCGGAGTTTCATAACAACCTCTGCTTTTCATTCCTACATAACGATTTTCAGCTATATCAAGTCTTCCTATGCCGTGTTTTGCGCCAAGTCTGTTTAGCTCAGCCAAAAGCTCAGCCGGAGTCATTTTCTTTGAGTTTATGCTTACCGGATCACCTTTTTCATATCCTATTGTAATTATTTCGCTCTCATCTGGTGCATCTTTTGGGCTAACAGTCCATCTCCACATATCATCTTCTGGTTTTGATGCTGGGTCTTCAAGAACCAAACCTTCATAGCTTATATGAAGTAAGTTTGCATCCATAGAGTAGGGGCTTTTACCTTTTTTCTTGCTTATGTCTATCCCATTTTTTTCAGCATAAGCTAATAATTTTTCTCTCGAATTAAGATCCCACTCTCTCCAAGGAGCTATTATTTTAAGATCAGAATTAAAAGCATAATATCCAAGTTCAAATCTTACTTGGTCATTTCCTTTTCCGGTTGCACCATGACTAACACCATCAGCACCTACTTGTTTTGCTATCTCTGCTTGTTTCTTTGCTATAAGCGGTCTTGCTATTGAAGTGCCGAGCAGGTATTCGCCTTCGTATATTGCATTTGCTCTAAACATAGGAAATATATAATCTCTTGCAAATTCTTCTTTTAAATCTTCTATGAAAATATTTTCAGGCTTTACACCCAAATCCAATGCTTTTTTTCTAGCTAGTTCAATTTCTTCTGCTTGACCGATATCAGCTGTAAAAGTTACAACTTCACAATTATACTCATCTTGTAGCCATTTTAAAATAATACTAGTATCAAGTCCTCCAGAATACGCCAAAACTACTTTTTTAACATCTTTTTTCATAATAGTATTCCTTATGTTTTTATTGTATGTTAATTTTATACAAAAAAACTTTTAATGTCAATTTTGATAAAGTAAAAAAATAAAATGTGAGATTAAAAGTATAATACAATAAATACTTTACTTAATCATATAAATATAATTTATTTTAGATACTTATCTTAAATTTTATTGTCTTTGTCATCTATCAAAACACCATATTAAGGCTAAAAAGAGAACTTGGCATAAAGCTAAAAAATGTATCAGAATCAGGTTACATACTGACTTGTGATTGAGTATAAATTTAAATTATATAAGGATTTATAATGTTACAAAAACTATATAAGTTTTTTGAAGTTAGCACTCCGTTAGGTTTATTCTTAGCTATTGTATATAGATTAATAGGGTTTAGACCGATACACGATAAGTTAGACCAATATTTGTCTTTGCTTAGGTTTTATATTTTATATTATTTATATGCTTCTTATTGTTTATCAATAGCATATAGATATTTTATTGAACAATAATTAAAAGGATAGAAAAATGCAGAATAATAAAATAAAAGACTTCTTGAAAAAATTAGATAATTTTAACTTTTTGGAAATCATACCACTAGATAGAAAATATTGCACTCCTGATGATGAGCTTGAAAATGAAAAAGCAAAAAGCAGAACTTATTTAGGTAGAAATTCAGTTATTCTAACTAATGTTTGTTTTTACTTTATGGCTATAATACTTTCAATACCAATGCTTAGGGCAATTAGCTCATTTAAAGGTTACTTAGAATATAATCAATTGTTTTATGAGCTTTCATCTATATTATTTTATTTTATAGTATTAGCACAATTTAATAAATTAAGACATATAATTTTAGGTAATAAAGTTAGTTTGTTTTGCTATGATTATGATAATTATAAAAGTTTATTTAATAAGAAAAGATTAGATATTTTAACACATTCATTTTGTTTGCTTTTTTATAGACCACTAGATAAAACACCAATGCACAAAAATATACTTGCTTTAATTGTGTTTTTTGTTCCAGCAATAATAAATATATACAAAAGCATAGTTTATTAATAAAAAAAAAGGGGGGGGGCTTATCCCCTATCTTATTAAGCCCTAAATACATTTTGTTCAAGTCTAGTTGATAAGCTTTCTATCATAACATTATCTTGACCACCTTTTAATCCTAACAAATCAATAACCCAATCAGCACCTTTAATTACTAATTTCCACATAATATAAGTTGATGCAAGATACGAAAATACTTTTAATAATGCTTTAATACTTTCAATTGAGAATATAGCATACCAATCTCTATCACTAACATCAAATATAGCAAATTGTGATAAAGAGCTAAATAAAAAGAATTCTTTAACCAAAGTATGTAAAAATAAAAAAATATTGAGATTTTGGCGATAGTAAATTTATATCATACTATAATATAAAAAAAGAAAAATGGGTGGGGGTGGCATTCCCCATACTTTTAAGCTTGCTATGTTTTTTGTTTGTAATAAATTTTACCCCAATCTCTCTTTTACAAGCTCATTTACAACTTTTGGATTTGCCTTACCACCAGTTGCTTTTAGGACTTGACCTACAAAAAAGCCAAAAAGATTTGTATTACCATCTTTGTATTTTTGTAAATTCTCGCTATTTTTAGCCAAAACTTCATCAATCATAGGCATTATGATATTTACATCGCTTATTTGTATAAGTCCTTTTTCTTCTACTATCTTTTGTGGCTCCTCGCCGGTTTTAGCCATAATCTCAAAAACATCTTTAACTATCTTGCTGGAAATCAGCTCATCATCAAGCATTTTAATCAAACTTGCAACTTGCAAAGGGCTAAATTTAAGCTCATCTGCACCGCTATTTTTTATCTCTTTTGCCACTTGTGAACTTATGATATTTGCTAAATTTATAGGGCTGTTTAACTCTAAAAGCGATTTTTCAAAAAACTCAGATAATGCCTTATCCTTTGCTAGGATATTTGCAACTTCGTCATTTAAGCCTAATTCTTTTGTATATCTTTCAAAGATAGCTTGTTCTTCCTTGCTTAAAGCCTTGCTTTCGCCTTGAATTTGCTCTTTTTTAACACTTCTTTCTTGTTTTTGCTGCACTACTTGTGGGCTTTTTGTGTAAGAGTCTTTAAGTCCTACTATCTTGTTAAACACAGGATTTTCATCTGTATAATCAACCGGGTCAGCATAAAAATATCCAAGTCTTTCAAACTGAAATCTCTCGCTTATTTTTTCACTAAGCACAGCTGGTTCTATCAAAGCATCTTTTAGCACTATAAGTGAGTTTGGATTTAAGTCACTCTCATCTTTTGGACTTTCGTTTAAAAACAATCTATCATAAAGCCTAAGCTCAGCTTTTTTGGCTGTTTTTGCACTTAGCCACTGTATAGCACTTTTTACTTTTATACCGCTTGTATCACTGCCACTTTTTGAATCTTTATGATAATTTACTCTAAGCTCAACTATATCGCCGTTTTGATCTTTTATAGCCTCTTTAAAGCTTATGATATAGCCGTGTTTTAATCTCACACTTTGAGTAGGTGTTAGCCTATAATAGCCCTTTGGTGGATTTTCGCTAAAATCATCTTTTTGGATATAAATTTCTTTTGAAAATACCAGCTTTCTGCTTCCGCTTTTACCAACATCAGGTGGAAAATAATCCGCCTCAAGTTCTTCATCTCCTTCGTAGTTTTCAATCACCACTTTTAAAGGCTCACTAACACACATAACACGTGGTGCTTTGGTATTTAAATCATCTCTTATACAAAACTCAAGTTGATTTACATCTACGGTTGAGTTTGCCTTGGCTACGCCTATTTGTTCGCAAAAGTTTATAATAGATTCTTTTGTATAGCCTTTTCTTTTATATCCAGCAATAGTTGGCATTCTAGGGTCGTCCCAACCACTAACTATACCTTTTCTTACAAGCTCTATAAGCTTTCTTTTACTCATCATTGTATAGTTTATGTTTAGCCTTGCAAACTCATACTGATAAGGTCGTGGGCTAAGTCCTAGTGTGTCAAGTAGCCAGTTGTAAATATCTCGGTTGTTTTCAAACTCAAGGGTGCAAATAGAGTGTGTAACACCTTCTATATAATCACTCAAAGGATGAGCAAAATCATACATAGGATAAATGCACCATTTATCGCCTGTTCTAAAATGATGAGAGTGGCGAATCCTATAAAGCAAAGGGTCGCGAAGTTGCATATTTTTTGCACTCATATCTATTTTTGCTCTTAAAATATGCTCGCCGTTTTTAAACTCACCGTTTTTCATTCGCTCAAAAAGATCTAAGTTTTCTTCCACTGTGCGGTTTGCAAACTCACTTCTTTTTCCAGCACTTGTTACTGTGCCACGATACTCGCTCATTTGCTCTTCACTTATGCTGTCTACATAAGCCTTGCCCATTTTTATAAGCTTTACGGCGTATTCATAAAGCTCGTCAAAATAATCAGATGTATATCTAATCTCTCCATTATACTCAAAGCCAAGCCACTCAACCGCATCTTTTAAGGCTTTTACATAATCAGTATCTTCTGTGGTTGGGTTTGTATCGTCCATTCGCAGGTTGCAAAGTCCGTTAAATTCCTTCGCAAGACCGAAATTTAAACATATAGATTTGGCGTGTCCTATGTGTGGATAGCCGTTTGGTTCTGGTGGAAATCTTGTTATTATTTTTTCATATTTTTTTGTTTGTAAGTCATTTTTTATGATAGTTTGTAAAAAATTGGTCTTTTTTTTCATTTAATTTAACCTTATTTAAAATTTATAGTATTTTATCAAATATTATCTTGTTTTCAAAATAAATATTTTTAATTGTTTTAATCCATAATTATAAATAATATATTAATGTTTTTTAAATTTTGCCGATATATCATTTAAGTTTGCACTTACTGGTGCTTTAAATGCTAATGATTTTATAAAAGTACTTAATAAAATTGAAATGATAATAATATGATTAACACAGCAAATTTAAATAATTACATATCAACACCCAATAAGACAAAAGATGAACTTATAAGTGAGTTTAATGATGAACTCAAAGTTTTAAAAGATGATGATGAAAGCACTAGACTTAAAAAACTAGCCACACAAGCAGTGTTTAGTAATATTTCAGATATAACATACGCTTCAAATAATGAACTAAAATCATCATTTAATATAAAAGAAATTTTTGGTTTTAATCATATAAGTGGCGAAGTTAGCTTAATTGGTAAAGCTATGGGTTTTGATAAAAACTTTGATGATAAAGAATCTAACAACTTAATGGAATTTATAAAAAATTCATCTCCAAATAAAGAATTAGTTTTTGACAGACGGGCTGAAAATTTATTAGATAGCACAATGCCAATCAAAGAATTTAAAGAAAAATGGCTAGATTTAATGGAAATCATAAAAGGCGAATACGAAGAAAGAAAAGCACAAAACACAAACAGCCAAGAAAACAATGCCAAAGATAAATTTAAACCAATCCAAGCTGTCAGTAAAAGCACGACTTACAAAGATGAGGCCACAAGCGAAATAAGAAAAATTTATGAAATCATAAAACGAGAGTTTGATTTGGGTAAAAATACATTTGACATACTCAAAGAAATAGCACAAAGTGGAATTGATAAACTCGCTTAGATATAGAAATTTAAGTTTAATAATCCAAATTATCAAAAAATATAAATCAAAGTAATATAAATTTTAAGAGTTTTTTGGCTAAAATGGGTCTTATGAGAATAGATAAATTTTTAAATGTTGTAAATATAACAAAGCGTAGAGCTATCAGTGAAGATATGTGTAAAAGTGGTGTTGTAAGTATAAATGGTGTTGTTGTAAAACCAGCAAAAGATGTAAAAATAGGCGATAAAATCACAATAAAATTTATAACAAAAGATGTAAATTATGAAGTGTTAGCTATACCTGCAACCAAAAGCATACCAAAATCATCGCAAAGTGAGTATGTAAAACAAATATGAGTAAGAAATTTATTCTTTGTTTGAATGATATAAACAGCCTAATGGATACTTTACCAAAAAGCGGGATAATCTTACTCCAAGGAACACTTGCTTCTGGTAAAACAACGCTTGTTAAAAGTATAGTAAAATTTCACGGAATAGATGAAGAGGTTACATCTCCTACATTTTCTATAATGCAATCTTATAAGTCAGAAAATATAACAATTTATCATTATGATATATATCAAAATGGAGTTAATGGCTTATTAAACAATGGTCTTTTTGAAAATTTATTTGAAGATGGGTTGCATTTGGTAGAGTGGGGCGATGAGAATTTAGAAAATTTACTTAAAAACTACGAAATGCAATATATAAAAATTGTTATAAATTTAAAAGATGATCTAAGAGAATACGAGGTTTTTGGTGCATAAATTAGAAGTAAAAGATTTAAAAAAGACTATAAAAAAGACAAATATCATAAATGGGGTATCACTAAATATACAAAGTGGAGAGATAGTAGGGCTACTTGGTCCAAATGGGGCTGGAAAAACTACTACTTTTTATATGACTTGCGGGCTTATAAAACCAAGTAGTGGTGGTATTTTTTTAGATGGTGAAGATGTTACAAACACACCACTTCACAAAAGAGCTAGAATGGGAATAGGCTATTTACCACAAGAATCAAGTATTTTTAAAGATTTAAGTGTTGAAGAAAATTTACTTTTAGGTGCTGAGCTTGTATATAAAGATAAGCAAGAGTGTGCAAAAAAAGTAGATGAAATGCTTGATTTGTTAAATATCGAACCAATAAGGCTTAGAAAAGGTGTGAGTCTTAGTGGTGGTGAAAGAAGACGTTGCGAGATAGCAAGAAGTCTTGTAATAACACCTAAATTTTTACTTCTTGATGAACCTTTTGCCGGAGTTGATCCAATAGCTGTTAGCGATATACAAAGCATTGTAAGAGATCTTAAAAAGCTTGGAATAGGGGTTTTGATAACCGATCATAATGTAAGAGAGACCTTGGCTATCTGTGATAGAGCTTATGTTATCAAAGATGGTAATTTACTAGCAAATGGAACAGCAAAAGAGATAGCAAATGACAAAAGTGTAAGAACTTATTATCTTGGTGAAGAATTTAAACTTTTAGAGTAAAGTATGCTTCGTCAAAAAACATCAATAACCACCAAAAATAAGCTAAACCATACACTTAGATCTTGGCTTGGCATACTTCAAAGTGGCCTTGATGAACTAAAAGAGACATTAGAACCTTTTGCTGAGAAAAATCCGTTTATAACAATAGAACAAAATCCAAAACCACCTAAAAAAGATTTTTTTAAACAAATTTATAGCAATTCAGCCACAGATAACATAGAAGCTTTAACGATAAATAAAGATAGCCTTTATGATGTTTTAAGTTCTCAAATAAACCCGCCCCTTTTTCCGACAAAAAAATCACAAAACATAGCATATAAGATAATACAATGTATAAATAGCGAGGGGTATTTTGAATACGATAAGGATATTTTTAATGTCGAAAGTATCGATGATATAGAAAAAATAAGGGGTCGTTTTGCATACCTTGAACCAATTGGAGTAGGTGCAAGAGATCTAAAAGAGAGCTTTATGTTTCAACTTGAAGCTATAAATACCGATGATGAAATTTACAAAATAGCAAAAAATATAATACTAAATTTTGATAACTTGCAAAGCCTAACAAAAACAAAAAACTACGAAAAAGCTATATCTATAATAAAAAAATTTAAAAATCCACCGGCTATTGAGTATATACAAGATGATATTAGTATATTTGCTGATATTTTTATAGATACAAGCGATAACAATATAAATGTAAGTTTAAATAGCGATCAGTATCCAAATATAGTTCTTGATGTAGACGGGCTTAATGAAAAAGATGATTTTGTAGCATCAAAAATAAAAGAGGCAAAAGAGCTTATAGATGCACTTGAATTAAGAAAATCAACACTTTATAAAATAGGGCTGATGATAGTTGAATACCAATATGACTTTTTTTTTGGTGGAGATATAAAACCAATGAAACTAAAAGATATAGCTGATGATCTAGACAGAAATCCATCCACGATATCAAGAGCTATATCAAATAAGTATTTGCAATGTTCAAGGGGTTTGATACCACTAAAAAACTTTTTTGCAACCGCATTAGATGACGATGTATCCAATGCTACAATAAAAAGCTATGTTTTAAATTTAGTAAAAAATGAAAACAAATCAAAACCGCTATCTGATCTTAAAATTCTTGAACTTATCCAAGATGAGTTCAAGGTAAAAATGGTTAGAAGAACCATAACAAAATACAGAAAAGCCTTAAATATAGCAAGTTCTAGTGAAAGAAAGAGAATTTATGCTATAAATAACGGCTCTTAATTATGCACTTATAAAGTTTTCTTGAGTTTTAAAGAATGATTTTAAACTCTCATAAGCATTTTGAATTTGTTCAAATTTCTTTCTATATACATCTTTAATATTTTCTGATTTGTTTGCATGCCTATCTGGATGATAAATTTTTACAAGGTCCAAATAACTCTGTCTTATATCATCAAAACTACTGTCTATCTTACAATCTAATACTTTAAAATTATCTTCAAGCAATGAAGCAAGTGCTGAAAATCTATTTATAAACTTAGCTGATTTTTTTACTTTGAAGTTTCTTTTAAATTTATCAAATTTCTCATCATCTTTATCAAACTCAACTATAAAATCTAAATACTCTTTTTTCTCAAATAGTGATTGTAAAATATCGCAATCTTTATCAGATGTTATTTTGATATTTAGTCTAGTTTTTGAATCATTTATCTTAAATTCTCTGTTTTTAAAAGTTTGCAATAAATATCCAAAAAACAAATTATTTGATTTTTGTAGTCTAAATATAACTTCATCATCTTCAAAAAACACCTTTGCAAATATTACATTTGTTAATGTGTTTTTTTGCATATAGTTAAGTTTTATTGTCTTATACTCAGCAAATTGTATGTTTAATTCATCTTTGTTTTGTTTTTCATAAATTTTTTTTATAAATTTTAAAAAATACTTTCTTTGTGGCATTTCATTTTCTTCATAAAAAGATATTACTCTGCCTTTGCTTGAAATTGTGTTTTGAAAATTTTTATTTATCATATTGCTTAGTTCAGTAAAAAGTTTATCATCATAAGTTTTTATACTTAAAGATTCTAAAGTATGAGTTATATGCATAACAATCTCCATTTTTTACGTAATTTATATAAAGACCGTAAGCAATAAGTGTTCCATATATTATGTAAAATAGTGGTTAAGTCAAAAAAGACTTAACCGAATTAAATTATATGGCTTTTACCATAATTTTTGTTAAAATTTTACTAAATTCAGATGGGTTTTCTATGCTCATGCCTTCATTTATCTTTGCCATATCAAGCAACAATCTTGAAATATCATTTACCATAAGCTCATTTTTTTCAAGTTTGTTATAAATTTCGTGATTTGCATTTATTTCAAGTATAGGTTTTACTTTTGGTATATTGCTTTGACCCATCTGTTTTAATATGCCTTGCATAGCAAAGTCAGGATCATTTTTGTCGTATATCAAGACAGCTGCTGATTCGCTAAGGCGAGAGCTTAGTTTTACATCTTTAACTTCATCTTTTAGTATTTCACGCATTTTTACAAGTGTATTTGCGATGGCACTCTCATCTTTTTTGTCTTCATTTTCTGTTTTTATCTCATCATCTATATCTGAATGAGAGATTGATTTCAGTGGTGTCTTGTCAAACTCATTAACCATAGGCATAACAATAGTATCAATCTCTTCATCCATTATCAAAACCTCTATATTTTTAGATTTAAAGCTCTCTAACAAAGGTGAATTTCTAAGCATATTTTCATTATTTCCGCTTATATAATATATGCTTTTTTGATCTTCTTTCATTGATTCTTTATACTCTTTTAGACTTACAAGTCCATCTCTTGTTGTTGATTTAAAAAGCACTAAGTCTAAAATTTGTTCTTTTTCTGTTCCAAAGCCGTATAAACCTTCTTTTAAGACTTTTCCAAAAAGTGTGTAAAATTTTATGTATTTTTCTTTATCTGATTCTTTTAGTTTTTTAAGCTCATTTAAAATTTTCTTTATGCTTTGTTCTTTAACGCTACGCATTATTGCATTTTCCTGAAGTATCTCACGACTTACATTTAAAGGCAGGTCTTCAACATCTAAAACACCACGAACGAAACGCAAATAAGGTGGTAAAAGCTCTTTTGCATCATCTGTTATAAATACTCTTTTAACATAAAGCTTAACACCGCTTTGATAATCAACCCTAAATAGATCAAAAGGCTCTACACTAGGAATGTAAAATAATGATGAATACTCTATCTTTCCTTCCGCTTTTGTATGTATATGTAAAATAGGGTCTGTAGAGTCGTGACTGATTTGTTTATAAAACTCATTATATTCATCAGCTTTTATGCTTACTTTATTCATACGCCAAAGTGCTGAAGCTTTATTTATCTGAGTATTTTTACTCTCATAAGTGCCTTCTTTTTCTTCATCTTTTGGCGGAATATATTCACTTTTATCCATAAAGATAGGATATGGAATGTGGTTTGAATATTTTTTGATTATATTTTCAAGCCTCCATTCATCAGCAAATTCTTCATCGTTTAAGTATAGTGTTATACTTGTTCCGTGTTCTTGTTTTTGAGTATTTTCTATCTCATAGCTTTTAGCATCGGAAGTCCATTTATAAGCTTCTTCTTCTAAAGCTTTTTTACTAACAACTTCTATTTTGTTTGCAACCATAAATGCAGAATAAAAACCAACGCCAAATTGACCTATAAGCGAACTATCTTTTTTGGCATCGCCACTAAGAGATGACAAGAAGCCTTTTGTTCCACTTCTTGCTATTGTTCCAAGGTTTGCTATAAGTTCATCTTTATTCATACCTATACCATTATCACTTATGGTTAGTGTTTTATTTTCTTTGTTAAATTGTATGTCTATTTTTGCTGAATACTGAAGTTGTTTATACTTATCGTTTGTTAGACATAGATAGTTTAGCTTATCAAGAGCATCACTTGCATTTGAAATAAGCTCCCTTAAAAATATCTCTTTGTTTGAATAAAGTGAATGTATCATTAAGTTTAAAAGATCATTCACTTCTGTTTGAAATTCAAATTTATCTGCCATTTTATTTCCTTTTTTTTGAAATTTTTGGCAGATTATAACATAAAGTGATAAAATTATTTTTAAACTTGATACAATTCATATCAAGTTTAATAAAAAAAATTAATAAGAATATATTTCTATAATACTTTATGGTTTATTTAAAACCTATATAAACCACCAACATTAAATACTTTGCTGTTATTATGCGAACTGTCAAAAGATAGATCAAATCCACAATTTAACATGATATTCTTAGTTAGATTATAACCAAAGTTGCTACCAAACCATACAGTGCTTTTAGCTTCTTTGATACCTGTTATTTTTACATTACTATTTGAGCCTGTAAATTTTGCATCAAAGCTAAAATCATTAGGAGATGGCTTGTTGATATAAGTTAGATTTGAGCTTATAAATAGTTTGTCAAATTCAACTTTTGTTCTTACACCTGCTAGCAAAGATGTTAAGTTGTATGTTTTTTTATCAGCTTGTAATCCAAAAACATCTTTTTCAAAAATCTTATCTCTTTTTAACCAGTCAAGCTGTGTAGCAAAAAATGGATTTATTTTAAATTTATCTAATTCAAAAATCTTACCAATTTCTGTATATGTATTATAAAATTTACTGTCGTATGAAATTTTTGAGTTTTTATCTAAAATTTCTCTTTCTACCTTGCTTTTTGAACTATTTAATCCAACTCTACCAAGCATATAAAAATCATCAAAGTTGTATGAACCATATAGACTAACTGATGTATTTTTTATATTTGTACTACCTGCATTTTTATCAAAATCAGTCTTTGCTCTTCCGGAAAGCAAAGAAACACCAAGTATATAGTTGTCAGTTTTTTTATCAAGTCCAAATGCAGAACCGTGTATATTTGTGCTAGTATTTGCATAGCCTTTATTTTTTAAATTTACATCTGCAAATATCTGATTGGCCCAAAAACCACTTCTATCTTCATAAATCAAAGATGATATTCTATCGCTTAATGTTTTATTGAAAGTCTCATTTTGTTTTGCAAGTATATTTTGACTTGATGAATAAATTTCACCAGAAAGAGTGTTTATAGCATTGCTTAAAGCTTGAGCCGGCATTGCAAACAAAGATAAAGAAGCTTGGTAAATTTGACTATCTTTATCATCCGACACAGCTAATTCATCCAAAACGACATCCAAATTTTCTGCAGTTTTAAATGCGATATCGTTAGCTTTATAGCCTAATGCAGAAGCTACATAAGCGGTGTCATTTCTTGAATATTTTACTTCTAGATTTTTTTGTGAATTATTTAAATTTAATCCATATATGTTTATAAAATTTGATATATTGTTTGAAATTTTAGCTTTCTTTGAATCAAAATTTTCTATTTGATTAGCCTCAATAATAGTTCTTGTTCTTGTTGTGTTTCTTGATGGAATTTCTTGTAAATTTTCTATATCGGCTAGTAAGTATCCATTATTTCCAAAGTTTATATTTCCATCAGCCTTAAGCAATGATTTATCTATATCTATAACTATTCTAGCTCCATTTTTTCCTTCATATTTTTCTTTTATATAAAGTCCTTTTCCATATACATTTAAAGAACCCCCATTGTTTGTTATTGACTTACCTATTTCTGCAAACGCACCATTTTTGGATTCAGCTCTTAAGGTTCCTTGCTTTTCTATAATTACATCTGAATTTTGAAGTTTATTTTGAAGCACTATATCACCATTTTGTATCCAAGTTGCACCTTCATATTGGTTATCTCCACTAAGATACAAGGTACCTGTACCTTTTTTGTATATACCGCCTCTACCTTTTATATCATTGCTCCAAGTTAGTTTGTTCTTATCTTGATAATTTCTATAATCAAAATCAACTGTAAATAAGTTTTGAACAAATTGTTCATCCTTGCTTAATGTTCTAAGATCCAAGTGAAGCAATGCAGGTCCTTTTAAAGCCCTTTCTTGATTTAAAATTCCCCATCCAAATGAAGGATCGCCCACATCTTTTTTTCCAGAATTTGGTCCTTCTGTAGGGGTGCTTGTCCCAGGTATATCAGCTGTTGATAATATAGTTACTGTTACTAAGTGATTACTCATCCAAGGAAATTTATCCCATACATTAGCAACTGCTGCTGTAACCCTGGGAGCGGCAAAAGATGTACCTTGATGATTTCCTGTAATACCACTAGCTACTATCCCCCATTTTTTTGATTTTTCATCAAATTTATTTGAATAATCTGCAAGTTTTGATTTGATATTTTCGTCATAAGCAGCAACCGCTATAAAACCATTTCTAGCATTATCATATTCTTTTGGATAGCTAGCTTCAGATGTTGGCTCATCTCTCTTGTCATTTCCAGCTGCAAATACAAATATACTATCTTTTTCCGGTTTATCTCCTATTAAACCTTTTAGTGTTTTGATTTCATATGGTTTATGTTGTTTATTAGAAGTTCCCCAAGAGTTGTTGAATATCCTAGCACCTTTTTTGTACATTTCGTCAAAAACTTGATTACTTACAGAGAGCATATTATTACCATTTCCAACATCTGCTATTAAAATTATTGGTTTATTTATATTATTTTTATTTTTTAATTGATTTCTGATAATATCTAGAACATAAGCTCCATGAAGATCTTCTTTTCGATTATGTCTCAAATATCCATTAAGAAAAAGAACGTTTGCATCATATTGATAATCTTTAAAACCGGAATCTATTACTGATATTTTTCTTTCATTTTCTTTTGTATTTTTTTGTTTGTTGTTATATCTATCTATTTGTTCTGATTGTAAATTTTGAACTACCGAATTTGATTCATTTATTGTTTCTCTTCCATCAAAAAATAAGGTTTTTGATATAGGTAGATTTACAGGAAGTAACTGTTGCATTTTATTGTCTTCATCCCGTTGAGGCGCAGATGGTGTATATCTTGGCGATGGTGTATAAATATCAGTATAGGATGGTTGAGAAGAGCCACCTCCGCCACCACCTCCGCCACCACAAGAAACCAAAAATGCAGATAAAGAGATAACTACACTTGGTTTCAAGATATAGTTAATGTTTCTTAGGTTGTTACCCATAAAATTATTCCTTTATAAATGTTTGATAAAAATTTAGTTATTTTATAAAATTTTCTTTGTTTTGATTGAGATATAGATTATACCAAAAAAAATAATATAAATTATATTTTAACATTTTTTATGTTATAATTTTTAAATATAATTTTAACATTATTAGGTGGTATAAATTGAAAAATATATCGGTTAAAGAAATTTTAAAATGGAAACAAGAAGGCATAGCAAAAGACGAATTTATAAATAAAATGTCAGAAAGATATAATTATAGTATCATAAATCCAGAAACAAATTCCAATTTGTTACTACATTTATTAGCTTATCTATTTTTTGGGTTATCTTTATTTTTTTTAGTTGGTTCTAATTGGGAAGAGATACCTGATTATATTCGCCTTGTTTTACTTGCAGGTCTTACATTATTTTTAAATATATCAGGTCTTTATACTTATAAAAAAGGAAATTTCAAACACTCTGAGATGATATTCTTCCTAGCTATATTGGTATATGGAACAAGCATAGCTTTGATATCACAAACATATCATCTTGATAGCTATATGCCAGATGGATTATTGCTTTATGCTATTGGTTCCATAGTCTTATCTGTGTGTATTTTTAGCTCTTTTTTGACAGCTATTTCACTTATGATATCTATAGTATGGCTACTTTTTGAACTGTATTACTATAATATAAATTCAATATATTTTATATGTTTTATTTTATTATCTGTATTTGTTTGCTATAAAAAAAGTGGTAAGTTTTTGGTATTTAATATCATTTTAGGAATAATTATATATCTTTTTGCACTAGAATACAAAATAAATGGAGCTGGCTTGAGAGAGCATGTAGTAATGTATTGTTTTTGTATACTCATGTGTTTGTTGCTTTTTATATCACTAAAAGAGCCTTTAGATAAAATAGGGCAGGTGCGAAACTCTCAAAATTTTTACAATATATCTCAAATATTCGCTTCATTATTTTTGGTATTTTTAAGTTTTGTATTAGAACAAAAACCAGCACAGATGAGTTTTTATGATATTTTTAACAACATTTATGGTTTTATTTTTGTATTTTTGTTTGTGATAAATTCTATAATAGCTTTTCAATATAAAAATAAATTTTTATTTATTGTAAATTTTATTTTATTATGTTTACCTATCGCATTTTTTTATATTCAAAATGAAGGAATGTTTTTTTCCATCATATGTATAATACTTGGTGGACTTTATATAAAAAATTATAAACTTTTTTTAGGGCTTTTACTTATTTTTAGCACATCTATTATTAGATATTTTGAGTTTAGTGGAGATTATATATCAACTAGTATGCTATTTTTATTTTTTGGATTTATTATGTTTGTTATTTTAAAACTAAAAAGAGTAAAAAATGAAAAATAAATTTATTGTTTTTGTAGCTTTATTACAGCCCGCTTTGCTTATTTTGATGGTTTTTTATGCTTTTGTGCCTTTGTATTTTGGAAAAGAAATTGTTATGCAAGTTCACGGATATGATCCAATGGATCCTTTTCGTGGAAATTATGTAAATTTAAGATATGATTTTAATGATATAGATAATATAAAAAAATCAAAAAATTATGCTGTATTAGAAGAAAAAAATAATATCCACTATACTAAAAAAATTATAGACAAAAAACCAAAAAGCGGGATATATATACAAGGTATTTATAATAATTTTGGAATACAAAAATATTTTACCACTGAAAAAAATGCAATTACTTTACAAAATAAACTTGCTGATCCTAACTATAAGTCATATGCTAAGATTAAAATTTTTAAAGGTAATGCTAGGATTGTGGAGATAAATTTTATTAAAAACAATAAAAAATAAATTTATATTTATTTAATTACAAAGCGTTATAATGGTTGCAATGAAACTAATTTTATAACAAAAGGATATAAGATGTGTAAAGATTGCGGCTGTAGTATGGGAAGTCATATTGATACACACACTCATTCTAATAAAACTATTCACACACACGAATACGAGCATAATCATGGTCATTCCCACCAAGATAAGCATGAGCACATACATCATGAGCATACGCACACTCATTCTGATGGCACTGTTCATGCACATACTCACACACATGATAACGAGCATGGAGTAGGAGATGGTGATCATAATCATACTCATCAAAACCCAACATTAAATGATGTAAAAACAATAAATGTTATAAGTAAAATTTTATCCGAAAACGACAAAGAAGCATCAAAGAACAGAGAGTGGTTTGACAAATCAGGAATACTGGCTATAAATTTAATGAGTAGTCCAGGAAGTGGAAAAACAACATTGCTTGAAGCTACTATAAAAAATTCTGATCTTAAAATAGGTGTTGTTGAGGGCGATCTGGAAACAAATAACGATGCAAACAGAATACTAAAAGCCGGTGGGAAAGCACACCAGATAAGCACAGGACAGACTTGTCATCTGGATGCTTTTATGGTTCACGAAGGATTGCATAATATCCCTATGGATGATTTAGATGTTGTATTTGTAGAAAATGTTGGAAATCTAGTTTGTCCAGCTAGCTATGATGTAGGAACTCATCTAAATGTAGTTTTATTATCTGTAACAGAAGGTGATGATAAGGTAGCTAAATATCCCGTTATGTTTAGATCTGCGGATGTTATCATCGTTAGCAAGATGGACTTGATACAACATTTTGATTTTGAAGTAGAGCGTGTTAAAACTGAAGCTAGAAAACTAAATCCAAAAGTTGATATCATAGAAGTAGATAGTAAAAGTGGAAATGGTATTCAAAGATGGATTGATTATATAAAATTTAAAAAGGAATTTAGATAATGTGTCTTTCAGTCCCTTCAAAGGTTCTTGAAATAGATAAAGATAATGTCGCATTGGTAGAGACTCTTGGGGTAAAACGAAGTGTTAGTTTAGATCTTATCTCTGAGGATGTAAATATAGGTGATTACATACTAATACATGTTGGTTTTGCTATGGAAAAGATAGACACAAAAATAGCCGAAGAAAGTTTGGAAATTTATAGACAAATAGCAAAAGATATGAAAAACGGTAAAATTGATTCTTATGATGGAGATATCGGACTTATGGAGATTTTAGATGGATCTAATAAATGATTTTCGCGACAAAGATCTTATTTTTGCTATTTCAAAACTTATAAAACAAAAGAGCAATAAGCCTTTAAATATAATGGAAATTTGCGGAGGACATACCCATAGTATTATGAAATTTGGACTTAGCGAATTGGTTGGAGAGTATATAAATTTTATTCATGGGCCAGGATGTCCTGTTTGCGTAATGCCAAAAAACAGAATAGATGAAGCCTGTAAATTGGCAAGTATGCCTGATGTTATATTTTGCACACTTGCCGATATGTTAAGAGTTCCTGGTTCTTATGATAGCTTGTTAAAACTTAGATCCAAAGGGCATGACATAAGGGCGTTGTATTCACCGCTTGACTCTATAAAGATAGCAACCCAAAACCCTGATAAAAAAGTAATATTTTTTGCCATAGGTTTTGAAACAACAACCCCTATGACAGCAAATGTTGTAAAAAAATGTATTGAACTTGATTTTAAAAATTTATTTTTTCATATAAATCATGTAAAAGTTCCCGAGCCTGTAATGGCTATAATGAATGATAAAGATGTAAAAATAGATGGTTTTTTAGGACCTAGTCATGTTAGCGTTATTATGGGGACAAAAATTTATGAAAAAATAGCAAATGACTACAAAAAACCAATAGCTGTAAGTGGATTTGAACCACTTGATATACTTACTGGTGTTTTAAATTTAGTTCAACAACAAAATGATTCTACGTATGAAGTTTTTAACGAATACTCAAGAATAGTAACAAAAGAAGGCAACATTAAAGCTCAAAATCTCATAGATGAATACTTTGAAATTTGTGATTTTAATTGGCGAGGGCTTGGAACCATACAAAATAGTGGGTATAGACTAAGGGATAAATTTAAAAGACTTGATGCTAGAATAAATTTTGATTGTAGTGTTGTTAGTAAACCGGAATCAAAAGCATGTATATGTGGAGAAATTTTAAGAGCAAAAGCAAAGCCTTATGATTGTAAAGTCTTTGCTAAAGCTTGTACGCCTCAAACACCTATCGGATCATGTATGGTTTCAGGTGAGGGCGCTTGTGCCGCTTACTACAAATACACAAAAAGGTAAAATATGAATATTATGCTTAGCCATGGTGGTGGCGGTGTTGAAATGAACTCATTAATAAATGATATTATATTTGAAATTTTTGACAATGAAACACTAAAAGAAGCAAATGATAGCGCTATACTAAACATATCAGGCGATATAGCTTTTAGTGCCGATAGCTTTGTTGTTACCCCTATATTTTTTAATGGTGGAGATATAGGGAAAATAGCTGCTTGCGGAACTATAAACGATCTATCTATGGTTGGAGCTGAAGCTAAATTTCTAAGCTGTTCTTTGATATTGGAAGAGGGTCTTAGTATAGATGAACTCAAAAAAGTTCTTACATCTCTTGCTAAAACTTGCAAAGAATCAAATGTAAAAGTTGTATGCGGAGATACAAAGGTTGTTCCAAAAGGAAAGTGCGATAAAATTTTTATCAACACATCTGGAATAGGGCATATAGTAATGCCAAATATAAATATAAAAAGTCTTAAACCTAATGCAAAAATACTAATAAGTGGCGATATAGGAAGACATGGTGGTGTAATACTTGCAAATAGGGAAGAATTTGAACTAGAAAGTGATCTTCAAAGTGATTGTAAAAGTTTAAAAAATGTAGTAATGGAGCTTTTAAACTCAGGTATAAAACCACTATGTATGCGAGATGCTACTCGCGGCGGACTTAGTGCCGTTTTAAATGAATGGAGCAGTGCTTGCAAACATGATATATTGATTTTTGAAGAAAATATCAAAGTTAGTGATGGTGTTCTTGGTATATGTGAACTATTTGGTTTTGAACCTTATGAACTTGCAAATGAAGGCACTTTTGTATTGGCTGTGGAAGAAAAAGATAGCAAAAAAGCATTGGAAATTTTACAACAATTTGATAAAAATGCAAATGAAATAGGTGAAATTTTGGAAGATAAGAACTCAAGAGTTATGATAGAAAATATGTATAAATCAAGAAGATTTTTAGATGCTCCTAGGGGCGAATTATTACCGAGGATTTGTTAATGCACGAACTTAGTATAGCACAATCTTTACTTAAACTATGTGAAGACAATGCGGCAAAAAATAATGCAAAAGAGGTAACCAAAATAAAGATCAAAGTAGGGCGTTTAAGTGGAATAGAACCGCACTATCTAGAAAGTGCTTTTAGTGTATGTCAAGCAGAGACAATATGCGAAAATGCAAAACTAATAATAAATGTTCAAGAGATAGTTGTAAAATGTAAAGAGTGCGGAAATCAATCAGAACTTAGCAAAAATGAATTTTTATGTCCTAAGTGTAACTCTCAAAACCTTGAAGTTATAGATGGTGAAGATATGTATTTAATGAAACTTGAAATGATTTGATACTTATCTAGATTATTATATTTTTTAAACAAGACAAGTATCTATTTCATTTTTATTATTTACTTGTTATTTTAGTTTTTATATAGCTTGAATCTATTTCAAATCTCAAATCATCTTTTGTTTGTAAATAATAAAATTTTCCCAAAGTTGACAATGCTTTCACGTTGTGAAGTTTTATTTTAAAATTGTTGCTATTTTCATTAACATATTCAACATATGTTTTATTATCATCTGTATTTTTTCTTGAAATTTCATCAGGTAATATATTAATTGCTTGTTTATCCAAAATCAAGGTTTCATAATCAATATTACCGTAATTTAATATTTTTATTATATGACCAGAAGTTAGCACAAGTACTAAAAATAAAATCACACTAAAATAAATAGAAAAAGATAGTTTAAAATCAAATTTTGAAATATTACTTGTATTTAATAAAAGATAAAACAACATTATGGTGATAAAAAATATAAACCAAAACATCCATAAAACATTTGTTACTGAAAATATAAAAAATGATATAAATAAAAAAATTAACATTAAGCTTATAAAAAATACAATAGAAATAAATTTATTATTTCTATGTCTTATAATAAGATTTAAAAAAATAAATGGCACAATAAACATTACAAAAATAACAATAAGTTCAGTAAGATCAATATCTGCATAAGAATTAATCATAATAACAAAATTATTAAAAATTTCAGGTGGTCGGACAATAAACGCATAAAATGAAATTAAAAATATTAAAAATGATGTTATCCATATAAAATTAGACTTATAATATGTAAAAAATTTATAGTTTTTAGTTTCAAAACAATCCAAATTTTTATCAACATAATAAAACAACCAAAATAAAAATACAAAAATTAATATTAAAATAGGCAATAATAAAAATATAGTAGACAATGAAACCATAATAGAAAATATTTCTCCCCATGCAAGACTAGGTATATAGCTATAACTCAAATAAAAATATCCAAAATATATTATAAGCCCAAATCCAAAAAATACAGCAGTTGATACCCATTGATTTTCTAAAATTAAGTCAAAAATTTCTTTTAAAGCCTCTTTTTTAATATCTATATTATTATTCTTTTCATGATTCATAAAATACTTTCTGATGTTATTTATTTTTTATTATATATTGTTAAATTTTTAAAATATATAATTAATATTATATTGTGTTTTTATTAAATATGTTTTTAATGCAGGTTTATGAGTTTATATTAAAGCGAACAAATTAATGTTCGCTTTGTATTATATTAAGATAATTTAATTATGAATTATATTTATTAAATTTAGCATTTTCTCCAACTATATCAATATAGCTTGGATTTAAATCAGCTAATTTACCAGCACCGCTTAATATCATTGCAGCTACTAAGTCTTTGTTTAAAAACTCTATTACTGATTTAACACCTAGTGAACCACCTAGTCCTAAACCATAAAGCATAGGGCGACCAACAGCAACAGCATTTGCACCCATAGCAATAGCTCTTACTATATCTATACCTCTACGAACACCACCATCTAAGATGATAGGAACTTTTTTATTAACAGCTTTAGCAATAGCTGGTAGTGCTGTCATACTTGCAGGAACACCGTCTATCTGACGACCACCATGGTTAGATACTTGTATAGCATCAGCACCAGCTTCAACAAATCTTTTAGCGTCATCAGGACGTAATATACCTTTAACTATTACAGGCAGTCCTGTAAAGCTTTTTATAAATTCAATATCTTTGGTTGTTAGGGCTGTTTTTTGATCAAAAAAGTTTCCTTTACCACCCATTTTAGGATCATGGTTGCCAAATAACCTATCAGGACGGAATGGGCTACCCATAGCAATGAAATTTTCTGGCTGTCCCGGTCCAAGTGCATCAGCTGTTAGTATAATAGCTGAATAACCAGCATTTTTAGCACGAGTTAATAGTGATTTAGTTACACCCTCATCATTGTTATAATATAATTGAAACCATTTAGGTCCATTTGTAGCATTTGCTATTTGTTCTAATGTTGCATTTGAAGCACCTGATGAACAATAAAGAGTATTTGCTAAACCAGCACCTTTTGCTGTAGCTCTTTCATCACCTTCATGTATCATAGCATGAGCACCCATAGGAGCAACCATAATAGGTGAAGCCATATCTAAACCAAGTAGTTTGGTTGATGTATCAATATCATTCCAAGATAATCCAACTAAACGTTTAGGAGCTATACGATAATCATCAAATGCACGTCTATTTTCATGCATAGTCCATTCACCACCAGCTGCACCTGATACAAACTCAAATCCAGCCTTAGGAACAACTTTTTTTACTTCATCTTGTAATCTTTCAAGACTAACAACTTTAATCTCTTTTTCTGCTGTACTTGCACCATAAGCAGTCTTAGCTAGTTTCTTTGTTTTGGTAGTTGTTTTTTCATCTGCTAAAACAGGAGTGCTAACAAATGGTAATGTGCTTACAACCCCTAGTCCTAAACCGGCAGCACTTAAAAACTTACGTCTACTAGATAAAGCATCATTTTCTGAAGCTTTTTGTGTTGTAACCTCTACTTCTTTTGTTGAAGTATCTAATTCATTAGATAAACTCATTTTTACTCCTTAAAGATTTTAATGAAAAAATTACAAGTTATAATTTCTTGAATTTAATTGAAATTGTATCTGTAAATAGTTAACGATTTTAAAAGGAAATAGTGATTAAAAACAAACAAAAAAACTTTTTTATCTTAGTTATCTGCTATAATTTTGTAAATTATTCATATAATGGGATAAATATGAGATTAGAAAAAGAACATAATTTAGAAAAAATAAGAATATACATTGAAAAAAATAAAATTAGAATTTTTACTAAAAACACAAAAGAAAAATGCTATGATTTACACGAAAAACAAAATACTAAACATATATGGTTTAAACAATATTTTCTAATGCAAATTTTTGCATATAAAGAAATATTTGAATTTTTACAAACAAAGCCATCGTTTAAAAGCTTGATTGAGTTTCACTCATCATACAAATATTTAATTTATTCAAAATCTCACAAACACTATAAACATCTTGGAAATATTGTAGCTAATCACAACAAAAAGACCTTGGATAAGGTTTTAGATGAGTATAAAATTATATTTTTAGAAGCAATAAGTCTTAAAGAAAGTATTGCAAAGACTTATAATATATTTCTTCACATATATGGATATTTTAAAAACTACATAACAAAAGATGAAAAACAAGAAATATTAAAAATGTTAAATATATTTAAACAAGGTCTTATCTCATTCAAATCAGTATCAGAAGTTTTAGCTTTATATATAAGAAAATTTGACATAAAATATCTAGAAAATCAAAAAATACTAAATCCATACCCTAAAAAATTGGAATTTTATCTATCTAGCAAGGATTTGTATTGAAACAAATTCTTTGGTTTAGAAGAGATCTAAGAGTAAGCGATAATGCTATTTTAGCAAATGCAAACAAAGATGTTTTGCCTATATTTATTTTTGATAAAAATATTTTAGAAAAACTTCCAAATGATGATAAAAGAGTAACTTTTATATATAAATCAGTTCTAAATCTAAAAACAAATCTTAAAAAATTAGGGCTTGATTTGGCTATTTTTTATGATAGTCCCAAAAGAGTTTTTACAAAGTTAAAAAAAGATGGATTTGATGAAATTTTATGTTCTATTGACTTTGATTCATACTCTGTAAATAGAGATAAAGAGATAGAAGAAATACTACCATTAAATAGATATTTAGACTCTTTTATACTTAATCCAAATGAGCATTTAAAAAAAGATCAAACACCATATAAGGTTTTTACACCTTTTTATAAATCTTTAAATCCAATAACTTCTTCAAGCAAAATAAGCACTTATGAATTAAAAAATAAACTTAACAAAATAAATTTTGATTATAGCTTTATACCAAGTCTTGAAACGATGGGCTTTGTAGAGCAAAAACTTCCTGATTTTTTAGAAAAAAATCCTATCGAGTTACTAGATATTTTTAAAGAAAAAATAGAAAAATATGACAAAGCTAGGGATTATTTTTATATGGATGATACATCTAAAATATCGGTTCATTTAAGATTTGGGCTAATTTCACCAAAAGAGGTTTTTAATTATTTAAAATCCGAGCAAAACTTAAACAGCGAATCTTTTATAAGAGAGTTGTTTTGGAGAGAATTTTATAACTATATATTGTTTCATTTTCCAAGCAGTCAAACACAAAACTTTCAAAACATTAATATAAATTGGAGCAATAACGAAGAACATTTTAAAAAATGGTGCAGGGGAGAAACAGGTGTTCCTATAATAGATGCTGCAATGAGACATTTAAACAATACAGGAACAATACATAACAGACTAAGAATGATAACAGCATCTTTTTTAACTAAAAATCTTTTTATAGACTGGAAAAAAGGTGAGGAATATTTCGCTTTAAAACTTTTAGATTATGAGGCTAGCTCAAATATAGGTTCGTGGCAATGGAGTGCTAGCACAGGAACTGATGCTAATCCATATTTTAGAGTTTTTAACCCATACTCTCAATCAAAAAAATTTGATCCAAATGCAATATTTATAAAAAAAGTTATACCTGAATTAAGAGATGTTAATCCAAAACTACTACATATAGAAAATGGTCTTTTAGAAGATATATTTATAAAATATCCTGCGAGCATAGTTGATATAACAAACTCTAGAAGACAAGCGATACAAAATTTCAAAAAAGCTAAAAATTAATCAAATATTTTTTTATTAAATTTAGCAAGAATTATAGCGACAAAAAACAAAGATTACCAACCATAAGAATATATTTTTCTTAAATTAAAAAATAAGTAAAAATATACAATAAAAAGTAAAATACAAGCTATTTTATATATTTTGTATTGAAAACTATAATTTTCAAACTAATATATAAATATCGATTCTATCCTGCTTTTATTATACCAAATATGCTAAAATACGCCATTTTATGACTTTACATTTTGAATGAAATAAATTTATCCATTAAATATTTTGTATTTTTATACAAATAAATTACTTACATATTTTACATAAAATATTTTTATCATTTTTAAAATTTCATATACTCGCTATCATATAAGAAAATATTTTAAATATAAAATATAATTATAAATTATAATAATTTTTTTATATTATGTAATTGAGTTAATTTGTCTAACACTACCCTATTTTGCAAAAAAAACTTCTATATAAAAAATAACATTATTGTGTTTGGTTGTAAAAAAAATAAAAAATAGGGTAAAAAGAATTTTAAATAATGAATGTTTTTTGAAAGGTTAAATTTGTTAGCAAATATTAAATATATAAATTTGCTAACAAACCGGAATAAATTATTGTTTTTTGAAAAATCTTATTATTTTTGCTTGAAGTTTAAAATGCTCGTTCATTTCCATTATAGGATGTCCAGCATATTTTTTATTTGATTCTAAGCTTTTTGTAACACCTCCCCTTGCTGCAATCTGAGCAAAGTCGCCAACTTTTAAATGTCCTGCTGTCCCGCTTTGACCACCCATAACAAC
This sequence comes from Campylobacter pinnipediorum subsp. pinnipediorum, assembly GCF_002021925.1. Lineage (NCBI taxonomy): Bacteria > Pseudomonadati > Campylobacterota > Epsilonproteobacteria > Campylobacterales > Campylobacteraceae > Campylobacter > Campylobacter pinnipediorum. The sequence continues at coordinate 904,026 of NZ_CP012546.1, forward strand.
ATTTCTACCAAGTTTTGTAGATCCAGCCAAACCAACCTGCGAGACTATCAGACAGCCTTGTCCAAGCTCGCAATTATGTCCTATCTGAACTAAATTATCTATTTTTGTAAATTTCTTAACTATCGTTGATTCAAAAACACCTCTATCTATGGTAGTGCAAGCTCCGATTTCAACATTATCCTCAAGAACTACATTTCCATTGTGATAAATTTTTATATGCTCCCCTGTTTTTGTATGTGCATATCCAAAACCATCAGAACCAATAACACAATTAGCATTTAGATGACAATTATTTCCTATTTTACAATCATTATAAACAACAACATTTGGATGTATTATACAGTTATCACCAATAGATACATTGTCTCCCAAAAAAGCTCCGTGCATAATAATGCTATTTTTACCAACACTCACACCTTGTCCGATATATACATTTGGCATTATTTTTGAACTTGGATCAATATGACTCTCTTTTTTTTCTATAAAAAGAGGTTTTGCATAATCCTCACTCAAAATAGCAAAAGCTAAATGTGGATTTTCACAAACAATCACAGACATTGGCTCAGGAACCAAGTCTATAAAATTTTCAGTAACAAGTATAGCTCCAGCATTTGATTTACTTATAAATTGAGAATTTTTTTCACCATCGCAGTAAGTAAGCTCATCTTTATCGGCATTTAACAATGAATTTAAAGCAACTACTTCAAAATCATTACCTCTAAATTCTAATCCAAGTTTATTAGCTATTTGACTTAATTTCATATCAAAAATCCATCAAAACTGATCCGCCACGGACTATATCAACTGGATTGAACTTTTTTATTGCCATTAAAAAATTATCCACCCTGCTCGTATCATCTGTTACCATTACTATAATATGGTTTTCATTAGTATTAGCTACGCTTCCATTATATCCTTTTAATATAGCATCAAGCCCAGCATAATTTTCACTTAAAGGAATTTTTACCAACGCCATCTCCTTTTCTATAAATTTTGAATTTTCTATAACTTTGTATGTAGGAATAAGTTTATGGAGTTGTTTAACAATTTGCTCTAAAACTTTTTCATCTCCACTTGTAATAATACTAAGTCTTGAAAAATTACTATCAGGAACAGGGGCGACAGTTAAACTATCTATGTTATATCCCCTACCCGCAAAAAGTCCAGAAATTCTAGATAATACTCCATGTTCATTTAAAACAATAACCGATATAACTCTTCTCATATTTTTCCTTATTCAAGTATCATATTATAGATCGCGGCACCTGCTGGAACCATAGGTAAAACATTCTCAAAACGATCTATTGCTACATCTATAAAAGATATTTTATCACTATTTAAAGACTCTTTTAATGCTTTTTCAAATTCTTTCTTGTTTGTTACTCTAAAACCTATACCGCCAAAACTCTCAGATAGTTTTACAAAATCAGGCTGTATACTCAAATCTGTGTTTGAATATCTTTCTCCGTAAAAAAAGCTTTGCCATTGTCTTACCATTCCTAAAAAGTTATTGTTTAGTATAATATTTACAACTGGCTTGTTTTCCGCAACTGATGTCATAATCTCTTGTATATTCATCAAAATAGAGCCATCGCCTGTAAAGTTTATAACCGGAGCTTTGTCATTAACTGCACATTTTGCACCTAAAGCCGATGGAAGACCAAATCCCATAGTTCCCTGCCCTCCACTGGTTATAAATTGTCTTGGGTATCTAAAAGGGAAAAATTGAGCGACCCACATTTGATGTTGTCCAACATCTGTTGTAATAACAGCATTTGAAGCAATTTGTGCCGTTTTTTGTATAACCCATTGAGGCTTTAAAACTTCATCACTATCTGTGAATTTTAAAGGTTGTAAAGTTTTATATCTAGTTAAAATCTCATGCCAAGACTTAAATTGATCGTTTGGTATGTTGATTTTGTTAAGCAACTCTTCTACAACGTTTTTAAGATCGCCGACAATTGGAAAATCAGCATTTACTATCTTTGAGATAGAGCTAGGAACTATATCAACATGGATAATTTTCGCATTCTTTCCAAACTCATCAAGCTTTCCAGTAACCCTATCATCAAATCTAGCACCAAAAGCAATAATTAAATCACTTTCACTAAGTGCCATATTTGAAGCGTAGCTTCCGTGCATACCAGGCATTCCTAAATTTAACTCATCACTTGCATCTAAAGTCCCAAGTGCCATAAGGGTTTGAACAGCAGGAATTCCTGTCTTTATAGAAAATTTTCTTATAGCTTTACTAGCTTCTGAGCTAATCGCACCACCGCCTATATAAATCAAAGGTTTATGTGAGCTTTGTATAACTTCAATCGCTTTTTTTATCTGTTTTGGATCTCCTTTGTAAACAGGTTTATAGGTTGGCATATTTATCTCTTTTAGATATTCAAATTTTCCAATGGCTGCGGTTACATCCTTTGGTATATCTATATGCACAGGTCCTTTTCTACCTGTTTTTGCTATATAAAATGCCTCTTTTAGTATCCTAGGAAGTTCACTTATGTCTTTAACTAAATAATTATGCTTAACACAGGGGCGAGAAATTCCAACAGCATCTATTTCTTGAAATGCATCAGTTCCAATGAGAGAGGTTGCAACTTGACCGCTAATAAGCACTAGTGGAATACTGTCAGAATATGCTGTAGCAAGTCCTGTTATGGCGTTTGTAAAACCAGGTCCACTTGTAACAAAAGCGACACCAACTTTACCGGATGCTCTAGCATATCCATCTGCTGCATGAACTGCGGCTTGTTCGTGGCGAGTCAAAATATGCTTAAAATATTTCTGCTTATAAGTTTCATCATATATATTTAATGCTGCACCACCAGGATAACCAAAAACAATCTCAACACCTTCAGCTTTTAAAGCTTCGCTTATCATTTGAGAACCATTTAACTCTCTCATTATAACCCTTTAAAAAATTTGCATTATTATATCTTTATATGTTTTATTTTAAAAGTTTTTCGATAATATTTTTTATTTTATTGTTAAAATTAAGTATAATAGTATAAAAATTACAACAAAAACTATAATTTTACATGTAAAGGGGAAACATGAAAACCAAATTATTAACTTTAACGATAAGCTGTGTTCTAGCTGCTAATTTGTATGCTAATACAGGGGGAGGTATAAATGATATTTTAGACTCTACCCTTATTTTAAAACAAAAGGTAAAAGATGAGCGAGACGAAGTAAAAAAGGCTTTAACTTTGGTGTTCGAGGCTTCAACTAGTGCCAAAAACACAATAGAAGCTTTACAAAAAAGTAATGCAAATCCACAATTACTTTCTTATAAAAATGCTATACAAAATGCAATTACAGCAAATAAAGCCGCTACAGCAACATTTGAAGCAACAGATCCTAGTGATATTGTTGAATTCGCAAACTTTACAGTTCAGTTTGCAGAAATTGCTACCTCGTACACAAATGAGGTTTTAAAAGCAGATAGTAAAATTACTGAAGAAAATAAAACTAATTTAAGAAACAAAATAACTACTGCAAACGAAGCAAACCAAAAAGCAAAAGAACAAAAAGAAGTACTAAATAAAAAAATAAAAAATAGAAAAGAAATAGCAGAAGATATAAAAGAAAAAATAGAAAGCGCAAAAGCTAATGCTAACAAAGAGCAATTAGAAATTTTCAAAAATTTAGAAACTTTTCTAGAGCAATCAAACACAGCCTCAGCTTTAACAGAAAAAGATGACAAAGGCAATGATGGAGTAAAATCACTAGAAAACACATTAAATGATATACAAATCAAACAAGATAGTATAAGTACAGACAAATATCTATCCGGATTAGCAAAAACACCGAATAAGGATAGTAAGATTGTTGATGTTTTTAAATTAGACAGCAAAGAAAGACAAGAAGTAGTTAATAATATAAAAAAATCTACAGAAGATATAGCAAATACAATATCTAAACAAATAAATTTCAATGAAAATATTTCTTTTTCAAATTCATTACTTACACAAAACCGTGTAGTTTTGTTGTCATATCTAAACGATGATGATTTAAAATTAGCAAGGGCAATAAAAAGCATTGAAGGCAATTACTATGCAGATAATACAACAGCGAATTTAATTAAAGATTATCAAGAAAAAACATCTAACTTATGGGCAAATGCTATAAAATCATATTCTAATTTTTCAGACAGCTATCAAAAACAAAATATCATTACACTTGGAATTGATACAAAAATAGATGATTTTATATATGGATTTTATACATCTTATACAAGAGCAAATTTTAATACAAAAGAAACATATTTTAATTCTAAAAACTATAGTTTTGGAACATATCTTAACTATACAAATAGCCAGAATGAACTAAATTTAGATATGTCATTAACAAAATCCAAAAATGAATTGTCAACAATGCTAAATTTCAATGGAGCGAATGTGAACAAAAATGGAAATTTTGATTCAAGCTCTATAAACGCAAACATTGACTATGGTTATGCTTTAAAAGCATATGATAGTTTATATATTAAACCATTTTTGGGATTTTCTTATATCAATACTCAAAATAAAGCTTTTGTTGAAAATGGTTTATTAGCATTTAAATATGGATCACAAACATATTCTACGCTCAGAGCAAAATTAGGAACAGAAATTAGATATTACAACAGCAGAGGATTTTTATATTTAAAACCTAGTATTTCAAAAGAAATTTACAATAAATTTAAAGATATAAAATTAAACTATGCAGGTATAAATGATAATATTTTAATAAAATCTGATGCAAAAAAAAGAGTTAATTTTGAGCTATTAAGTGGAGCGGATATAGACCTTAATGAATCATTTTCATTAAATATTAATTTTGGAACAAAAATTAATAAAAATTTAAAAAATTATATCGGAGGTGCTGGCTTAAGATATAAATTCTAATTATATTTTTTATTTATAATTATTATTTGTATTATAATTTTTTTATTCCTTGCGTGATATAATATAAAGTATAAATTCAAAAAAAGGATATATTATTTTACGTCAAGGATTTTTTATTTTATCTATATGTTTTTTAGTTTATTTTGGTCTTTCCACGTTTTTTCCAACAGCTGATTTTGTGGGTATAGTTGGTAAAAATTTAGGAAAATGGAACTTAAAGCTTTTTGGTTTAGTATCTTACATTTATCCATTTATATTAATTTGTATAGTTAGTTTTAAATTTTATAAAATCAAAAAAATAGACATCGAGTTTTTGGAATTTACTTTTGGATTAATATTATTCTTTTTTGCTATATTAATGTTTCAAGCTATGGGATTTAACGGCACAAACTCAGGTCTTATTGGAAGTGCTATAAACGACACACTAAGAAGCTTTATAGGAAAAATAGGCTCTTTTATAATTACCATTGGTATATTTATAATGTCTTTGGCTCTTATTTTTAGAGATAATATAATAGTCCTTATTAAAAAATCTTTTATAGATCCTACAAAAAATGTATTTAAAAATCAAAAATATCACAAAGAGATAGAATACAAAGAAAATAATAAGCCTAAATCAAAAACAAAAGATGATATTATAGATACTCAAATAATACAAGATGATGATATAGTTGAAACAGAAAATATAGTAGAAGAAGAAATACAAGAAGACAAAACAAATACAAATCAAGAAAAGACAGAAAAAGAGATACAAAAAACTCAAAAACAAGATACAAAAAACTCAAAAGTTGAGATACTTAACGAAGTTGTTGAAAATAAAAAATTACTAGATGAACTTGAAAAAGGAAAGATAGAAAAGCCAAAAGATTTTACATTACCGTCTTTGAAATTTCTAGCTGATCCACCAAAAAGATCAAGTGGTGTAAACGAAGCTGAAATAGATCAAAAAATTTCTGATTTATTAGATAAACTTCATAAGTTTAAGATAGACGGAGATGTCGTTAGAACTTATACAGGACCTATAGTAACCACATTTGAGTTTAAGCCAGCTCCTCATATCAAAGTAAGTAAAATTTTAACACTGCAAGATGATTTAGCCATGGCCTTAAAAGCTCAAACTATCAGGATACAAGCACCTGTGCCAGGAAAAGATGTAGTTGGTATAGAAGTTCCGAATAAAAATACAGAAACAATATATCTAAAAGAGATTTTAGATAGCGAAATTTACAAAAATGCAAGCTCACCTTTAACTATGGCTTTAGGAAAAGATATAGTAGGTGCTCCTTTTATAACAGACCTTAAAAAACTTCCTCATCTACTTATAGCAGGAACCACAGGAAGCGGAAAAAGTGTTGGTATAAATGCTATGCTTTTAAGTCTACTTTACAGAAATAGTCCACAAACATTAAGACTTATGATGATAGATCCAAAAATGCTTGAGTTTAGTATATATAATGATATTCCACATTTATTAACACCTGTTATAACACAAGCAAAACAGGCTATAACAGCACTTTCAAATATGGTCGCAGAAATGGAAAGAAGATATACAGTAATGAGCCATACACGCACCAAAAATATTGAAAGCTATAACGAAAAGATGAAAAAAGAAGGCGGAGAGCAATTTCCATATATCGTTGTTATTATAGATGAATTGGCGGACTTGATGATGACAAGCGGTAAAGATGTAGAGCTTTATATAGGTCGTTTGGCTCAGATGGCGAGAGCTAGTGGCATACACCTTATAGTGGCAACACAAAGACCTAGTGTTGATGTTGTAACAGGTCTTATAAAGGCAAACTTACCAAGTCGTATAAGCTATAGAGTTGGTCAAAAAATAGATAGTAAAGTTATTATTGATCAAATGGGAGCAGAAAGCTTGCTTGGGCGTGGGGATATGCTATTTACTCCTCCTGGAAGTCCTGGTATCATTCGTCTTCATGCACCTTTTACAAGCGAAAAAGAGATAGAAACTATTGTAGAGTTTTTAAAATCTCAACAAAGTGTTATGTACGATGAAAGATTTTTACAAGAAAGTGGTTCTAGTTCTAGTGATAATCAAGCTAATGATGGTGTTATAGCAGGCGAACTTGATCCACTTTTTGAATCAGCAAAAGAGATAATTTTAACAGAACAAAAAACATCTATAAGTTACCTTCAAAGAAGACTTGGTGTTGGATATAATAGATCAGCAAATATAATAGAACAAATGGAAAAAATGGGTATTTTAAGCGGAGTAAATTCTAAAGGACAAAGGGAAATTTTATAAAGTAGTAGCTAATAGCCTTGAAATTTGCTATTAGCTTTTTTTATTTTTCAGTGGTAATCAGTCTTTCTAAAATATATTGTTCAAGCTCTTTTTTTGAAATATCATTTTTTATAGCTTCTTGATAAATAAAATCTACTTTGTCTGAGTATTTTTCATAAGAAAAATATGGAAAATGAACATTCCAAGCCTTTTTTATAAGCTCTATATTTATCTCTTTCCTAGCCCAAATTTTAAACACATCAAACCCTATAAATATTATAGCTGTAACAATAGCTGTTCCTATTATAGAGATGTGAGAATCAAGCTTAGCTAAAGAATGATGTGTCACGAGCAATATAGGAAGAAAAATAACAGCACATAAAATCCCATAAACTTGATATGTTTTTAAGTGATTAAATCTAAAATTTAGTCTAGAATCATCTATCAGCATATTATCTTTATAAAGGCTATTTGCTTCAAGTAAATCGCGAAGCAAAATAGGTTTTTTTGAGACTATAAAAATTTTGTCTAATATCTTTTCTTTTAAATTTTGTTTCATTTTTATCAACTTACTTTTTTTATTTATTTTTTGAGATTATATCAAAAAATTTGATAAAATTACTAAAAAAAGGAATTAACAATGGGTAACTTACCAGAAAAAATAGTATTTATAAATGGTGAATATAAAAACTCAGATGAAGCAAAAGTTAGTGTTTTTGATAGGGGTTTTATATTTGGAGATGGAATATATGAAGTTGTGCCGGTAATAAATTTTCACCTAGTTGACAAAGATGATTTTTGGGAAAGATTTAATAAAAGTCTTGGAGAGATAAATATAAAATTACCATACACAAAAGAAGAATTTGAAGAAATATTAACAAATATAATAGAAAAAAACAGCCTTAATGAAGGCGGTATTTATATGCAAATAACAAGGGGCGTAGCTCCTAGAAGTTTTGAGTTTATCAAAGATTTACAACCAACTGTATTTGTATTTTGTTATAAAACTAATATAATAAATCATGAATATGCAAAAACAGGTATAACGCTTGCGAGTGTTGATGATATAAGATGGAAAAGAAGAGATATAAAGTCTATCTCATTACTTGCACAATGCTATGCAAAAAATAGAGCCGTTCAAAATGGAGCATTTGAAGGCATAATGGTAGAAAACGGGTTTGTTAGTGAGGGTTGTAGTTCAAGCGTATTTATAATCAAAAACGACAAATTAATAACAAAAGCCTTATCAAATGCAATACTTCCGGGCATAAGAAGAAAAGTTTTGCTTGAGCTTGCTAAAAAAATTGGACTTAAGATAGAGCTTAGAAATTTTACACTTGATGAAGTATATGAAGCCGATGAAGTTTTTATATCCGCTGCTACATTAATACTACTTCCAGCCATAAAAGTTGATAACATAGAGATAAACAATTCAAAAATAGGAGAATATTCTAAAAAATTAAGAGAGTTATACGCTAAAAAACTAATCAATGAAGCAGATAAATAAAATAAGATGAGAAAAATCTCATCTTATTATTTTAATTAAAATAGTCCTTTAAGAAGACCTTTTACAACATCCTTTGTTCCACCATCTTTACCATCATTACCTAGGTTTTTATCAATTAGTTTATCAAGACCTTTTAAGGCTTTTTCTTTTAGATAATCAGAGCTAATTGAGTATTTAGGCTGTTTGCTAGTGCCTTTAATGTCTATTTTGGCATCTGTTTTTTCATATCTAAACTCAACAGGTATATCTATAGCATCTGTCAATGTGTTTAGCTTAGCATCTTTTGATTTTATACTGCTTCTTTGAGCTTCTAAATCCATATCAAAATTTACCAAGCCTTTGTTTATAGTGCCTTTTACATATCCGTCTTTATAAACTTCTGTTGTTATATCTCTAGCTGTAAATGTCTTTAAGGTATTTGTAAAGTTATTGGCTACCAACCTACCCTCATTTATATTTAGGTTGAAATTACCTTTTTGAGATAAAACATTATAATCAAACTTAGCGTCACCTACTCCATTATAAAAATTATCCATGCCAAGCATATCAGTAAGACCTTTAAATGCAAACTTATTTAAAGTAGCATTTAACAAATTATCTTTAAACTTAGCATCTAATTTTCCATCAAATATATCAGATGTTGCTGTTATATCCATCTGATTGTTTTTCATTTTAGCATTAACTAAAACATCAACAGCACCAAATAGCTCTTTTTCTGTTAAAAATTTAAGATTTCTTAAATCAGCTATATTGATTTTTAAGTTTGAATCCAATGTATTATTATTTATATCAAAATTTCCATTTATCTCTTTTGCATTTACAAAATCACTAAGTACATTTGCATTAAATTTAGCTATACTTTTTGATATATCTACATTTGCTTTTGCACTAAATTTGGCATTTGCTGGGAATTTTTTCTCTAAAAACTCACTCATATTTTTTTGCATAAAGCTACCATTTTCAGCCGTAAAGATAACACTACCATTTAAATTTTTAACATCTATAGAATCAAGTTTTGCTTCTAAATTTAATGTCGCATCAGCTAAAGGCTTCATGCCAGCAAATGAAAATAAATCCCTAAGAGCAAGTTTTGTAAGTTTAGCATCAACCTTGCCATCTTTAAGTCCAGCATTGATATCTCCGCCGATAGCTTTTCCATTTACATTAAGCTCACTTAAAGCCATATTTTTTAATTTTATATTTCCGTTAAGATTTACATTACCGCTAAGGTTGACACCAACTATCTTTTCAAATTTAGCCAAATCAGAGACTTCAAGATTAAAAATACTATCCATATTGCCTTTATCTATTGCAAAAACACCTTTTACATTTTTTAAACTTAAAAGGTCGCTAAATAAGTTTGTATCAAAATTTACAATAGAATCTTTTATATCAGCTTTTGATTCAAGGCTGAAATCAACACCATTTTTGATATCAAAACCACTCATTTGTTTTAACTCAACAGGATGTAATTTTCCATCTTTTGTATTTAACCCTAAATTACCGCTTATATTCTTTACATCATTTATATTATTTATAACCGCATTTCCATTTATAGTAGCACTAGCAAAAGCTGGCTGTGAAGCAAGTTTTAATAGCTCATTAAGTTTTATTTGATTTATTGTAGCTTTTACTTTATTATCTTTTAAATTTGCTATGATATTTCCACCAAAGCCATTTATCTTTGTATTTAGTGTTTCTAGCTTATCATTGTCTAAAATCAAATTACCATCAGCACTTAAGCTACCATTTAATTTTTGCTTTATTATAGGCTCAAGGTTAGCAAGATCATCTACGTTAAAACCAAAATCGCTACTTAATTTTAGATTTTTCAAATTATAATGTGTATTTTTGGTATCAGCTGTCGCAACAGGGGTTATAAATATACTTTTAAGATTTACATCATCATTTTTAATCTCAGCATTAAAAGCACCTTTGAAATAAAAATTCTTAGGCAATGTGATGTTAAAATCTTTTAAAACGGTGCCATTGTTTACAATACCATCATAAATTTCTATCTTGGCATCACCATCTCTATTTCCATTTTCATCTTTAATATCAGCTATTAAATCAACATATCCTTTTGCATATTCTGGCTGCTTTGCTAGCACCAAAGCCTCAGCTATATTAAGTTTTCTAGCATCTACTTTTGCAGTAAAAGGTTTAAGATCCTTTATATTTGTTAAAAAACTTAAATTTGAACCAAGCAAATCACCAGCACCATTTACATCAAAGTCCTTAACAGCACCTTTGGCTTTTCCTTTTAATGATATCGGCTTTTGTAAATTTATATTCGCACTTTTTAAATTACTCGCTAAAATAGCATAGTCTATATCAAATTTTTGAGAAAATATAGATAAACTACCGTGAGCATTAAAATTAATCTCATCATTTACATTAGCTTTAATATCCAAGCTACTCATATCAAGACTAAATTTAGCAAATTTAACCTCAAAACCACTTTTTTCTTTTATAACTTTTTCAAGATAATTAGAAACTATTCCGTTACCAAACCCAGTAAAAGCTATAGTATAAACACCTAAAAATAGCAGAAGTAATACTCCTACAACATAAGCTAAAATTTTCATTTTACTCCTTTCATTTAATGTATTAACATCATTAAAGTTTAGTCTAGTAGACTAAATATATTTAATAAATTATCGTTAAATATTGACTTTAACGAAAAAAAATGATAATATTTCATCACTCAAAAATAAAGAGTGCTAAAAATTAAAAAATAAACCAAAAAGGATGAATTATGAATTTTCAACCATTAGGAAAACGCGTTCTAGTTGAGCGTGTGGAAGAAACAAAAACCACAGCTTCTGGTATTATTATACCTGATAATGCAAAAGAAAAACCTTTAAATGGAAAAGTTTTGGCAATAGGTAATGAAATTGAAAATATAAAGGTTGAGGATAATATCGTATTTGCTAAATATAGTGGTACTGAAATAACTCTTGACGGTAAAACATATTTAGTATTAAACCTTGATGATGTTTTAGGAATAATTAAATAATAAAGGAAAATAAAATGGCAAAAGAAATTTTTTACTCAGATGATGCAAGAAACAGACTTTACGAAGGTGTTAAAAAATTAAATGACGCTGTAAAAGTTACAATGGGACCAAGAGGAAGAAATGTTTTGATACAAAAAAGTTTTGGTGCACCAACAATAACAAAAGATGGCGTTAGTGTTGCAAAAGAAGTTGAATTAAAAGATAGCATTGAAAACATGGGTGCTAATCTAGTTCGTGAAGTAGCTAGTAAGACAAATGACCAAGCTGGAGATGGAACTACAACTGCGACTGTTTTAGCACATGCTATTTTCAAAGAAGGTTTAAGAAACGTTACAGCTGGAGCAAATCCAATCGAAGTAAAACGTGGTATGGATAAAGAAGTAGCGGCTTTGGTCGAAGAGCTTAAAAAAATATCAAAAACAGTAACCGGAAGCAAAGAGATAGCTCAAATAGCAACTATTTCTGCAAATTCAGATGAAAGCATAGGAAAACTTATAGCTGATGCTATGGAAAAAGTTGGAAAAGATGGTGTTATAACAGTTGAAGAAGCAAAATCAATCCAAGATGAACTAAATGTAGTTGAAGGTATGCAATTTGACCGTGGTTATTTAAGCCCTTATTTTATAAATAACACAGAAAAAATGCAAGTTGAATTAAGCAGTCCTTATATCTTACTTTTTGATAAAAAAATAACAAATTTAAAAGACTTATTACCAATACTTGAACAAATTCAAAAAACAGGTAAGCCACTTTTAATAATAGCTGAAGATATAGAAGGTGAAGCACTAGCAACTTTAGTTGTAAATAAACTTCGTGGTGTTTTAAATATATCAGCTGTTAAAGCTCCTGGTTTTGGAGATAGAAGAAAGGCTATGCTTGAAGATATAGCTATACTTACAGGTGGTGAAGTTGTTAGCGAAGAACTTGGTAGAACATTAGAAAGTGCTACATTAAACGATCTTGGTCAAGCTTCTAGTGTTATCATAGATAAAGACAACACAACTATCGTAAATGGTGATGGAGACAAAGCAAATATAGATGCTCGTATCAACCAAATCAAAGCTCAAATAGCAGAAACTACAAGTGATTATGATAAAGAAAAATTACAAGAACGTTTAGCAAAACTAAGCGGTGGTGTTGCTGTTATTAAAGTTGGTGCAGCAACTGAAACAGAAATGAAAGAGAAAAAAGACCGTGTAGATGATGCTTTAAGTGCTACTCGTGCAGCTGTAGAAGAAGGTATAGTAGTAGGTGGTGGTTCAGCTTTAATACTTGCATCTAAGAAGGTAAAACTAGACCTTAGCGGTGATGAAGCAATAGGTGCTGAAATAGTAAGAAGAGCTCTTCGTGCACCACTTAAACAAATAGCAGAAAATGCTGGTTTTGATGCTGGTGTTGTTGTAAATGGTGTAGAGACTAGCCAAAAAGACAATTACGGATTTAATGCTGTAACTGGTGAATATGTTGATATGTTTGAAGCTGGTATTATAGACCCTGTTAAGGTTGAGAGAGTTGCTCTTCAAAATGCAGTTTCAGTAGCTAGCTTACTTCTTACAACAGAAGCAACAATAAGCGAAATCAAAGAAGACAAACCAATGCCAGCAATGCCTGATATGGGCGGAATGGGTGGCATGGGCGGAATGATGTAATTAAAACATCAAAACCAAAAAAACACTCTTTAAAACCAAGATAAGCTTTGCTTGTCTTGGTTTATTAATTTTATACACTCACACAATTTACACAACTTTGCTTTTTAAATATTAATTCTAATTTTAAACACATTATAGTAATATTGCATCCGAAATAATTTTAAATAGGATTTTTATGAATTTAGAAAATATTTTTAGAGAATATGACATAAGAGGCATTTACGAAAAAGATTTAAACGAAACAAGTGTAAAGGCTATAGGCTATGCGCTTGGTATAAAAATGAAAAAATTAGGTGTAAAAAACCTTAGTATAGGATATGATGCTAGACTTAGTGCTGATAATTTATTTAAGTTTTTATTAAGCGGTATAAATAAGGCTGGTGGAATTGAAGTTTTTGATATAGGATTAGCCCCTACTCCGGTTGGGTATTTTAGTGTTTATGCTGATTTTTTTGATGCGAACATAATGATAACAGGCTCTCATAATCCAAAAGATTACAATGGTTTTAAAATAACAATAAAAAAAGATAGTTATTTTGGAAAAGATTTGCAAATTTTAAAGCAAGATGTCTTAGAAATAATCGAAAATAAAGAGATTATAGAAGATAATTTTAACTCTAAAAAATTTGATATCTTAACACACTATATAGATTTTTTTATAAAAGAGTTTTCTCACTTAAAAGATTTTAATCTTGCATTTTTAGCAGATTGCGGAAACGGAGCTATTGGTGTTACACTAGAACCTATACTAAAAGCACTAAATTTAAATGCAAAAATTTTATATCCAAATCCAGATGGAAATTTTCCAAATCACCACCCAGACCCAAGTGAAAAAGAAAATATAAAAGAACTTTTAAGCATGATAGAAAACAAACAATACAATCTTGGATTTGCATTTGATGGAGATGGCGATAGAATAGCTGTTATAACAGATAAGCACAATATCAAAGGTGATGAGTTAGCCTATCTTTATACATTAAATATGAAAAATCCAAGAGTCTTAGGAGAGGTAAAATGCTCTCAAAGTATGTATGATGAGATCTCAAAAATAGGCGAGGTATTTATGGGAAAAACAGGTCATAGCAATATCAAAAAAATGATGAAAGAGCTAAATATAGACCTTGCAGCTGAAGTTAGTGGACATATATTTTTCAAAGAGAGATATTTTGGATTTGATGATGCGTTGTATGCTATGATGAGAGTTATAGAGCTTTTACAAAAGGGGTTTGATTTAGACAAAGAACTAAACAAACTCCCTACTCTTTTTAGCACCGATGAACTTAAAATAAAGGTAGATGAAGAGAGTAAATTTAAGATAGTTGAAAGTTTTAAAGATAGTATAAAAAGCAATCAAACAAATCTACCAAAAATAGAGAGCATAATAGAAATAGACGGAATAAGAATAAAATTTAAAGATGGATGGGCATTAGTAAGAGCTTCTAATACAACACCTATAATCGTAACTAGATTTGAAGCGACAAATGAAAATTTCTTAAAAGAGATACAAACAAAAACAAATGAATTATTAAAAAATATTATAGAGCATAAACAACTACCATAAAGTAGTTGTTTATGGTGTCAAACAAGGCTATGCATTTTTAAAACAAACTCTACCCTGCCAACACCTATTTTCAGATCTTTTGCGATGTTTTCAACACTTTTACCTTCATTAAACAATTTAACAATAACATCCTCATCGCTTTGTATATCAGGAGATGTTATTTTAGTAAAATCTCTTGTTTTCTCTTCTAAGCTATAAATTCTGCTTTGTTGTTCATTTTGAAACTCATCGATCGTGCTTTCTATATTTTTTAATGAGTTAAAAATTGGCATTATCTTATCATTTAAACTGAGTTCTATCTTGCTATCAAGGCTATTTTGCAAAGCACCAAGATCAACTATTTCGCCATCTTTTACACTAGAAAGTGTAGAAATTTGTTTTTTTAGATTAAAATTTTCTTGTATAACACCTTCCAAAGCTTTTTCATATCTTGCAAATTTTTTATTTGCTTCTAAATCTTTTAGTATTATAAGTCCTAGCATAACTATCAAAATAACACCAAAAATAATAAACAATATATACTCCACAAAATCCCCTTTTTTTATTCTCTTAATTGTCTTATCATAACACGCTCTCTTGCTGTTACATAAGCATTCCAACTCTCCTCGTCATCCAAATGCATATTTACAATATGAGCTGTTTTTTCATCTATTGATTTAAAATAAATTGCTATAGTTCTTTTTGGAAAAACAGGCATTGCAATCCTTGCATAATAAAACTCATCTTTTATAAATTTGTCATTTTCTATACAAAAATACTCAAAGCCTATACCAGATATTTTATCATTATCGTTTAGTTTTAAAAACTCTCTACTCTCTTGCTTTATACTAGCACTTAACTCATCAAATTTACGGTGAAGTTCAACAAGTAAAGTAAGCAAAACTTGATCACTTTCTTTTGTTTCACCTCTCGCTTTTGCTCTTTTCAACCAAGCTCCGAGCTGATCTTCTTCATTGTTTGTAATGGATGTAAATTCCTTAAAAAATCTCTCGTTTTTATATTTATCAAGCTCAAAATCTATCATTAAATCAGCAGGAATAAGCCTTATCTCACTCATATTAAACTCACAAAAATAAACACAAAAAACATGATCCCAAGATAACCATTTAAAGTAAAAAATGCCCTATCTATCTTTGAAAAATCACGCCTTACTATTTGATGTTCTTTTAAAAGGACAAATGCACTAGCTATAACACCTAAAAACGCAATAGATCCAAGCCCTGCACTCCAACAAAAAAGCAACCAAAATATAATTGTTATAGAGTGAAAAAGTGCTGAGATAAACATAGTAGCTTTTTCGCCATATATAGACGGTATGCTAAAAAGTCCATTTTGCTTATCAAACTCTATATCTTGAAGCGAATACAAAAGATCAAATCCAGCAACCCAAAAGCTAACACCAAGACATAAAAGAACACTCCAAAGAGTTATCTCGTTCATAATAGCAACAACACCAGCAATCGGTGCAAGTCCCAAACTAACACCCAATACCAAATGTGCCAATTCGCTAAATCTTTTAAACAAAGAATATCCACCAAGTATAGTTAAAATAGGAATGCTTAATTTAAATGCAAGATCGTTTATAAGATAGGCACACACTATAAACAAAACAGCATTTGCAATTATAAAAACCATAAGGTTGTTTTTACCTATCCTGCCATCAACACTTGGTCTATTTGCCGTTCGCGGATTTTGTTTGTCTATATCTTTGTCTGCATAGCGATTAAATGCCATTGCAAAGTTTCTAGCACTAACAGCACATAAAACACCCAAAATAAATAATTTAAACCCAAAATTTATAGTTCCATTTATCTGTTTTGAAGCAACTATCATTGATATAAAAATAAAAGGCAATGAAAAAACTGAGTGCTTAAAAACTATCAAATCACTTATATCTTGTAACGTTTTTATAAATTTACCCATTAAACTCTCTTTAAATACAAATTTATGATTTTGATTTTACAATCTTTTGCTTTAAATTTAAATTTATATTGCTATAATTTTTAAAATTTATTAAGGAAGTATATGTTTAAACAAATATGTATCATAGGCACTACCGCTAGTGGAAAGACAGACCTTGCTATGCAAGTTGCAACAAAATTTGATTGTGTTATACTAAGTCTTGACTCACTTTGTATTTACAAACTCATAGATATAGCAAGTGCAAAGCCGACAAAACAAGAGCTTGAACTAGTAAAACATTTTGGTATAAACGAGATATTTCCAAACGAACATTTTAGCGCTGGAAAGTTTTTTGAAATTTACAAAAAAGCTAAGGATTTTTGCATAAAAGAACAAAAACCACTACTTATAACTGGCGGAAGTGGATTTTATCTAAAATCAATGTTAGATGGCCTAAGCCCAGATGTGCCAAAATGTGATATTGAAATTTCAAAAGAAGAGATATATAAACTTGCTCAAAATATAGATAATGAATTTGTTCAAAAATTTAGCAAAAATGACTCATATAGACTTGAAAAATGGTATCAAATTTATAAATTTAGTAATGATATACCAACAAAATGGTTAAAAGAAAACACAACAAAACCAATAATAAAAGATATAGATATATTTGAGATATTTTGGGAAAGAGAAGATATAAGACAAAGAATCAAAATAAGAACAAAAAAGATGATAGAAAATGGCCTGATAGATGAGGCGAAATTTCTATTTGATAAATTTGATAGCGATTTAAAACCGCTAAAATCAATAGGTCTTAAAGAGTGCAATTTGTATTTAAAAAACGAAATTAACATTGAAGAATTAGAAAATTTAATTTTCATTCATACATCACAACTCGCAAAAAGACAAAAGACTTTTAATCGCTCATCTTTTTTAAACAGAATAAGTGGTGATTTTGATTTTATAAAATATAAAGTTTGTGAAAAACTAAGTAATAATTAATTTAAAAAGGTAAAAGTTGAAAAATAATTTAATTGTAGTTTATATAGCTAGTTTTGTTATAGTAGCGGCTGGATTAAAAGCTGCTAGCACGATAGTTCTGCCGTTTTTGATAGCTGCTTTTATAGCCATCATAGTATCCCCGCTCATAGATAAGCTAGAAAGTCTTAAAATACCAAAAATATTAGCATTTTTGATTGTTGTTTTTCTTATATTTTCATCGCTTGGTTTTATGGGTAATACCGTCATAAAGACTATAAACGGACTTTTAGGAAACATAACAGAACTGCAAACAAAATTCAAAGTATTTACAGATAGCATGGCTAAAATTGCGTATGAATATGGATTTGATATAAAAAGCTTTTTAAGTGGGGATTTTGACCCAAATAAAATATTTGCAACATTTTCTGGATTTTTAAGAGAGAGTACTCAAATTGTATCAAAGGCATTTTTTATATTTTTACTTATTACTTTTATGCTTTTTGAAAAGAGTGTATTTGAACAAAAAGTTGCATATTTTGCAAGAAAAAATATCCAAGCCCAAACAACAGTAGATACATTTATATCAAACCTAAAAAGATATCTTGAGATTAAATTCCTAGCATCATTTGCAACAGGTGTTGTTGTATTTGCAGGACTTGAACTGCTTGGAGTAATGTATGCTCCACTTTGGTCTATTTTAGCATTTATCTTAAATTTCATACCAACAATAGGTTCTATAGTAGCTGCTTTACCAGCTATTTTAGTAGCAATGCTTATAAATAACTCAACAACTGCTTTTTGGGTGTTTTTATTGTTTCTATTTACAAATATAGCGATTGGAAATTTTATAGAACCGAAATTTTTAGGAAAAGGGCTTGGCATAAGCACTCTTGTTGTTTTACTAAGCCTTTTGTTCTGGGGATTTTTATTTGGAATCGGCGGAATGTTTTTAGCAATCCCACTTACGATGAGTCTTAAAATAGCTTTAGATTCAAATCCAAATACAAAATTTATAGCAATTTTATTAAGTGATAAAGTAGAATGATAAAAAATTAATATAATTAAAACAAATAATTACGTAAGTTTTTGATATAATTTTGATTATATTTTATATTATTTAGGTGTTTATTATGATGAAAAAGTATTTATTGTCGTTAATTTTTATTGGGGTTATGATCGTTGGTTGTTATACAAGCACAACAAATGGTGGCTTGGTCGGAGAAAACTCAAAACAGCTACTCCTTATATCTTCTGAACAAATGGATCAGAGTGCAAATCAAGCATACATACAAACACTAAGCGATGCAAAAACAAAAAATTCATTAAATACTGATATTATATTAACAAAACGTGTAAAAGTTATAGCTGATAGACTTATAAAACAAGTTGGAACATTTAGAAAAGATGCTCTAAATTGGAATTGGCAGGTTAACGTAATAGATCAAGATATACTAAATGCTTGGTGTATGCCAGGTGGCAAGATAGCTGTTTATAGCGGTCTTATAAAAAGACTCAATCTAACAGATGCTCAATTAGCCGCTGTTTTAGGACATGAGATAGCTCACGCACTAAGAGAACACAGTAGAGAGCAAGCAAGTAATGACAAGATAAAAAATCTAGGAATTTTTGCCATCACAAAAGTTGCTGGTCTTGACTCATCAGCAACTAATTTAATGGAATTAGCAACAAGATATACAATAATGCTTCCTTTTTCAAGAGCACACGAAACACAAGCTGATCATATAGGGACAGAACTTATGGCACGAGCTGGATACGATCCCCAAGAAGCTGTTAGAGTATGGGTAAAAATGAGTAAGTTTTCAAAACAAAGCACACCTGAAATTTTAAGCACTCACCCATCAAATGCTAGCAGAATAGCTGATTTGAAAAATATAGCAAATAAGGTAATGCCACTTTATTTAGCAACAAAAAATTAATTTAAAAAAGGAAAAACATGATACCATTTACAGACGAAGAGCTTTTAAAACCGGTTCAGACAAGTTTAAAAAAAGTTTTACCTATGTTAGAAAATGATGGCGGTGGACTTGACTTACTTGGTATTAAAAATGGTAAAATTTACGTAAGACTAACAGGACATTGCCATGGATGTGCAGCAAGTGGAAACACTCTAAAATACGGTGTAGAAAGACAATTAAAAATAGATATACATCCGGAACTAGAAGTAGTAAATGTACCGCAAGGCGAAGAGGTTAGCTTTGCTTAATTATAAAAAACTTGGTATAAAAAATTTTAAAAATCATAAATTTGATGATGCGTTAAAATACTTTTCATTAGCATACGAACAAACAAAAGATAAAAATTTGCTTTTTTATATAAATTTATGTGTTTTTGCAAAAGATTCTTTTGATGAAGCAAATATGCTTTTTGAGCTTTTTTATGCAAAAGAAAAAAAACAAGAAGACACAGAAAATTTATATGAATTATTATACGCATTAGAAAACAAACACGCACAAAGCGAAGAGCTTGAAGAAGAAGATGCTATAAGCTATGAAGAATTTATGAGTTTTGTTAGGAATTCTGATTTTAAAAGTGTATTTCAAAATATAATGTTTTCAACAAAAGTCATGATATCAAATAAAGATGATTTTTTGGATTTTATACAAAATTTAATAAAAAACGATTTTTTAGACATGAGCATTAACTATCTTGAAAGTGCAGCTACTATGTTTAGAGGCGATGAGAGGATAGACAAACTTCTTGAAAAAGTAAAAGAAAGAAAAAATAATGAAGATACACATTAATAAAACTTTTATAACAGATAGCTCTTTAGAGTGCGAGCCTGGATGTTATTTTTTACAAACTCAAAGCAATCATAAATATACAGATAGTGCGTTAGAAAAAAAAGCAACGATAATAGATGTAGATGAGTGCAAAAACCTACTAAAAATAGATAAAAATATAAAAATAGTAGGCATAACAGGAACAAATGGTAAAACAACAACTGCTACTGCGATATACTCATCTCTTATGAAGCTAGGTTTTAAATGTGGTCTTAGTGGCACAAGAGGTGCTTTTATAAACGGTAAAAACATAGATGAAAAATCACTAACAACAAGCCCTATTTTTAAAACACTATATTATTTACAAAAAGCAAGTGAAGAAAAGTGTGATTTTTTTGTTATGGAGGTAAGTTCTCACGCAATATCACAAAATAGGATAGAAGGTTTGGATTTTGCTCTTAAAATTTTTACAAATTTAAGTCAAGATCATCTTGATTATCATAAAAGCATTGAAGAATATGCAAATGTAAAAAGTAGTTTTTTTCAAGATGATAGCTTAAAACTTATAAACAAAGATGACAAATCCATTAAATTTAATGAAAAAAATGCATACTTTTACTCATTAAAACGAAATAGTGATTTTTATTCAATAAACTACGAATTAAAGGAGCGTATTAAGGCATTAGTTAAAACAAATAATGAAGAAATTTGGCTTGATTTAGGCCTACAAGGTGAGTTCAATCTTTATAATATGTTAGCCGTTTTTGGGGCTATATCTCTTTTAACAGACAAAAATATCAAACAAATTTCAAAAGCTTTAAGTGAATTTAATGGTGTAGATGGACGCATGCAAATAGTTAGCAAAAAACCACTCGTGATAGTTGATTTTGCTCATACTCCAGATGGTATAGAAAAAGTTTTACACGCATTAAGACATTTGAGTTTGGTTGTAATTTTTGGAGCTGGCGGGGACAGAGATAAGACAAAAAGACCAAAAATGGGTGAGATAGTTCAAAGATATGCTAGGGTTTCAATAATAACAAGCGATAATCCAAGAAGCGAAAGACCACAAGATATCATAAATGATATATACACTGGAATGAATAAAGAAAATATAATACAAGAAGAAGATAGAAAAAAGGCTATAAAAATTGGACTTTCATCATTACAAGATGGTGAAGCACTTGTTATACTTGGTAAAGGTGATGAAGAATATCAAGAGATAAATGGTGTAAAATTTCCATTTAGCGATAAAAAAATAGTAGAAGAAATTTTAAAGGAAATATAAAATGACAATAGAAGTTTTATCTAGTAAAATACATAGAGCCGTTGTAACAGATGCGAATTTAAACTATGTTGGCTCAATAAGCATAGACACAGAACTAATAAAAGCTGCTGGTCTTTGCCAATGGCAAAAAGTTGAGATACTAAATGTCAATAATGGCGAAAGATTTAGCACATATGTAATAAACGGCAAAAAAGGCGAAATCTGTCTTAACGGTGCTGCGGCTAGAAAAGTATGTGCTGGTGATGTTGTTATAATAGTTGCATATGCTAGTATGAAACCTAAAAAAGCAAAAGAGTTTAAACCTACTGTTGTTTTTGTAAATGAAAAAAACGAAATAGTTAAAAACAAATAATGTTTAACGGTCTAATAAGAGAAATAGCTGTAGTTAAAAGTTATACAAATAACATACTTAGACTAAAAGCCGATTTTAAACCAAATCTTGGCGACAGCATAGCTGTAAATGGTGCTTGTCTTAGTGTGATAGAGATATTTGATGATGGTTTTAGTGTTGAACTTAGCCTTGAAAGCAGAAAGCATATAGCTACTGAGAACTTAAAAGGTAAGGTTCACATAGAACCTGCTATGAAGCTTGGTGACAGAATAGACGGACATTTAGTTCAAGGTCATATAGATTCCATAGGTGAAGTTTATAAAATTTCACAAAATGAAAACGGGGTTGATGTTTTTATAAAATTACCACAAGAGATAATGAAATTTATGGCAAACAAAGGAAGTGTATGCGTTGATGGTGTAAGCCTTACAGTAAACGAAGTCTTGCAAAATGCAATAAAACTAACAATAATACCTATAACTTTCAAAGAGAGCCTTTTTTGTGATTTTAAGATAGGTAGAAGGGTAAATATAGAAAGTGATATGATGGCTAGATATATTGCTAGACAAATTGAGTTTAAAAAAGAGCTTACTTGGGAAAAAGTAGACAACTTTTTGAGTTTGTATTAAACGATAAAAATATCATAGCTGGATTTAGCACTAGATTTGGCGGAGTCAGTGATGGAGCCTATAGCTGTTTAAATCTAGGTTTGCATACCGGTGATAATACATACAATGTCTTAAAAAATAGAGAAGTTTTAAGAAATTTTCTTTGTTTGCAAAAGCTGATTTTTGTAAATCAAATTCACTCAGATGAAGTTAAAATTCTAAAAGATAAAGAGCAAATTCTTGGAGATTGTGATGGGATTATCACAAATTTAAAAAATATTGGCATTTGTGTTATGGTTGCTGATTGTTCGCCTATTTTAATTTATGATAGTAAAAATAGTGTCATTGCTTGTATCCACGCTGGAAGACAAGGTGTCATCAAAAAAATATTAACAAAATGCGTGATAAAAATGCAAGAGAATTTTAACTCAAATGTTTCAGACTTATCAGTATTTGTAGGACCAAATATAAAAGGTAGTTGTTATGAAGTCGGTGATTTGGATCTAAAAGAGTTTAATGAATTTAAGATAGGAAATAAATTTGATATGAACTTAGCACTTAAAAATGAGCTTATTTCACTTGGTGTAAATGATTTTTCTTTTAATAACACTTGTGCACATTGCGATAATAGATATTTTTCTTATAGAAGAGATAAAATAACAGGTAGATTTGCAGGAATAATAGCTTTAAGGTAGACAAATGGGATATGAAAACTTTAATACTCAAAATATAACAAATATAAAAATAGCACAAAATGCAAAAAAATTTGATATAGAAATTTTACAAAATGAAGCTTTTTTAAAGCAAATAACACAAATTTCAAATATAAATATAGGCAATCAAGATTTAGAAAACATAAAAAATATTTTTAATAGTTTAATCGAAATCGAAGAAAACTTGCAATTAAGCAAATAATATGTTGTTTTAAACTTGAATAACAATTTAATTTTGTATCCAAACATTTAAAACGAAAATATCTTGCATTTAAAATGATAGTAAGTCAAATATCATATAAAACCACTCTCGTTTTAAATACCTTTTAAAAGCTTTTTAAAAATCACTTTATGGGTATTAAATTCCTCATAAGTCCCCTACTTGTTTTATATTCATATTCTTTAAGCCTTTCGTTTATCTCATTCATATTCATTGTAATACCTTTAAATTTTATAATGAATTTAAACATATTTTCAAATAATATCTAAAAATATTACAATTTGTAATGATACTAAAAAATCATAATAAGCAACTCTTTATTTATCTTATTTGTTTTAGCATTGAGTGTGTATCTTATATTTAGCTCTTTGATTATAAAATCACTATAAAGCTCTCTTACCAAGTCGCAATCGTTATAAGAAAGTATAAATTTAGCATTGATATTGCTTAATATATAAGATAAATTTTTATGATCTGCTATATTAAAATCTTTTGGTGTTTTATAATAGCTTTCAGTACCCACATACGGTGGGTCTAGGTAAAACAAAGTATCTTTACTATCATACTCTTTTATTAATCTTTCATAGCTCATATTCTCTATAATAGCACGCTTAAGCTTTCTTGATTGTACTGCAAAATCCCGGTAAATATTTTTAGGATTTCTATTCTTAGCCATAACAAAATTATTACCCTTAGATCCAAAGCTAAGACTTATAAGATAAAAGTACAAAGCTGCTCTTTGTATGTTGTTTCTTGGTTTTAGCTTTTTATCTTTTATGAGATAAAAAATCTCTCTACTTCTTAGCATATTATTAAGCTCTATGTTTAGGCTTTGTGGTCTTGTTTTTATTATTCTATGTAAATTTATAAGTTCGCCATTTATATCGTTTAATATCTCGCATTTTGATGGGCTTTTTTGATAAAACACAGATAAAGCTCCACCAAACACCTCTACATACTTATCGTGCTTAGGCATTAAAGCTATTATGTCTTTTGCTAGCTTACTTTTGCCGCCTACCCAGCCAAATGCTGCTTTTGTTGTTTGCATACAAACTCCTTACAAAATAAAATATTTTTGCTTGTCTATAAGAAGTTTTGCTAATATTACTCTGCTTGTTTACAGGAAGGGATTTTATTTTTTCAACTTCGGCGATTGCTTTACAATGCCCTTGTCTTGCCAAAGCTACATAAGATAAACATTTATTTTACGTTTAAGACTTCTCTCTATAAACTATTTTAAAAATCTTCTAATAATATTTAAATAGCTATCTAATAGAAAAATCTAGTGTTAATTGTTTAACTACAGGGTTGTTTTAAATTCTAATATCGAGATATAAGTAGTTGCCCTATTGTATATATATTTTATCACTCCACGATAATTAAAACCCAAGCAAAACCTTAGCCTCTATTAATGATATCAAAAGCTCTTCCACGCTTTTTTTAGCATGATATAGTTCACTTGCTTTTTCATCTATTGCAAAAAAGCACACCTTTTTGAGCTACTTCACTTATACGATCAAATATCCCAACAATCTTGCAAACAGTATCTATATCACTTGTTACGCTGCCCAAAGCACAAAAAACTTTGTTCTATTATTGGAGTTGAAATTTTACACTCTCTTAATTTTATTAGTAGCTTTTTGAGTATTTAAAAACCAAGTGCCAAACACCAAAAAATATACAATATCAACACCTTAACAAAACAATCACTAATTTACTATTCTCATTTCTTATAGCCCTCACAAAAAATACACAAATAATATTATCTTTTATTTTTAATTATTTTAATTGTAATTTATTTTATCTTATTGGGATATAGAGATAACTATAAAATTATTGTATAAAATTTTTGTACTATTATGAAAAATTTAAAGTATTAAAAAATAATATAAAAAAGCTTTTTATAACCCAGCTTCTGTTAAAGCTTCTGCTTGATTATGAGCTATCAATGGATCTATTATCTCATCAAAAAGACCAGCTGCCATTATAGCATCAAGTCTATAAAGAGTTAGGTTTATACGATGATCGCTTATTCTATTTTGTGGAAAATTATAAGTTCTTATTCTACCACTTCTATCACCGGTTCCTACTTGATTTTTTCTTTCGCTAACTTCTTTTTCAAGTCTTTCTTGCTCTTGCTTTTCATAAAGCCTTGCTTTTAAGACTTTCATTGCTGCTTCTTTGTTTTTATGTTGTGATTTTCCGTCTTGGTTTGTTACAACTATTCCTGTTGGAATATGAGTTATCCTTACAGCACTATCTGTAGTATTTACACTTTGACCACCATGACCTGAACTTCTCATTACATCTATACGAAGATCATTCATATTTATTTCTATTTCACTATCTTCAACTTCAGGCATAATAGCTACAGTAACAGCAGACGTATGTACCCTGCCCTGACTCTCTGTTTCAGGAACCCTTTGAACTCTATGAGTACCGCCTTCAAACTTAAGTCTAGAATAAGCACCTTTACCTTTAATCAAAACAATAATTTCTTTAAAGCCACCTGCGCTTCCTTCACTCTGCCCAACAACTTCAAATTTCCAGCCTCTAGCATCAGCATAACGAATATAAGCACCAAAAAGATCGCCAACAAACAATGCAGCTTCATCTCCACCGGTACCAGCTCTTATTTCTAAGAATATATTTTTTTCATCATTTGGATCTTTAGGTATCAATAAAATTTTAATCTTATTTTCAAGCTCAACAGTAAGATTTTGAAGTTCTTTTATTTCATCTTTTGCAAGATCGCCAAGCTCAGGATCACCAAGAAGATTTTTATTTTCTTCTATAGAGTTTAAAGTATTAAGATATAATGCAGAAACCTGATATATATCTTCTAAAGATGACTGTTCTTTAGATAGAGCGGTCATCTTTTCTATATCAGTAGAAATATTTGGTTCGCTAAGAAGCTTAGAAATTTCGTTATAACGTTCTAGAAAAGGACGAAGCTTATCAGCTAACATTATATAATTATGCTACTTTAAGTGTATTTACAAGTTTAGCTAAACGACTAACACGGCGAGCAGCTGTTTGTTTTTTCAAAAATCCCTTGCTTACAAAACTATGGAAACTTTTGTTTGCAACTTTTAAAGCTTCAGTAGCTTTGTCTAAGTTTTTCTCTTCTACAGCAACTAAAACACTTTTTGTTATGTTTTTAAGCCTTGTTCTATAAAATCTATTTCTTTCTGTTCTTTTTATAGTCTGTCTTGCTCTTTTTTCAGCAGATTTATGATTTGCCATAACTAACCTTTTCTTATATTTTTAGTACTTTTTTAAAAGATATTTAAGTCCGAGATTATATTAAATATAGTATTAAATATAGCTTAATATACTAGTAAACAAATCAAAATAACCATTTTTAAAAAATATATATAATTTTATGATTTATTTTATAAAAATCTAAGTTTTTTGTGATATAATCACAGCCTAAAATGTCAAGGTAGCTCAGCTGGTTAGAGCGCTGGTCTCATAAGCCGGAGGTCGAGAGTTCAAGTCTCTCTCTTGACACCATTCATACTTTTAAATACCTTTCAAAACCTTTCACAAAGCCTTATAAAATCGAAGTTTTAAAGCCTTTATACCTTTCAATGATTTTCAATAAATTTCAATGATTTTAAGATTTTTTTATTGACTTTTTTATTGACTTGTAAAAAATAATTGAATAAATTTGGTTTTGAGTCAATAAAAAAGGGATAAACATGCCTAAAATAGCTACTTCGCTCACTGCAATATCAATCAAAAATTTAAAACCAAAAGATAAGCCCTACTTTGTAAGCGATGGTTTTAATATGTTAGTTAAAGTCGCTCCGAACGGAAATAAAACTTTTGTATTTATATATAAAAGTCCAAAGACAAATAAACGTAGGCGACATACAATAGGAACATATCCAACAATGAGTTTAAGCGAAGCAAGAGAAAAAAGAACAGAGTTACAAAAATTAGTAAATAATGGTATAGATATTTTACAAGAGCAAAATTACAAAGATTTTCAAGCAATATATCAAGAATACATAAAAACAAGATCAGATGTAACACCAAAACATCTACAAAGAATAAAAAGTATATTTGATAGATTTATATTACCAAAGTTTGCAAATGCTGATATAAAAATCATAACAAGAAAAGATATAATTAATGCACTCTCCCCTATTCAAGATAAACAAGAAACATTAAAGAAAAGTTTAATAGCTTTAAACCATTTCTATAAGTATGCATTATTATATGAAGACATAGACCATAATATAATAACAGACATAGATAAAAAACGCTCATAGGCAAAATAGAAGTAACACATTATGCTTTCTTAAAAGATGATAAGGATATAAGCAATTTGCTAAGAAATATAAAAGAGTATGCCGGAGATGATAGGATAAAGATATGTGCTTTGCTTCAGCTTTATACAGCTGTGCGTGGAGCAAATGCAAGATTTGCCGAATGGTCTGAGTTTGATTTTGATAAGAGCTTATGGAGTATAAGTGCCCAAAAGATGAAAGCTGGTAAAGCTCATGAAGTGCATTTAACAAATAGCGTTAAAAATATGCTTTTAGAATATAAACAAAAATATACTTTTAACTCAAAATATCTATTTCCTAGCCTAAGGACAAATTTAAAACCTATAAGCGATAACACAGTAAGAACTATGCTAAGAAACTTGGGCTATTCAAACGAGCAAATAACACCGCATGGGTTTAGAGCTACATTTAGCACGATATGTCATGAAAACATAGACATACATAAACATAGCTCGGATGTGATAGAGCTTTGTTTAGCTCACATTGAAACCAATAAAGTAAAAGATGCATATAATCATGCTAAAAATTTAAAGCAAAGGGCTAGTTTGCTTAAATGGTGGAGTGATTATTTAGATAATCTGTATTCGCCTGACATGTAGCGATTAATTGATTGAAGTGAATAATACACCGTTTTATGTCCTGCTTTTCTTTTGTCTAAGATTTTATCTCTTGCTAATCGCCAAAGGGTTGTATCACCAACACCTAGCATCTCTTTGGCTTGTTTTGCTGGTATAAATGTATTATTCATTTTTTTACTCCTGGTATATTTCTTCTAAAGTCATGCTTATACAGCTCATGAGCGCATCAACTTCATCGCATAAGTCATTCAATCGTTCGTTTAACAATTCTTTATCAGCCACACCGCTAATATAATCATCATGCGCTGTCTTAACTAATGCGTAATCTTTTTTTATGATCTCAATAAAATATTTTAAATCATGTTCTATAAGTTTAGTTAGCATTTTTACTCCTTTATAAGCTTTGCACTATTTCATTTAAATGTTTTATTATGCTTTTTGCGGTTGTTAAATCATTGCATTTTATAGATGCGTTATTTCTTTCAGCATCTCAGTCCTAACACGTGCTTCTTTGACACACGATAAAACATTTTTTGTTAATAATGTATGTTTTTTTGCATGTTGCAGACTTAATAATTTTGTCAATTTCATCAGTTATATTATTGTTTGCTTCCCAAATTTTATTTAATTTGGCGTTTATTTTCTCAAATATTTTATCCGCATTGTCTGGATACTTTGAAGACGCAAACATCCTTTTTATTTCTAATCGCTCAGCTTTTTTAAAAATCCCAACACAGTCATCTAATCTCATGATCTTAGTTACCTTTTTTTATTGTGTTTTGCTTTTTTTGTAAGTCTTCTGCCAGCCTTTTAAAAATATGCGCTATAACATCAACAGTCCAGGCGTTGCCTATGCTTTTATATCTTTGTGTATTTGATACACCTACTGTATAGTCAATAGGCAATGTTTGCAATTTTTAATACTCATTTACGCTTAGATTTCTCATCTTGTTTTTTTCTTTATTGAGATAGTATTGTTTCGTATGTGTTTTGTTTGTTGTTAAACAGTTTGCTTTTTCATCACACACTGTTTTTAAAATATCTTTAATCGCTACCCCATTATGCAATTTAAAACAAAAAGGCTTAAGCTCTCTAAATTCGTGTGTGTCTAGCACATCGTTTAGTTTTATGTTTTTATCTTGTGGTTGTGTTATGTTTGGTATATTCGTCCAATATAAGCGGTTTCTGTTTTGTGCTGATACAAGTGCCGAATTAATTTTTACAGGCTGAACTTTTAAAATATCGCTTATGATATCTTGGCACTCTTTTTTCATCACTACATTTTCAAGCAAAAAGTATTTAGGTTTAACCTCTCTTAAAAGTCGTACAAACTCAAAAAACAAATCACTTCTTTCGTCTTTGAAATTTAACCTTTTACCAGCCACAGAAAAGCCTTGACAAGGACTACACGCTATTAATAAATCGATTTGTGGCAAGTCTCTGCCTTTTATATTCCTAACATCTCCTAATCGATATTCTTTATCTTGTGGATAGTTATTATTAGCAATCTTGATTGCATACTCATTTGTCTCGATGCTATAATATTTATCAATCGCAACATTAGCTCTTTGCAACGCTAATCTACCACAAGAGATTCCATCAAAAAGGCTTAAAACATTTACATCACCACTCATTCATAAGCCTTTATCAAAAAATCAATATACCATTTGGCTTTTTTTAAATCCTCACCCCCATTTTTATCTTTATACCTACAAATATATTTAATAATATTACCTTCGCAAAATCCCATATTATTAGAAGTTATAAAGTCTATGGGTTCAATCGTCATCTTTTCGTAATGACTGCCACCAATTTGTTTTCTGTTGTTTGTGTTTGCTACCTCCATTATTAACTCACTTTTAAAAAATTAGGTATTTGGGTTTCAACTTTAGGGTTGTATTCTGTTTTAATTGTTTTTGTTTGTCGTATCTCTTCTTGCACGATGTCTTTTGTTTGGCTAATAACACCGTCAATCATTTTTAAAAAATCTTTTTCTTTGCGGTTTATATTAGACAATACGTTTGCCTCTGCCTCACTTGTAACGATACAACAATCAACATCATTCTTTTGCCCGTATCTATAAACCCGCATTAAGCTCTGAAAAAAACCTTCAAAGCTATCGGACAAGCTAGCGTATACGACATTTTTACAATGCTTTTGCCAGTTCATCCCAAAACCTGCGATTTTTGGCTTTGTTATCAGTACTCTTATTTTGCCTTTTGCGAAGTCTTGCATAGCTTTGGCTTTAAACTCATCACTATCACTTCCTTTTATCTCCACAGCATCATTTATAAGCTCTTTTAATTTCTTACCTTCATCATTTAATTCACACCAAACCAAATAATTATCATCGTTAGAGTTGCATATATCAGCTACTGCTTTACATCTATCATCTAAGCTATCTTTTTTTGCTTGTCTTCGCTCTGATAGCGTTTGTGCCACATCTGCAAATAATGAAGTAGTGCTCGCATGCTCTACTTCTATATGATGCATATTTAGTTTTGGGAGTTTAAATTTATCATCTTCCGCGTTAGCATAACCAAGATCGCTAGGTTTTGTAAAAAATGCCACCCAAGTGCTTATAAACTCCCAAAACGGCTTAGCAGCATGCCCTTTTAAAATCCAATTTGATGTATTGCTCCCATCATGTATAAAATACATCGATAACATTTCGCTTAAGCTCATTATGTTTAAAAATTCGGTATGATTGCCTAGCTCGGTGTAGTCATTTGGCGATGGTGTCGCCGAGCAAGCGAGTTTATAAGCAGTTGATTTAAAGCTTACTATTATCAAAGCTCGACCCTTTGAAGTATAGCTTTTTATGTGACTGCTTTCATCTAATACCACAGCTACAAACTCACTAGCATTAAATTTATCTAGCTTTTCATAGCTTGTTATATTTATGCCGTTTATAACATCTTTTACACTTTCACAGTATTTAACATTATATCCCAAAATGTGTTTTATTTCTTCTACACTTTGATGAGCGACTGCAAGCGGTGCTATTATTAATACCGGTTTTTGTTCTTTCTTCCACACTTGATAAGCCCACTCGCCCTGCATGGCTGTTTTACCACTCCCCGTCATTGCAAAGATAGCAAAATGCCCTTTTTTTAGCGCAAGTTGCACTAGGTCTTTTTGATATTCAAACAAAGTTTTATTCAATTCATCTCTTTTTATATCAACACTTTTAAAAACCGCCATTTTTTTCTTTGACCCTAAAAATTCATCATATGTCATATTGTTATCCTTAATCAAATAAACTTTTTTGTTGTCGTTGGTTTATTGCTAGCTTGCAATTTTTAGCAGCAACTTTAAAATAAGAGCTTTTAAGCTCTACGCCTACGCCCCTGCGTTTCATTTTTAAAGATTGATAAACTTCGCTTCCTATACCTAAAAAGGGAGTTAAGACAATATCGCCCTCGTTAGTCCAAAGTTGCAAAGCTCTTTCTATCACGTCAAGTTGTAAAGGGCATATGTGCTTTTCATCTTCATCGTCTTTACTCCCCTTTAAAGCAAGTGTGTTGCTTTGTCTTATATCCATCCAAACGGGGCTAGCATACCTTTGCCATACCTCTATGCTCCCACGATTTAAACTGCCCTTCTCCTCGTTAAACTCTGCTGTTATAGGTTCGCCATCGCCCGAATAGTATTCAAACCCACCGGATATAGGTTCTTTGTTCTCGCCTGGTTTTCTCATGGTTACCAGATAATCAGGTATGCCCTGACGGCTCATAGCGCTATCTTTAACCAATTGCTTATGTAAAAGCCCTAGTGCTTTTGTGCGTTGTTGCGCGATTACTGGGTCTTTCCAAATGCAAACCTCACTATGAAAGATAAAACCAACTTCTTGAAAAAGTCTTATAAGCTCACCCCTAAAATCCCTAATCCCTATAAACCCATCTTTAACTTTTGAAGTAGGTAAATTCATACAATGAAAACTCATAAGCCTACCGCTTTTTAACACCCTAAACAAATCTTTGGCTAAAAACTCAAAATGCTTTATAAACTCACCTTTGTCGGAGTTCCCCATATCTCTATCAGAGTTTGAATAAGTATAAAGGCTATCAAAAGGTGTATAATCTATGCTCTCGTCATCAAAACTTTTTATAACCTCACAACTATCGCCATTGTAGATAGCGTATTCATCTGTCACAACTTGATCTATAACATCCATATTTTTAACCTCTATCTATTGTATTATCGCCAAGCATTTGCATGTTTTCAACCACTACAACATGCTTGCTTCTGTTTTGACCGGTAGTAGACTGCCAAGTCTCCTGCACCAATCTGCTTTCTATTAAAATTTTTACACCTTTGCGAATGTATTCATTTGCTATTTCTGCAAGCCTTGCAAAAAACACAATATCAATAAACATAGTTTTTTCCATTTTTTCGTTGTTTATTGTGTATTTGCGATTTACTGCGACTGATGTTTTACCTATCGCGGTATTTGACTGCATAAACCTAAGCTCTATATCTTTTGTTAAATGTCCTACTAAAATAACTTTATTAAACATATCTAGCTCTTTACGCCTTCGCAAAGCTGATTAATTTTGTCGAACAAAACTATCACTTTTTTCATAGTCTCTTTTATATTCTCATCTTGCCTTTTTATAGAGTCTCTTAAATCTTGTAAACAATAATCTTCTGCTAAATCCTGATCGAAAATTTCCTGAAAAATATGATTTTCAAACACAATTTTTTTATTGTTATTTGTTGCGAATTTATACTCTTGCCTTATCTCTTCGCTTGATAATGTATAACTTAAATTTGGTATAAACAAAGCATCGCACCCATTAAGCCTATCAAGACAAATCCTCATCATCTCATCCCTGCTTTTATTGTTAAATATATTTTGCATATCTAGCGTCATCGCTACAGGCGAAAACAAAGAACAATTTTCTGGAAAATGATTAACCGCTTGTATCATTGCTTGAAATGCTAGCTCTCTCACATATCTTTTACTTTTACCGGCTTTTAAAGCTGTATCGTAAGCACTTGCTACATAAACCTTCATCTTTTACCCTTTAATTTTAATTCAAGTGCTATCTCTAAATGTTTCAAATTTGGATTTATAAGCATTAAATGCTTAATACCTTTTTTACGAAAATAACGACATACTCTAATCGCTCTTATATACTCATCTAAATCGTAATTCATTGTTTACCCTTTTAAAAAATCATTCTTTTTAAGCTTAATCGCTTTCGCATATCTTTAAAAAATGCTATTTGCTCGTTAAGTTTTGCAAGATCAACCCCAAACGGAAAATCATCACTAATATTAGAAATGATCTCATCCATCACCGCTATACTCTCTTGGTAGCTTTTGTTTTCTACCTCATCTAAAAATTTTTTATTTAGTTTAAATGTTAGCTCTAGCCTTTGCCAACCATCAAAACTATTATCTATTTTTTGTTTATGATAGTTTGTTTGCTTTTTATACTTATCATAAAG
The DNA here is from genome assembly GCF_002021925.1 of Campylobacter pinnipediorum subsp. pinnipediorum. NCBI lineage: Bacteria > Pseudomonadati > Campylobacterota > Epsilonproteobacteria > Campylobacterales > Campylobacteraceae > Campylobacter > Campylobacter pinnipediorum. The sequence continues at coordinate 938,024 of NZ_CP012546.1, forward strand.
CAAAATACGACTAAGCCCATAAAGCTTATCATCGCAGTTATTAGCATATAGTGATGTGCTTTTACTTGTCACATTACCATCCGTATATTTTTCGGTAGCTTTTTTAAAAAACTCTTTCATCTTATAGCTTATCTCGCCACCACCTTTAAAATCCGCCGCAAAATCATAACTGTAAGTTTTAAATCTTCTCAAAAACTTACCCAAAATTTTATATGTCTCTTTATGCACCTCCCTGCTCGGTTGATAAAGCCCTGCAAAGACAACAGATACATAATACCCATCTCGCTTTTTTCTCTTTTTACAAAGTTTTTTAAGCTCATCCGTATACTCTATAACAAGCATTGAGTTTGTTAAACTCTTAATACCACGCTTAAAGCTTATATATCGTATCTTCATAGGCGTTTTATCTTCGTCTTTTTTGGCTTGTCTGCTTTCATCTTTTTTTGCTTCTTTACTTTTATATTTATAGTCCGCGTATTCTTTTACGCTCTTATTCCTGCTTACAAGCCTAAGCTTTTTAATTAGTTCAAGTTTTTTTAAAAAAGACATCAAAGTCTTTTTTGGTAGTATGAATTCATAACTATCAATCCCACTACTAAACTCGTAATCAATCATCTCATAGCCACATCAACAATTGCACCATTAGGCTTATAAACAATAAAATCATCATCGTTTACATAATAAAGCTTATGACTAAAAGAACAACCGCTCGCCCCTTTTATCTTTCCTCTTCTTATGCCTATAAAACCTTTGTCATAAGATAGCACCTCAAACCCTGCCATAATCACTTTATTTTTTAAATCTGTTTTACTTAACCTCATCGTTTACCCTTTTAAAAATTTTCCATCCCAAAGATTGCAAAAAATCACTAATTTTTGCAATCACAAAAACCCCAAGCACTCCTACCATAATCCCAAAAAAATATCTCACGCCTTGCAACTCATCTAACTCACTAACACGCAAACCAACCAAAAAAACAAAAATCCAAATCACAAGGCACAATGTAGCTATAAAGCCGTTATAAACCTTAATCCAAGCAGGTTGCCCATCTGTGTATTCTGTCTTTATAATCGTAAAGCAATTATTTCTATTATGCTTACACTTACGATTTGACTTCATCATTCACCCTTTCTTAGTTATAAACTATTTGGCGTAAAGGAAAAACGCCTTAAAACTCTTAAAACTCTTAAAACTTTTAAACTTGATGAGTTTTGATAAGCTCGCTCTTCATCTAAAATATCAACCTCAAGCAAAATCTTATACACGCCCCAATCAAAACCTTTTAAACCTATGGCTTTGATTTGTTTTTTTTAAATTCTTTGACATCGTTTATCCTTTTTTTCAACTGTCAACCATTAGTTTACAGTTCCTTAAATTCACTCTTTAAGCCCCTTTGTTTTTTAGAACCACCACGCAGGCAAGAAAGGGTTTAAACAGTGAAGCCTAAGCTTCACTTAATTTGTTCTAAAAATTCTATACATTGAATTATTTAACTTATCCCCCACATTATCGTATGTACTATCATCCATATAAGGTTGTAAAACTTCAAGAGCAAATGAAGCTTCTAACCTAGCCTCATAATCTTCAATATCTTTTAGTAACTGCTCTGCCTTTAATTTATAATCAGTTAAATATTTGGGTCTATCACCGTACATATTTATACTGTTTACAAGACTATTAGCAGCTTGCAATAAATTCTCAGCCGCCACTTTAATTTTGGTTTTCTTAAAATCCATCTTATCTCCTTCTTATGGTTGTAAACTATTAGATGACAACCACTTATAAATTTCACTCTTTAAACCCCTTTGAGTTATAATATTTTCGCCACAAACCAAACCCAAAGAAGTCAAAACAAATAAACAACACAAACATAAGAAAGCCACTTATAGATTTTAAAAATCACCTACAAGAAGCCACAGATGACACTAGATACCACATGGCAAACATTGATGCCTATTTAAGAGTTTTATCAATAATAAAACTACACGAAACAGGCTTTTATACCAAAGAGCAATTACAGGCTTTTATACCAAAGAGCAATTAGAAGAAGACATCTTAAAAGTCTTTGATAACAGAGCCATATTAATGGAGCAAATAGATATTAACAAACGTAAAAGAGGGTTAATATCAATAAGCCCGAAAGAGCTACTAAAATATCTATCTTTATTGGCGAAAAAACTTCTGGATATTCCTTTTGTAATAGCGTCTTTATATATTTTTCAAAATCTATAAAAGGCAAAGGAGATGTTAAAACATCTCTAGCCATACGATTTATCTTTATAGCGTTTGCTGACATCTTGACTACTTTGTTATTATCCCTTTTTCTACACTTACGCTTTGACCTCATCACTTACCCTTTCTCTACAACGACTTTCCCGAAATTGAGCTAGATAGCCTTGCTGATTGGCAGATACTAGCTCGTGATAACAAAGCCTAAGCTCATCTATTCTTTTGCGTGAGATGATCATATAGCCATAGCTATTTATCATCTCAATAACCTCATACCCAAACATTACCTCTATCTCTTCAAGTAGCAGAGCCCTGCTTATCTTTGGCTCATCTACTTTTGAGCTAATCCAATTTATCTGTGTCATATTCTCTCCCTAATTTTCTACTTTTAAAAAACCATCTTGTTTTAAAACATTTTCTATATTTGTATATTCGCTTTTGCCGTTTTGTGCTATTGTGTAGATAGCTCTTCTTAAACTTTTATAGTTGATGTTTCGTTCTTTGGCGTATGATTTAACGCTTTTGTATTGTTTTCTTATTTCTTTCGTTATGTCTATCATTTGTGATATAATCCTTTTAATATTTTTGTTGTGTGGCATTATACTCATAAAATCTGAATATATCAAGAGAAAAATGAGTAAAATATGAATTTTATTAGTAAAAAGGTGAGTATTATGAGTAATAACATTGATGATGATTTTAAAAAATTATATGCGTATTATGGTGTAGAAAACGATAATCAGCTATCTTTGAAGCTTGGGTATAAAAGTAATTCTGCTATATCAAATTGGAGAAAAGAGAATAAAATTCCTGACAAATACTCATTTATTATTAGTACTAATATAGGCAACAACAATATATCTGTTAGTGGCAACGATAATAAAATCACAACGACTGATAATTATTCTGACAAATTTAAAGAATTTTTAAATCTTTATGAAAAATATGGAAATGATGCTGTTTTAGAAAGCTTTATAAAAAAATTAAAAACTATAAAAGAAATATCAGAGGATTAATATGATTGACTTGTTATCTAACTATATCAACACTTATTGTATCGATCGTGTTTTTAATTGCGTTGTTTGTATATCATATTAAAACACAAAGAGATGAAAATCGTAGAATTTACCTAGCACGAAGACGAGAAGAAGTAAGCAGGATTAGTGATGGAGTAGCCGATGGAATACTTACAATTTTTACAAATGAAGCATTTTTACAATCCTTAAAAGATGGTGCATATATACAGATAAATATAAATGTTGATGGTTCACGCAATATTATTATTGCTGGTGATAAAAACACTCTAACACATAAAATAGAGTAGGCAAAGTCTTAAAGTGTATAATATAAAAGGATAATATATGAATATACAAGTATTAACAAATAATAATATAACTATCAAATACGATGAAAACAAAAAATACACAATTAACAATTTAGATAAACATCAAAGCTTTAACGAGTTTGACTTTAATGTTATAGATTTAGATAACAGTGAAATTTGGCTATATGACGATAAACAAAAAACTCTTTGTGTTACGGTAAATTTTTTTACAATTCTACCGAATATCTTACATAATACTAAAAATAAAGTTTTATTAATACTCCCACAAAATCAAAAAGTAACAAATTATAAGTATGATACAGAAGTCAAAGACACATTAAAAGATATTGAAAATTATATAAACGGTGCAATCAAAATAAATACAAAAATAGAATATGATAGAAGTAAAACTATTATAAACAAAAGAGAATTTTCATCTGATTTTGTAATGAAAAATTATTATAATCAAAATGTTGATGTTATATTGAAATCTTTAGGTGGCAATGATGTTCTAATAAGACACAAAAGCAATAATAATATATTTATAACAACCCTCAAAATAGATAAAAACAACATATCAGAAATAATTGATTTTTTACAATGTAGTTTTAACAAATCAGAATCTCCTGTGTGGATTAAAGATATCGAACTTTTTAACGATAAAAGCTTAATCTTAAAAAAAGAAGAGTTAGAAAATAATATAAAGAGTATTCAACAAAATATAGATAAAAATAATGCAATAAGATCTATACTTTATTCAACTGGTGATGAGCTAGTAGTTGCTATTATAGATATATTACACGATATATTTAGTGTAGATAAAAATTTTAATGATGTAAAAAAAGAGGATTTTAGATTTGAGTTTAAAGATTTTACATTTATGATAGAAATCAAAGGCATCAAAGACAATGTAAGCAATAAAAATATAGCTCAATGTAAAAAATTCGTATCAGATCTTATATCTTCCAATGAAAATATAAATCCTTCCAATATAAAAGGAATACTAATCATAAATTCACAAAGAGATAAATCTCCACTTGATAGAGATAATATCCACGAACAACAAATATCTTATGCAAAAAGAGAGAATATACTAATAATAACTATATTTGAATTTCTTAAGCTATATGATGCTTATAAGAAAAATAAGATTGATACAAATAAATGCTTTGAAATTTTTAGAGATGTGGTTGGAGAATTTAAACTTGAAAATGTAAAGGATTTAAAAAATGATACATGAAATAGTTACGAACGATATGTTTTTGTTTATAAGTGGTATATGTAGTGTAATTGGTTTGGTGTTATCTTTATTTGCTACTATAAAAGTTATTAAGATAAATAATAGCATGAATATCAAAAGCCAAAACATAACAGCAAATAACAACAGTAATGCGGCTGGTAGAGATGTTAGATAAAAGCCAAAACATAACAGCAAATAACAACAGTAATGCGGCTGGTAGAGATATAAACCATATCAATATCTTCTTATGTGCCGAGGCTAATTCAAAAGCAGAGTCAAGCATACAAAAGATACTACTAAAAATATCAGATTTTACAACAGATGTAGAATATGAGAAGCCTGATACAAAAGATTACACAATAGAAAAGAAGATAGAATACAACGAACTTACAAATTATAAAAAATTTTTTGATGAATATATGGAAAACTATAATATAGTAGCAGAAAAGATTAAAATTATAAGTGAAACAGATCCGGCATTTGAAAGCAAAATGATTAAATATATGAGAAATATATACATGGAAAACAATGATGATAAAGCAAATGCAAATGAAATTTTAGATAAAATCATAAAAGATATAAAATATGATCTTATTGATTCGGATTTAAATGCAGATGATAAAAGTTATATTATCCATGTAGTATTTTATGTATTTGCTAGGTGTAAAATTTTTGAAAAACCTCTTTTAGAATTTAAGGAATAAAAAAAGATGATAATAACTGAAAGATACCCGCAAAATAGTTTATATGTTTTAGGGGCTGAATTAATAAAAATATTAGAAAATGAAAAAGAATATACGATATTTGATTTATATAATTCTTTCAACAAACATCATAAAGTAAGCTTAAAATACTTTATTTTGACTATAGATTGGTTATTTTTGATAAATGTTGTAAATATTACAGAGAATGGGTTTATAAAAAAATGTTCTTAGATAAGTTGGAAATTACAGATAAATTTAATAATAATATTAGAACTATTACATTCAAAAAAGGGCTTAATCTAATAATAGGGTTAAGCGAAGAACAAGGTTCAACAAATAACATAGGCAAAACTACTCTTTTAAGATGTATAGATTTTTGCCTTGGCGGAGATATAAAACAAATTTATCAAGACAAAGAGTTTAAAAATACAAATAACGATATTTTTGAATTTCTAAAAAACAACACTCCAACATTTAAACTTACCATAAAAGATAGCTTAGAAAATCCAAATATCACTTATACTATACTTAGAAGTATATATTTTAAAAAAGAAAATATCAAAGCAGAAGATTACATATTTAAAAACAATAATGAAATAGAATTTGAAGAGTTTAAAACTAAACTAAAACAAATATTTTTTAATAATAGCTCTTTAAAACCTAGCTTTAGGCAACTTATACCAAAATTTATAAGAAAAAACGAAGAGCAACTATTAAATGTATTAAGATACCTATTTTCAAGCACATCTGACTCAGAATACGAAAAAATACATTTATCTTTATTTGGTTTTAGCGCCGACACTTTATTGGATAGAAAAAGCAAATTGGAAAAAACACTCAAAAAAACTGAAGATGAGTTAAAAATACTAAAACAAAAATTTAATCTTCAAGATTTAAAACAAATGCTGGAAATAGTAAAAAATAACATAGAAAAATTATCAAAACAAAGAGATGATTTTGAAATAGACTCAAAGTATCAAGCAGAAGAAGAAGAGTTAAAAAACATTCAGCTTAATTTAATGAAAATAGAAAATCATATAACAGATTTAAACCTAAAAATATCAATAAGCACAAAACAGCGTGACAATATAGAGAATGGTCTTTTTGCACAAGATACAAATACTCTAAAATTATTATACGAAGAGGTTAAATTTTACACAGAAAGTATGCATAAGAGCTTTGAAAATGTAGTAAATTTTCATAACAAAATGATTAAACACGAACTAGAATATACTATTAAAAAGATAGATAACTATAATAAAGATTTAAGTATTTTAGAAGAAAAAAGGGGGAAATATGCAGAAAAATACTCAAATATTCTTCAAAAACTATCAAAAACAGGGTCACTAGCAGAATATACTAAATTAAATCAACAATTAGAAGCTAACTCGGAAGAAAAAGGAAGATTAGAACAGCAAATAGACAATATACAAAAAACAGAAGAATACGAAAATAAGCTAAAAATTATATTTGAGAAAATAAAAGCAAAAATAGACACAAAAATGGATATTATTAACAACAATATCACAGATTTTAACTCTTTTTTTACATCATATTCGGATTTGTTATATGGGCAAAAATTCTTTTTATCATATGAAGACACACCAACAGTTAAAAAATTTTCTATAAAAGATATGAATGGTAATGAGGGTCATGGTAAAAAGCAAGTTATAATATCAGCTTTTGATTTAGCATATATAGATTTTGTAAATAAAATAAACAAGACATCCCCTAGATTTTCAGCAATAGATAAAGTTGAAATAGTAGATATTGAAAAACTTCAACAACTTTTTAATATCTCAAACAATATTAATGGGCAATTTATTATACCTATAATATACGATAAAATAGAAAGTATATATGAAGATTACAAAGCTAATGAAATTATAGCGTTATCACAGTCAAATAAATTTTTTAATTTTTAAAAAACTAATAAGCATCTTTTCTATCTGTAATTTTTAGAACGTATATTATTAGCTTATCATCTATCTTTTGATAGATAACCCTAATAGCTAATCATTTAGCTTTATAAGCTCATCTAAGCTATGCCATTTTTGTTTGTCTTTTGCTCTTTGCTCGGCTAGTTTTAGATCAAGTATATCAAAGTAATAATATAGTGCTTGCCTAACCGAAGCACTTTTACTCTCGCCTAGCTCTTTTGCTACACTTGCAAGCTCTTCATTTAAATCATTTGGTAGAGATACTGTTATATTACAGCTCATAAAGTGTCTTTTTTATTTATAATAATATAGTTTTATATATATTTTTGTCAATATTGATTATATTAATTTTATTGACAAATAAGTATCTTTTAGGATACAATTTATCCATGTATACAATAAAACAAACTGATTACTTTTCAAAATGGCTAATAAAGCTTAAAGATATAAGGGGCAAAGTTTCAATTTTGCGAAGAATTGAAAGAATAAAAGATGGTAACTTTGGAGATTGCAAATCAGTTGGTAACAATATAAGCGAACTAAGAATTACAACTGGTCCAGGATATAGAGTTTATTACACAAATAAAAACGATGAGATTATTATTTTATTAGTTGGCGGGGATAAATCAACTCAAAGTAATGATATTAAAAAAGCAAATGAAATTTTAAAGGATTTAGAAAATGAGTAAAACACAAATAACGGATTTTGATATATCTCAGTATTTAGACAATCAAGAAGTCATAGCAGAATATATATCTCAAATCTTAGCCGATGGTGATATGGATGAGTTACTAGACGCACTTGGCAATATAGCAAAAGCCAAAGGCATGAGCCAAATAGCAAAAGACACAGGGCTGGGCAGAGAAAGTTTATATAAAACCTTTCACAAAGGAAGTAAACCAAAGTTTGATACTATAATGAAACTTATATCTTCTTTTGGTTTAAAAATGCAAGTTAGCGCATAAGTCTAATCCGTAAAACTATACCTTTCACTTGCTACCGCAACGGCTACTGCTTCTGGTGTGGCTTGTGTGCCGTGCATGTGTATATCTATCTTTTTATTATCGTTTATTTGTCTTGTAGTGTTTTGAGTGTTGTTTGTATATTTGTCGCTTATGACTTTATCTATTGTGCCTTTAGTTGTTTGGTTGTTTTGATAATTATTGACTGTTGATTGTTGTGTTATTGCATTTGGCATTTGCGTGGTTAGTTGGGAGATGTCTATCGTTTTAAATTCATTACTATTTAGCTTTTTAATATCTTCATCATTGATACTAATACCGAGCTTTTCGCCTAGCCACTTACCTACGCTTGAGCTTGCTATTGTTTTAAAAATCCATTGTATAGATTTTATCACGATCTGCAAAGGGTAAGTTATAGCGTTAAAAACCATCACCAAAACATTACCGACCATTTTACCAACACTTGCAAAGCCTGATAAACTTTCTTTTGTGACTTCGCTTTGAGAAAACAAAGAGCTAAAAAAATCAGATATAAAACTAAATATTGGTTTTAGTGGTGCAAATGCTACAGATATGGTTTGTATTATCGGAGATAGGCCTTCTTTTAGTCCATCCCAAATGCCACCCAAAAAAGCCTTTATAGGTTCCCAATACTTATAAACCAAAAAAGCCGCAGTAGCTATTGCGGTAATGGTTAGGCCTATAGGGGTTGTAGTCAATGCTATAAGTGCTGTTTTTATCGCAGAAAATCCAGCCAAAAGCATTTTAAAAGGCGTTGCGACTAAAGAGATCAACGCACTACCAAAATTTTGTATAACGCCTTTAGCTCCGCCGACAGATAAAGCATATAGTTTAAAATACGCTATATTGTTTATTATGCTTTGTTTGATTTTATTTAATGATAATGTATTATTTGATAGGTGTTGTCTCATGTTTGATAAGCTTATATTACAATCGCCAACCGCCCCGCCAAGTTTTAAACAATCAAAAGGAAGTTTTATAAGCATTTGCCTATATCCATTTAAGCTTATCGTAGCTAATGCACCTACAAACTTTACGCCTAAAAAGGCAGTCTTTAAAGCGACTAAAGCCCCAACGCCAAGCCCTATAACTTTTATAAGCGATTCATTGTTTTGCGCGAACTCACTTATATTTTTGATAAAAGAGCTAACAACATCAAGGGCTTTATTTACATAAGGTAAAATATATTACCTATGCTTATACCCACAGCAGTAAAAGAGTTTTTAACCATCTGCAAAGAGTTGGCAGTCGTTGCACTTCTTGCTTTAAACTCTGCTTCATTTGAGCCTTTGAAATTATCTTTACTGCTTACTTCGTTTAGTGCTTTTTTATATATCTATACCACTTATAAGAGTAGCAATGTCGCTATCATAATTTAAGCCCATTATAGAAGTTAAGAGTGTTCCTCTTTTTTGTGGTTCTACCTTTTGCAAAGCACTAAGAAATTTAAGTATAGTCCCTTGCGCGTCTTTCTTCATAGCGTTTGAAAAGTCGTTTATATCTATCCCCATATCGCTAAACGCTTTTTGTGCTTTTGGTGTGGCTGATTTTATATTGTTTAGCTTTTTAAGTAGTGCTTCGCTTGCAGTTGCTGCTGTTTCTGGCGCCTTACCAAGTGCGATAAAAGAAGTAGCAAGTGCGGCGGTTTGTTCTTTGCTTATGCCTACTTGTTTACCTATGCCTGATATACGCTTCATTACTTCCACTATCTCGGAGGCTTTGGCGGCGTTTTTGTTTGATATGTGGTTTATCGCATCCATCATCTCGCCCGTTTCGTCTATGCTAAGAGATGGGATGTTTTTTATCTTCCCTATGCTGTCCCCTGCTTGTTCGGCGGTTATGTCAAAGGCTACTGCTGTTTTTGATGCAAGTTCAGTAAATTTAAATAACTCATCTTTTGCTATACCCATTTGAGCGCCTGCAGCGGTTACTTGTGATAAGCCTTCTGCGGTCATTGGTATAATTTGACTCATTTTTAAAAGCTTATTTAAAAATAGCTTTACTTCTTCGGGAGTGTCAAAATCAACTACCTTTTTAACATCAGCCATAGCACTTTCAAAATCTATAGCTGTTTTTATAGGGGCTTTTACTGCACTTATAGATGCAAAGGCTGCCAATGCTTCGCCTTTAAGGTTCATTATTTTCTTTGTTGCTTCATCTATATTGAGGCGTATTTTTGTAGATGTGGCTTTGATTAGGTCTTGCTTTAATTTGTCTAGCTTTTCTTTTACTTTTTGATCTGCTAGTGGGTTGGCCTTTAATTCTTGTAGCCCTTTTTTGTAAGCAGTCATTGCATCTTTTGTTACTTTGTTTAATTGATTGCTAAAACTTCTTGTTTCACGATTTACAACACTCATCGCCTTGTTAAAATCGCTTAAATCCATTCCAAAGGTTAATATAGGTTTTGCCATAAAAAAGCCTTATAATTATTTATTATGATACAATAACAAATAGTTAAGCTTAAAAAATACAATGGAGCTAATAGCAATGGATGATATTGTCGTAGCGTTTGCGAATCTTTTTGGTTGGGTTATGATGATTATTTTTATTATTCTTGTTTATATAGCGGCAGAGTGGATGGTAGCAACTTATGCATGGGTATGGATTATCCCCTTAGCAATTTTATATTTTATATTTAAGAAAAGAAAGGCCAATTCAAATTTGGATTAGCCTTGTTGATATATTGTAATATTCTACAAACTCATTAAAATCTAAGTTCATAATATCACTATATGTAAAATGTAGGCAATGCCCTATAAGAGCAATGCCCTCTGTTAGTTTTTTATGTCTATGCCTATAAACTCACTTATATTTTTAGCAAGGTTCGCCCATTCATTAATCGGCAAACTTCCTAAAAATTCCTTGTCAAGTTCTCCATCACTCATTTCTATAAGCATAAGTTTTATTTGTTCTATGTCATCACTTGTTCTTTTTTGGATGTTTTGCATTTGTGCTAAAGTTGGCGATTTTAAAATTACTGTTTGGCCGTCTGAAAAAGTATACTCTTTTTGTGGTAATTCTATTTTTTTAAGTCCCATTTTTTTACTCCTTGATTTTTTATATTTTTAAAGCGTCTTGTTTATAAGACGCTATAACCTCATCACTAATTTATGATATGTTTTTTCTTATAGTGGCGTATAAATCATCGCCATTTACAGAATATACTTTGTTTTCTATATCATAAACCAATACAGCTTTTTTATCTACTTCGTATTTAACTATATAACAATTCATTTCAATTGTCATATTCGCCTCTTTATTCATTTCAAACTTTGGCGTTTCTAGTATTTTTACGCTACCGGTAAAAGTAGCTATTATTGATACTTCTGTTCCTTCGCTTCCTGTGTTGTTTGATTTGATATAAACCTTTTGATGTTGTTTTGTGTTAAGTAGTGAAAAATATACATCACTTACGTTATTTACAGTAAATTTAGCTGATAGCGGTTTTAGCGTTGGTAATACTAGCTCATATTTGCCAACTTCTGAATTCGCTTCTAGTGTCTCATGCTCGAATTTTGGTGCTTCAAAATCTACCAACTCGCCAAAACAACCTACCCCATCAATAAAAAGGTTTCCGCCTGTTATTGCTTGTGCTTTTAACATTTTCTTACTCCTTTATGTTTTCATTACCAAGTGTTTTTAGCTCATCTTCATACTCTTTTATTTTTAAAAAAGTATTGCTTAACAATATACTTTTATTTTTATAGTTTTTAGTTAGTTCATCCCATACGCTAGGTAAAAACTTTTTATTTAAAGATGACACTATAGCCTCTTTTAGTTCGGCTAAGGCTTCTTTTGTTTTGGCGGCTATCTCTTTTTGTTCTACTATTCGCCCCATTAGTTCATATTTATTCATTTTTAAAGCTCCTCTGTATCGTTTAATTGTTCTTGCAAATCTTTTATCTCTTTTTGTTTTGATTTGATTGTTTCATCTGCTGTTTTTAAGCTTTCTAAATATCCAAAAAGCAAATTAAAATTTAAAGGCTCATTCAAAGAGCCTACAAGATCATTTTTCATTTTGTTTTTTAAATTTTGTGCTTTTGTTACCTCTTCTCTTGCTTCGTATATGCTGCCTTTAAGTTCAAGTCTATTCATTTTTAAAGCTCCTCGATTAGAACTTGTGAGTATTCTGTAACCCTGTAAATTCTATTTGTTATGTTTTTGATTAGTGGCATCTCTTGCACTTTGTGTTGTATGTAGATTTTACCTTCGCTTATGGTTTCGTTTGTGTTTAGCTCAAGTGGGATACTTACCTCAAAACCAACCGCAACGTTATTAGCTACAAGTCTACGATAAAAAGCTTCTAAGCTATCTACTACATTTTTAAGCACATCACGCATTCTTTTATCTATAGCTCTTTTTTGTGCTTCAAATATGGTTTCTATGGCAGTGTAAAATATAACATATGTATGTAAGCTAGAAAAGTCTTCATCTCTTGTTTCGCCTCCCCACGCGCGAATTCCATCATCTACAAAAGCTACAGTAATGCCCTCACCTCTTAGTCTATCAGCCTCACAATCAACGCCTTGGATATATTCAACTGTATCAACTAATCCTGTAATATCTGGTATTACTCTGTTTGAGTATGTTTGTGAAAACCCATACTCGGTTTTAGCCATCACTTTGGCGTAAAGAGCTAGTAAAAACATACTCATAGGTCTTACTGTTTTATCTACTCTAGCTACTTTTTGATAAGTGATTATCGCCATTTTTGTTTGTAGTGTTGTTACTGCAGATTTTGCGGTGGTTTCGTTTGTTGCATTTATTTCAATAGTATATACCGCCCTCAGATACTCGGCTACTTGTTTAAGTTTTTCATATACTCCGTTATCGTTATATTCAGGGGCAGCTATAAATTTCGGTTTTGTCATTACTATGCTTTGAGCTTTTTTAAGCTCATCTACTGCGTTTATGCAAGATGTTAAATTTGCTTGTTTTTTTTGTTTCTTCGTCCTCTTCTGTGCTTGGTGCAAAAACATTTAATACCACTTGTGTGTGTATCCCACACGCCTTTAAATCATCAAGTGCATTTTTTACACTTCCGCGCTCTACTTTAGCAATCGCATCATTAACTGAACTATATACATATAACCCCGCTGCTAATGTGCTATCATCACCAACTATCGCTATTGGTCTTTGATTGTTGATCTCGTATGGGTTTAGTGAGCCGTTATAAAGCTCTACATTAACGCCGTATTTGCTAGGCATTATATCTCCTTTTTTTAAAATTGATTTATTATCTTTACTTCAAAATTATCGTAATTTATAAGTTCAAGCAATTTACTTAAAGTTGCCACAGAATTATAAATTCCTTTGTTGTCGCTTCTATTCCCCACTAAAAACACCCCTCAGCGTCTTGCGGGAAGTTGCCGTTATGGATCAAAATGTATCTAACTTTTTTAACTTTATCGTTAAACAAAAGCGGTAATCTTCTTTTAAAACGCGGGCTTCTGTAAAATATCGCTTTATAGTCTCCTGCTGGTATTCTTTTGTCTTGATTTGGAGTTTCGCAGTCCTCGCCTTTTGGTTCTAATGTTACGCCTTACAAAAGCGATAGGTTTGCGTCTTTTAACTCAAATCTTCCGATTGTTCCATCATGAATATTTTTAAATCTATGTATGTATAATGTTTTCATTCACTCCCTTTATTCGTTGTTTTTGTCTCTATGAATTTATCAACTATGCTATTTATCCACTCAGCACCTCTCCAAGCGACAAACCCACCAACGGCCAAAGATAATCTTTCATGGTCTGTAAAATAGTATGATATTTCATAAGCAATCCAACAAAAAAACATACTAGATATTGCACCTGTAAAGAAGTTGGCTATCTTTCTTGTATTTGTCTTATCTTCACTATACTTATCATTTAAAAATCCAGCCACAAGACCAATAATTGCTATCCAAAGCAAATAACTATTTTTTTCAAAAAATATTAAGATATCATTCATCTATACATTCCTTTAAAAGTATTTCTATTTGTTTATAGTATTTAGATAGCTCTTTTGCTGTCTGTGGATTTTTTTCATCAAACGCTGGTTTATTTGGTAGCTCTACTTTACATTTCACTGGCACGTATACATCTTTATATTCTGTTTTTACTATCACTTGCTTATCAGCACAACCTGCTAAGATAATCAAAAAAACAACTACAAAGATATAAAATACAAACTTACAATTTCTGTTTTTAGTTTCTGTTTTCATCACGAAAGCTCCTTAAAAAGTTGCTCATAGTATTTTAGTTTTACATTACACTTGCTATTTGCTTTTGGTGTTGTTATCTTTTTAAATTTATCATCAAGTTTTATAAGCTCATTATTTAGTTTTTCTTTATCTACTCTTAGAATTTTTAGCTTCTCATTTTGAAGTTTTATTTTAGAGTTACAGTCACTAAGGTTTGAGATATAAAGCTCATTTGTTATCTTGCTCGTGTTTAGTCTGTATCTCAGTTCATCTATTTTATTATTTAAATGATTTATCCATAAAAAGCAAACAACTATAAGGGAGTAAGAGATATAATTAATATAATCTTTGATCATTGTTTATACCTTAGTTTGTGATACGCTCTACAGCTATAATAAAACAGCCTAGACTTAAATTTATTCACACTCAAAGTTAAAAGAGCTTTTAGAAGCATGTCATCGGCGTACTTAAAGTTTACATTTTTAAGTATGTTATCTTTGACAGTGCTATCAGCTACATCACATAAGTAATCGTGTATTACAATGGCTGATAAATATTCAGGTGCGTTTGGCGGAAACAAAGACCACAATAAGCGTGGTATATTTGCACCATTGGTTTTGTAGCCTTTTGGTACTTTTATATAACCAAAGATAAAGTCCTCAGCAAGTTCAAACTTATCCTTGCTAAACGGTTTAACGATTACACGTTTTATGTTTTGCATGTTTAATTACTCTCTTTTGGTAATTCAAGATCTGGTAAGTCTTGTAAAAGTTCATCAATCTTTATTGTATTAGGGTCTTGATTTCCTTTTTCCGCTAAAAATATATACCACTTTTTCCACACCTTCGCACGCCACTTACCAAAAGCTTCGCCCTCTTCTTTAAACTCGTTTTCATACCCAGCATAGCTGCAAGCTGATACAATATTATCGTATCCGTGACTTTGTGCTTCCTTATCTAAATGAGCTTGCACTCTGTCTTTAAATTCTTGTATAAGCTTTTCTTTTGTGATAGGGCTTTTTACCCATTTTTTACCGTCCCAGAAGCTATCATCAAAAGGCTCTAACTCTGTATATTCCCCATCATCAAAATCAAGCGTATCTACCACAATGCTTTGCTGTGTTTTTGTGTGATAAAATGTTTTATCTCTTAGATCCCTTTTATAAACCCACTCGTTATTTATAAAGCAAATCGCAAACCCTGATTTTGCTTTTAGTGGTTTTATGTCAGTTGCATTTGCTGGTATTAAATATACGTTTTCTTCTAGTGAGCTAAGCTCTGCTTCACTTTCATTTAAAAACTCTTTTGTTATAGCATCGTAATTATAAATTTTCATCACTCATCCTTTTATTTAATATTTAATCAACCAATAAATTGCAAAGTTTTGTGGTCTATTCTCGTTTGCTGTTGCGACTACTCTTGAAACGTCAAAGGATGCAGTAGAACCCCATGAATCTTCATTTCCGCTTTTGAGAGCAGCGCTCCAGCTTTTATCATATGCAAACACTCCGCTAACTTCATTCTTTTCATAAGACCCTCGTCGAACAAGAGATATTTTCCCTTGAATATTTCTAATAGCATCGCCTTGTTTTGTGCCAAGTGCTGCAGCATTACCACCAACGCCACGCAGAAACATCCCCCTAAAATCAGGAAGGTTGAAATTACTTCCACTACCACCGTAGGTAGTGCCTATTGCTGAGTAAAGTTTTGAGTAGGTAGACTTACTTAAACTAGCGCCATTACATTCTAAAAAGCCAGATGGCTTATTTGATATGTTCCCTGCAAATGCTATGATTGTACCTGGTGGAACTCCATCATTATCAGATTTTTGAACATATCTATTGTCGCTTTCTGATTTGTTATAAACATTTATTGCGTTTAAAAAGTTTGATATGTTTGATTTAAATATAAGTCCATCACTGTTCATGTAAGCAATATACGAACTTGAGTTCATCCCGCTATCGCTACTTTTTGTCATTTGAAACTGATAAGCTTTTAGATTTGAACTACTGTTGTATTTTGCTATTTTGTTAGATGATGGGGTATCTGTTGCATCTGTTTTTTAATATAACTATTGTCGCTTTCGTTCTTAGTGTAACTTCTGCTTGTATCGGCTTTGTTGTTTACAGTTGATGCCAAGTTATCTATTAGTCTTTTTAGCTCTTTGCCTTGATTAGCTGATAAAGCATTAGCAGTACTTTATGATGTTAATGAATTAGTCACAGCACTTTTAAGTAGAAAGTTTGACTTTTCATCGTTAAATGTTGATGTGTTTAGCTTGTCATTAAGTTCACTCTTTTTAGCATATTTATTATCGCTTTGGCTTTTGGTATAAGCATCTATTGTATCTGTTTTTTTAAGATATCTTTGTTCGGCATCATCTTTTTTTAAAAACAACTCATCTGTTTTTGTTTTTGTGTAGTGTGATGCATTTACCCACTTTCTCGTAGCTAGCACTGTATTATTATCAACTACTAAGTTTATTAAGTTTGTATTTGATACCTGAATTTTAAAGCTTATTGTTATATCTTTTGCGCTACCTTCATCAAGTAGTGGCTTATAACTTTCAGCAACTTTTGCGATTGCAAATAAACTTCCATCATCGCAAAAAATACCTGCCTCACGTATATAAAAGCCTCCTATGTTTGCATTTATAACGCCTTCAACTTCAAGTATATGGCTATCTTGTGCGTTTATAGTTATAGCATTTATAGAAAATCTATGTTTTTCGTTTTGTAATGCGGTCATATCTTGGTTTATTTCGCCTTGGCCGTCCCCAACTGCCATATGGGAAAGCTGTATAGTGCCGTTATTAGATGATGCTTGTATTAATTTGCTAAGTCCCACATTTGTTATCATCGTGCTTTGACTCATTCAAGCTCTCCTTTTAAATTTATAGTTTGTGTGCTTATGATTTCGGCTAGTTTTGTGTAAGAGCCTATGAAGTAATTATTATTTGTACTTATATTTTTTATTTGTGCGGGATATATAACAATGTCTTCAGATATACTTGTAAAAGATGCGGCATTTATATTTGTGTTTATGCCTACTTTTATGCTAGCCCCATCAAACACTGAACGCACATTTTTATAAGTGTTTGCTATCTCGTCTACTTTTGTAAGCTCATCAAAATTAACGCCGTTTTTACTGCTGTCAAGTTCTATCTTGAAATGATAAGGTTCGCCGTCATACTCATACCAATTTGATATTTTAGTATCTGCATATAATCCTCTTAGCGCTTTTTCTATAGCATTAAAAGTACCCTCGTTAAAATAAGTTTTAATTTGCTCTTTTAATAGTTCTTTTGTTTCTTCTAAGCTTCTGCTTTTTGGTTCTACATCAAACATATCAGCTAAAAAAGCACGATTAGTATCATTCTGATTATAAAAAATCTATCATCAAATATCAAATACTCATCTAGCTTATTTTGTATTACCTCATCAATGCGAAACAAAACATCACTATACGCCCTTAAATCGAGCATAGTTAGCCTTTGTAATCTGCAAATCGTTAAGTATTAATATACTATCTCTATCGGCTTTCGGTATTTGGGTGCTTATCTCGATTGCTCTTGTGTTATCATCAAATGCTACTTCTATAAGCTTTGAAGTGTGAGGTGTTTGTGCTATCTCAAGTGTTTTAAAAAACTCTCTTATTCTAAAATCTATATTTTTGACAACTTCGTTAAACATAAAATCTTGCGTTACTTTTACTTGTATTGTTAAATCAAGACTTATTTTTGTGGCGGGTTTAATCTTTACCTTATCGGTGAGCGGTATTTTATCTTTTAATGCTTCTGTTATTTTAAGCTTTGCGGTATCTTCGTCATAGTCTGAAAAATAAACTATTTGCACTACTCCAGCACTTAGGTTATATACATTTGCTTTGCTGATACCTTCAACGCTTAAAACATAAAATAGATAGCTCTTTGCACTCCCCGCCGTACTAAAACGATGCATAGCAAGTAAAAAGCGTTTCCTTAGTTCGTCGTCATTCTCTCTTGCCTTAAACCCACTAAAAGGCGATGACATTGTTACGCTTTTAACATAGATGTTTTTATTTTCAATTATGGTAGTTTCGTAGTTTTCTTTAAAATACTCTGTTGCTTCTATTTTGACTATTTTACTATCTTGTATATCTGTACTTTCTAGCAAATAAGCAAAATGCCCTTTGCCATCTGTGAATTTTGTTCCTTTTGGTAAAAAAGTAGCAGAACTTACAGTAATTTCAACTTGTGCTATAGGTCTTACTTCTTCATTACGCTTAATGCCTATAAGTGAGACTAGCTCGTCTAAATACTCGCCTGTGCTAAAACTTAGATAATTATTTGCTATTTTTATGTTGATTAGCTCAAAGAAGTTATTTAATCTAAACAAAAATATATCTATAAGCGTCATATAATCATCGCCTACAAGAGGAACATAATCAAGCTTATTACTTTTTGTTTTAAACTCTTCGATTATGCTTTGGCGTTCTTTTTCGATGTCTAATGGTTTTATAAATTTTGGAGTTCTCATATTTCCAACCTTAGAGTGTTTGTAAGTTCGGAGTCTTTAACGCTATATCTTATTTTTATATCTAGCTTATTGTCTATGCCTACATCAATATCAATAGCTAAATCTTTCGCTCTTGGTTCATACTCTTTTATTTGAGTTTTTAGCTCTTGCTTGATTTGTAATAATCTACTTAGCGTGATTTGTTTATCAATGTATTTATCAAGCCCAAAAGTTGGGCGTAGCGTTTTAGTTAGCTTAGTTGTTTTTGCTATGCGCGCTATGTTTTCATCTATTGATATTTGATACACACTTTGCCTTTTTTTGTTTATTTGGGCTTATATTAGCAAAGTGCTTTTTTGTTTTTATACAAGGGATTTTTAGCGTGGTAGGCTTGTTCCTCCGTCTGTATCTCTATGACTATGTGTAGTTAAATTACCCCTGCTATCTGTTATCTCCCCGCTTATTTTTATACTTCCTTGTTGCGTTATATTGCCTATTATTTTTATATTGCCTTTAATTGTTAAATTATCACATGCTAAATTTATAAGTTTAGGTGATTTTATCTCAAGTGTTGAGTTTGAAGTATCATAGCTTATTATCGTTCCGTCTTCGTACTCTGTTATCTCTTTTGTTTGGCTTACACCTAATGGCTCTTTACATTTTGTGTTAAAGATAGCACCTATGGCATATTTAAGCCCGTTGTCTCTTAGCTGATGCACTATAACTTGTTCGCCTATGCGTGGGGGCGAGAATGAACGTTTAAAAGAGTTAGCAAATTGCACGTAAGGTATCATTTTTGTTTTTGTGCCTAAGTAATCAACCCTCACAAGGCTTTTATCTTCGCTAATTTCACAAATACTGCCTATAAACTGCATTTTACAAGCTCCAAAGTTCGGTTTGATAAGTAAATGTTACTTTTAATTCTGTCGCTACATAATCTTTATCTAATACTTGAATTGTAGACCTATTAATTGCGTTTAATATTTTTGTATTAAATTTAGAATTAAAGCTCTTCATTTTATGTAAAACTTCTTTTACAAGTTCATCGTTTTTTGTGTATGATGTATCTATTAAAATTATACTAACACTTAATGTATGCCTTATTGTTTCAAAACTTACAACATCTACATCATCATCACTATCTTTTATAACTATAAGCGGTAATGTTTCTTTGTCAAATACATAAATTTCAAATACCTCAATATTATAATTAAGTTCGCTAAGATGTTGTTTTAAACCGCTTATTATTTCGCTTCTTTGATTTTTTGGCGGTTGTTCTTGATGTGTGGGCTTAGTGATGTTTAATTCTCTTATCTCTTGCATTATTATAACTCTCTTAAAAATAATCGCTTTAAAACTTGGCTTTCTGTTATTAATTTTGTTATCTCGTATTCTACGCCTAAAATTTCTATAATATCTTTTAATTTTATATCTTCGTTGTTTTGTATCGTTACTAGGGCGGTTATCTCTGTCCCTACCGCCCCATTATCATATATGACTTTTGAGTATTTATTAAAATGGCATTTTCTTACGCTTTCATCTTTTTTAAGTGTAAAATCAATACTTGCACTTTGATTTATGATAGCTAGCATATCAGCTTTTACCATTTCAAGATTTATCATATTGATTACTTTTGCTTTTTAGCTCTTTGCTTTTTGTCTTGTGGCTCTGCATCTAACTGGTCCACCTCATCAAATTCGCCATTAATCAAATCATCGATTGAATTTTCTTGATTTTCTTCTTCGATTATTTCTTCAATAGCTTTTATTGTTTGGAGTCTTGCTATAAAGTTTCTATCAGTGCTTGGCGAAAACTCTACAGTCTCGCCTTCCTTATAGATTTTATCCATTATTCTTGTTGGGTATAAAACTTTAAATTTTCTCATTGATTGCCTTTCTTTTTTTTGTTATTCTGATGTCTTAGATACTGCGAATGATTTCTCACGTGCAAATTTAATATCTATATCATAAAATGCCTGCAACAACACATCCCCGCCCCTTTGCATTAAAGGCAATACTTCAAGCGAACCAAACGCACCTACATATATATCTTCAAAATTACCAAAAATCACATCGCCTGATTTTAAGTTGTTATTTTTAAAGTACTGATAGCCTTGCAAATCTGTATCGCCTACATCAATAAGCATTCTGTCTAAGCTTTCGCCACGTTTTGTAGCTCTTAGCTTGCTTATATCTGTGCCGTTTAAAAAGAATTTGGCGTGGTCTGTGTTAGCACCTGATGCGTCAAGCAAATCGCCAAATTTTAAAGTTAAATCAAGTGTTGGGGTTTTCATATAATTTTGCACTGTTGGTATCCCGCTAGTGTCAAATAAACCTTTTACGACGCTAACGCCATAAAGCATAGTAAGCTCTAGCTTTTTGCGTATAGCTTCTTTTAGCTTTTTAAATGCAAAGCTTTCAAGGTCAATAGCTGCCATATTTAGCATAGTTCTTGTTATAACTATGTTCGCGTTTAAAGTGTGCGGTGCTAGTTTGATGTTATCAAATGCTAGCTTTTCAGCGTCTCTTGTTCCGCCCTCTTCTACAAAATCAGCGGTAATGTTTGATGTATCTCTTGGAATTGTAACTGCTGCGTGAAGTCCTGTAAGCCACGTACAAAGTCCTAGAAGTTTGCTTTCTTGCTTTAATTGGTCCACTAATAAATCACTTCTGTATGATTGATTTACTATATCGCCTGTATTAGATGTTTTTGTGATTGTGTCGTTAAATTGTGCTATGAATTCATCGGGTAATGCGAATCTGCCGATTTCTTTGCCGCTGTTTTGCATTTCTCTTGATAGGTCTATGTTCCTATCAACTGCTGATCTTATGATTTTAGCAAGTGAAAAGTTTGCATCTTCTGTTTTATTTGTGATTATATTCACTTTTTTAACCTCACTTTGTGAATTTAATGCTGCCATTTCTTTAGAAAATTGTGCATAAGTCTTGCCTTCGCTTATAGCGTCTAGCCCTTCTTTTTCACGCCCCATTATTTTAGCTAGCTCTATTATGTTTGCTCTTTCTTCGTTTTGTGCTTGTCCTGCTTTGCTAAAAGTTTGCACTTCTTGCTCTGCTTGTAGTTTTTGTGTGTCTTGTGCTGATTCTTCTTGCAGCTTTTTGATTGCTTCTGGCATCTGCCCTCCTTGTTTAATTGATTTATTAAATTTTGATACTACTGCGTTTTTGTCTGCTCCTTGCCAAACCGCTGAAAGCTCTATAATCTCGCCTTCATAGATCTGGTAATGGTCTATTCCATCTATTTTGTCCATCTCCTTTACTTTATACTCGCCAAAACCAACACTGACAGAGTTAGAAAAGCCTGCCTTATATTTTGCGTAGGCTTCTTTTGACTCTCTTACCTCATCGTTAAACTGCACTTTGGCTTTTATCGTGCCGTTTTCAAATTTAACATCTACAATCTTGCCGATTGCGTTTTCAAATGTAGGGTTATGGTCTTTGTATAGTGTTTTTGCATTAAATTTAACATTTGATGTATCTACACTTAAATAGTATTCATCACCCCAAAAGCTCGTCCTTTTATGTAGATTGTCTTTTGATAAAGCTACAAAGCTTATAGTTTTGTTTTCATCATCAAAAGCAGTATCTTTTGCAAAAGAGATACTAAAGTTTTGCAACTCTTTTAAAAAATCTTTATTCATCATCGCTCCTTGAATTTTGTATATCTTCAATTTCTTTTAGTTTTTTTACGATTTCTTTTTCTTTTTCTTTTTCATCTATATAAGTATCATACTCGATACCTTTTTCACGTAAAACCTCAACGCGTGTTTTAAAACCACTTTCGATTGCTTTTGCATTTGCTGCAACTTCTTTGTTTGGGTCTATATACTCCCAGCCTTGAGGCTTAAAAGAAAAATGAGCTAAAATTAAGTTATAAGCGTTTGGTCTTATCTTGCCGTTTAAAAGCTCGATAAGCAGCCATTCTTTAAAAATCACGTTATGCATTTTTCTACGTATAAAGTTTTGTGTGCGTCTAAATCCTCTACGTTCCGACGTAGCACCTTGCCTAAGTGAGCTATAATTTACCTCCCTTAAATCACCAGTTAAGGTTGAGTAAGAAACGCCAAGAGAGCGGGCTATTTCTTGATTTGTGCTTTTTAGGTAAAACTCGATATTTGTAGGGTTGTGCGGGTCTATAAATTTTGGCTCGTATCCTTCATCTAGCACATTCATAGTCCCAACGCTTACAGTTTCTGGGGCTTGTGCTTCTTCACTTTCTAAAAACTCGCCTGTTTCTTCATCCCATCCTTTTAAGGCATCGCCTATCGCTCCATCATCTTTTCTTGTATAAAATCCTGTTGCTTCGGAGCTAAGTCTTGCACGATTCAATTCTGCTTTTTTAAATTTATCTTTTTGGTGTATGTCTAATATAGAGCTTGCAAGTTTTGAGTTACCTCTTACTTGTTTTGCAATGAGTGGTTTTTTAATATGTATTATGTCTTTTGCATCTATGCCTATGCGTTCGCGTTCAGAGTTTTTAACATAATATCTTATTGGGGTTATACTGTTTTTACTTGCTCTTTGTATGCCACATCTTATATTTAAAGCATCGTCGTTAAAATCGTTATCTATGTCGTCCGCATCGATTAGCTCTATTTTTAAGCTATCGCCCCTAACAATGCGGATAAATGCCTCGCCGTCGCGATAAAGTGCATTTAATACAAGCTCTTCGTAATCTTCAAAGTCGTATACTCCATGCAAGCAACAATTTTGCTCCCACTCATAGAAAGCGTTTTGTATAGTTGTGTTTAGTTTTCTGTTTTGAGTAGCAATGTCTAAAATAAATCCACTTTCACCTAAAATTTCAGAATCAAGCGTATCAAAAAAGCCACTTGCTAAGCTTACAGCAGTGCTTATGCTTCTTGCTTGATTTCTTAGTATTTTGTTGGCGTTATCAGGGTCTGTGTTTCTTATAAGTCTTGATAGCTCTGCTTTGTTTATCTCTGGTGCTTCAAGGCTTGGGTACCTAAAAAGTTTTATTTTTGGCTTTGGTTTAAAAAAGCCTGTTTTAGTTTTTGATGATTTAAAAAATGATTTAAATATATTCATTAAAAGCTATCTCCAAATATAAATTTAAAGCTTTTTTTCTGCTTTTGCATATCTGATATTATTAGCTTTTTTATACGTCTTAGTTCTTGTATGAGCTCCAGCGGTGAGCGTTTAACAATTCTTATATTGTCAATGTAGTATTCTTTTATCTCTATGCCGTTACCGAGATTTGATAACACATTATCTATAGCTTCATCTATTTTTTTAATTTTTTCCAGTGCTTCCATAACCAAAAAATTAACAAAAGCACTATTTATTTTTATACAAGGGATTTAAAAAAAATATTAATAGATATTAGCCATTGTAGTTTTCTGGTATTTTAAGCTCTTTTAAAATTTCTTCTAGTTCTTTAATAAGATGAATTTCTACCTCATCACTAATAGCTATATTTAGTTTTAACCTATTTGGTAGGTTGTAAAGCTTGTTTGATAGTGTTGAAGCTATATCACTTAATTCTTTCTCTAATTTATCAAGCCTTATAACTTCGCCTTTTTTTTCTGCCAAAATAAGCTCTTTTAGCTCTGCGTCTGCTAGCTCTTTTTTTGCTCTTGCTTCTGTTAGCCCGTATGAGCTTGTCGCGTTTGATATTTTATAATCCAAATACTTATCAACACAATCTCTTAAATCCCATTTATTACGAGCAACTTTATTTATAACGCCTTCATTTTCTAGATCTTGAATTCTCCTGCTAGTCAAAGAGAGTATATCGCCTAGCTCGTTTGTAGTTACTATCAATCCAAATCTCCAAAAAGTGATAAATCTTTGATTGCTTTTTGTTTTATTGATTGTTTTTTTACTCTTAGGTTTTGCAAGTAGTGCTTATATACGAGATTGCCTTCACAAAACGAGTTTATTATCAAGTCTGCCATGTCTGATTTTTTTTAATTCGTAAGCTTCGCATAGTTGTTCGAATTTTGAGGCGCACTCTATGCTAATTGTCATATCATATCTTGTTTTTTTAATCATTAAGTTTTTATGCACTTTTTCCATTATTCACTACTTTTTTCTTTCTTTTTGATATTTTTAGAAGTTTTGCAGCGGCGTATGCTAGTAAAGTTATATCTAATGCTTCGTTACGCTCTCTTGTTTTTACCCATCTTAGTTTTGTGTATCCGTTTTTATCTTTTACTTTTTCTATTTTCTCAGCTGTTAGCTGGTTAAAAAACTCTTGCGTATAGCTCTCATTGTAGTGAAAGTATCCATCGCCGTGTTCTGTTATACTTAAAAGTCTGTATAATTCATTTTTACCTGCGTATGTTCCAATAGGCATAAATTTAACGCCTTTTTGTATATTTTTTAATTTATTTAAAAAACTAGCTTTTGAGCTTTGTTCGCTTAGCCCTTTTGTTGCTATAAATCTTTTATCAAGGCTAACAAGTCTATATACTCTTTCAGCATTAAAGCCACTATCGATACAAACAAGAGATACAATAAACGTTTTATTATCCTCTCTTTTGAATTTTTTAACTAATTCTTTGTATGTATCCATCCACACTTTATCTTGGTCTGTGTTGCCCCAGCATTGTATATATTCAAGGTTATAAGCTTCAAGCCCACGCGCCCAACCTATGAAATTAATTTCTATTCTGTTATCTTGTATATCAACGCCGGCAGTGATAAACTCAACTTGCACAGGGAAGTTGTTAGCAGTGTATGTTTCGCGTCTGTTATATAGTTCGTTTTCATTAAACTTAACCGCTGGAGGCTCAAAACTCTCGCATTTAATAGTATTTATAAAAGTTTGTAACTTTAGCTGGTCGTTTTTGCTCTCATACCAATCTCTTGCAATATCACTCATTTTAAAAAAGGGGCTATAAATTGCATTTAGAAAAAAGCCTGCAGTTTTTGAGTGTGGATTTTTTGCTATCCGCTCGCCATTTCTTACCGCCTCGTTTTTCTCTTGTTCGCTAAGTAGTGAGCCGCACTCCGCACATTGATATTTAGCCGTGTCATATAGTGGTTTTTCTTTGTCGTCTTTGTCCCAAACTAAATATTCAAATTTAAGAGTTTGTTTAAACCCGCAATGGGGGCAAGTTACATAAAAAAATCTTTTATCAGAACTTTCAAATTCTGCTTCAATAGCTGAACTACCTTTTATCGTAGGTGTTGAGCTTATGATTATTTTTCTATCTGCAAATGTTATCGTTCTTTTTTCTGCTAGTTTTATACTATCGCCCTCTTTCGTAGCTTCACACCTATCAGCCTCATCAACTAAAAGCACCTTGATGGGTTTTGATGCTAGTTTTGATGGAGAGTTTGAGCCTACAAGCGCTAAGTTGCCACCACGAAAGTTTTTAATTAATATCGTATTGTTTGAATCGTTTGAGTTTATAAGTGCGTTTATCTCTTTGCAGTCTCTAATCATAGGAGTAAGTCGCCGTTTTGAGTAGTCTTCTGCGTCGTTTTCATTTGGGAGCATAAATAATACTGTGCTTGGCTCTTGATGAATATAGTAGCCTATAGTATTATTTATCATCTCGCTTTTCCCAAGCCGGGAAGCCCAAAGTAAAACTACTTTACGCCTTTTTTGATTTGATATTTCGTTCATAGGCTCTATTTGATAAGAAAAAGGTTTAAATCTTCCATAATTTGATGAGCTTTCGCGTGATAAAATTCTGAACTCTTTAGCCCACTCTGTTAAATTTAATCTCGGCTTTATAAAAATTGAGTTTGCAAAAATATTTATAATTTTTCTCATGTATGTTTTTTTAAATTTTAAAAGTGTGTTTTAATAGTCAGTAGCTCATAAACAAAAGTAAAAAAGTATTTTTTTACATTCTTTATTTTATCATTTTTTACCAATAAAAATCAAAAAAACTAATAATTTTTTTAAAATTTATTGTTTTTTAAAATAAATTTCTTTTATTTTTTAAGTTTAAAGCCTATTTTTTTATTAAAAATATTGCTAAGAATACGATAAAAACGAAAATGAACCCCCTTAAGCTTTCTTATAAATCTCTTTCTTTCGGGCAGGCCCACCGCAGTTTAAAAAGTTTCTTGAGAAGGACCCGTTTATATTTATAAAATCATTTAAGTTTAAAGCCTATTTTTTATATATTTTTTTATAGCTAAAATGCACACAATTAAGAGTTTTAATTGCAATCGCGTTTTTTTAAAACCTTTGTGGAGTGCGTTGTTATAGTGGCTAGTATTGATTTTAGTATATTGGGAATTTATCGGAAATTAAGGTTTTGTATATGGCGAATTTATCGGAAATTAAGGTTTAAGAATTGGGCGTTATCCATTGTATATTTTTGATAAGTTTTTGCATAAAATTGGTTAAAAAAATTACAAGGGGTAAAATGTTAATTGTAATTGATAAATATATATTTGAAGTCAAACACAATATAAGCAATTTAACAAAATCCACAACAATAAACATAGATAAACAAAATACTATCACAAAACCAGTATATAGCCATCTTGGAGGCGTTGAAGATGATATTAGTTTTGATGCTACTATTTTGCTTGATGATATAAAAGACTTTACAGGGTTTGAAGAGCTGGTTAAAAAAGGCGAGCCTTTATCTTTTTCAAGCTTTGATTTAGCAGACAATAAACAAATTTTAATTAATAAACTTACCCAAAGTGTATCAAACTTTGTCAAAAGCTCTTTTAATGGCGTTACATACTACACAAAAAATATCAAAATATCGGGGTATGTCATTGAGTAAAAATAACGATGATATATTAAAGCAAGCAAAGAGAGAAGTAAGAAACGCTATGAATAGAACTCTTACGAGAGCAAAACAAGAACAGATAAATATGCTTTTTAACAAAACATTGTTTAAAAAGCAGCTAATAAGAAAACACACAAAAACAAAAAGAGCAGAGCAAGATGATTTAGATATAAAAATTTTTACTTATCACAAGAGAATGTCAATTGCTAGTCTACCAAAAGAAGAAAAGATCAATGGAGTAGAAATAACAATAAGCAGAATTAATAAAGTTGTTGCTAGTGGCTTTGCATTACAAAAGCCACGCAGTCGTGATAGTAAGTTTTTAATTAGTTCAAAAGCTAATAAAATTGATGGCTTTATTGTGTCTACTTCCAACAAAATACCATCAAGCTACAAAACAAAAGAAGGAATTAAATTCACACAGCCACGAAATTACAACGCACCAAAAAAACTAAAAAAAGGGCTAGTAGCTTTAGCCATAGATGAAACAAATAAACTATTAAAAAGAGCTAACGAGATATTTGAAGAGGAGTTAAGAAAATGAAGTATTTAGCTAAAGATGGCGACACGCTCGATATGCTTTGTTATAAACAATATAAAACACTAGATACTGATGTTTATAGTGAGTTTTTAAGAGAAAACGAGCATTTATTAAATAAAAACACGCTTCAAAGTGGGGATATAGTATTTTTCCCCGATATTGAAGTTAAAAAAGTTAAAAAGGTTGTTTACTTATGGGATTAAGATCAGAATATAAAAAACCAAAAGTGCAAATTTTATATAACGGTGTTGATAAAACTGCTTTGATGGATTGGGTTAATATAAGTATTGAAGATAACGAAAGCAAAGAAACCGATAAATTAAATATAACGCTAGCTTATGGCGGAGCAATACCACGAGTTAAAGACAATATACAAATTTATATAGATGGTTATTTTCTTGGTTATTTTGTTATTGCCAAAATAAAAACAAATTATAAAAAAAGTTACAACATAGAAGCAATATCTGCTAATTTTATGAGTAACTTAAAAGATAAAAAAGCAGATCATTTTTAAACCTTAGCTATAAAAAGATTTTAGAGAGTGTAGCAAGCGAGCATGGTTTAAAAACAAAGATAAATTTTAATAAAATGAATGATGTTGTGGAATTAGAACAGCACGATTTAAGCGATGCCGCATTTTGTGAAAAGATAGCAGATGATTTGGATTTAACTTTTAGTATAAAAAATCAAACAATGATTTTTATTGACAAAGATAAAAAAGCCGATAGAGTAGAATATTTTTTAAATGATGATGATTATATAGATTTATCATTCGAGCAATTAGAGACAACAAATTATAAATCTTGCGAAGTAACATGGCAAGATACAAAAACAAACGAAACAAAAATAACTAAAGTTGGCGATGGCGAGCCTGTGCTAAGAAGACAACTTTATTCAGCCGACACAGAGCAAGAAGCCTTAAAAATAGCAAACAGCTATCTACAACAAAACCAAAATAATACTTTTAAGGGTAATGTTAAATGCATGGGTGTGGCTTTTTTTGCTGGTGGTTATTTAAACTTACAAATAGAAAACGAAACAAAACGAGCAATAATTAAAAAAATTACACATACTATAAATAAATCATGGATAAGTGATATAGAATTTTTTTAATAAATATTACATAAAATTATATGTAATATTTTATGTATAAACTTTATTATGTTAATTTATTACTTTTTTACACACTGAGTTTTTTTGTTGACTTGTAAAACAATAATTGAATAATTTTTGTTTTGAGCTAGCAAGAATTAATAATTTTACTTACATTAAAAATATATCATTGCAAATAACTCATAATTCTTAATATAAAATAATAAAATATATTTAATATGTGATAAATATTTATTTTTATCACATTTGTGATAAAATCGGATCTTTAATTTACACAAAGGTTGAAATCATGGAATTATACAGACAAATTTATGATCCATTTTCAAATATATGGCTAAGTGCTTTTGTAGCAGCGCTACCTATATTTTTGTTTTTTTGCTTCATTAGTCGTTTTAAAACTAAAAGGTTATGTTGCTGCTTTTTTAACAGTATCATTAAGCTTAATAATAGCAATTATTGTTTATAAAATGCCAATAGCGATAGCAGTAATGAGCTTTTTTCAAGGATTTTTTACAGGTCTTTGGCCTATAGCTTGGATTATATTAACCGCTATTTTTCTATATAAGCTAAGCGTAAAGTCAGGGTATTTTGAAACTTTAAAAGCATCAATTACTACTATAACACCTGATCATAGGGTGCAAGTTGTTATAATAGCTCTTTGTTTTGGAACATTTTTAGAGGGTGCTATAGGTTTTGGTGCACCTGTTGCCATAACAGCTGCTTTACTTGTTGGACTCGGACTAAATCCTCTACATGCAGCTGGTTTTTGTATGATAGCAAACACAGCTCCAGCAGCATTTGGAGCAGTTGGAATTCCTATTGTTGCTATGGCTCAAACAACTGGAATTGATGAAAATATTTTATCAATGATGGTTGGAAGAATGCTACCTATAATAACTTTAAGTGTTCCGTTTTTTATAGTATTTTTAATGGATGGCTTTAAAGGTATTAAACAAACATTTTTACCATTATGTGTCGTTGCTTCTAGTTATACCTTAGTTCAATACCTAACAGCTAGTATTTTAGGACCACAGCTTGCAGATATAACTTCATCTGTGTTTTCAATAGCGATAACTGTTGTATTTTTGAAATTTTATAAAATAAAAAATATATACAGATTAGATGGAAAAACAAATTTTGATAATGATAAAAAAATTAATATAAAAGATATATTAAAAGCTTGGTCTCCATTTATATATCTTATAATTTTTATAGTTATATGGACAACACCTATTATAAAAACATTTGCTTCTTTTGCTGACATTACATTTTATTTGCCATATCTAAAAGATAGTATTATCCAGACAGCTCCGCTTAGCTTAGATGAAAAGCCAGTAAATACAGCATATACTTTTCAAGCCATAAAAGCAATAGGTCTTGCAATATTGCTTGCTGGAATATGCACTATATTTACTTTAAAAATAAAGGCAAACATAGCTGTTGATGCAGCAAAAGAGACATTTAAAGAGATGTTTATGCCAATTGTTACAATAGGTCTTGTTGTAGCGTATGCTTTTATAGCTAAAAATAGCGCTCAAGCTGCCACTATGGGGCTAGCTCTAGCAAATACTGGTGGTGAAGCGTTTGCATTTTTCTCTCCAGTAATAGGTTGGGTTGGTGTTTTTCTAACTGGTTCTGTTACAAGCTCAAATTTGCTTTTTGGGACATTACAACAGGTGACAGCATCGCAATTAAATATACCTGAAATAATATTTTTAGCAGCGAACACGGTAGGTGGAATGGCTGGAAAAATGATAAGCCCTCAAAGTATAGCCGTAGCTTGCGCAGCTGTTGGTCTTGTAGGAAGAGAGAGCGAGTTACTTAAATTTACACTAAAATACTCAATTATATATATAGTTGTTGGCGGTATCATAACTTGGGTAATATTAAATCTATTCCCTATGCTTATACCTGTTATTGTAAGTTAACAATATAATCTTTTATTTATTTGTAACTTGCTTTTTAAGCTTGTTGCAAATAAACACACCTACAACAAAACGCTTAGTTTTAAATAATCCTAAAAAAGTTAATATATTAGATAATTATTTTCCTCTCAAAAGAGAGGAAAATAATTATTTTAATATTCCAGCTTTCTTAAACTCAGCTTCAGCAGCTGGGTGTAACGGAGCAGAAAGACCTTCAAGCAAACTCTCTTTTGTTACAGATTTAAGTGCTGGATGAAGACTTTTATACTCATCAAAATTTTCTATAATAGACTTAACAACAGAAGCAACAGCATTATTGCTAGTTGACTCGGTAGCCACCAATACAGCCTTTACACCAACACTATTTACATCTCTATCAACACCCTCATAAGTTCCTTTTGGTATAACACCTTTAGCAAAATACGGATACTGTTTTATCATGTCGTCTATATCATCACCACTTATATCAAGTATATCAATAGGTAATGAATTTGCAGCGTCAGTTATATTTGCGGTTGGGTGTCCAACCATAAAGCTATAACCATCTATTTTTTTATCTTTTAATGCGTGAGGACACTCTTGAGCAGTTAAAACACCTCTATACGCAAGTTTTGAAACATCAAATTTCTTAGCATCAAAAACAGCAAGTGTAGTAACTTCATTCCCACTACCAGGATTGCCTACATTATACTTTTTGTCAGCTAAATCAACTATATTTTTTATACCACTTTCTTTAGAGACAACAAATGCTAATAGCTCTGGGTAAATTGCCATAACGGAACGCAGCTTATTATCACCCATATCTTTAAATTTACCAGTTCCATTGTATTTATCATAAACAACATCACTTTGAACAAATCCAAAAGTAAGCTCTTTTTTTAAAACATTATTAAGATTGTAAACAGAACCTCCGGTTGATTGAACTGAACACTTAATCTTTGGATCTTTGTTAATAAGTCTGCATATAGCACCACCTATAGGATAGTAGGTGCCAGTCATACCTCCTGTGCCTATACTTATAAATTCTTTAGCATTAACCATAGAACTTAAAGCAATTGCTGACAACAAAATAGAAACTTTTTTCATAATATCCAACTCCTATTAATTTAGTTTTTATGTGATTATCACATTTTAGTCATTACTTTTTTATTAAGTATTAATAAATTTAAATTTTTGGAACTAATCAATAAATCTCTTTAAAAGTCCACTATAGCTATCTATGCGCCTATCTCTTAAAAATGGCCAAATTCTGCGAACATCTTCACTTTTTTTCATATCTACATCTACAATAAAGCACTCTTCCTTTTCGCTATCGGCTCTAAATAATTGCTCTCCTTGCGGGCCAAAAACAAAACTATTACCCCAAAAACGTATACCATCAGATACACCGCTTTCATCTTTCTCAAAGCCAACCCTGTTTACAGTTACAACAGGAAGTCCATTTGCCACACTATGCCCTCTTTGAACCGCAACCCAAGCTTCAAGCTGTCTTAATTTTTCATCATCACTATCAAGATCAAACCAACCAATAGCAGTAGGGTATATCAAAATATCGGCTCCTTTTAAAGCCATTAATCTAGCAGCTTCTGGGTACCACTGATCCCAGCAAACCAAAACACCAAGTCGCCCTACACTAGTATCAATCGGCTCAAAACCAATATCACCCGGTGTAAAATAAAACTTTTCATAAAAAAGTGGATCATCAGGAATATGCATCTTTCTGTATTTTCCAGCCAGAGAGCCATCTTTTTCAAAAACATAAGCCGTATTGTGATAAAGCCCAGTAGTTCTTTTTTCAAATAAAGATGTAACTAAAACAACTTTATTTTCTTTTGCTACATTAGCCCAAAACTTTATATCGCTCTTATACTCATTTGCTAAATCAAAAAATTCAACATCTTCGCTTTGACAAAAATATTGAGTTTGATGCAACTCCTGTAAAACAACAAGTTCTGCACTGTTTTTACTTGCTTGTTTTATAAGCTCTAATGTTTTTTCAACTGTCTGTTTTTTTGTTTTATGAAATTTTTGTTGTATTAGCGCTACTTTCATTTATGCTCCTTAAAAAATTAATTACTATCATCAAAATAATCAAAATGAACATCTATATCCCAATTGAATTTAAACTTTTCTTTTATGAGATTTTCAATTTCATCTGAAATATCATGAGCTTCGTTTAAACTCAAAGTTTTATTAAACACCACATGATAACTCAAAAAATACCTATTTCCGCTCTGTCTTGATTTTACATCGTGCAAACTAAGCACCTCTTCTCTTTGCAAAATAAGTTGCACGACCTCACACAATATCTTTTCATCTATACTACCATCTAAAAGCATATAAGAACTTTGTTTTATCAACAAAAAAGCAGAATATATAATATAACAACTAGCTAAAATTCCAAATAAACTATCAAAAATATAAAGATTGGTAAAGCTTATAAATACAAAAGCTAACAAAACAGCAAGATTGGCAACAAGATCACCTTTATAGTGTTGCATATCTGTTTTTACAACCAAATTATCAGTCTTTTTAAAAGCATAATACAACAAAAAAACGATAATGGCTGTAAAAAACAATGAAAATAGCATAGCAAATATTGAAATTTCAATATCTAAATTATGATTGTTCTGAACGAGCTTCATTATACTTTGATAAAATAAAAATATTCCAATACAAGATATGATCAATCCTTGAGTAAAAGCTGCCAAACTCTCAAGCTTTGAGTATCCAAAATTAAAAGTAGAATCTGGACTTTGGGATGATTTTTTAAGAACAAATAAATTTAAAAAAGATACAAAACTATCAAAGAACGAATCAACAGCCGAATTAATAAGAAGTATAGAACTGCTTAAAAAACCGGCTACTATTTTGACAATAGCCGAAATCAAAGCTATAATAGAAGCTAAAAAAATCGCCTTTGTTTCAAGTTTCATTATATTTTTAAAAATTTATTTTGGCTAGAACAATGAAGCGATCCATTTTGACGAACAAAAACCAAAGAATTTACACCAATTATCTCCAAATTTGGTAGAGCATTTTTAAGTTTTTGTATAACAATATCATCGTTGTCATCATTATAAGTAGGAACTATAAGAGCATTGTTTATAAAAATAAAATTTGTATATGTACAACCTAGCCTCTTACCTTCAAAAAATTTTGCCTTTGGAATTGGTAGTGAGATTAGGTTAAATCCGGTTTTTTTAAGCTCATCTTCCATTTTTTTTAGCTCTTTGAAATGTTCATCATTTTCATCATCACAACTAGCATAAGCTATAGTGTCGCTTGATATAAAACGAGCTAATGTATCTATATGATGATCTGTATCGTCACCTTTTATAAATCCATGTTTAAGCCATATAATCTTTTCGAGTCCGAAAAGATTTTTTAACTCTTTTTCAAGCATCTCTTTTGTTAAATTTGGATTTCTATTTTTATTAAGCAAACAATATTCTGTTGTTAAAAGCACGCCTTTTGAATTAAAATCGACACTTCCACCTTCTAAAACCATATCAATGCTTTTTAGATTTTTATTTAAGAATTTATTTAATTTTACATTTAGAGCATTATCATTTAATGAACTAAATTTATCACCCCAAGCATTAAATTTAAAATCATAACTTACAAGTTCATTATCCGATAAAACATCTATACTTCCATAATCCCTTATCCAAGTATCATCTGTGTCTATATTGTAAAATTCACAATTTTTAAATTTAGAAAACCTTTTTAACACTTCATCATCAGGACATATCAAAATACATTTTTCAAAAGCACTAACAACACTAACTAACTCTTCATAGCTTGTTAGGATTTCCTCTAAATATGGACTCCAATCTGTATTTTTATGCGGTAATGACAAAAGCAAACTTTCTTGTTTTTCCCACTCTCCAAAAGCTCTAATACTCATTTTGTTTTACTCTCTTTATAAATTTTATAAATACCATATAATGTGATAAAAATCCAAAAAACTTCTATCAAAAAAGAACCCAAATTAAAATGCACTAAAAGTGAAATTATAAGCAATATTGCACCGACTAAATTTATAAGCTGATAAGCCAAACTCTTTTGATTTATCTTTTCAATTTGTAAAAGAAAATATGCACCAACCACACACAACATACCTAAAAAACCTATAATTTGAAATATATCCATTATACACCTTAAATTTTAAAGACATTATTTTATCACAAAGATTATAAAAGCTAAATTTACTATTTTTAGATACAATGCAAAATTTGATTTTTATTTTTTTGGATTGCTAAATGGATATTGAGTTTATTTTAAAATTTTACCCTATGTATATTGAGGCTGGAATACTCACCATTAAGCTTGCATTTTTAGGTATATTTTTTTCTATAATTATAGGAATATTTTGTGTTGCTATAAGATTTTATAATATCAAATTTGCACTACCAATAATAACCTCATATGTAGAAATTTCAAGAAACACGCCACTTTTAATACAGCTATTTTTTCTTTATTATGGCTTACCAAAGCTTGGCATAAATATAGATAGCTTTACTTGTGCTGTTATAGGGCTTACTTTTTTAGGTGGCAGTTACATGGCAGAAAGTTTTAGACTTGGATATGAAGCAGTTAGAAAATCACAAATAGAAGCTGGTCTTAGTCTTGGTTTAAACAATATACAAATTTTATATCACATAATAACACCACAAGCATTTACAATTTCACTTCCTAGCATAAGTGCAAATATTATATTCTTGCTTAAAGAAACATCAATAGTTAGCATAATAGCACTTGGGGATCTTGTGTATGTAGCAAAAGATCTTATAGGACTTTATTATAAAACAGATGAAGCTTTATTTATGTTAGTAATTAGTTACCTAATAATTATTTTACCGATATCCTTATTTTTAGGATTTATAGAGAGGATTGCTCGTGCAAGATAGCTTATTATTTAGCACACAAAACATAATACGACTTGCTGAAGGATTATTGGTTAGTATAGAAATTTCTATAATATCAATAATTATTTCAATAATTGGTGGAGTATTTTTTGGCATTATTATGAGTTTAAAAAATAAATTTATCTATATTTTTTTAAAAATTTGTTTAGAGGCAATAAGAATAATGCCAACCATAGTGTGGCTTTTTATATTTTATTTTGGGCTAGCAAGAGCTATGAATTTGCACCTAAGTGCATTTAGTGCAAGTTTGATAGTATTTAGCGTTTGGGGTGTGTTTGAAATGATGGATATAGTAAGAGGAGCTATTGTATCAATCCCGAAACATCAATTTGAAAGCTCAACCGCACTAGGGCTTAATAAAATACAAATTTATATATATATTATAATACCTCTAACCATGAGGAGATTAGCTCCTAGCGCTGTAAATTTACTAAGTCGTATGATAAAAACAACTTCTATAGTTGTATTAATAGGTGTTGTTGAAGTTGTAAAAGTAGGACAACAAATAGTAGAAAGAAATGTTTTTAATAATAATATGGCACCGTTTTTAATATATGGTGTAATTTTTATATTATATTTTTTAATATGCTACCCAATATCAAAATTATCTCAAAAACTTGAAAAACGCTGGATGTGAGGAACAAAATGAATATACTAGAGCTCAAAAATGTTAATAAATTTTATGGACAAACTCAAGCGTTAAAGGATATAAACTTAAGTTTAAAAAAAGGGGAAGTTATAGTTTTACTTGGTCCTTCTGGGTGTGGAAAATCCACAACTCTTAGATGTATAAATGGGCTTGAAAATATTCAAAGTGGGGAAATAATACTAAATGGAGATATTGTTACAAAAGACTATAAAAATTGGACTAAAATGAGACAAAGAGTTGGAATGGTGTTTCAACACTATGAACTTTTTGATCACTTAAACGTCATAGAAAATATACTCCTTGCACCTATAAAAGCACAAAAACGAGATAAAAAAGAAGTAGAAGTTGAAGCTGATAAATGGCTAGAAAAAGTTGGTCTTATAGACAAAAAATATGCAAAACCAAAAGAGCTCAGCGGGGGACAAAAGCAAAGAATAGCTATAGTAAGAAGTTTATGTATGAATCCAGAAGTTATGCTATTTGATGAAGTAACAGCTGCTCTTGATCCAGAAATTACAAGAGAAGTTTTAGATGTGATAATAAATTTAGCAAAAGACGGAATGAGTATGCTTATAGTAACTCATGAGATGGGTTTTGCAAAATCTGTTGCTGATAAAATAGTCTTTATGGATGATGGAAAAATAGTAGAAGAAACTACTCCTAATGATTTTTTTACAAATCCAAAAACACAAAGAGCAAAAAAATTTTTAAATTTATTCACTTTTAATAAGTAATCTCAATTATTTACTTTGTTTGGTTAGAATTTCTTACTAATTTTAAACACAGGAGATACAGATGAAAAAAATAATTTCATTTTTAGCATTAGCTGTTGCTATATTTTTAGCAGGTTGTGGAGATAATACAACAACACAAAAAG
Organism: Campylobacter pinnipediorum subsp. pinnipediorum; assembly: GCF_002021925.1. Classification (NCBI taxonomy): domain Bacteria; kingdom Pseudomonadati; phylum Campylobacterota; class Epsilonproteobacteria; order Campylobacterales; family Campylobacteraceae; genus Campylobacter; species Campylobacter pinnipediorum. The sequence continues at coordinate 975,903 of NZ_CP012546.1, forward strand.
ACAGCATTACTAAGATAAAAGAGAGAGGATTTATTCGCATAGGGGTTTTTAGCGACAAGCCACCGTTTGGATTTGTTGATTCAAATGGTAAAAATCAAGGATATGATATATATCTTGCAAAACGTATAGCTAAAGATTTATTAGGTGATGAAAACAAGATTAAATTTGAATTAGTTGAAGCTGCTAGCAGAGTAGAGTTTTTAGTGGCTGATAAAGTAGATGTAATACTAGCAAACTTTACAGTTACTCCTGAACGCAAAGAAATTGTTGATTTTGCATTACCTTACATGAAGGTTGCACTAGGCGTTGTAAGTCCATCAGGAGATGTTGTAAGTGACATATCTCAACTAAAAGATAAAAAACTTATAGTAAATAAAGGAACTACAGCTGATGCGTATTTTACAAAAAACCATCCTGAAATAAAACTAATAAAATTTGATCAAAACACAGAAACATTTGCTGCTTTGCTTGATGGTCGTGGTGCAGCTTTAGCACATGACAATACGTTATTATTCGCTTGGATTAAAGAAAATCAGGGTTTTAATATAGGAATACAAACATTAGGAGATCAAGACTACATAGCACCGGCTGTAAATAAAGGAAACAAAGTATTGCTTGATTGGATAAATAATGAAATAACCAAACTTGAAGAAGAAAATTTCTTCCACAAAGCTTATGATGAAACATTAAAAAATATATATAGCGATGATATAAAACCTGAAGCAGTTGTTGTAGAGGGCGGTAAGATATAAAGAAGTATAGGGGTTTTAAACTCCTATACTTAATACTTATTGTTAGTCTAATTTATGGCGCATATAAGATGGAACATCTATCTGCTCTGAATACATATCATCGCCACTTACTTTTTGAAGCATTAAAATTCTATCTCTTTTGTTATTTATATTAGTATTTACACTCTCTTCAACTTTTTTATCTTGCTCTATCTCAAATCCAGTTGCAACTATAGTTACCTCTATTTTATTATTTTCAAAAGTATCATCTTCAGTTGTACCAAAAATAATATCAGCATCTTCATCAGCAGCGCTTTCTACTATATGCATAGCATCTGTTATATCAGAAAGTGGTGTGCTTGGATGGTGTCTAAAATGTATTAAAACACCCATAGCACCATTTATATCTATATCTCCTAATAAAGGCGATTGTATAGCCTCTTTGATAGCTTCTTGAGCCGCATTTTCGCCAGTTGCTTCACCGACACCCATTATAGCCATACCTCTATGGCTCATTATAGTTCTAACATCAGCAAAGTCAATATTTACATAACCATTTCCAAGTATAACTGTACTCATACCACCAACAGCACGAGCAAGAACATTATCAACAACTCTAAAGCTCTCATCTATACTTGCTTTTTTATCCATAACATTTCTTAGCTTTTCATTAGATATAACAATTATAGAATCACACTCTTTTCTTAGCTCTTCAAGTCCAAGATTTGCTAATTTTAGTCTTTTTCTTCCCTCAAACTCAAAAGGCAAAGTAACAACAGAAACAGCCAAAGCTCCACTTTCTTTTGTTGCCTGTGCTATTATAGGGGCAGCGCCTGTTCCGGTTCCACCACCAAGACCAGCAGCTATAAACACTATATCTGTGCCTTCTAATACACTTTTTATCTCATCGTAGCTTTCTAAAGCTGCCTCTCTACCGACATCTGGTTTCATGCCGGCACCAAGACCTCTTGTCTTTTTTTCGCCAAGCTGAATTTTATTGTGTGCGTTTGAATTCTTAAGAGCCTGAGCATCGGTGTTTGCAACAATCAGATCAATATCAAGACTAGAATACTCTCTTATGATTCTATTGATCATATTACTACCACCACCACCTACTCCAATAGCTTTTATCTTTGTTCCATACAAATTATCATTTTCTTCCACTCTAAAACCACCACTCATATTTATCTCCTTAAAATTCATACAATAAAATTATATCTCAAACGGCTCAAAACCATTGAGTCATCCAGTGCCATATTTTACTAAATACACTTGGATTTTTTTCATGTTTTATATCTGATATATCCAACAACTCATCTTTTATATCTTTTTCGCCATTATCTTGAAATTGTTCTGTGCCTTTTGTATATTTAAATCCAAATTCCTCTTGTTCTTTATTTTCTTCATTATTTAACAAGCTATCTTCTTCAAAAAGATTTTTCAAACGAGCTTTTGAAGATACTATTGATTCATTTTTATATCTCATCTTTTTTTCAGAATCAATCTCGTATGGAGTAAAGTGACCGGCTCCATACATACAAAGCCCTATAACACAAGAATTTGATGGATCTCTTATAACCTCATACAACCCTTCCATATTTTTAGGTTTTGCTATTCTTATTTGATATTTATCAAATACCATGCTAGCCAATTCTTTAAATCCATCTAGTTTTGTCATTCCGCCAGTAAACACAACACCAGCGCCTAGCATATCCTTGTGTTTTAATTCATTTTTGCTATTTTGAATAATATTTGACAAAAATACTAATGTTTCCTCAGCTCTTGCATATATAACCTTAGAGATAATATCTAAAGAAACCTCATTACTTTTATTCTCATCGCCAAGTTCAGGAAGTTCTATTAAATCTGTGGATTTAGCAATCAAAGAACCATAGCCTATCTTTATCTCTTCTGCTTTTGGCAAAGGAGTATGAAGTGCTATAGACAGATCATTTGTTATATGAGAAGAACCAACAGGTAAAAAGTCATTAAAAATAATAGAATTTCCAGAATGGACAACAACATCAGAAACAGAGCCACCTATATCTATCAAAGCAGCACCTAACTCTTTTTCATCATCATTTAAAGTAGCTATAGAGGAAGCATAACCTGATAAAACTATATTATCTATCTCTATACCGGCTAAATTTATTGCTTTTTTTAGATTGTTTAAAATAGACTTTTGAACAATTATAATATGAGCATGAACCTCAAGCCTAGTGCCGTTCATACCCAAAGGATCTTCAATATGTTCTTGCTCATCAACTTTAAAGTTATAAGGTAAAACATGAAGCTTTTCATAATCAGTAGAAACACTTGCATAATGATTTGCTATCTGCATAGCTCTTTCTATCTCACTTATGCCTATCTCGTGATTTGGTATATTTACAACGCCATTACTATCTAAACTTTTTGTATTAGCACCAGATATTGACACAATAACCTTATCATATCTGGTTCCAGCAACCCTTTGTGCATTTGTTAATGCATTCTTGACAGATTTAGAAGCTAATTCTATATTTGTAATAGCACCTTTTTTTACACCGTTTGCTTTTTCTGTTCCTATACCTATTATTTTCATTCCATCATCGCTGTATTCAGCCATAACAGCTCTAACTTGGAAAGAACCTATGTCTATACCTAAAATTTTAATACTCAAAACAATTACCTTTTGATATATTCTTCTACTTTATAGCGTTTTTGCAACGCATTGGTTAAATCTTTTATAAGCTCATTGTTTTTCAATGTAGCAATATTTTCACTAACTAACTTTTTATCACTAACTAAACCATCAGGAAGCAATTTTTGTTCCAAAATTTCATATATAACAGCCTTGTTATCTAAAATAACATAACCTTTTTTGTTAGTAGAAGAAAACACATGATCTATAAAGTTTCCACTTTCTAACATATCTAGCCCGTCTATGTCTTTTTGATCTGTTCTACTAATGCTTGCTACGCTAGCTTTTTTCACATCAAAATCAGCAATTTCTTTTTTTACCTTAGCATCTAAAATTTCTTTTTCTTTTTCAAGTTTAAAAGCCTCCAAAACTTCATCTTTTGCTTCATCGTATGTTTTTGTTTTGGATTTTTCGATCTCATTCAATTTCAGTATTATATATCCATTATTGTAAATTATAGGCTTAACAACATCTCCTACACTTAATTTATTTAAATTCTCTATATCAAAAGGTGTTTGGCTAGCAAAAAAGTTTATATCTTCTGTTGTTTGAACTTCACCTTTTTTAAGTTCTGTGTATCTCTTTAAAGCAGCAGTTTTATTCTCCTGTAAAGCATAATCTCTTTTTACAAGATCCTTAGCTTCTTCAAAAGATTTAATTTTATCTTCTGAATTTCTATAGCTATCTTTGTTATCTTCATAGTAGCTCTTTAAAACATCATCGCTCGCTTTTAGATCACCATTTGGTATAAAAATGCTGCCAAATTTATATTTATCTTCTGTCATATAGTTATTTTTATTTTTTTTCCAAAATTTCTTCATTTCATCTTTAGCTATAACAATCTCATTATCACTTATGGTTACTATTTTAAAAGCAACTTCATCTTTCATATTAAATATAGCAGACATCATAGAAATATCATCATCATTAGCTGACACCCTTATAGCTTGTGATAATTTTTCTATTAAAATAGAGCGTTTTAGATTTTTCTCAAAATCTTGCGGGTTTATTCTTGAGCGCCTTAATACATCTTTGTATATTTTTTCATCAAAAACACCATCTTTTTGAAAATTACTATCCGATACTATATATTTTATAATATCATCATCATTTACACTCAAACCTATATCATCGGCAAAATTTAAAAGCAAAGAGTCTCTTATGCTTGCATCAAGAGCTAAATTTTGAAGCCCCATATCACTTGCTTTTTCTTCACTTAGCTGACCATTAAAAACATTATTATAATAACTAAAAAGTTGAGAGTATTTTTCGTTTAACTCTTGAACACTTATATTTCTATGACCTACTTTTGCAACAGATGTCGATCTATTTGAGTTAAAATCATAAGCTCCCCAACCCACAAAACCAGCTCCAACAAAAGCTATAGTGCTTATCCAAATTGTAACTACAAGATATTTTTTACGCTTTTGCATCCATGTTATCATTTTTATTCCTTAAAATTACTTTTATAAAATTATGCGATTTTACCTTTTTTAGGCTTTAAATAACGTTAAATTATACTAACTAACAGCTTGTTAGTACTTAGCTTTTGAGTAAAGTTCAATAAGTTTACAACTATTTTCCAAAATAGCAACATCTTTTGCGAGTTGCTCTGCCGTTCTACCAAAAGCATAAACCCCATATCCTTTTATAAGTACTAAATTTGTCTGCTTTTCAATCATATATCTATAAATTTCAGTTTGCGCCCTTTCATACCAATCTTCAAATTGTTTAGGATCGTAAACTAAAATTTTATTAAATTTCATATATCCAAAGTAGTCTTTTGGGTGAAGGCTGCTATATTTAAGGCTATAAGCAGTAGCATAATGAGGCATAGCATAGCATATATATTTGGCTTCATTTATATTTTTATAAATATTTGAATGTATATATGCATCTATACTTGCTTCATTCCATCTATAATCTTGCTTAGATGATAATAAAATCAAATCATCATCCCCTAAATCATCAAAAATAGCATTTTGCCTATTAATCAAAAACTGGCTTCCTTCTATTCTTGTCGATATAGAACCATGAAAAACACCAAAAAAATTCTTTCTAAACATAGAAAGCGAAACTTTTTTTAATTTATCCTTAGAATACTGCAAATCCATAATAATATCTCCAAAAAATTTATATAAAACAATAAAATACATAAAATTATACACAATTTATTTTTTTAAGTAAAATTTTGATACATTTATATAAAAAATAAAGGTTTTATATTTTGCAAAGTCCTCATAAAAGTGTATTATTAAATGAAGTTAAAGATATATTTTCAAACCTAGATGGAAATTTTATAGATTGTACATTAGGCTATGCTGGACACTCTTACGAAATATTAAAAAACAATCCCAATCTAAAACTAATAGCTTGCGATAGAGATGATGAAGCTATTAGATTTAGCACAAAAAAATTAGAAGAGTTTAAAGATAGAGTAAAAATTTATAAAAGTAATTTTTCTGAGCTTTTAAATAAAATAAGCAATGATGACAAAAAAAACATAAGAGCAATACTTGCTGACATAGGTGTTAGTTCACTTCAAATAGACAAAGATGACAGAGGTTTTTCTATAAATTCGGATACTCTTGATATGAGAATGGATCAAAACAATCCAATAAGCGCTTTTGAAATTGTAAATAATTATACATATGATGAGCTATCAAGGATATTTTTTGAGTATGGAGAGCTAAAAAATGCAAGAAACATAGCACAAAAAATAATAACAGCAAGAAATAAAGCTCCTATAAAATCAGCAAAACAACTAGCAAAAATAATAGGAACAAATAGTATAAAAGGAAGAAACGTTTCGCAAGCCATACTTGCATTTCAAGCAATAAGGATAGAAGTAAATAAAGAGTTGGAAGAACTAAAAAATTTATTAAATCTAATTAAAAAAAGTGGTATAAAAAATTGCTTAGTTTGTATAATAAGCTTTCATTCACTAGAAGATAGGATAGTAAAATCTACATTTAAAGACTGGCAAACAAACTGCATTTGCCCACCAAATTCATTAAGATGTGAGTGCGGAAACAATAATAGCATAGGAAAAATACTAACAAAAAAGGCAATTCAACCAACAAAAGAAGAGATTTTTGAAAATTCAAGAAGTAGTTGTGCTAAAATGCGTGCTTTTATGATAAGGTAAAAAAGTGAACACACAAGAAGACAGAGACGAATTATTAGAACTTTATAAAAAATCAACATCGCAAGAGGAAAATTTAAGTTTAAAAACGCTTTGGGTGGCATATTTACTACTACTAGTTTGTCTTTGTATCCTTATTCCAAAAATATACATTGCAAATGAAATATATTATACAAGCAGAGAGATATCTGACATAAACAATAAAAGAGATGTTTTGCTTGAAGAAAACAGAGCTTTAAAAATAAAACTTGAAAACATGAAGTATAAAAATCAAGTAATAGACCCTCTTTAAATCAAGTCAAAGAAGATGTCTGATATAAACGCATAAGCTCCTTATAAAAGTCGCATTCTGTTCTTTTTTCAAGCAATCCTGAGTTTGGAAACAACTCATCGCAAAGAGTTTGAATATCTTTAAATCTGTTCTTAAAAATATTGCTTAAAATTATAGCCGATATATCAGAACGTATAAGTATGGCTGGTGGCATTATTCCATTAAATAAAAGCGATTTTATTGTCTCAGGATGGTATTTTATATGGTGGTGTTGCCCATGGGGACAAGTCTTTGTACTAACTATAGTCTTGCATTTATCACAATAAACCAACTCTGGTAAAACTATAACATCCATATTTAGATCTTTTATGTATTTATCCAAAACTGTTTTTGGTTGATTTTGATCATAAAACATACCTATTCCGTGATGATTTTGTCCTATAACAAGCTTATTAACACCTAAATTACAAGCTGATATACACTCCAAAACTGGATTTTGATGAAGGGTAAAAATACTTGTTTTAAAAGGCATAATAACAACACGATTTTTAGGAAGATAATTTTGTATAAAATACTCAATAGTTTCTTGTCTTAATTCAAAATTAATACTATTTTCACCATGTGATTGTAGCAAAAAAATTATAACTAAATCAGCTTTATCTATAGCCATCCTAATAAGTCTTTCATGAGCTCTGTTTATTGGGTCAGCTGTTAACATTACAGCAGTTATTTTTTGTGTATTTAACTCATGCTTAATGTTTTCTATATGTTTTTTTGCATTTTTTACTTCATTGCTATAAATTTCAAAACTACCAGACACACACCATTTATCTTTATCTTTATTTTTATTTAATCTTGTGTTAAAAATATTTAATTCATACTCTTTTTTATTTTTAAAAAATGTTTCTATATTTATATAGCCAACATTTTTATTTTCACAGATTAATTCTAATTTATCAATGTTTTTTAAATCGCTATCACTCATATCAACAGAGAAAATAAAAGGATATGGCATAGGTTCTTGCATAAAATAGCCATCTAAACTTACAGACTCTATTTCTTTCTCGTTCATCAATTTATTGAATTTAGAAAAAATTTTATTTTGTATAAGCTCAAGTGTATAAAATATATCTAAATCAATATTTATACTTTTACTTTTTCTTTGTGATTTCATACTTCTTTCTCTTTTCCCAAAGTGATTTTCTTGATATGCCTAATTTTTTTGATAATTCTGTATCTGGAAATTGACTTTGATATGTATTTATAATATATTTTATATACTCATCTATCGTTATTATCTCATCTATTTTAAAACTCTTGCTGTCTACACCTAACTCACAAACATCAAAATAAGACTTAGTATTTAAATTTGTAGTAGAAAATATAGCTTTTTTTTTCTGGCATATCAAAAATAATTTTTCACATTCAATATCATTAAGAACTTGAATGCCAGATATATAAATATATTCATTTTCCAAAGAGATTATCTCTTTTTGCACTTGATTATAATCAGTAGCAAAAATAACTTTCAAAGGTTTATCTATAAGTCTTATGTAGCTAAAAACAAAATTATCAGCATAATTTATCTTTGGAGTTTTTAAAATCAGTGGAAGTTTTATCTTTCTTATGTCAATATTTGGAATATGATATTCTTTTAAGATATTAGTTATGTAATTTTGATAAGAATCAAAATTGCTTCTCATTTTTTTATATTCAACAAAATGGTTTATCTTTCTTACCAACTCTTCTATCATAAACGGTTTTTGAATATAATCACTAGCTCCAGCAGAAATTGGTTTAGAGACAGTGTCATTGCTAATATAAGCAATTAAAAGTATTATAATTGAGTTTTTAAATTTTTTTATAACAGGGTAAAAATCTTCTCCTGTAAGTGTCGTAGAAAGCAACACAACATCAAAATTTTCATTTTTTAAGGCATCATTTACACTTCTTGCTATTTCACATTCATACCCTATATCTGCTAATTTTGTAGCTATAGAACCAGCCAAATAAATTTCATTCTCTACTATCAAAACCTTCATTTTTTGGTCCAATCATAATATTTTAAACTCACACTAGACATACAGGCTATACCATCACCTCTTCCTATAAAACCTAGCTTTTCTGTAGTTGTAGCTTTTACATTTATCTTATTTGGTTTAATACCCAAAACATCAGATAAATTAAGCTCCATTTTTCTTTTAAACTTAGATATTTTTGGTCTTTCTGCCAATATGGTTATATCGGCATTAACAAGCTCAAATCCAACACTTTGTATCTTTGTGTATACCTCTTTGAGCAATTTCATAGAGCTAATACCTTTGTATATTTCGTCACTATCTGGAAAAAGTTCACCTATATCACCAAGACCGCTTGCTCCAAGCATTGCATCTATCAAAGCATGTGCAGCCACATCGGCATCACTATGACCTTTTAATCCAAGCTCATACTCTATCTTTTCTCCACAAAGCCAAAGTTCATATCCCTCACAAAGCTCATGAACATCAAAGCCATTACCAACAAAATAATCTTTCAATGGAGAATCAAGTTCTAACTTAAATAAATCATCTTTTGTGGTTATCTTTCTAGCTTTTTCATCACCTAAAATTTGCCAAACACTCCCGCCATTTGATTTTATAGCAGAACTATCATCAGTATAAACCTTGTCTGTATTAAGAGCTTTTAATAAAATATTCGTCCTAGAAAGTTGTGGAGTTTGAATAAGTTTTATCTTCTCTCTTTGTATACTTTCATTATCATAATAAGCAGTATCTACAACGTTTAAAATTGGAACAACACAATCAGCCAAATTAGATGATTCTATAATTTTTGTAAGCATATCTTTTGTTATACAAGGTCTTGCTATATCGCTAACTAAAACAAATTCTGTTTTTACATGCCCTAGTGCATTTTTAAGGCTCTCTTGTCTAGTTTGACCACCTAAAACAAATTTATATTCAGGTGCAAATCTTTGCATATAATCACACTCTTTTGAAACTACTATAATTTCTTTAAATGTGTAAAAAGAGCTTAAATTTTTTGTAGCAAAAAGCCATAAAGGATCATCACCAACTCTTAGCCATTGCTTTTTCACAGGCATCTGAAAGCGTGTAGAGTCACCGGCTCCAAGCATAATCAACGTCATATCAAACAAATTAAATCCTTTTAGAAAGTGTTACAAAATTATACATATTTTAGCTTGTTAAAACTTTATATATTATTTTTAAATAATAAAATTATAGCTATAATTTAAAACATCAAACCAAACTATAAAATTATTAAGTTTCAAAAAGGTAAAATTGTATGAGCAATAGTTAGCTATAAATAATAAAGCAAGGACAGATGATGAGAGAACAATGGGTAAAAAAACGACAAAATGATAAGACACCTACTCAAATGTATTATGCAAAAAATGGCATTATAACAGAAGAGATGAAATATGTAGCTGAGATTGAACAGTTAGAACCTGAGTTTGTAAGAGATTGTGTAGCAAAGGGTAGAATGATAATACCAGCAAACATTAACCATAAAAACCTAATACCTATGGCAATAGGAATAGATACAAAAACAAAGGTAAATGCAAACATAGGAAACTCAAGCCTAGCAAGTGGATACAACGAAGAGCTTGAAAAGCTTAATCTATGCCTAAAATACGGTGCTGATACAGTTATGGATCTATCAACTGGTGGCGATCTTGATCTTATAAGAGAAAATATAATCGAGCATTCAACTATACCTATCGGTACTGTTCCTATGTATCAGATAATACATGATATATCAGACCTTGATAACCTAAATCCAAAAGCTATGCTTGAAGTATTAGAAAAACAAGCAAAACAAGGCGTTAGTTACTTTACTATACATGCTGGATTTTTATTAAAATTTATGCCATTTGTTGCAAAAAGAAAGATGGGTATCGTTAGTCGTGGTGGTAGTTTAATGGCGACTTATATGATGAAACACCATAAAGAAAATCCATTTTATGAAATATTTGATGAAATTTTAGATATTTGTGCAAAATATGATGTATCGTTATCATTAGGCGATAGTTTACGTCCTGGCTGTTTATACGATGCTACAGATGAAGCCCAGCTAAGTGAGCTAAAAGTTCTTGGAGAACTAACACTAAAAGCTTGGGAGAAAAATGTCCAAGTTATGATAGAAGGACCAGGACATGTGCCTTTAAATCAAATAGAATACAATGTAAAAATTCAGCAAGAATGGTGTCACAATGCTCCATTTTATGTTCTTGGACCACTTGTAACAGATATAGGTGCAGGATACGATCACATAACAAGTGCGATAGGTGGTGCATTAGCAGCTAGTCATGGTGTTGCCATGCTTTGTTATGTTACTCCAAAAGAACACTTAGGGCTTCCAACTGCATCAGATGTAAGAGATGGTATCATATCTCATAAGATAGCAGCACATGCAGCGGACGTTGCTCGTGGTAGAAAAGGCGCAATAGAACGTGACCATGCTATGAGTGATGCAAGATATGCATTTGACTGGAATAAACAGTTTGAATTAGCGCTTGACCCAGACAAAGCAAGAGAACTTCACGATGAAAGCTTACCTGAAGAGGTATTTAAAGAAGCTGAGTTTTGCTCTATGTGTGGTCCAAAATTTTGTGCTTACAGAATATCAAAAGATATAGCCAAACTTCAATGTGAAAGCTATCCAGAAGAAAATAAATAAAATATATCCATCTTAAAAATGGATATATTATTTTTTGTTTTTAATATATTTTTAAACTTTTGATATAATTTAAACTTCAAATTATATAAGGAGAAAAAATGCTAAATAAAGATGAAATTTTAAATCGTCTAAAAGCTGTATCATACCCAGGTTTTGATAAAAGCATAGTTGATTTTGGTTTTGTAAAAAACATAGAAATAGCAGATAAAATAAAAATAGACATAGAAATAGTAAGCTCGAATCCTGAGGTTGCAAATACTTTAAAAGCTGATGTTGATAGAGTTTTAGTTGGTAACGAATATGAGCTAAATATAATTCAACCAAAAATACCAGAAGAAAAAAGTAACTCTCAAAGTGGTAAAAATTTAATACCACAAGTAAAAAATGTAATAATGATAAGCTCTGGAAAGGGTGGTGTTGGAAAAAGTACAACAACACTAAACCTAGCCATATCAATGGCAAAACTTGGAAAAAAAGTAGGCTTACTTGATGCCGATATATATGGTCCAAATATACCTAGAATGCTTGGAGAGGTAAATACTCAACCATCTGTTGTTGGACAAAAATTAAAACCTATACAAAGCCACGGTATTGAAATGATGAGTATGGGCGTTCTTATGGAAGAAGGAATGAGCCTTATTTGGCGCGGTTCTATGATAATGAAAGCTATAGAGCAACTTTTAAGAGATGTTTTATGGAGCGAGTTAGATGTATTATTTTTAGATATGCCTCCAGGTACAGGTGATGCACAACTTACACTAGCTCAAAGTGTTCCTGTAACAGCTGGGGTTTGCGTAACAACACCTCAAGTAGTAGCCCTTGATGATAGTAAACGTGGACTTGACATGTTTGAAAAACTCCATATTCCAATCGCTGGTATAGTTGAAAATATGAGTGGTTTTATATGCCCTGATAATGGTAAAGAGTATGATATATTTGGAAAAGGCACAACCGATGAGTTGGCTAAAATTTACAAAACAGATATACTAGCTCAAATACCAATAGAACCAGCAGTAAGACTTGGTGGAGATAGTGGAAAACCTATAAGTTTTTACAATCCTGACTCAGTAACTGCAAAAAGATATCAAGAAGCAGCTATAAAAATTTGGGAAAAAATAGAAAAAATAAACCAAGATGGTGGAGCGGATAACTCAGAAATACAACCAGTGATGAATGGCAAATCAGCTTGTAGTCAATAAAACAATTAAAGCCCTATTTATATGGGCTTTATATTATCTTTTATAAAAACTCATAATCATCTTAGGATACAAAACAAGGGCAGATATAAGCATAAGCCCCATAACTAAAACTGTCAATAATCCAAAATAAATAGTAGGTATAAAGTTACTAGTTATCATAACACTAAAACCTAAAATGATAGTAAAAGATGTATAATACATAGCATAACCTATACTAGAATGCGCTTGTTTGATACTATCTACTGTGTTTTTTGTCTTTTTTTCATGCAAAAATCTATGAGTATAGTGAATAATATCATCAACACCTATCCCTATACTTATAGCCGCTATTGTTATACTCATTACATCCAATGGTATACCAAATACTCCAATTATTCCAAACAAAACACAAAGTGGCAAGACATTTGCGATTATGGCAAGTGAGGCTATCTTTAAATTTCTAAAAATAAAACAAAACAGAACAAAAAGGACAAATAAACTTATACTTAAAGTATCTATCTGTGATGTTACTAAATTAAGCAACACATTATTATAAAGAACCATAAGTCCTGCAATACTAACTTTAACATTATCATCTTTTGTTAGCTCATCCAGCGATGATTTGAGATTTTTTAAAAATTCATCTCTTCTTAAATTTTTATCGCTATCAATAATTCTTAAAGAAAAACGAAGCTCATTATCTTTAACATTAACATAAGGAGTTAAAAGTATGTTTTTATATTCTAAAGGAAGTTTTTCATACATTGCTGCAAGTAAAAAATCATCAACTTCGCCATTATTTAATTCTTTAATAACTTTTATTAAAGTCCCCAAAGAACTAACAGAACCAACAAATCTTTGTTTTGTTAGATGATCGTGTATCTTTTCTGCTATACGAGTATGATAACTATTAAACCAATACTTTGCATCATTTGCATCTTTGTTAAACTCGCTCTCAAACTCATCAAATTCATCTTGTGTATCTTTTTTTTCTTCTTTAAATTTAACAATAATATCAAGAGGTATAGTTCCACCAAGATTTTCATCAATAACTTGCATACTTTGTCTAATCTCAGTATTTTCTTTAAAATAACCAATAAAACTATTTTCAACTTTTACTTTACTTATTCCAAAAACACCAAAGCAAAGTAAGATAGAGCAAACTATATATATTATTTTTTTATCTTTTATAGCAAAATTAGCACAATACTCTGTTATATGAAATTTGTTTTCAAATGTCTCTTTTGGAGGTATTTTATTTATATTTGAAACAATACTACTAAAAACCAAAAAAGCTAATAACAACGATATACTAATACCAGCACTCATCATAAGCCCGAGCATAACAACTGGTTTTATATCGGCACTCATAAGAGATGTAAAACCTATGATAGTTGTTAAGATCGCCCAAAAAGATGGGCTAGCCTTATCTCTCATGGTAATATAGACTAATTGTTTTTGTGTAAATTTTGGATGTTTTATATAAAATTCCCTATAGCTAACTATCAAATGTATTATAATTGATATGCTTATTATCAAAACCAAAGAGACAAAATTTGATGAAACAACTGTGATCTCCCAGCCAAAAAAACCAAACACGCCCATAGAAAAAACAACACTTAAAATACATATAGAAATAGGCAAAACCACCCAAATAATCTGCCTAAAAAATAACCATAAACTAATGCATAATAAAACAGTAACACTAATACCATAGATAAAAATATCATCTTTTACAAAGCTTACCATGTCATCAGCTATCATATTTGCGCCACCTAAAAATAAAACATTATCCTGGTTATTAAACTTAGATATAGTGCTTTTGATTTGTTCTAAGTTTTGATGTTCTTTTATGCGTAGTTCATCTCTATACTCTTTAAATTCATTCTTGACTTTTAAAAGTTTTTGCTTTTGCTCGTTTGTTATAGTTGAGTTTGATTCAAGTGCTAATAATAAATTTCTTTCACTGAGTAATTTATTAAACTTAACATCTGCTTTTAGATTTAATACTATTGCTGTTGTTTTAAGATCTTTACTAATTAAATTTTGACTATAAATAGGGCTATTTTTAAACTCATCTTCAACCAACTTCTTATCAATATCTTTGTCTATAAGCGTTGGAGTATGATCTAAAATACCACCTATTCCACCTTTTACACTCTTTAACAGTGGGACATTTATTATAGAAACTACACTTGTTACAAGCTCATTTTTCTCAAATTCACTACTTAGGTTAGATATTAGATTTATGCTTTTTTCTGACAAGATACTATCTTTAGGTGTATATGTAACAACTAAAAAATTTGGAGATACATATCTTTTTGATATATTACGCCATATAGACAAATCTTTATCATTCTCTAGTAAAAGTGTTTCCGAAGATGCATCTATTTGTAGCTTTGTAGAATAATATCCAAAAAAAATAGTGGCAAAAAAAACAAAAGCTAATATGATTTTTGAATATACTATTGTGTATTTTAATACTTTTTTCAACTAATTAATTCTCGTTTGATTTATTTAGCTTTTTCATTAAAACAGAAAAATCTGTATTTTCAAGTAAATCTGCAAATTGACTTCTATATGTTTGAATTATACTTATACCAACAATGTCTATATCATAAACAAGCCAGCCACGCTCTTTTGCATTATAAAATTTATATGTAAAATTATACACATTTCCGTTATCAACAACCTCACCTTTAAGAAAGTATCTATTTTGTTGAGGCTCTATGGAATCTTTTAAGACAATATCTTGACCTGCATAATTTTTAATTTTATCAATATAATTATCTTTCAAATTTATCTCAAAAGCTTTTGCAAATTCTTTTTGTTGCTCTTTACTTAAAGCTTTATAGTTTCTACCCAAACTTATTTTTGCCATTTGTTCATAATCAAATATAGGATCAAATTCAGCAAAAACCAACTTCAATTTTTCATCTTCATCTAAGCTTTTATTGCTTAAAACAGCTAAAGCATTATCCATTTTTTTAGATACAATATCTCTTATCTCATTTTTTTCAATGCAAAAACCAAAAGTTATTGTAAACATTAAAACTAGTATAAATTTTAAAATTTTCATATTATTCCTTTATCAAAAAATCTCGCCTTTGCTCATAGGCATCACGTAAAAATGGATATAACTCTATCGCATCTTTTCTAATTTCTTTATACGGTATCTGTAAAGAATTTGAGTTTAGTTTTCCAAATACTTTTACACCACTGGCTACATCATCTTCTCCAAAATATGTAGTAGGATCTGAAAAATAATCTCCAGCTATACCAAACATATCTCTTAAATTTGAAGGTCCCAGTATAGGCAATACCACATGAAATCCTTTTCCTATTCCCCAATATCCAAGAGTTTGACCAAAATCTTCATCATGTCTAGGTATTTTATAATAAGTTGTAGCTATATCACTAATACCACCAAATCCCATAATTGTATTTGCTAAAAATCTAAGTGTTTCATCCTTAGCATTACCAAATTTAAATTGCAAGATATTATTTACAAAACGGATTGGAAAAAGTAAATTATCAAAAAAATTGCCTATAGCAGTTCTTCCTTGTTCTGGAACAACAACCTTATATCCATAAACCACAGGATCAAAAATATTTAGGTAAATAAAATCATTTACATTTGTCATAACCCTATTATAACCACTTAGCGGATCAAATACTACTTGCTTATCATCAGAAAATTCGTTATCAAAATCATCAAAATCATCAGAAAACGACAAGCTAAATGTAATAAGAATGGCAAAAAATATTTTCATAAAATCTCCAAAAAAATTATAATCTATTATTATAGCTTATTTTACATTTTTTAATTCTTTTAAATCTTTAAAACATATCTTCTGACAAGTAAATGTGTTAAAAATATTACAAAGAATAATTGAAAAAACAATCCTAAAATAGGGATTAAACAGACAGCGTAAAACGCAAGACAAGATAGTATAAATAAAAATCCACCATTTTCCAAATAAGCTATTTTAAATTTAATCTCATTTAGTATGTTTGAGCCAACATCAATAAGTAAAAATTTATAATAAAGATAAAAAAACGGCACACTTATAATAATAAAATTGACAAATGGCAAAAACAAAAATGGTAAACAAGCAATAAAAATAAAGATAAATTTAATCAAAATAGCACACATACTTTTTGTTATAAACATAAAGTTAATTGGATTTTTTACATCTATATTATAATGCCTTAAGTTTATCTCTTTAACAACAATTGGTGTCAAAAAACCAACAATTATTAAAGATGAAAAAACACTAGCCACTAACACAAAATAAGCAACCAAAACATATATGATTGAATAAAAGGTCCACTTAAACAAAACACCTTCCGTTATGGCTTGAAAAAAACTATACTTATTTAAATCAAAATATTCATATCCCCATCCTGACAATGTGTCTATAATAAACTCAGTTAAATTCACACTCGCAAAATAAGCAGAAAAGCCAAAAACAAGGACACTAAGCAAAAATGGCAAAACAGAAAGGAGCATTATCTTCTTACTCCAAAAATCAGCAAAGCTAAGTCTAAAAATATCTATCATTTTATTTTTGCATATTCTTTTTGTAATGCATCATAAATCTCATCAGTGTTTATTATACCAAGCTTTATAATTTCACTCATTACGACATTATCTTCACGGTTATTCCATATTTTTTTATAAGTTCCCTCTTTATATCCATTATCTTGTCTAAATTTATTTAAGACATTTTTTGCAACATAACATTCATATAAAGATTCTAAATTTACTCCGCATTTTAAGGCGACTACAAAATACTTCTTTAAAATATCAAACATATCATACTCAAAACTACTACATTCATTTATAAGTCTTTCTATATCGTTTATTATCTCATATATGCTTTCGTTTTTTACATTATAAGCCTCTTTACAAAAATCATCAAAACCACTAGAAAAAACTATATCATTGCAAAGTTTTTCTATATCACCCAAGCCTTTTATATGGTATTGTTCAAGCATTAAGCTCATTATAAAATGCCAAATATCAACAACTTCTACTCTTAAATTTTCTTCATCTGTTTGAGATGATATATCTTTCCAATGTTTCCAAGCAAAGCTATCTATAAGCTCAGCACACTCCATATATATACATCTTCGCCAACTTATAATCTTATTTTTATTTGTATAGCCATTTTCCCATCCAAGACCATTGGTATCATCATTTAGCTTTTGTTGCATTTTTATCATATTAAAAATCAATTCTTTTGTTTGCATATTTATCTATCCTTTCAATTTTAAGCCCAATTTTATCAAAATAAAGTAAAAAATTGATATAAATCATTTATTTTTTAAAGCATATAAGTATAATAAGGCAAATTTTATTCAAGGAGAAAAAATGAGAGAAAATGATTTAGTAGTGTGTAATGTTTGTGGAATCAAAAGCACAGAAGATGAAAACGCTGTATTTGTAAGAGCACATAAAAATAAAGAAGAGGTTGATATATGCACTAACTGCATTCCTAGTGTTATTCATGGTTCTGGGAATGTAGTTAGGTCAAACGAACAAACAAAAGCTGATTTGTAAGATAAAACTAGACATAAAACGAGAATTTATTTGTCTTATCAAGTAAATTCTCAAATAATTTTTGTGTTTTTATAAGTAAATCTCTACTAGCTTTATTTTTTGCCAATAAATCATCAAAAGCTTTAAGAGTGCTATCTGCGATAAGATTTGAATGATTTAAATCTCTGGCTTCTGGGAGTTTTTGCTTCATTGAATTTGCTAGGTTTGCTATTTCTTGATTTGAAAAATTCATACCCTCGTTTACATTTTTCATAAATTCATCTATTTTTGGCGAAATTTCTTCCAATGCCTTTTTTATCTCAGCCATATCATTTGCATCTAATCCATCACCGACATAAGAAAATTCATATCCGTATTCGTGTTTTAGGCTAAGAGATGTAAAGCTTGTATTTCCATCTGTTGCATTTTTATACTCTATATTTTTATTATCATACATTGCAAGATTTATCTTATCTCCGGAGCTTGTTTTGAAAGAAAAGTCAAAAGAGTTAAAATTTGATTGTGAATATAATTTAGTTTGCATATTATTCCTTGAAAATATTTTATATACATATCGGCAAAAAATTTATATTTTTAAGGCTTCAAAAATTAAAATTATAAAAAAGGATGAAAATGTGTTGTTTTGATAAACAATATAAAGTCAAACATTAATATTAATTTATAGATTAAAATAGTTTTCATCTTTTTTCAAAATATCAACAAAAAGATTTAAATTTTTTCTAGCATCTATAACGCATATGTTAGAACCAGCAAATTTTGAACTTTTCAATATATCGTTTTCTTCTAAAACCTTTACTCTTTTGCGCCTATCCGGTTTAGGATCTATGGTTAAATCCCTAACATAGTAATTTATACTTTTATCTTTACAATTTCCATCGTTGTCTATCATTATTCCGGTAAAAGTTTTAAAATATCTATACCTTACCTTTAAATATTGTTCTATATACATATTAAACGAATAGCCCTCTTCTTTTAAGCCAAACATAACAATTTTACCATTATTTTTAACTAAAATATCATAAGGGCTATTTTTACCAAAACAGCTATCTGTAGTTTTTAAAAATTCGTAGGATTTATCTCCATAAACAGCAAAAGAAAATATAGGATCATCTGTCCTATATACCCCTTTTAATTTTCTAAAGAATTCGCCTAAAATACCAACTTTACTTTTTGATTTTTCTTTATCATAAATATCTCCATCACAAAAACTATATGTAAAAGTGGGCATCATAACAATTCCTTCTTTTCCAACAATATCAAAAAAAACTTTACATATATTTGACAATAATTTATCGTAATCTATTAATGCTCTTCCAAACTCAAAAATACTACTGTGAATACAAATATAATCCCCTCTTTTTATCCCTAGATTATACAAACATTCTAATAAATCTTTATCGGAGAATTTTTTACCATTATGTATAAAAAGTTCGTTCATTGTTCGTTCATTGCTTCTTTGATCATATTTTCTATCTTATCAAAACTTTCAAAATTTTCTATTTTAATAAATTTTGAGTCAAGAGGTTTTCCTATAATTGTGTCTATCTCTACTATTATCTTCATAATATCTATAGAGTCTAAAATACCAGATGTAATCATATTTTTAGCCGTTACATCTATGTTTGGTTTTCCTATTTTTTCAAAAATCCTTTTTAAATGATTCATATATTTTCACCAATCCTTTTCTGTCTATCTTACCATTGGCATTTAATGGCATTGTTTTTAATTTTATAAATTTATCAGGCATCATATAATTTATAAGCTTATTTGATAGTAGTTGTTTGATTTTCATCTCATTCATACTTGATATATAAAAACAAATTAGCTTTTCTTTAAAAATACAAGCAGCAGAATTAATACCTTCTATAGATAAACATGTATTTTCTATTTCTTCTAATTCTATTCTATGACCTGCGATTTTAATTTGATTGTCAAGTCTTCCAATGCATACAAGCTCCATATTTTTATTATAAAATCCAATATCTCCTGTTTTATAAATTTTTTCTTCATATAATTTATTATATGGATTTTGTATAAAACGCTTATTTGTTTCGCATTGATTGGCATAGTATCCATATGAAATCGAGCTTCCTCTAACACATATTTCTCCTTTTTTGCCAATATCTTGATTGTTTATTATTTTACCATCAGCATTTAGCAATAAAATATCAAAATTTCTTCTTGCTTTACCTATAGGAATAATATCATCATCGTTAAATTTCCTATTTATTACAAAGTAAGCACAATTACTTGTGATTTCTGTTGGTCCATACAAATTTACAAACTTAGCATTTGGAAATTTGTTAATCCATGCATTAAATTGTTTTGTTTGAATTATCTCACCTCCGGAAAATATCTTCTTCAGATCTGGCAAATCATATTTATACAATGCTCCTGAATTAGATATTATAGAAAATACCGAAGGAACTAGGTTTATTGTTGTGATACCATGCTGTTTCCAATATGATAACAAAGTATCTGGAAAAATAGACATAAAAGAATCCAATAAATGTATAGTAGCTCCAACCTTAATACCTGAAAATATATCAAATATAGATTTGTCTGCATATAAGTTAGCACTATTAGAAATAACATCTTTTTCATTAAACTCAAAAGTGCTACACACCCACTCTATATACTCTATTGCATTTTTGTGAGGTATACAGACTCCTTTTGGCTCCCCTGTCGTACCTGATGTAAATAAAACATATAATAAATCCGTATCTATCACTTCATTTTCTGCAATTTTAAGCATTTTGTCATTTATTAAAAAACTATCAAAATCTTCACAATAAATTGTTTCTATATCCAAAAAATTAAAATCAAACTTTTTACTTGTTATTAATAGTTTCGGTTTTAATGTTTTAACTATTTTTTTTATACGATCTTCTGGATTTTTAATATCTAATACACAATAAAAATTGCCACTTCTTGCTGTTGCAAACATACTTCCTATACAATCTATTCCTTTTGGCAATAAGATCAATATAGGCATCTTTTTAAGGTTAAAGCTTAAAATTTTGCTTGCTATTTTTGAGGTTAATAGATCAAATTCAGCATAAGTTATATATTTATCTTTGTCAAAAAAAAGTATTTTATCTTTGAAATTAGGTAATGAATTTTCTAAGAAATTATATATATTAACTTCTTTCAACATACTTCCCTTATAAGATTATTTTGTTTTAGTTGTTCTATAATTTCTCTTATTTTATATGCTTTAACTCCTATCCTATCAGCAATATCAATGCAATCATTTTTGCCATTACAAAATGATAAAAATTTTTTATATATGTATTCATTCTTATTTTCTGTATTAGAATTTAAGGTAGGGTATAACCCATATTTGCCAAGATGTGGTTCACAAAAAGTAGTCGTTATATATTTTTTATTTATTTCAATGGTTTCAACAATTTCTTTCATAGCTTCTAGGCTATTTTTTAAAGCATTTTCGCTTACAAAATCCAAATTATCAAGTGAAGTATGATATTGTTTAAAATTTCCGTATTTTGTTCTACATATCCCACAAACTGGTAAATCAACAAGAGGACTGCAATATTGTCTTTCATCGCTTCCAGCTTCATTGAAATCAAATTCTTTAAAATTATTTTTGTCTTTTAATACATGAAAAGCTACCTTATCAGCCATAGTCTCTTTATCTGGAGAGTGTATTAATGAATAATTCATATTATCTCCCATACAAGTTAAAACAAAACCAGCCTTTGTATTATTTTTTAAATTAGATAAATTTTGATTTATATATACTATAGAACCTATAGTTTCTGGAACAAAGACAAATCTATAATTATAAGATAATCCTTTAATATTATTTAGTTTTTTTATCCACTTTAACAACTCAACAGCAACTACAACACCACTTATAGAATCATTAGCCAATGATGGATGACAAATATATGTAGAAATCAATATTTCATCTTTTATTGATTTATTTTTGCTATTTAAAACGTATTCTGCGTATACCAAAGAACCATTTTTATTGTATTGAGAATCCACAAAAACTTTATAAATGCCTGGCTTTAATTGATTTCTTTCTTTTTGAGATATACAAAAACCCCATCTTTTTTTATAATAACTTGTTACATAAGGTATAGCTTCTTCTATTTCTGGTAAGGAGTATAGGTTTTGTTGTAGTTCATTTAAAGAAATATATTTATTTATAGGCTGAGAATAATTTAAAACATGCAAATTATTCTCCTTAAAATCACATATTTTTTTTCCATCTGGAGTTATTATATATGCTTCGTTTATATTCCATTCATCTGGCACAACCCAGTCAAAAACTTTGGTTCCACTTTTAATTTTATACAATTTTAATTCATTATTAAGTTCTTTGTTTATTATTTCCAAGCTTTCAACTACACCTTTACCTGTAATTGAACGTGATATTGGAAATAATTTTTTGATTAATTCATACATATATCTTTGCTTTTATTTGGATTTATTAAATGCGTGATTATACATTAAAAACGTTTTTTTTTGAAATTTTGCAATTTTTTATAAAATTACTTTATATTTTTAAGGATTCAAAAGTTAAAATTACAAAAAAGGATAAAAATGTGTTGTTTTGGTGTTAGGGTTTTTTTGCTATTTTTTATAACTATTATGAGTTTTGTATCACATAAATTTTATAATCAAATTCCGGTAATTGGATACTATTTTATATTTGCAAATATAGTTTCTATGATTATTTTTTCACTATTTTTTAACAATAAACTTCCGACATTTGTAAAAAAAGGTGCCGTTCATTACTTTTCACTTATAGGTGGTGTTATTGGTTCGTTTTTAAGTATGATTTATTTTAAACAAATTTCAAAAAATAGTTTTTTCTTTATAGAGTGTTTTTTACTTACATTTTGGATAGTCCTTATAACCTTAACTGTAAAAAATTTAAATAATATAAATTTATTTTTGAATGGGTTTTTATCATGATAGACAAAAAAATAATCAATTTTTTAAACTCACAACATCTATGTAGTATTAGTGTAGTTTTAAAAGATAGCACCCCACACTCATTTTCTGCATTTTATGCATTTGATGAAAAAACAAACACTATAATCATAGCCAGCAATGATGACACATCTCATATACAAGCATTAAATTTTCACGATATAGTATCTGGAACAATGGCAAAAAACACACTTGTTGTAGCAAAAATACAAGGGATTCAGTTTAAGGGAAAGATGAGTTTTACTAACGATAAAAATGATATATACTTTAAAAATTTTCAATATGCAAAAATACTAAATCCAAAGCTATGGCAGATAAAACTATCTTGGATAAAATATACAGACAATACACTTGGTTTTGGGAAAAAAATTATCTGGCAAGATGAAAATTAAGGCTTTTAAAAAGCCTTAATAATAAATTTTAATTTCTTTCTTCATACTCTTTAAATCCAAACTCCCTTACAACAACAGCTTCTTTATCTTCACGCAAATATACCAAATCAGGTAATTTTACCCCATTAAATGTTGTGTTTTTTACTATTGTGTAATGGATTTGATCTTCAAAAATAACCCTATCCCCTACTTTTATCTCTTCATCAAAATTATAATCAGGCTCGCCAACACTAAGACCAACTATATCACCAGCCAAACAAGTATTTGCACCAAAACGATAACTAAACTTACCGTTTTTACTCTCACCTCTTATGGCTGGTCTATAAGGCATTAAAATAGTATCTGGCATATGGGCTTCAGCTGAAACATCCAAGATGGCTATGTTTTTTTCATTTTTTACTATATCAAGCACACTAGCCACCAAATATCCACACTGCCAACCAACAGCTTCACCTGGTTCTAATATAACGTCAACATCATATTTTTCTTTGAAATTTTTAATTAGTTTTATCAAAAGTTCTACATTATAATCTTTTCTTGTTATATGATGTCCTCCGCCAAAATTTATCCATTTCATTTTACTTATATATTTGCCAAATTTTTCTTCAAAATCAGCCAAAACAAACTCCAAACTCTCAGCACTCTCTTCGCACAATGCGTGAAAATGCAATCCGCTTATACCGTCAAGCAAATCATCTTTGAAATTTGCCTTTGTTATACCAAGACGACTATATCTAGCACAAGGATTATAAGCATCAACTGGAGATGCTGAACTTTCCGGGTTTATCCTAAGACCGCACTCTACATTTGAGTTTAAAGCCTTATCTTTGAATTTTTGCCACTGAGTAAAGCTATTAAAAATAACATGGTCTGAGATTTGCAAGATTTCATCTATATCATCATCTTTAAATGCTGGAGAATAAGTGCAAATTTTACCACTTAGATATTTTTTTGCAAATTTTGCTTCGTGCAATCCACTAGCCGTTGCACCATCAAGATAACTATCTACCAAACCCATAGCCCCACTAAATGCAAAGCCTTTTAAAGCGACCAAAACCTTAGCCCCGCTTTGTTCTTTTACATATTTTAAAAGCTCTAAATTTTTACGTAGTTTAGACTCTTCGCACACATAAGCTGGAGTTTTTATTTCGTTTTCTTTCATATTTCATACCTTTTATTTTTTGATGATTATATAAAAATTTTCTTACTTTTTGCTACAATAATAAAAAATCACAAAGGAAAGATATGGTAAAAGTTGAGTTTTTAGGACCTATAAATAAACCAAGTTTAGAGTTAGATGTAAAAAATTTAAAAGAGTTAAAAGAGATTTTAAACAAAGATGAAGAGCTAAAAGTTTGGCTAAAAGAGTGTGGTGTTGCGATAAATGATGAGATAGTAACAAACCTAGATACAGAGCTTAAAAATGGCGATAAAGTAGTACTTTTAGCTCCTGTATGTGGCGGGTGAGGTATAAAATGGAATTTTATAACGGCTCGTTAGATATATGTGAAATTCAAAATCGTTGGTATAAACAAAGCACTCAAAAAAATTGTGGTGCATTAATAACTTTTGTTGGAATAGTAAGAGAAGAGGACGGTATAGAAGCTTTAAGCTTTGATATATACGAACCAATATTAAAAAAATGGCTTGAAAAGTGGGAAGAGATAGCAAAACAACAAAATGCTAGTGTCTTTTTTGCTCACTCAAAAGGCGATGTAAAAGTAAGTGAAAGCTCATATATAGCTGGTGTGCTAAGCCCACAAAGAAAGGTTGCATTAAAGCTTATAAATGACTTTGTTGAAGACTTTAAAGCAAATGCCCCTATATGGAAATACGATGTGATAAAAGGCGAAAGAATATACGCAAAGCAAAGAAGTCATCCTGTTTTGGGTGCTGGAATTTTAGGAGATTAGATGGAATTTATGAGTTATGAAGATAGTTTAAAAATTTTAAAAGATAGTATCGTTAAGTGGGATAGAGTAGAAAAAGTAGCTATCACACAAGCCTTAGACAGACACATCGCAATAGATATTATCGCAAAAGACAACTACCCAAAACATCAAACCTCAGCTATGGATGGATATGCCTTTAAATTTCAAGAAAACATCAAAGAACTTGAACTTTTGACTGATTTGCCAGCTGGAAGCAATAACACAATCACAATAAAAAACAATGAATGTATAAAAACATTTACCGGCTCACTAATAACAGATGGTGCCGACACACTAATACCGATAGAAAATGTAAAAGTAGAAGGTAAAAAAGTAAGCATAATAAATCCAGTAAAAAAAGGCTTTGCTATAAGAAAAATAGGAGAAAGCTATAAAAAAGATGAGATACTAATAAAAAAAGGAACAAAGCTAGGATATGCTGATATAGCGCTTTTAGCTGAGCTTGGAGTATTTCACGTTAGTGTATTTGTAAAGCCAAAAGTTGCTGTTTTAGCAACCGGAAGCGAGATAAAAGACTTAGGCGAACAGCTTGAAAACGAAGCACAAATTTATAGTTCTAACCACATAGGTATAGCTATGATGGTTAATAAAATGGGTGCTGATGCGATGATATGTGAAATAGTAAAAGATAAGCCAGAACTTGTAAAAAACTCTATAATAAATGCACTAAAATCAGCCGATATACTAATAACAACCGGCGGTGTTAGTGTTGGGGATTATGATTTTGTAAAGACTGCATTAAAAGATGAGTTTGATGTGATAATAAATGGTGCTTTTATAAAGCCCGGAAGACATATCAAGATAGCAAAAAACAAAGAAAAATATATATTTGCATTACCTGGTTTTCCGTATTCGGCTATGGTAATGTGTGTGCTGTATGTAAGAGTGCTTTTAAACTCTTGGTTTTTACAAGATGAGCCTTACATTAAGGCTATAATGGATGAAACTTATGACAAGAGATCTCCGTTTTTGGAGTTTACGGCTGTAAATTTAGAATACAAAAATGGCAATGTATATGCAAACCTAAATGGTAAAAAAATTGGAAGTTCAGCTATAGTAAACAACCTATCAAATAAAGCAGCTTTGCTCGTTGTTCCAAAAGATACAAAAACGATACAAAAAGGCGAAATAGTAGACATACTACTAATGGTGTAGTGTCTAGTAAATTCTAGACACTTTTAATACATAAAACAATAAAAGAGATAAATATGAGTGGTAAAAAAGAATTTATACCAAATAAGTTACCCATTAAGATAAATATGTCAGATAATTTATACAAGGCATTAAATACTGCTTCAAGAAGCTTAGGAGAACTAAACGGTTTTATAAAGACTATACCAAATCAAAATATACTTATAAACTCACTTGTATTACAAGAAGCAAAAGATTCAAGTGAGATAGAAAACATAATAACAACTCACGATGATATATTTATAGCTCAAATAAATGATGATAAAATAGCCAAAAATACAAAAGAGGTAATAAACTATGAAAAGGCATTAAAATTAGGTTTTGAGTTAATACAAAAAAACAAGTTACTATTAAATCGCCATATATTAAGCATACAAAAAATATTACAATCAAATAATGCAGGTTTTAGAACTCAAAGTGGAACAACTTTAAAAAATCCAACGACAGGAGAAATTAAACATATACCACCGCAACATATAGATAACATAAATGAACTTATGGATAATTTACAAAACTATATAAATGATGAATTAGATGACCTTGATCCATTGATAAGAATTGCGATAATACACTATCAGTTTGAAACCATACATCCATTTTATGATGGCAATGGAAGAACTGGCAGGATAATAAATGTGTTATATCTAACAAAAATGGGACTTTTAGACCTACCAATTTTATATCTAAGTGCTTATATCATACAAAATAAAACCAAATATTATGAGCTTTTAGAAAATGTTAGTAAGAATAATGATTGGGAAGATTGGATTTTATATATTTTAGTAGGCATAAACAAAACATCCATAGCAACAATAAAGCTTATAAAAGATATAGAATCATCAATTAAAAATTTTACATCTATATTAAAAGAAGAAGCGCCAAAGATTTATAGCAAAGATTTTGTCGAGCTTTTATTTTCATTTGCTTATACTAAAATTCAATCAGTAGAAGAAAAGTTAAACATAAGTAGACAAACTGCATCAAAATATCTTAAAACTTGTGAAGAGCTAGGTCTTTTAAGATGTATAAAATTAAACAATATGAGTTATTATGTAAATTTATCTTTATTTGAAATTCTTAAAAAGGGTATAGTATGTTAAAATTTATTGATTTTTTTAACATACAGATATATCTTTGTTAAAATTTATTGATTTTTTTAACAAAAGCTATTTTACAGACTTTAAACACAAAGTTTATAAAATCAATCAACATTTAAAACAGTTGTCTATCTTTAAATTTATATACTTTTTAGTAAAATCCAAAAAAAATATTATCAAAAGGATAAAATTTGCAAGCACTAGCGTTAAAATATCGTCCAAAAAATTTCAGTGAGCTTATAGGACAAGAAGCCGTAAGTAAAAGTCTAACTTATGCTTTAAAAGATCAAAGAATAAGCCACGCTTATCTGTTTTCAGGACTTAGAGGGAGTGGAAAAACTTCAAGCGCTAGGATATTTTCAAAAGCTTTGGTTTGCGAACAAGGTCCAACAGCTACACCGTGCGAAGAGTGTGCACACTGCAAAATGGCAAATGAATCAAGGCATATGGATATAATAGAAATAGACGCTGCAAGCCATAGAAAGATAGATGATATAAGAGAGCTTATAGAACAAACAAAATACAACCCCGCATCTGCAAGATATAAAATCTTTATCATAGATGAGGTTCATATGCTAACAAAAGAGGCATTTAATGCCCTGCTTAAAACACTTGAAGAACCACCACCTTATGTAAAGTTTATCCTTGCAACCACAGATCCTTTAAAACTACCGGCAACTATTTTATCAAGAACTCAACATTTTAGATTTAAACAGATAAATAAATATGCTATCCAAAAACATCTTGAATACATACTATCAAATGAAAATATAAGCTACGAAAAAGAGGCGATTGAAATTCTAGCTCGTAGTGGGTCGGGTTCTTTAAGAGATACATTGACACTACTTGATCAAGCCATAATATATAGCAATAATAAAATAACACAAGATAGTGTCGTTGAGATGCTTGGACTTCTTGAACCACAAAGGATAGAAGAGATATACAATATAGTTTTAAGCTCTGATAAAAACAGACTAAAAGAGCTTATAGTAGAGCTTGAATCATACGAAGCTGAGATGATTATAGATGAGCTTATAACAAATCTAAAAGGCAAGTTTTTAAACAACGACCCTAGATTTTCACTACTTGTCTATGAAAGATTTTTTAGAATTTTTGCACAAGCTAAGGGTATGCTAAATACAACAAACGACAATAACTTTGTATTAAGTATAATGCTTTTTATGATGATAGAAGCATTGAATTTACAAACCATAGATGAAGCCATAAGCACTCAAATACAACAACCAGTCATCCAAGCTCAAACAACCCAAGAAACAAAACCTGAAAATATCAAAAAAGAAGAAAAACCAAAAGACATCTATGCTATATTTTTGGCAAAAATTTATGATAGGGATTTTGACCTTGGCGAATGTCTATCAAAAAATACAAAATTTGTTAGCTATGAAAACAATGTCCTTAGTATAACATCAAGTGCTAGTGGAAGCGATCAAATGCTTTTAAGAAATAGCTCAAAGATAATAATGCAAATTTTAAAAGCAAATTTTGGAGAAAAAGCAACTATAAAAATAGTTCCAACACCAAAAGAGAGTATCAAAGAAGATATAAAAGTCCAAGAACAAGAGATAAAGCAAGAAGTAAAAAAAAATGACAATCTTTCAAATTTGCTAGATGAAGAGTTAGCAAGGCTAGAAGTAAAAGAACAAGCGCCTATAAAGATAGCTCAAAAATCAGAAACAAAACTAAGCATACAAGATGAAATTCTAAGCCTAAATGCAAACAAGACCAAAGAAGAGCTTGAAAGAAATAGACAAGAAAATCTCATTAGAGAAGCAAAAAGGCTATTTGGTGAGCCGGAAATTTCAAAAATACAATAAAATCAAAAAAATAACTTTATACAAATAATAGTCGCTATAATGCCGATAAAAAAGCTTATAGCGCTATAGGTTATGAGTTGATTTTTGTGTATTCTTTTTGTTTTTTCCATCTGCTTTTCGTGATGTTTTTTTACCCCTTCAAATGTTAGATTCATTATCTTTTCATTTGTTTTTGTTAGTTTTTCTGTAAACTCCTTAACTTGTTCGTTATTTATGTATTGCATAGTTTTTATAGTAGTTTCGGCTAATTTTTCATAGTCATTTGACTCCTGCCAAATCTCAACTAAGTCATTGTTTTCTATAGCTTGTTTTAGCTTTATAGCATCATCTTGCAACTCATTATTTTGTAAAGAAACTACTTCATTGCTCATATTATTCTCCTAACAAAGATATTTTACCTATGCTTTGAGTAAATTTTACCTTTTGCAACTCGCTAAGATTGTATTTTATCAAACCCTTAGGGCTAATTATTACTATGGTAGAACCAAGCTCAAAATTTCCTATCTTATCGCCTTTTTTGATAAACAAATTATCATATTCATATACATTTACATCATTTGCTTTTGCATTTGTTTTTATCCTACTATCAAAGACAAAATTCATCTTTCCGACATTTAAAGCACCTACAAATACAAGCCAAATTTTACCTATATTTTCTATCTCACATTCAAGTATCACGCGTTCATTTTTTGTATAAAGACTGCTTATTTTTTTTAGTTTGCTTATAGCTACACTATATAATCTACCTGGCACATATATAGCTTTTTTTACCTTTATATCAAACGGTGAATGATAATGGTGATAATCACTCGGACTAAGATAAAGATTTAAAAAGTCATACCCTTTTTGCATATCATCATCACTTATAGCATTCCAAAGCAACTCACTTACACTATATCCCATTCCTTTTACGCTAAATGCAAGATTGGCTACGCTACTACCACAACTAAGACAAGTGCCATCACAAGGGCTTATAAATGAGCTTTTATCACTATCAATATCTCTTGGCTTTATAAACTCTCTTGTAAAAAGCTTATTTAAGCTCTCATAAGTGTCAGGATTCCAAAACTCACTCATATCTATCTTAAAATAACTTACATACCATCTATTTATCATTTTTTGAATGACTTTTGGAAATTTACAACCAAAAATCGCACCAAATAAATTTGAAATCATCTTATCAAGCATTATTATCTCCATATAAATTTAATATAGCTATCTCACTTTGTGCCAAAATCCTAACAGGTGGACCCCAAAAACCGGCACCAGAGCTAACATATATCTGCATTTTATCATTATGTTGATAAAGACCATATAAATAAGGCTGTTGCAATAGCACAAGAAGTCCAAAAGGAAAAATTTGTCCAGCGTGTGTATGTCCACTTAGTACAAGGTCTACATCTTTATGCATATACTCGACAAATTTTGGCTGATGAGCTAGCAACACAACCGGTTTATCATCATTTACGCCAGACAATGTTTGTTTTAAATCAGGCTTTAGATAATCAAATCTATATCCACTAACGTCATAAACACCACATACATTTATATCATCTAACTCTATACAATCATTTCTTAACACATTAACTCCAAGGGTTTCTATCTTTGCTAAAATCGCATCTACCCCATGATAATACTCGTGATTTCCCGGCACATAAAACACACCGTATTTACTCTTTATGTCTTTTAATGGGTCTAAAAAATCCCCTATTTCATCGGCTTTCATATCCACCAAATCCCCAGATATAGCAACGATATCGGGCTTTGTTTTGTTTATATCATTTACCATACCTGCTAAAAACTCTTTTTGCAAAAAAGTGCCTATATGTATATCTGTTATAAGGGCTATTTTTATATCTTTTTTTAGATTTTTTATCTTGATATTTTTCTCTTTTATCTTAGGTGGCATTATGGCTGAAAATAGACCTTTTAGAAAAAAACTAATAAACAATATAACAAATGTTATATCAAAACAAATTTTTATAAACTCTCTTCTTGAGCTAATAAATTTTTGCTTATTTAAGATAATTAAGCCTAAATGATACAAAATGCTTATAGCAAACAAAAACCAAGAAAATGCCAAAAAAGTCGCACTAAATATATAAAAAGATGAGTTAAAAAACAGATATCTTAACTGAATTATAAACAAAACTTCAAGGATGCAAACAAGTATAAAAAAGATTCTCACACTAAAAATATGATTTTTTAAAAAAGCTATCTTTGAAACAAAAAATTTATAAGAATAAAAGTTCATAAAGCACATAGCTATAATAAAAATAAGTGTAAAAAACATTTAAATCCTTTTATGAGTTAAAATTATTTGAATTATTATACAAAACAATTAACCAAAAATATCTTTATATCCAATAAGGTGTTTTAAATTTAGATTAAAACAGTATAATATTGCTTTTAGTTCATTGGGGTGCTTTTATGGCTGAGATCATACCCGTATAACCTGATTTGGATAATGCCAACGTAGGAAAAAGATAGATTTCATTTTAGCACTTACATTGACAGTTTAAAGGTTAGTGTTGAAACAGAAATTTAAAAACTTATTTAATTTTTTATATAGATATAGCATTATATGGCTTGTCTTGCTTATATGGCAAATAATGGCGAGTTTAGCGATCATACCTGAGTTTTTATTGCCCTCCCCCTACTCTGTCATCAAGGCTTTTATAGATGATTTTAGCCTTATAATGTATCACACAAAATACACCCTACTTGAAACATTTATAGGCATAAGCATAGCTATAGTTTTGGCATTTTTACTATCCATACTAATGGATACATTTAAAATTTGCTATGATATCTTATATCCGCCTATCATAATCACACAAACCATACCAACCATAGCAATAGCCCCGCTTTTGATAATATGGCTTGGATATCATATGACACCAAAGATAGTGCTTATAGTGCTTACTGGATTTTTTCCTATACTTATAGCTTTGATAGATGGATATAGGTCGGTGGATAAAGATAGCTTGACACTTTTAAAAAGTATGGGTGCTACAAAGTGGCAAACATATCGCCACGCAAAACTTCCAGCAAGTTTAGGGTATTTTTTCGCTGGACTTAGGGTATCAATATCTTATGCTTTGATATCAGCTGTGGTATCTGAGTGGCTTGGTGGTTTTTATGGGCTTGGGGTATATATGACAAGGGTGAGAAAGGCATTTGCGCTTGATAAAATGTTTGCAATTATCTTTTTTGTATCTATACTAAGTTTGGTTTTGATGGCGATTATAAACTACATACATAAAAAAGTAGTTAAATACTAAAACAAAGGAAAAACAAAATGAAAAAAAAGATATTTTTTATACTATCTATGTTGCTATTTGTAGGGCTTAATGCTAATGATGATATAAAAAAACTAACTATCGTTCTAGACTGGGTTCCAAACACAAATCACACAGGTCTTTTTGTCGCAAAAGACAAAGGGTATTTTAAAGATGAAGGCGTTGATGTGGATATAGTTCAGCCATCAGAAGATAGCTCATCAACGATAGTTGGATATGGTAGAGCAGAACTTGGGGTTTATTTTCAGCCAAATATGGTAAAAAGACTTCTTAAAAAAACTCCTATAACAGCAGTAGCAGCTATACTTCAACACAACACAGGTGGTATACTAAGCTTACAAGAAAGCAACATACTATCTCCAAAAGATATGACAGGTAAAAAATACTCAACTTGGCAAGACCCGATAGATGACGCAACCATAAAATACATAGTAAATAAAGATGGTGGCAACTGGGATAAAATAAGCCTAATACCGGGCGAATCAACAGACGCTACAACAGCTTTAAGACTTAAAATGTTTGACGCGATACTTGTTTATAAGGGCTGGGACTACATATACTCTAAGGTAAAAAATGTAAAAACAAATTTTTTCTTACTTAAAGACTATGCAAAAGAGTTTGATTACTATGCTCCTGTTATCATAGCAAACAATGATTTTTTAAAAAATAGTCCGGAGATCGCCAAAAAAGCTCTAAAAGCTATCAAAAAAGGCTATGAATTTGCTGCTAAAAACCCAGAACAAGCAGCTGAGGTTTTGATACAAAATGCACCAGAAGGCGACGCTAATCTTATCAGAGAGAGTCAAAAATTTGTATCAACACAATACATAGCTGATGCGAAATCTTGGGGCATAATAGACCCAAAAAGATGGAATGCATTTTATGAATGGCTATACAATCAAAAGCTTATAAAAGAGCCTTTGACAGACCAAGGCTTTACAAATGAGTTTTTAAAGTAAGCTATGAAACTAAGACTAAAAAACATATCACATTCATTTGGCGATACACATATCTTAAAGGATATAAATTTTCATATAAATAAAAATGAGATAGTAAGTATCATAGGACCAAGTGGATGTGGTAAAAGCACTATATTTAACATAGCAGCAGGACTTATCACCCCAAGCTTTGGACAAGTCTTGCTTGATAATGAAGATATAACTGGTAAAAGTGGAAATGTAGGCTATATGCTACAAAAAGACCTACTTTTGCCATTTAAAACAGTCCTTGAAAATGTAGCCCTACCTCAGATAATAAAAGGCAAAAGCAAGCAAGAAGCCTATAATAAGGCTATGGTGTATTTTAAGGAATTTGGCCTTGATGGTATGCAAAATGAATATCCAAAAATGCTATCAGGTGGCATGAGACAAAGAGCGGCTTTGCTTAGGACTTATCTTTTTGAAAAAGACCTTATACTACTAGATGAGCCATTTTCAGCACTAGACGCAATGACAAAAGAGAACATCCACAGCTGGTATCTTGATGTAGTAAGAGATATGAAGCTAACCACACTTTTTATAACTCACGATATAGAAGAGGCTATACTATTATCAGATAGGATTTACATACTAGACAAAAAGCCGGCAAGCTTATCACAAGAGATACTCGTGCCGCTTTTAAGACCAAGAGATGCATTAAGCGATGATGTCGTAAAGATAAAAAGAGAGATAAAAAAGAGATATTTTAGTGTATAGAAATGGCTTGTTTTGATAAAAACAATACACCATAATATCGCTATATAATTTGTTTTAAAATTTAAGTCTGTATAGTTTATGATGTATCAAGTGCAAATAAGCATGATTTAAAAGAATTCTAGAGTGTTTTATAATGATACACCGCTAATACTACACCAAACAAGTTAAATGCAAATATACTTAAAATCCACTATATCCAACATGGTTATAAACAAGACTAAAATATAAATGAAATTTATAGAGATTTTAAAGCTGTAGGCTACTCTTGCAGTAAAGTACAATAGAACAAAATAAAATTTGTTTTAATGCAAGGGTATGTTTGTTAAATATTATTTAAAAGTGATATTTAGTAGATAAAACATAACACAAAAACAAAGAGATGCTTTAAGTGATGATGTTGTAAAGATAAAAAGAGAGATATTTTAGTGTGTAAAAGACCAAGAAAATCTTGGTCTTTATTTTTTATTGACTAGTATGTAAACTCAAAATCAAGTTTGAAATTTCTTCCTGGTGCGTTAAATCTATTTATACCAAGACTATCTGTTTTTCTAACCATATTCATAGTTCCAAAAGATCTGATAGATCTAGCTGAGTCCCAAGTGATGTATTTTTCATCCGTGATATTATAAGCACCAAGTCTAAATGTAAGATTTTTCTTAGGTCTTACATAGGCTATCATATCCAAGATATTGTATTTATTACTTAGCCAGTGAGCCGATGAGTCTGTAACTAATTTTCCATTTATATAATCCCTTGCATCTGCTGGAGAACTTGGTTTTTCATTTTTCCAAAACATATTATATGTTTCATTTGGTTTTTTAGCTTTCACACTTGTAAGATAAAAGTCCACTCCAAAAGTATCATTTGGAGCTGTATAGCCAAAGCTATATATTGATTTTTTAGGTTGTATAGCATTCATAGGAACATTTCCATCTTGTTTTGTAAGTATACTTCCTCTTTGATTTGTAAGTTTATATCCTATATAAAATCCTGATAATTTACTATATATATCTTCAAAATTTAGCCTAGAGCTTATCTCAAATCCATTAACAGAAGCATCTTGTCTATTTACATTTTGATAGATATCAAAGTCAAGAGAGCTATTGGTTTGAGTACCGTTATTATTTTGATTTCCTTGATTTAATTTCTCTGTTCCTTTGTATTCTAAATCCAAAAAGTCTTTATACTCTGTCTTAAAAATACTCATAGTTAAAAAGCTCATATTTTTATGCAAAGTAAGGGCTATCTCTTTTGTCTTTGCTATCTCAGGTTTTAAATCAACATTTGGCTTTATAGTAAAATCAGGATGTTTAAACGCAAGATAAAGCTCTTCATGAGTAGGCACCCTAAAGCCTTTTGAGTACTTAACTTGAACCCTTACAAACTCTGTTGGATCAAGTGTTGCTGCGATGGCATAAGAGTTGTTTTTAAACTCTCTAGGCTGAGAAAAATACTCTATATTTTTTTGGGGATTTGTTTCGTTTTCTTTATCAACAAGTTTATTGTATTCTACATCTTTTAAATAGTTCTTATAAGTTTTATCTTTTTCTTCAAATTCTTTAAGTTCTTTATTAAATTTATCTTCATCCTTAACAACTATTTTATCAATAGGACAATCAAAGTAATTTTTTTTTGATACATCTTTACATGATTCAAAATGTGCATAGCTATTTTTCTTCGGCTTATCCCAGCTATGCACTTTCTCTGGCACTTTTGACACATCTCTTTTTGGTTTTAATGGAACAAAAAGACCTTTTACCATATCATCAGCTATTTTTGGTGTTCTTCCTGGTATGTAGTTTGGTCTATATTTTACTCTATCATGTCTAAATCCTATGTCTAGTGAAACTTGATCGTTAAAATGTATCTCATCTTTTAGATACAAGGCACCCTCATCTGACTCAACAGGTATTAAAAAACTTGTAGGTTTTTCTGTCTTTGGACATTTCAAGGCATTACCTATATCAGTAGAACCTTTTGTTGAGCAGTCACCATCAGAGTCAGCCCACCATTGAGGATTTTTTGCGTTATATCCAGCTTTATTTATCATGCTTTTTTTGGTACTGGTATGAGATAGTCCGTATTGCACATAATGTTCTAAATTTTTTAGTTCTAAATTTTTTGTAAAATCAAAATTAAACTGTTTGGTATCTGTATTTAGATCTCTCTCTTTCCATTGATTTTCTATAAAACCTGGTTGATTTGGGATAAACATATATAAATCCTCGTAAGAAGCTGTTGTATCGCCAAATCCACCTTTATATGTATGTTGCGCTAATATTTTTTTATATCTTCTATTATCCTTATCCACCTTATTTTCTATTGTAAATTTAAGATTTCTTTTTTTAGCACCACCATCTATCTTAGCTATAGTATTTTGATTTTCTTTTGTTAAATCTATTTTTACTATTGGTCTTTTCCCTTGAGTATAGTCGTTAGTATCATCTATAATCAGCTTTATCTGCTTATCAGGAGAATCACAGTCATACAAATCACAATAAAATTTATATTCGCTTAATTTTTTTGTAGCAACAAATTTATCATAAGTATCTTCATCTTTGTGATTTTTTACCTTTTTAAGACCACCATTTTCATAATGCAAACTTAACTCTTGATCATCCTTATCTACAGTCTTATTGTCTTTTATGTGAAGACCTGCATGATTTTGTATATTTTGACAACTTGCCCCCTCGCAAGTCTCATCAGTCCTAGCTCTAGCCTTTATTTTTTGATCTGAGTAAGTGATTTTTATACTATCCCAAAACGGCATTTCACTAAAAACTTCATATGTAGCACTAAAGTTTTTCCTTGTTGTTGTATCATTTGTATATCTTCTATCAGCTATTACTTTATCAATTCCTGCTGTATTTGTAATATTATTAGGTGTAAGAGTATAAGAAAAATCATGCCCTTTTGAATTAACTTTACCGTTATCATAAGCTATACCTATCCTTGCATTATCTGCTGGTTGAAAGCTAAACTTAAGCAAGGTGCTTTCTTTTTTTATATTGTATGGATCGGCTTTCTCTCTTTCTCTACCTACTACACTATCATCATACTCATCATATCCATAGTTTTTTGTTTCTCTTAGTTTTCTTTTTGTGTTTATCAAAAGCACATCAAACCACTTGTATCTAGCAGCTAGGGTATGAGAACCATATCTTTGAGAGTTTGCTGTTGATATACCTGTCTTAAATCCATAAAAATAGTCTTTATCAAGTAGATAATCTCTTGCATCTTTTGTCTCAAACATAACAGAACCACCAAGAGCCCCTGAACCAGTTTTTATAGAGTCAGCTCCTTTTGTGATAGTAGCTTGTTTTAGGGTTTGTATCTCTACACCATTTCTTGTATTATTAAAGTTACCATATCCTTCAAATATCTCTTTAAATCCTTGAGAGCTTAAAGTTTCTGCTTGTCTTAGACCATCTATTGTTATAGCTACTCTATTTTCATCAACACCTCTTATAGCATAACCACTAGCACCAAATCTACCTGTTTCTACTACGCTTACTCCAGTTTCATATTTTACTAGATCTCTTGTATCTTGTACTTGTTCTTTAGTGAGTGTCTTAGCACTCTTTACTCTTTCACCTACCTTTTTTTGCATAGGATCGTTATCTGATTCACCAGTAACTGTTACGCTATCTAATTCAATACTATTACTTTCTTCTATATCAACAGCTTGTAAATTTACATTTAAACCAAGCATTAATATAGTTATCATAGAAAACCTGAGTTTGTTCATGGATATCCTTGTTATAATTATGATATTTATTATTTAATTTCGAGTAGATGATAATAAATATTAATTTAAATACTGGTTAAATTTTAAATAAAAAATCAATTTTTTACTAATTTATGATGTAAAAATTTAAATGACTATAAATTTGGTTTCAAAATTAGATATAAAAACATTAGCTTTTAAAACAAAAGTTACTTATTTTTTTGATGCTTAAGATCAACAATCATAAACGCAAAAGAGATAAAAACCAAAACAACAAGCACTAAATAATTTAATCTAAACCCAAATATTTTAGTTGCATTTTTAGAGTCTTTAGCTAGTATTGCTTTAAATTTCACGCCATTATTTGTAGATATAGTGATTTTATCGCCTTTATAACCACTTAAGCTTATTCTTATCATGTTTACCCCAATATCTCTAACATAAGCATCTAACAAAGTTGATTTTTTATAAGAATAGCTAGTAAATACATCATTGCAATCACGAGGTTTTATAAAGATATCATAAAATCTATCGGGATATATTTCTAAGATATCTCCATCTTTAATAGAAAAATAATTAAACCGTGGTGTTAAAGTTTTAAAGCTCCACCTAATCTCTTTATCTTTGTTGTTTTGGGTATATTTAAAAACAGCCAAATACTCTTTATCAAAATCAAACACTTTTTTTGAAAACAATGCAAATTGATTTTTATTAAATTTATGGTTTATGTCATTTTGTTTAGTGATTATAACCGTGTCATCTATCTCTTTATTGTCCCTAAAAATTTTAAAACTTTGCATTTTTATATTTTCAATATTTGGATTAAACTCTATACTTATAGGATTTCCCATAATTTTACAAGATGGAATCGGATCTGGTATCTCACCACTAAAATAAGCAAGCGCTGGATTTTTATATGGAAATTTAATATATTCTGGGCTTTTTGGTATAGTAGCTATTTTAAAACTATCTTGTTTTATTTTATAAATATTATTTTTACATACATTATCTATATAATAACCGCTATTTTTAAAATCACCACCTTTTAAACAGATATTGTTTACATATGAATTACCCATATTATAAACATAAAACTTTTCATCACCAAAAGAAACATTTGCAAAACCTATCTCGTTAAAAGAATAGTTTAAAAAACCAAAACGATGATATATAGCACTGAGTAAATTATCTATGGAGCTTCTTGTGTTTATTTGATTGTTTGATATATTTTCTACAACATAGCTTGAGCTATAGCCAGCAAACATAGCCCTTTGCGATACATCTTCACCAGTAAAACCATCAAGATTTCTCTCTTCATCGTGCATACTTACACTAATTTTATCTTTATTTTTAAGAAGATGATTGGCATGGTTA
This sequence comes from Campylobacter pinnipediorum subsp. pinnipediorum, assembly GCF_002021925.1. Taxonomy (NCBI): domain Bacteria; kingdom Pseudomonadati; phylum Campylobacterota; class Epsilonproteobacteria; order Campylobacterales; family Campylobacteraceae; genus Campylobacter; species Campylobacter pinnipediorum. The sequence continues at coordinate 1,015,701 of NZ_CP012546.1, forward strand.
GTAGCAGAAATTTCTAAATTTTTATTTGCACGAAACCAACCAAGACCATTATCTTCTCTTATTGTATTTATATAATCAACACCGTCAAATACATTGTATTCTTTTGGTGTTTTTGCAACTAAAAGTTGATTATGATTTGAACTGTAAAAACCTAATATATCAGATACTATATATAAAATCAGAAGAAAAAATATAATAGTAAATTTATATTTTAGGGCCGGCTTTAGCGAATTCAATGCCTTCTTTTACATCCTCATATCTTTTAAAATTTTGTTCAAACATAGTTGCTAATTTATCTCTTGAAGCTATATATTCATCTTTATTAGCCCAAGTGTTTATAGGATTTAATAAAACCGTATCAACTCCGTCTAATTGTTTTGGTATAGCAAGATTAAACTTTTCAAAATTTTCAAATTCGCAAGATTTTATACTGCCGTCAAGAATAGCGTTTATGCAAGCCCTTGTAGCTTTTATGCTCATTCTTTTACCAACGCCATAAGCACCGCCGCTCCAGCCAGTATTTACAAGATATACACTTACATTATGCTTATCTATCTTCTTGCCTAATAGCTTTGCATATACAGTTGGATGAAGTGGCATAAATGGCTCTCCAAAGCATGCACTAAATGTAGCAACAGGCTCTGTTATGCCTCTTTCTGTCCCAGCAACTTTTGCTGTATAACCACTAAGAAAATAATACATAGCCTGTTCTTTTGTAAGTTTTGAAACAGGAGGTAAAACACCAAAGGCATCTGCTGTTAAAAATATAATATTACTTGGATGACCTGCACTTAAGCTAGGTTCGTGATTTTGTATATGCTCTATCGGATAGCTTACGCGTGTGTTTTCTGTTTTACTACCATCTGTATAATCAACAACGCCATCTTTATCTAAAACAACATTTTCCAAAAGTGCATTTCTTTTGATAGCTTCATAAATTTCAGGCTCACTATCTTTGTCTAAGTTTATACATTTAGCATAGCAACCGCCCTCAAAATTAAACACACCTTCATCATCCCAACCATGCTCATCATCGCCTATAAGCTTTCTTTTGGGATCTGTTGATAGTGTTGTTTTTCCTGTTCCACTAAGTCCAAAAAACAGAGCTGTATCTCCATCATTGCCTACGTTTGCAGAACAATGCATACTTAGTTTTCCTTCAAGCGGTAACCAATAATTCATCATAGAAAAAATTCCTTTTTTCATCTCTCCACCATACCAAGTACCGCCAATAACTGCAACATTTTCCTCGACATTAAAGATAACAAATACTTCTGAGTTTAGACCATCTTTTTCCCACTCATCATTTACACATTTGCAAGCATTGTATATAACAAAATCAGGTTTGAAATTCTTAAGTTCTTCTTCATTTGGTCGTATAAACATATTTTTAACGAAATGTGCTTGCCAAGCTACTTCAGTTACAAATCTAACTGATTTTTTACTCTTCTGGCTAGCACCACAAAAGGCATCTTGGACATATATATCTTTACCGCTTAATTGTTTTTTTGCTTTTAGCATTAGTTTATCAAAAAGCTCTTTTGTCGTGGGCTGATTTATTTTACCCCAAGATATATATTTATTTGAAGGGTCTTGATTTACAAAATACTTATCTTTTGGGCTTCTGCCTGTAAAAATACCTGTATCAACTACAAAAGTTCCATTTTTACTAACAACACCTTCGTTATTTTTAATCTCATGCTTAAATATATCTTCATAACTTAGATTGTGATAAACACTCTTGATATTTTCCAATCCGAGCTTATTAATATCACTTAACATAATTATTTCCTTTTTTATTTAAATATTGATAATAATACACCGGCAGCAACAGCTGAACCAACAACTCCGGCCACATTAGGACCCATAGCATGCATCAATAAAATGTTAGTGCAATCCTCCTTAACACCTTCTTTATTTACAACCCTAGCAGCCATAGGAACAGCGCTAACACCAGCTGCGCCTATCAAAGGATTTATTTTTGTTTTTGAAAATTTATTCATTATTTTTGCCATAATAACACCACTAGCCGTTCCTATAGCAAATGCTATAAGCCCCAAAACCAATATACCAAGTGTATTTGGAACTAAAAATTTTTCTGCTGCTAGTTTTGAACCAACAGAAAGACCTAAAAATATAGTGATGATGTTTATAAGTGCATTTTGCATAGTATCACTAAGCCTTGATACTACTCCGCACTCTTTCACTAAATTTCCAAATGCCAAAGCTCCTATAAGTGGTGTAGCATCTGGTAAAATCATAACACATAAAATAACAAGAGTTAAAGGAAAAAATATCTTTTCAATTTGACTAACTTCTCTTAATTGAACCATTTTTATTTTTCTCTCTTTTTCGGTTGTTAAAGCTCTCATTATAGGTGGTTGGATTATAGGAACCAAAGCCATATAAGAATAAGCAGCAACAGCTATCGCTCCAAGCAAATCAGGAGCCAGTCTAGAAGCTAAAAATATAGCGGTAGGACCATCGGCACCACCTATAATACCTATAGCAGCAGCATCTGAAAGTGAAAAATCAAAAAATGATGTATACTGAGATAAAGCCAAAGCACCTATAAGAGTAGCAAATATACCAAACTGAGCAGCACCACCTAGTAATGCTGTTTTTGGATTTGCCAAAAGTGGACCAAAATCAGTCATAGCCCCTACTCCCATAAATATTATAAGAGGAAATAATCCAGTAGAAATTCCAAAATTATAAATTATCCCTAAAAAACCATCAGGTCCGGCTATATCAGCTATAGGTATATTTGCAAGTAATCCACCAAAACCTATAGGAATAAGAAGTAGTGGCTCAAAACCTTTTTTGATCGCTAAATACAAAAGTAAAAAGCATATAAAAAACATTATAATTTTTCCAAAACTTTGATTAAACTTTGATATAGGGTTGCCATCATGATCTTTTACATCATCGCTGGGGTTTAAAAAAGTATAAACCCCAGTTGTTTTATAAAAATTTGTAAATAATTCGCCTATACTTTTTTGTTTATACTCAACTTTACTGTTTTGAGAAGATGATTCGCTCGCAAAAATATTTGTAAAACAAAAGCAACAAATAAAACTTAGTAGTAAAATTTTTAAAATAAATCTTTTTTTAAAAATCATTACTTAAACCTAGCCAAAATTTGACCATTTGCTACACTTTGTCCTTGTGAAACCTCTATACTAGATATAATGCCATCTTGTGGAGACACTATCTCTATTTCCATCTTCATAGCTTCAACTATAAACACAACTTGTCCTGATTTTACGTTATCACCAGGATTTACAAGTATTTTAAAAATACTACCAGGAAGACTTGAAGTTATACAAGCCGAGTCATCAGATGATGAGCTTGTAGGTTGATTTTGATTTGTTTCTTGGCTTGAAACTTGTTTGATTTGTTTTATCTCAACACCATCAGCAAAACCTTCACTAACTTCAACATTATATCTATTTCCATTTACAACAACACTATATTTTCCAATATTTGAGTTATTGTTGCTATTACTTGGTGCTATAGATGTTTTTACTGTATTGTCTATCTTTCTTACATTTACTTTAGTTTCACCTTTTAAAAATGCGATACCTTTTTCTTTACAAGCAGCAACTATAAATAAATTCTCATCAGTAACTTCTATATTTTCTTTTTCTAAAATTTGTTGAGTGTATTTAAGAGTTTTTGTTTCATCAAGGTCAGCCAAATCAATAGCATGTTTTGTAGTAGGCTCTAGTCCAAGTTGCTCACTTGCTAGTTTTACTATGTTTTCATCTGGTTTAACTGGTGTTTTACCAAAATAACCAAGAACCATTTTTCCATATCCATCGGCAATTTTTTTCCATTTTCCAAACATTACATTATTAAAAGCTTGTTGGAAATAAAACTGACTAACTGGTGTTACACTAGTTCCATATCCTCCAAGTTCTACAACCTCTCTCATAGCATCTATAACTTCTGGAAATTTATCCAAGATATTATTATCTCTCATCATTTGAGTATTTGCAGTCAATGCTCCACCTGGCATAGGAGAAAAAGGTATTATAGGACTTACCTGAGTAGCTTCAGGCGGTATAAAATAATCTTTTAAACAATCTTTTAATGTGTTTTCGTATGTTAAAATTTTATCTATATCCAAACCTAGATCATAATCTTTGCCTTTTAAAGTATGAAGCATAGTAAGTATATCTGGCTGTGATGTTCCTCCACTTACTGGACTTGCAGCCAAGTCTATACCATCTGCTCCGGCTTCTAGAGCAGCTAAATAACAAGCTATACTAACACCAGCCGTTTCATGTGTGTGAAGTCTTAAATGTGTATTTTCTGGAAGCAATTTTCTTGCCATTTTTATGGTTTCATATACTTTTTGTGGATTTGAAGTACCGCTAGCATCTTTAAAACAGACACTATGATAAGGAATACCAGCATCTAGAATTTCTCTTAATATCCTCTCATAAAAAGCAACATCATGAGCACCAATACATTTTGGTGGAAGGTCCATCATAGTTACAACTACCTCATGTTTTAAACCATGATGAAATATTCTTTCTCCTGAATATTTTAAATTTTCAACATCATTGAGTGCATCAAAATTTCTTACAGTAGTAGTTCCGTGTTTTTTAAACATCTTAGCATGAAGGTCTATTATCTCGCGGCTTCCAGTATCAAGAGTTACTGTATTTACACCACGAGCTAAAGTTTGTAAATTTGCATCTTCTCCTACTATCTGTCTAAATTTATCCATCATAACAAAAGCATCTTCATTTAGATAAAAATAAAGACTTTGAAATCTAGCGCCCCCACCAAATTCAAAATGTGTTATACCTGCATTTTTTGCCGCTTCAACTGCCGGAAAAAAATCATCCATAAGAACTCTAGCTCCAAATACAGACTGGAATCCATCTCTAAAAGTTGTATCCATCACATCTATAAATTTCTTAGCCATCTAAATGCTCCCTTAAATTTTATCTTTTTTTAAAATTAGATATAGCAACACTAATAGCTGCAACCAACTCGTTATTATTCTCTTTTTTAAAACATATTTTTTTGTTATCGTTGTCTATTATTTCATTTTTTATAAATTTATTTATAAACCTACCTTGAATACTAAGTGTAAAAATCATAATAACTAAAAATAAAAATACAGAACTCATACCAAGAACCATAAAACTAAAACCCTCAGAAACAAGATTTATATTCATAATCCACTCTTTCTTAACTAGTTGAAAAAAATTATATTAATCATAATAGCAAGAATGCTTATTGGTGCAACAAATTTTATAATAAAATACCATATGTTAAATACTAATTGTGTTGCATATGGAGCAAAAAGTGTTTGTAATGCCTCTTTTTTTATAATATAACCAACAAAAATAGCTCCACCTATTCCGCCTATAGGAGACAATATATTAGAAGCAACATAATCAAGAAAATCAAAGAAATTCTTACTAAAAAATAAAATGCTATCTCCGACATCTTTTATATATGACAATATACAAAATACTCCTATTATAAATATAGCTAAGCTAACTATAAAAAGTGCTTTTTGCCTTTGTATTTTAAATTCCCTAATCATAAAAAATACAAATGGCTCTATAAGGGAAATAGCAGAAGTTATAGCGGCAAAACTAAGAGATATAAAAAACAAAACGGCTAAAGCATTTCCAATAATACCAAGCTTTGAAAATAAAGTAGGTAGCGATATAAACACAAGACCAGGTCCTTGAGAAGGCTCTCCTCCAAACTCAAATACAAATGTAAATATAATAAGCCCCATCATTATAGCAAGTAAAATATTTATAGCTACTATACTTATAGTAGATGTAATAAAGTTTGTTTCATTTGACAAAGAGGCTGAATATGTAATGATAATAGACATGCCTAAAGACATCGTAAAAAACGCAAGGCCAAGAGCTAAAAATAGTGAATTTAAAGTTATTTTACTAAAATCAGGAATAAGCAAAAACTTAGCCGAATCGACAAATCCATCCATTGTAAAAGAATAAGCAAGCATCGCCAAAAGAGTAATAAAAAGTCCTGGCATCATCCAAAAACTAATCTTTTCGATACCGCTTTTTACGCCTTTAGAAAGTATAACAATACAAATTAAAAATGCCAATATAAAGAAAAATATTTGTCCATAAATATCAGTTGTTATAAAATCCATAAATAAAGTTTTAGAGCTTTCAATATCACTAGGTAATGTTAAAAAAGATATATATATGTATTTTAAAACCCATCCGACTATAACAATATAATAACTAGCAATAATAGCAGCTGTAATCATAGTAAGCATGCCGAAATATCCCCATATTTTTTTATTTTTAGGAGCTAGTTTTCTAAATGAATTCACACTATCACTTTCGCTAAGCTTTCCGATACTAAGTTCCCCTAAAAATACAGGAACTCCTATTAGAAAACATATAAAAACGTAAAGCAAAACAAACGCCGATCCACCATTTTCTCCAACAATATATGGGAATTTCCAAGCACTACCAAGACCAACAGCGGATCCAGCCACTGCTAATACATAACCTAACTTACTAAAATACTCTTTCGCCACTAAATTATTCCTCCAATCAAAACTAAAAATACACAAACTGGCGCTATAAAACGCAATAAAAAATACCAAATTTGAAATATGTGTTTTCCCATATAAGGTATAAACAATTCTTTTAAACTTTCATATTTCATAAAATATCCGACAAAGATACAAAATAATATACCGCCAATAGGAAGCATGATATTTGAGCTTATAAAATCCAATAAGTCAAAAAACCCTTTCCCAAAAAAAACTAAATCATCTTTTATTCCATCTATGTTTGATAAAGCACATAACACTCCAAGTATATAAACAACACTTCCTACTATAAATATAGCTTTTGTTCTTGTTAGATTAAAATTTTGTGTTAAAAATAATATACAAGGCTCAACCATTGAAATAGCGGATGTAAGACCCGCAAAAACAAGTGCAAGAAAAAATACAAAACATAAAACATTGCCAAGAAATCCAAGCTTTGCAAATAATGTAGGCAAAGACACGAAAGCAAGTCCTACTCCATCTGTAGGAGATGAATTAAACTCAAAAACAAATGTAAATACTATAAGTCCTATAATTATACTTATAATAATATTTAAAACAACAACATATAAAGATGATGTAAATAAATTTGTTTTATTATCAAGGTTTGTGGAATAACTAAGAACAGCACCTATACCTATGCACATCGTAAAAAATGCAAGCCCCAATGCCATAAAAATAGTATGAGAGTTTATCTTGGAAAAATCAGGAACAAGCAAAAACTCAGCTGCCTTAGAAAAGCCATCCATACTGAAAGAATAACCTAGCATCAACATTAAAAGCAAAAAAAGAGTAGGAATCAACCATAAATTTATCTTTTCTATACCTGCTTTAACACCTTTTGTTAATACGAAAAAATAGGCAATAAATGCTATCGTAAAATATAAAATTTGCTCAAAAGAATTTTTTGAAACAAAATCATTAAAAATCTTTCCGGAAATTTCAATATCACTAGGCAAATTAGAAAAAGATAAAAAAACATATTTTATAACCCAACCTATAATAAGAGTATAAAATGATGCAATTAAAACACCTGTTATCATAACTATACCGGCAAATTTCCATATATTTGGACCTTTGGTAGCTAATGTTTTAAATGCATTAACAGTATCTTTTTGTGAAATTTTACCCATAGCCATCTCAGCAAAAAATATACTAAGCCCAACAATCAAAGCAAAAATAAGATAAATAAGGACAAAAGCTGATCCACCATTAATACCCACCATATATGGAAATTTCCAAGCATTTCCAAGACCTATGGCAGCCCCAACTATAGATAATATAAAACCTATTTTAGAAAATTTATCATTCATCGGCACTACTTATAAATTTGATATATCATAATTAACAAAATAGCCACAGGGGCAACAAACCTCAATAAAAAATACCAAATTTCAAAAAATGTTTTATTCATAAATGAACTAAATAAAATATAAAGCCCATCTTTTTTGATAACAAATCCAACAAAAAAACTAAAGACTATAGCTCCAATTGGCATTATTATATTTGATGTTAAATAATCAAGAATATCAAAAAATGGCTTACCTAAAACATTAAACGATGTTGGCTCATAAAATGATAATATACACATAAAACCAAGAATATAAACAAAACAAGCTATATATAATAAAGCTCTTTTTCTAGAAATTTTTAATTTATTTATAAGGTAAAAAGTAAAAGGTTCTATCATAGAAACAGCACTTGTTATTCCAGCAAATAATAATGAAATAAAAAACATAAAAGATAAAATATTTCCCATAATTCCTAGCTTTGCAAATAATGTTGCAAGGCTCACAAAAATAAGCCCAGGTCCTCCTTGTGTAGTATCACCGCCATATTCAAATACAAATGTAAACACAACAAGCCCCATCATTACACCAACTAAAATATTTATAGTTATTATGGATAACGTAGACTTAACCAAATTTGTTCCATCTGGCAAACTAGCAGCATATGTAGGAACAGTGCAAACACCCATAGAAAGTGAAAAAAAAGCAAGGCCCAATGCTTGAAGTATGATATCAGGTGTTATCTTGCTAAAATCAGGGACAAATAAAAATGAAGCCGCTTTAACAAAACCATCTCCTATTGATAAAGAATAAGCAAGCATAATTATAAGCAAAATAAAAAGACTAGGCATCATCCAAAAATTTAGCTTTTCAATACCACTTTTAATGCCTTTTGAAACAACAAAAAATACCATTGCAAAAACAACACTAAAGCATAAAAACGAATTAAGAAACTCATTTGATATCAAATTATTAAATGCTTTTCCAGCCTCCTGTGTTGTAGTAGGAAGTTTATCAAAACTAAGTATAACATATTTTAAAATCCATCCTATAACAAGCAAGTAAAAAGATGCTATCAAGATGCCACCTATCATAAAAAATCCAGCTAAAGACCACTGTTTTTTATATCTAGGTGCAAGTTTTTCAAAAGAATGGACAGGATCTGTTTCTCCTAATTTTCCTATGCTTAATTCTGCTAAAAAAGCTACAAAAGCTACAAAAAATGTGAGTAGTAGATATATAACTATAAAAGCTGAACCGCCATTATTTCCAACCATGGTTGGAAATTTCCATGCATTTCCAAGGCCAACCGCAGAACCAGCCATAGCCAAAACAAATCCTATTTTTGAAAATTTATCTGTCATATAACTCCCGAGATATTACTTAGTATAAAAGTAACAAAATATCATGCATACGATACCATAAAAAACTTTTGTTTTATCTAAATAATAAATATTTTTTTAATACTTTTATACATGCTGTGTTTTTTTGAAACAAAAGATATTAATTATCGCATATTTATCTCTTATATAACTATCAAGCAAATAAACTATATCAACAAATAATATACTCATTTTATCACGCAAAAAAACACAACGAGCAAAACTATCTATACTATAAACACCAATAGTACAAAAAACTAGCAATGGAGTTTAAATACTCACTTTTTTGCTTTTTAAGTTTACATTACTTATGTATGATAGCACTAATATCATGCTTTTACACATTTAATTTATAAAATAACAGAATGGGGTTTGATATAAATGCAAATAACAAAAATGTGCTTGGTAACAAAATAAAAAGTAGAGAAAAATAGTTGATGTGAAGTTAAATTTTATTTAAAAGGTTGAGAATTTGAAAACATTTATTTAAACATGCACACAGCTTGCTAAATCAAGCAAAACTAAGTGGTAGCAATAAAGCAGTTCAAAATATTTGCTAATAAAATAAATTTAGCTCTTGTTAATTAACCCATTAATATATCTAACTGATGTAATTTTTAAATTATAGATAGTTATGATAGCTATCTTTTTTTTGATTATTAAAAAACGTTTGTTTACAATTAATAAATAAAAAATTAATTATCATTATTATTTTTTAATATATAATAACACAAAAATTATTTTTTTATTTTTTCAAGGAGATATAATGGGTAGACCTCAAAAACCTTTTCACATTGATGTAAGGTATCCAAGTGTAGAACATTTGCGTATAAAAGCAAAAAAAAGAATGCCTCGTTTCGCATATGATTATTTAACAGAAGGTTGTAACGATGATTTAAATGTTACTAAAAATACATCTGAAATCAGAGAGATAGAAATGGTTTCAAGATACTTGACTGATTTTAGAGATTCAGATCCTCAAGTGGAGTTATTTGGTGAAACTTATGACGCGCCATTTGGTATAAGCGCTGTTGGGCTTCAGTCTCTCATGTGGCCTAAAACTCCACAATATTTGGCTAAAGCAGCAAAAGAACACAATATACCTTTTATGCTTTCAACAGTTACAACTATGTCTATAGAAGAGGCAGCTAAAATTACAGATGGTAAGTTTTGGTTTCAACTTTATTATCCAAAAGACAAAGAACGTCGCGAGGATATTTTAAAGCGTGCTTGGGATAATGGTTGCAAGGTTCTATGTCTTCTTTCTGATGTTCCTACCTTTGGTTATAGACCAAAAGATGTTTATAATGGTCTTGGTATGCCTCCTGCTATGTATATAAGAAACATATTAAATGCTATGACTAAACCAACTTGGGCCTTTGAAACACTTTTAAATGGTGGTATGCCTCGTTTTGAGACATTAGAAAAATACATGACAGAAAAGATGAATCTTCAACAACTTGGTATGTTTATGGATGATTTCTTTGATGGAAAGCTAACAGTTGATAGGATAAAAGATATTCAAGATATTTGGCCTGGAAAAATAGTCATAAAAGGTATATCAACTGTTGAAGATACTCAAACAGCTATAGATTTGGGTGTGGATGGTATTATAGTATCTAATCACGGTGGAAGACAGCTAGATGCTGGTCCAACGAGTATAAAAACTCTTCCTGATATAGTAAAAGTAGGCAAAGGTAAGATAAAAATCATGATAGACAGTGGTATGAGAACAGGACCTGATATAGCAAGAGTTATAGCTTCTGGTGCTGAGTTTTGTTTCTTAGGAAGACCATTTATGTATGGCACTGGCGCTCTTGGCTCTAAAGGTGGCGATCAAGTAGCTCAAATCCTAAAAAGAGAATTTATTCAAGTTATGCAACAGCTAAACTGCCCTAAAGTAGAAAACCTACCAAATTTCTTATACAAAAAATAAGATACTTAGCCCACTTTTTTCGTGGGCTAAAGCATATAAATTATATGCTTATAAATTAAAAATATACTAACTTTTAATTATTGCAATATAGTTCAAATTTTTTATATGTATGTATTTTATAATATTTGTTTATTATATGCATTTTTTAGAAATTTTATAAAAATAAAATAGTTTAGTTTTTAAAACTACATAGCTTACTCTTTCAGAGTATCATAAAGTATTTTAAAACTATCTTGCTACTATATTATCTTTAAAAATAGTAGTTTACATGAATTTTTAATTATTGTTTTTTTACTTTAAAAATCAAACGAATTAATAAAAAATTTAGTGGTTGATAATAAAATTTAAAACTGGCGTTAATTTTAACAATGACAACAAAAACAAATAGTTTTATCTTATAATATAAGCATTCTTTAGATTGTGCTAATACTACAAAGCTAAGAATAAATTTGATTTTTTAATTTTAAATTCTTCTTTGTTATATTAGGGCGAAAATACTTTTTGTTTGACAAGTCTGATAAAAATCTTTAGTTAGGGGCTATTCTTAAAGCATCTAAAAATATTATTTTAAAACAAAAATGATAAGTTTAATAATGCGATATATAAAAAACATTTTTGTAGAAAATGAACAGTATATAAGCAAAATAAAAAATAAATATAAAGAATATTATAAAAATTCTGGACAAAATTTTGTAGTATTTTTAGCACAAATTTGAATTTTATTTATTGATAGATATTTTAAAGATAGTCATTATTTTATATATAAAAATTAATTTTAGGATATTACCAATAACTAAACGTTCAAAAATTATTTCTTACAATATGCTAAAATGTAATTTTATAAACAAGATATAAGGAAATTAATATGCTCAGTATAAAAGAATATTTAATTAAAAAATATAAAGAGTACACAAATCAGAATATTAATGATTGTATAAGAATAAGCTATCATTATAATAAAATAAGAATAAATTTATATTTTGATGCCTATGATGAGGATTGCCCAAATTTAACTATCGTTTTAATAAATAATAATGTCCATTATAATTCAATAATTAATATTGACAAACTTGAAAATGGAACTCCATATCTTCCAGAAATTACAAAAGAATTACTAAGCAGTATATTAGATGAAAATAAAAAACTTGCTAGTTTTTATAATGATTTTAAAAATAAAATCTTAAACTCAGATTTTAATATATACAGTTATGCGAATGTTCATATAAATAGAAATATAAGAGATTATAATGAGGGGTTATTTTTACACCATATACGAAGAGCAAAAATGAGTAATGCACAATTTGAAAGATTATCAAAATTACTAAATATTGATACTAAAATCCTAAGAAAAATACAAGCTAGCGGTAAAACTATAGTTTTAACTTCAAATTATGAAAAACGAAAAAAACTAATTGTCATTTTAGAAAAAGAGAATATAAATATATAGTTAAATATAAAAAAGACACTCATTATGATAAAAAAATTATTAAAAATTGATTTAGTAAAACAATTAAGCTAAAGTTATAAAATTTTTTGGATTTTATAAAATAAATGAGTATTTAATATATGCTATTTCTTATTATTTTATAATTAAATAAGAGTTGTTTAAGTAAAATAAAGTTTAACTAACATAAATCCATACTTGGGGCAAATATGAATGACGAAGCTAAATCATGTAAAAAATTAGAAAATGAAGCAGATAATTGTATGTGCGAATATGCATATAAACATAAAAATGTAAATAATTGTGATAAAGATAAAGAAGAAACTTACAGAACAACTCTAAGAAGACAAAGGGATAAAATTCTTTATACTGGTGGTTTTAGAAGGCTTCAAGATAAAACCCAAGTTATGCCTGTGTTAAAAATGGGTGATCATAGAACCAGGCTTACTCATACATTAGAAGTAGAACAAATAGCTATAAGCGTGGCTGATGCCCTTAGTTTAAATAAAGATTTAGTTTCTGCGATAGCTTTAGGGCATGATGTTGGACATACCCCTTTTGGACATTCAGGGGAAAGAACATTAAATGATTTGCTTGAAGGTAATGGTGGTTTTTATCATTCAATACAAAGTGTTAAATATATTTGGGGAAATTATGGCTCCAAGATTGATAATAAAGTCTATGAAGGCATATTAAAACATGATTCAGATATGTTTTCTATAAATAAACAAATTGCAGACAATCAAGACCTGATAACCTTTAATATAGAATTAGATGAAAATTTTAAAAAAGAATTCATAGATTTTTTAAAAGACGAATTAGGCACACCGCCAAGCACCCTTGAGGCTCAAATTGTTATATGGGCAGATAAAATAGCTTATATTACCCATGATTTTGAGGATTTTTATAAAAGTGAATTATATAATGAAATAATTAAAAAAGATAAAACCTGTCAAGAACAACTAGAAAACATACTAAAAAAGATTACAGGTAAGAATATAATAGAATTGCAAACAAGAGATTTAATCAGAAGTTTAACAAATAACTTAATTGAATCTAGTTTTAAAAATTTACAAAAACATAAAATAAATATGGATACCAAAGATGAGACTGGAAAGAAAATTGACCAATGTATAAATGATATAACCAAAGATGAAAAAGAACATTTTAAAAACAATAAAGAAATCTTAGAAAAATTAGAAAAATTAGAAAAAAATCTGCAAAATGCAGAAGATTCCGAAAAAGAAAATATAAAAAAAGATATTAAAAAATTAAATAAAATTCAAAGACAAGCTTATCTAAAAGGGCAGATTATAAATATTGATACAGAAATTTTTAATGAATATTTAGAACTCAGAGAAATTGTAGACAAATATTATATAGGAAATATAAAAATTAAAAAAAGCGATATAAAAGGAGAAAAAATTATTAAATATTTATTTGAAGATTTAATGAAGCATCCTGAAATTTTACCAAAAGAATATAATTGTGATAAACATACAGAAGAAAAAGATAGACAAAAAAAAATAGCTTATTATATATCTACAATGACTGATGATTATGCTAGAAAAATGTATTTGCATTTAAATTCTTTGATTGATGATTTTGAAATTTAATATATTGGATACAAAATGAAAGAACTTTTAAAAGACGACAAACTATTTGAAATAATAAAATCAAACTATGGGAACATAGCTCAATTTATTAGCATATCTCCAAAAAATATTGAAAAACCTAAATTAGTTGTAATAAATAATTTAAACTCATATGAAAGTTTAAATACTAAATCTTTAATAATGAAACTTATAGACTCTTCCAGAAGCGGTATGGTTAACATACGTAGCTTTAGTAAAGTAAGCGCAAAAGGACATAAGTTGCATTACGGAAAAGAAAAAAAAGATATTGAAGAAATATTGCAGATAATCAAAGCAAATGCATCTAATAATATGTATTCTATAATAAACGAAAATATAGATATAAAAGATGGTGGTGTATCAGGTGTTGTTCTTGGTAATATTATAGAATTCTCACCTGACGATACTCCAAAATGTGTTGAGAAAGATGGAATTTGCAAATTTGGCAAAGAATTAGGTTATATGCTGTTAAAAAAAGTATATGGTTTCGTTCCAAATATCAATTTTACTAAAGATTATAGAGTTGAATTTAGTATTCACCCTAATAAAGAAGGAGTTAATAAAGAGCATACTATTTTATGGGAATATGAAAAATTTGAAAATTATAATTATAATGAAAAAATCTCATGGCCAAATAATTTTTCAAAATTTTTAGGAGATAAAGTTTTTGGTCTTTTAATAGCAGATTGCTTAGGGTTTAATATTCCTTACACTACTGTCATTTCTAGAAGAGTTGCGCCATTTACTTTTGGTAAACACACAGGTTCAAGCGAAAAATGGTTTAGAACTTGTCCTTTAGTTAAAGAACCAGGAAAATATATAACAAAAGATAGTTGGCTAGACCCATTTGACACTATTGCATCTGAAGAAAAAAAAGGTAACCAAAAAATGAATTTAGCTAGTGTTATATCTCAAGAAAGCGTTGAAGCGAAATTTTCAGGAGCTAGCATTGTTTCTAAAAATTTTAAAGATGATATTATTGAAGGTGTTATCGGCAAAGGTGATTCTTTTATGGTTGGTCTTGAGCCATCTCAAAAATTACCGAAAAATATATTAAATAAAATTTTAGAAGTCCACAACAAATTAAGAAGTCACATGGATATTTTAGGAAATAAATTATCTATAGAGTGGGTTTGTGATGGTAAAAAAGTTTGGGTAGTTCAACTTAATCAATTAAAAAACGATTCAACAATAACAAGCCAACATACAATAGTAGACAAACACGCTTCATCATTTATAAAATTTAATACAGATGAAGGGTTAGATGCTTTAAGATTATTAATAAATGAAATTAAAAATACTGATGTAGGAATTGAGCTTGTAGGGAATATTGGAATAACTAGTCATTTTGGAGATATTTTAAGACAAAATAATATCTCTTCTTATATTTCTAATTGAAATTTAGACAAAATTAAATACGAATTTAATTATTTTATAATTATAATTTTATTTAATATAAATTTATAGTCTACATAAATTAAAAAAATAAATTAATTTAAACTATAGACAAACAACAACACAAAGACTCTTATAAAAACAGCTCTTAGCTCACTTAGGCTAAGGGTTACTATAAACAAAAAAGCACCATTTGTGGTTCAAAAACAAGATAACACTTTTTTTACTATTTTAAAAGTTTTAGAAGATGGTGATAAGTACTTAATTTATGATGGTGAAAATGAAGCAAGAGAGATAAGCTAAGAAGAACTTACAGTAATAACAACTTTAAAATTTATAGTATCAACACATAAGGCATTGAGTTCACAAATCAAATTTGGTTTTGCTTGGTTTTATAAAAGAATGCTTGAGTTTAAAAGAATTGTATTTGAGATATAAATAGCTTCATTTATCATGCAACTATTTGGTTTAATTACTCCACTCTTTACCTAAGTAGTTCTAGACAAGGTTTTAACACATCATAGCATTAGCACGCTAAATGTTATTACAATTGCATTTTTTGCTGTTATTATCTTTGAAATGCTTATCACTATGTAGAAACTACATATTTGCTCACACAACTACTAAAATCGATTCAAGATTAGGCAGTGAGCTTTTTAGCCATTTAGTTTTTCTTCCTATGACCTACTTTAAAAATAGAAAAGCAGGAAATATAGTAGCGAGGATAAGAGACTTTATAGCAGACAAATTACAGTATTGCTTGATATTTTATTTATTGCTATGATGCTTTTATATAGCGTAAAACTAACTTTAGCTACAATAGAGTTTGTAGCGGTAATTGCTTTAATATACTTTTTTATAACTCCTATTCTTAGAAAAAACTTGAAGATAAATTTCAAATGGGAGCCGCGAACAACTCTTATTTAGTTGAGTCAGTTACGGGTATGCAAACAGTAAAATCCCTAGATATTGAAGGTAGTATGCAAAAACAATAGGAAGAGTATTTAAGCAAATATGTAAGATCTAGTTTTGATCTAAATAATTTAAATAATATAGCAGGAGCCTTACAAAAACTAATGACTTTAAGTATACTTTACCTTGGTGTTGGACTTGTATAATAGATGGAAAGTTAAGTGTTGGACAATTAATTGCATTTCAAATGTTTGCAGGTCAGTTTTTAGCTCCAATTATGCGTTTGGTTGGTCTTTGGAATGAGTTATAACAAGCACTTTTAAGTGTAGATAGATTAGGAGATATTTTAAACTATTATCTTTAATTTCTACAAGAGAGCTATCTTTTTAGTGGAAGCACAAAAAGTAATATCACATTTACATCTACAAATGCTAGTATAAAACAAGTCATTCAAGTAGCTCTCAAGCACATGAGTTTATAAGTGAGCTTCCAAATGGATATGATACCTTAGTAGGAGAAAGAGGCTCAAGCTTTCAGTGGTGGTCAAAAACAAAGAATTGCAATAGCAAGAGCACTTATAAATAATCCAAGAATTCTTATATTTGATAAAGCAACATCTGCATTTGATTATGAAAGTGAAAGCTTTATAAACAAAAACATTAACAAAATAAAGCACAATCATACATTTACAATAATACCCCACAGACTTAGTACTGTAAAACATTGTGATGAGATATTTGTAATAGATAAAGGTGAGATAAAAGAGCGTGGTACTCATGAAGAACTTATGGCACTAAATGGATATTGCAAAAACTTATATAACAAACAGGTATCTTAATATGAGTTCAGAATATAGCGAGAATATATATGTTTAAAATATTTAAAGATATAAAAGATGATTCACATGAGTTTAAGCCAACGATTATTGAGATTGAAGAGACTCCACTAAATCCAATAGGAAGATCAGTTATTTGGATAGTTATTGCTATTATAATATTTGGGTTTTTTGGTTATTCTTTGCAAAAGTAGATATTGCTGTAAGTGCAAGTGGCAAGTATATACCAAGTGGAAATATAAAGATATTAAAACCATTTGAAAGCGGGATAATCTCTCATATTCTTGTAAAAGAAGGTGATAAGATTAAAGCCAAGCAACCTTTGATTATTACTTGATCCTAATGTATCCAAAAGTAAATCTTGCAACAAAAGAAGAGAGCTTGAAAGCTTGAAAATACTCTATAACAAGATTGGAACTTTTGGCAAATAAAGATAATTTTGTAAAAGATTCAAATTTAAGCATAGATGAAAAAGCTCTTTATATAAGCCAAAAAATAAACTATGATAAAACCACATCTTAATATAGCTTTAAAATAGAACAACTCATAAACTCCATTAAAGCAAAATAAAGAAGACATTAAAAGCTAGCCTTACTAAAAAATATTGCAACTAAAAGAATGCAAAAACTAAATAAAGTAAAAATATTATAGCTTATAAAGAATATGAAGATGCAAAAATTAAAGAGCTTGATTTAAAATCACAACTTATAGTCTCAAACAAAAAGTTGCTTATAGAACAAGCCAGACTAAACGAGATTAAAAAAGAGTTTGAAGTATTTAAAAGTTTTATCTAAATCAAAAAGGGCGGATAAACTTTTATCTAAGAAAAAAGAGGCAAGTTTGGTTCGTGCTGAGACAAATGCTCTAAACTTCCAAACAAAACAGCAAATCATAACTTCACCGGCTGATGGCTATATTGAAAACTTTTAGTTCACACCATTGGATCATCTATTAGTAATACTGAACAACTTTTGTCCATAGTGCCATCAAATAATCATTAGTGCAAATATGCTAAACAAAGATATTGGATTTTTAAAACTTAACCAAAATGTTTCTATAAAAATAGATGCTTTTAACTTTCAAAAATATGGCAAGATAGATGGCAAACTAATACATATTGCAAACGACTCTATAAAGGATGAAAAACTGGGTGAAATTTAGGAGATAAAAGTCAAGCCCTTAAAAACAAATTTAATAGTAGACGGAGAGCTTAAAGAGATAGAGTCTGGTATGAGCGTATTGGCCTTAAGGAAAGGTAGGAAAAAAGAGTTATCGAGCTTTTTATATACCCTTTCATTAAATACCTAGATGAAGGGCTTAGTGTTAAATGCAAAAACCGATTATTTTAGCTTTTATATCTTTGACGAATATATTTGTTTGCAAAAGAAGCTTTGTATGATTATGAATACCTGCTAAATAAAGCCAAAAAAGACTCACCAACTATAAATATAAAAAAGCTAGATATTAAGATAGCCAAAGAAGATACTAAATTTCAAAAGGCTGACTTTTATCCAAGATTACTATTTAGTGCTTTATCTCAGTATTCAGATACATTTGATAAAAATTATAATTCTATACATGTAAGAGAGCTTACTTCCAAACTCTACCTCTTATCAAAGTCAAATATCAATCATACTTAGATATGGTATATTTACTCTTGGCAAAGATATATTAGAACTTAAAGCTGCTGAAGAAAACGAAACAAGAGCTACTTATGATAAATGGAATTATAAAATAGAACTCAGTTTAAACTTGCTTGAAAACTACAAAAAAGCACTAAATTTAAAAAACAACATAGATATATACACCAAACCAGAAAAGGCATATAGCTCACTTAGTTGATACTTAAAAAGATTACAAGACGCAGGACAACTTGATGATATAAGTGCAAATAACTATAAATTAAAACATTTAAAACTAGAAACTAGAACCACGCTTTCGTCTATAATGGTAATAAGTAGCATAAAGATAAACTCATTAGATAAACTTGATGATTTTAGCGATGAGATGGGGATATATAACTTTACAGATTTTAACAACACATATAAAGCTAAATTACTCAAATCAAAGCTAAAAAATAATGAGCTTTTAAAATAATACTTAGAAAAAGCATACTATCCTGCTATATCTTTATATGGTAAATATGACTTTTATAGAAGTGATACTAAAAACCACTATGAATCTTATGAAGATATAGATAAACATAGTTATGAAGTAGGATGGGAGCTTTATAATAAAAGTAGAAGAAAGTCTAAAATAGAAAAACAAGAATTAGAAGCCAAAAAGATAGAGTATAAAAAAGTACAAGCTAAATTAGAATATCAAAAAGAGTTAGCTGATTTAAATGCATTCTTAGAAACCAAAAAACAGACAGATCAAATAAACAAACTCTACCTTAGAGGCGAGAGAAATAAGATAGAAATATTAGAATTATTAATTAAATCATTAAACAAAGAGTTGGAGCTAGACATTATAAACTCACAAGCAAATAACATAAAAGCAACTATACTCTATCTTCACAGATAAATAGATGTAAGTAAAAGATAAGCATTAAAAAATTGTATTAATGTAAATATTAATTTATTAAAACACTAAAATAAAAAATTAATTAAATAATCTTAAAAAATAACTATTTTAAAATATTAATTAAAAATTAGCTAACACAAATTTATTGATTTCACTATCTACTAATACATAGTTTAATTATAATAAATTAATATCATTAATCTTAATTATTATCTTAATAAAATATTTAGGTTTTAAAGAAGATATTAAAATTATTAAGATAAAATAACTTCATAGCCAATATGCGTTTTTACATAATTATGTTTTAGTATAATAAAAAATGAGGCTTTAAGCGGTATGATAAAGAAGCTATAAAAATAGAATAAAATTAAGCATAAAGATTTTGAAAATTAGCATCATGAAGTCATAGGTAAATCAATAGGTGTTCCGACAAGTATTTTATAAGTTTAAAGAAGTGTAAAAATCACATTAGATCCTTCGGATGAGCCCTCAGTGGAGAATGTCATTCAAAGCAAAGCGAAGAATCTCTTATAAATATAATTAAAAAATTAATATACAATCATTATCAAGAATTAAATTTTAGTTAATATAATTAATAATTATTAAATTTAAAAGTTTTGCTAGAATAAAAAGCATAAAAAACAATTCTCTTTATGCTTTTTATGTATTATAAATTAAATTCATATATAATATTTAACTTTAAGATATTTTACACATAATTTAAAATTTTAATTCCGCTATTTTTTATTTTTTCTGGTATTCATATATTTTTAAAGCCTCTTTAATAATGTCTTCTATGGCTTTTATTGATTTGTGAGACATTTCTTTTATGTAATCATCTGTTATTTTGTTATACCCTTCGCTGATTTTTTCTTCGTTGTTAGACCTTAGATAGTCAATTACAATAGCATAAGTATAAAAGCCTATCATAGAAAGTATATAAACGTTAAAATATTCATTTTTTTTACTTTCTTTAGTGATTAAATTATTTAACTTCGCATTTTTTTCACAATATTGGTTATATTCTTTAATGTATTTTTTAGCAAGATTTAAGCATATTTTTTCCAATTCTTTTGGTCTAAAATTAGCTATAAAGTTTTGCAACTTATTAATTTCTTCTTTTTCAGCATCTGTTAATTCTTCTTTTTCTTCTAATTCTTTTAGTCTAAAATTAGCTATGAAGTTTTGCAACTTATTAATTTCTTCTTTTTTTGATAGTTCATTAAATTCTTTAAATTTAACAAAAAATTTTAAATTATTATTTTTATTTGCCTCTTTCATCATATGCTGAAATTTATTTACCATTTCATTAATTTTAGAATATATATCAGAATTTCCAACAAAAAGTAGCTCATCTCTTAATTTTTTAAGTTGATTAAATATGTATTGTCCTGAAAATAATATATTAATGCTATGATCATGCAGTAATTGATTGCTAACTTGCCTGCATATATCTTTTAAAACTTTTTTTGCTTTATCGCTTTCTAAATTTATACTCTCTTGTTCTATAAATAAATTTAAATCAAAATTATATTCAAAGCTTTTGGTCAATTCGTTTATTAATTTTAAAAAGCTTTTTTGTATGTTCTTTTTTTCATCTACACTAAGATAATCATTATTTATATTATTAAAATAATTTAACATATCTTTTATTACATCGTTATATATATTTCCAACTTCTTGTAATGGGTAGCTTGTAAAACCATGGTTTTTATAATTTACCATAAAATTTGAAGCATTGAATATGTTTGTCGAAAAATTTCTTAGCACAGGCAATGAAGATATTTTTTTCTGTTCCCTTTGTTTCTTTTCTTGCTTTCTTGCCAATTTTATTTGCGTTATAGCTATCCACAACATTATGATAGTTAAAAAGTATATTGCAATATTTATTAAATTGGAAAAATTAATCGTGCTAAAATCTTTAATTAAATTACATATGGTTAAGTAAAATATATCTGTATTATAATTATTATTTTTAATGCCAAAAGAAAGATAACTTATTAATATAAGAATTAAGATGGCAAAAGATATTGGTAAAATAATTGATTTAGTTAAAAACTCATATATTTTTTTAAACATATTCTACCTTTCTAAAAATAAAAATTATAGCACATTAAATTTTTTATTTAAAATAAATTTCTAAACTAAATAGAGAGATTATTAATAATTTTTTAGGTATAAAACCAAAAAATAAATTTCAAAGAAACAACAACCGCTACATTGTATTATACTAGTAATTATGATAGAAAAAATATAATTAATTATATAAACTCAACTTATAAAAGCATAGTGGATGTTGCTTGTAAGTCATTATTAACCCAAACAAGACTAAAAGAATACATGGACGTTGCAGCACTTAATGTGGATGAAAAAAGATAAACAAGGAAATTATAAATATAAATTTTCTTTGAACTATAACGAAACTATTAAAAATTTCATAAGTACATAACACCAACCCTCAAAAGCATTTACTGATTTAGCTGGGTTTATTGATTTATATGAAGATAAAAGCAAAATAGTTAATGCTATCGATTTGCTTGAAAATTTTACCACAAGAGCTAAAGACAAAGAGCTTTTAACCGAATATTTAACTACATTATCAAAAGATACAAGTATAAAATTTTTTACTAGTTCTGGAACTAAAAATGATAAAGCACTAATTGGTCGAAATGACAATGACAATCCTTATGGCAATGAAGATAGTGATGGAGACAACGACACTATTAAATTTAAAGAAGGAATTAGCAGGAATGATCTAATATTTATAGACAATTCGCAAAATAGTTTGATTATAAAGATTAAATATACTACCGATTCCATCACTATACAAGAAATATTTAGATACAAAGATAATAGAAAGGGAATAAACAAGATAGAGTTAAGTGAGGGTAATTTTATATCAAGTACTCAAATAAATAAAGTTACAAAACAGCTAAAATCTTATACACAAGACAATGGTTTAACATCTATAACTCAAAATGATATACAAAACAATCAAGATATGATGCAAATTGGTATGAATAGATGAGGAAGTTAAAAGTTTAACTCTAGAGACTGCAATAAGTAACACATTAAAATACCAAGTCTTTCAATGACTTAGTATTCTAAATTCTTAAGTTAATATAGATTTCTTAGAAGAATTATTTATACTACAAATATAGTTGAAGGATTTAACAAATTATAAAAATTACTAAAACTTTACTAGTAATAATTTTCTCTATTTGAAATAGTATTCTGAGTTTACAATAATAGTTAAAAAACAAGACAAATCTATCCTACATTCAGCTAAAATCATATCTAAATTATCTATAGTTTTTCAAGATAGGCTTGATGGAGAAATAAGGCAAATCAAGACAAAATTACTTTCTAGACAAAGTGTTTATTTACACAAAATATGAGGTAGTCTTAATTGCTAAATATACCTTCATTTTTTCTATCTCTACATCCATTCTCTTCATCCCAAACCAACTATCTGATTCACTACCAATATCTGTCGTTAGTGTATTAGTTTTATTTTCTAAAGCCTTTTGTTTTTATAACTCTTTTTTGTTTATTTTTTCTATTATTCTTCTAATTTTTGAAAGAATGGCTGTTGTTATTTGTTTGATTTTATTAATTACTTTTGTAAAGATAGAGTCTGATTTTACAAATTATCTTGTAAAATTGATTGTTTTTTAATAAGTCCACAAATCTACTAACTGAGTTTGCAATGCTTATTGTTTTTATTTTTTCAGTTCTTGCGGTAATTTTCTAGTTCTTACACTATAGTCTTAATAATATTGATACTTCTTTATCTTTTAAGCTCAATTCTTCTAATATTGTCATCTATTATCTCCATATTAAACAATTTAATATTTTCTTGATTTACCATTTATATGTTTAGTTTATGTGAGTTATTATATTCTGATTGATTAGTATAAATTGCTTGTTTTTTAGGCTAAATGTCTTTTTTTGTTGACTCAAAACCAAATTTATCTAATTATTTTTTAGTAGTCAATAAAACAGTCAACAAAAAAATATTAAAAGCAAAGCAAAGCATTGAAATGTATAAAGGCTTTAAAACTTCGATTTTATAAGGCTTTGTGAAAGGTTTTGAAAGGTACCTAAAAGTATTAGTGGCGGACAGAAAAGCTATTAAACCCAGTTTCTAAAAATGCACCAAGCCTTTTATCAACTATCGTGCCACTAAACACATTATTGGTTATATTGCTTACAAGTTTGTCGCCTTGATAAACAGCTGATATTTTTTCATTATATGCAAACCCAAGAACATTTTTATCTATGTCTGTTAAAAACTCGGCACCCATATCAAGACCTATTATAGATTTTAAACCCTGTAAAAAGCTTCTATCGCCGATATAAGCATCCACTTGCTTATTATCAATATTTACAGCACCTACCAAATCACCACCAAATCCAAAGCGATTATCAAGCCCAGTTGCTACTTCTAAAGCTTCTGTAACAAGTGTTTGCACTGCTTTTAATGCTATAAACCCACCAATAGGAGATATCGTAGTTCCAAGTGCCGATAAGCTTTTGCTTATAGCCACATCTACACTTTTTTTAAGAAGTCCACTATAAACATGCTCTGCTATGTTTGAAGCATTAAACTTACCATCCTTAGCATAATCAAATGCAATACCAGCAAAGATTGAGCCAAGAGAGCCTAAATAAGCACCGCCAATACTCTCAAGCACATTTTCCAAAGCACTATCTTTATGTATCTCATCAGCAAGCCCTGCCAAACTACCAGCTTTATAGTATCCATTTCCAGAGATACCAATATTTCCAAACTCTCCAGAAGTTAAAGGATTTGTTTTACTAAATCTTACATTCTCACTATCACGGTTTGATAGCTCATTACCATAATGTCTTAAATCATTTATAGCATTTATAGCAACTTCAGCAGCATTTACAAAGCCGTCCAAGCTTCTTTCATAGTCTTTATATTCAAGTGATATTTGTATAGCACTTAGTGCAAACTCTGCAAAGTCTTCATTAAGTTGTAGTATTGCTTCTGTTAAAGACCCGCCTTGTTCTATAAACAAGCCTTTTAAATTTGGCATAGGCAAAGAAAAGGCATTGTAAAGACTTCCGCTCGCATAACTCTCATCAAAGTTACTTCCAGCAAGCTCATTAAATACATCATCGCTAAAATTATATGTAGTGTTTACAAAGTCTTTAAATGCGATATACATCTATCTTATTTCTTTCGCTCTGTCATTTTCATTTCTGTTGGTTTAGTGATACTTACATCATTTTTGATAAGCTCACTTTGTAAATCAAAAAAGAACTTAGTCATATCAGACGGCACTATCATACCGCCTTGTTGATTACCCTCTATAAAGCTTCCTAAAACACTAAGCACTTTTATTACTCTATTATCCTTTACTTGTCTATCTATCGCTTCTTGTTGGGACTGAGCCAGTTTATTTTCTTTTTCTAACTTTTTTATCTGAGCTTCAAGCATTCTTCCTTGTTTTTTAAGGTTTTCCAGCTCATCAGCTCTTTGTTCTGATAGCTTGGCATTTTTTATCTCTTGATTTTTTGTTTGCTCTTTTATCCCTTCTATGTTTGCATCCATAGCACTGCCTTGCTTTTTAAGGTTTTCAAGTTTTACAGCAAAGCTAAGGTCTTCATCTGCTAATTGCAAAGCTACCTGCATTGCTGTTTGTGTAAATTGCAGTGTCATTTGTGGAAGCAGTGCAATAAGTATCTTTATACGATAGTCATTTGTTATATTATACTCGTTAAATTTCTCTTCTAAAAACTTTATCGTTTCACTATACGGGCTATCTTTTTTTGTTGATAGCTCTAGCAGATCCTTTAGTCTCTCTTTATATACCTCATTATAGTTTGTATTTGTCATCTCTTTGTATTCTCCTGATTTTTGCATTTTGTAGAGTAAGAGTATTGTTTATATCCCTTACTCTTGAACTCATGCCATTATTATTTATTCTATCTACCGCATTTGATAGGTTCTCTATCTGTTGTTCTAAGTAATTAATCTTATTTTTTAATGCTTGCAACTCTTCATCTGACATCGCTTATTACCACCTTTAGCTCTTTACATCTTGTTAATTTTAAAAATTTATTTAAAGTATCTTTGCTTTTATACACGCCCTTATCATCATAACTAGCCCCAAGCAAGATACATCCTTTTGTGTCCTTTGGGTAATTCCCAGCATGTATCAGCACAAACCTATCTTTGGCTACGTTTTCATTGTGCAAGAGTGGCAATGTCGTTTTAAACTTAGGGCTAGAATGCCAAGAGACATGATAAAGTCCCTTTGGTATTCTTTTATCTTTGTTTCTTTCTATTGTGTCAGGTCCTGCTGGTTCTAGTGTGTAGCCATTTAGCATTATCTCATCATCACTATTTTTTAGCTCAAACTCGCCAATACTCCCATCGTTTATATCTTTTATTCTCATTATGTGAAGTATCATCTAATGCCTTTATTCGTTTTTGTCTCTATGAATTTATCAACTATGCTATTTATCCACTCAGCACCTCTCCAAGCGACAAACCCACCAACGGCCAAAGATAATCTTTCATGGTCTGTAAAATAGTATGATATTTCATAAGCAATCCAACAAAAAAACATACTAGATATTGCACCTGTAAAGAAGTTGGCTATCTTTCTTGTATTTGTCTTATCTTCACTATACTTATCATTTAAAAATCCAGCCACAAGACCAATAATTGCTATCCAAAGCAAATAACTATTTTTTTCAAAAAATATTAAGATATCATTCATCTATACATTCCTTTAAAAGTATTTCTATTTGTTTATAGTATTTAGATAGCTCTTTTGCTGTCTGTGGATTTTTTTCATCAAACGCTGGTTTATTTGGTAGCTCTACTTTACATTTCACTGGCACGTATACATCTTTATATTCTGTTTTTACTATCACTTGCTTATCAGCACAACCTGCTAAGATAATCAAAAAAACAACTACAAAGATATAAAATACAAACTTACAATTTCTGTTTTTAGTTTCTGTTTTCATCACGAAAGCTCCTTAAAAAGTTGCTCATAGTATTTTAGTTTTACATTACACTTGCTATTTGCTTTTGGTGTTGTTATCTTTTTAAATTTATCATCAAGTTTTATAAGCTCATTATTTAGTTTTTCTTTATCTACTCTTAGAATTTTTAGCTTCTCATTTTGAAGTTTTATTTTAGAGTTACAGTCACTAAGGTTTGAGATATAAAGCTCATTTGTTATCTTGCTCGTGTTTAGTCTGTATCTCAGTTCATCTATTTTATTATTTAAATGATTTATCCATAAAAAGCAAACAACTATAAGGGAGTAAGAGATATAATTAATATAATCTTTGATCATTGTTTATACCTTAGTTTGTGATACGCTCTACAGCTATAATAAAACAGCCTAGACTTAAATTTATTCACACTCAAAGTTAAAAGAGCTTTTAGAAGCATGTCATCGGCGTACTTAAAGTTTACATTTTTAAGTATGTTATCTTTGACAGTGCTATCAGCTACATCACATAAGTAATCGTGTAAGATAGTAGCTGATAGGTACTCAGGACTATTCGGTGGAAATATAGACCATAAAAGTCTAGGCACATTTGCACCATTGCTTTTATACCCCTTAGGTACTTTTATACTTTCAAAGATAAAATCTTCTACTACTTCGAATTTATCCTTACCAAAAGGTTTAACAATGACTCTGTTAAGTTTGTTCATATTTGTTTTAAAGTAGAATTACGACTAGAGGTTAGGCTAGAGTAGCAACCTCTAGCCTAAATTTTACCTCGGAAAAGAGGTGATTTTGATGCTTTCAAAAACCATATACACGATAATTATACTACTTTGTATAATTATAGTCAAGGCTTACTAAGCCTAGCCCCTTGTTGGGGCTAATATGGTTTTTCCCTCTAGCCGTTTCTACTTATCCCCTTTCTTTAAATTCTGGTAAATCTTTTATAACTTCATCAAGATTTATTTTGTTTAAATCAACACTACCAAGCGTTGCGAGTAGCTCGTATCCCATTTTCCACACCTTAGCTCGCCACCTACCAAAGGCTTCTCCTTCTTCCTTAAACTCATTCTCGTACCCTGCATAACTGCAAGCCGATACAATATTATCGTATCCATACTCCTGCGCTTTTTCATCTAAATGAGCTTGCACTCTATCCTTAAATTCTTGTATAAGTTTTTCTTTTGTGTATTCTTTTATATTCTTTGTCTCTATGATTTGAGCTACATATTTACCATCTACTTCTTTATACTCTACCGTTTGATAATCAGGGTTAATTTGAACTTCTGTAACAATAAGTAACCCAATCTTATTTAGTTCCTCTTTACTTAGTCTATCAAGATAGAATATACCATCTTCTGTGATTACACAACTATCAAATATAAACCTATTTTCTTTTTTGTCAAAGTATTTTTTCATTTTTTATCCTTATTACCAAGTTGTGTTAGCTGTCTTGTTTCTAAACTTAAGTGGAGCATTAGCCTTAGCCAATCCTGAACCTTGAGCAAAGAACTTGTAATTAGTAACATTAGTAACATCTAAGTTAGCTATATTCTGATTGAAATTCTTGCAGTTATATAACATGAAAGATAAATCAGAAGCCTTTTTTGTTTTAAAGTGTGCCAAAGGTTGATTAAACTTATGACAGTCCCAAAACATACTATTTGCATCCTTAACATTTTCTATATTGAAGTTGTTTAAATTCTGATTAAAGTTTTTACAACCATGGAACATATCAGCTGTGTTGTCAATTTGAGACATAGACCAAAAATTAATATCAGGGTCATTAAAATACAGACTGTTATTTGCACTAGGGTCATTTTTTAATAGAAATTTAAACGATACTGGTGGTTTTGAGAAGTATAAACCATCATTAGGTTTAAATGTATAAGTAGCTCCCCCTCGCTCTACGTATTTTGGGTATACTGGGTCTTTAGTAGTATGTGTCAGTGGGAAATATGTACCCTGGAATCTTTGGACTTTAGATTCAACACTATTACTACTACCAACTGTCATATGAGCCATCTTAACATCAGTAGGGCTAACAACAAAATAAATAAAAAGGTCATATCCGTATAATTCCTTTGGTGCTACTTTGAACTTACACATACTGCCAAATCCTGATATTTTAGAGCTATCTATAACTACTACTATCCCAGTTTGTCCAACTATCCCATTGTTTAAAGACAGTGTTTCTTTTGTATTTGGGTTTATAACAAAATTGTTACTTTGTCTTAAATCAACACTTAAACTTGTTTGTTCCCTTTTATCAAAAGCAGTCTGTCCTGCTTTTTTTAAATATAAAAATTCAGCTGAAGTTTTGTCTATTTTTTTATCTATCAACTCTTTAAGGACTTTACCTTGATTGGCACTAAGGGCTTCCTTTGGCGATGAACTAGCAAGATTATCTGTTACTGTTGTATAGTTTGCGTTTTCTGAACGAATATACCTACTATCGGCGGTGTTTTGAGTAATAAACTCTGAAACATTTGGTATGGCACTTTTTACAGAACTTATATCACTCTTTGTAGCAAAATCATTTTTTTCATTATTATATGTATCTACATCTAGTTTGTTATTTAACTCACTCTTTGAGGCATAAGTTTTATTTGCATTCTCAGTAGTTAAGTAGTCAGTTAGTACTGAACTTGATGCATATTTACCATCACTTTCTTCTTTTGTATAGACATTTGTTGTTTTGACAAAAGTTTTATCTGTTTGTGTTTTTGTGTATGCATCTATTGTATCTGTTTTTTTAAGATAAGTTTGCTCTGCTGTTTCTTTTTTTAAAAAGTCTTGTTCTACCTTATTACTTGAATAAGATTGTGTACTGCTTAAGGTGTCATCATTTATTGAGCCGGTTTTTATTGTTTCTTGTATCTGCTCTTTAAGTGTGCTGAGTGCGGACTCTAAAGATATAAGTTCTTTTGCTTTTTGCTCTACTTGTTCTTTGAAAGCATGTGTCTTTTCCTTATCACTTCTTACTTGCTCTTTTGCACTTATTATCTCTTGCTTTGTTGTATCGACATTACCAAATTTTTGCTCTATCCAAGCTTCCAACTCTTCGTTTTTATCCTCCATATACTGATTAAAGTCCTCTTTCTTCTTATCAGTATATGCAATAATCTCATTGTTTTTAGTTTCTACAAACTCTCTTAGCTCATTGTCTTTTTGTATTACTTCATCTTTTACAAAGTTTGAGTTTGTTAAGTTTTCTTTTGATTTTTCATAATCAGCCTTAACATCTCTTGCAAGTTCTTGTATCTCATTGTATTTTTGTTTTATCTCTTCTTTGTTTTGAGTGCTTAGCTTGGTATTTGTAGCTACTTGCTCCGCATTTTGTTCTACATCTTTTTTTATAGAGTTAAGCAGGGTCTTTAAAGGCTCTATTGTCGCCGAAAACTCTTTAAAAATTACATACTTACTATCAAAATCCAGCTTATCATCATTAAGTGCTGTTTTTATTCGCCATATCTCAGCCTTTGCACTTTCTATGGCATTTTTGTTTGATTGTATCGTAGCACTTATGCTTTTTACTTCTTCTAAGTTTATATTTGTTATAGCTGTTTCTAGCTCATCAACTTGTGATAATAAAAATTTTAAAGCTTCTAGTGTTTCATTACCAAGCTTTAGTTCATACATACTTATCATTTTTAGTATCCAGCCTTTTTGATATTTTCTTTGACTTGCTTAAACCTTTGCCTCATATCCTTAAAAAGCTTAAGCAAATCAATATTAGCCAAAGCCCTTACATTATTTGCGGTTCTTTCTTTATCTTTCATAAAACTCTCTCCCATTATTAGCATTGTATTGTGCGATTATTTGCATTGCTAGCTCCCTATAAAACGGCTCTTGATTTATAAGAAATAAGACTTCATTTATGACTGCATAGGTTAGCTCTTCATCTATCATTAAATGCTCTTGTTTGTTACTAAAATTTGGCTTATCAGGCACACAGATAAAACACTCATCTTCGATATTTCTTAGCACTCTTATATCGCTACTGCTTCTTTTTCTTCTTACCAATTCAGAAGGCACACATTTACTAGCTACAAAAAACATCGCTTGTAAAAATAGCTCACTAAGCAACTCATCTCCGGGTAAATTTTTACCCGAAGTGTTTAAGTGAGCTGTTATCTCTTTTACCCTTGTGTTTAGCATTAAGATTTAAGTCCTACACCTATTGCAAATGCATCAGCATTTCGGACTTCCAAACAACCTTCAGTATAAAATCTCTTTTGTTTAGCAGTCTTTGAAGTTGTTACATCTGTTATCTCTGTTGGGATTAGTAAGCCCATTTTCATAAATGAAAAATCCCCAGCGATAAGCACATCATCAAGCTCATATTTTGCACTTAAAAACCTATGAAGTCTAAAGTTTACAACACCAAAATCAGTCTCTAAAGATGTTACCATAGTGTTTAGTTTTTTCTCATTTCCAAACTGTCTTGTAGCCATTTTATTTATAGCTCTTTTTAGGTTTGCACCTATAAATACATCCTTTGGAGTTGCTCCTTTGTCCCAAATGCTTTGAAGTATTTGGTTAAGCTCTTCTTCTGTTAAGACTGTCTTAGCACCAGTCCAGTTTTGTGTGCTATCAAAAGCAAAGACATTACCACGGCGACCACCTGAAAAGTTCTTTTCACCTTTTGCTATGTAGTGAAATATCCCCGCCATCTCACCCGCCGCATCATCTGTTCTTAAAGTTGGTTCTTTAAACACACTTGTTTTTACATCGGAGTTTCTACCAAGTCCAAAAAGTGCATACTCCATATCCAGCTTATGCTCTTTTGCTCTTTTACCTGTTTCATTCTCAAGCTCTTTACCGCCATAAGTCTTTACAGCTTGCATTGTTCTTGATACCGCTACCTCTGTTTTAAAGATTTGCACCGCATTTGTCTGTTGTTGCTTTGTGCTTTTCATGGTCTCATCAAAGTCGCTTATCTCTTTTTGAGCATTCTTTTTTGGGTCTGCTAAGTGGTCTATTAGCCAGCTATGAGTTATGCCAGTTACCTTTGACTTACCTAGTTTTGCTAAAAGTGGTGTCTCATCAGCACCGACAATCATTATCTTGTCATAGACTGATGGGACAAGCCCTACACGGGCGGTTGCTGGGCTTTGAAAGCCTGTTGAAGTTATTGCCATATTTTATTCCTTTAAATAGTTTTATGACAATATACGAAAATATACAGTCTAAAAACTACCCAAAAAATAGACTATTGACTAAAATATAAATAAATTTAACGATTTTTAAAAGTTTTTTGGTGTAATATTTACTTACAGTTAATTATAAGAATATTAAAAAAAGGAGTGAGTATGAAAAAAATTTTATGTGCTTTAGTGTTGTTTTCTAGCTTGGCATTTTCTTCTGATTTTGAAAACTATAAAATATCTTGTGAATCAGGTAATGGTGCTGATTGCTCAAAGCTAGCATATTTATACTACTATGGTAATGGTGTTATCAGGTCTTTGTCAAAAGCTAAAGAATATACTAGTAAAGCTTGCGATTTGGGAGATGGCGAAGGTTGTAATAATTTAGCTGATTTATATTATAATGGTGATGGTGTAGAACAATCTTATGCTAAAGCGGCAGAATATACAGCTAAAGCTTGTTATTTAGATTACGGTGCAGCTTGCTCTAATATGTCATATTATTATGAACGTGGACAAGGTGTTGAATTTTCATATAAAAAAGCGGCTGAATATGCAGTTAAAGGTTGTGATTTAAATGATAGTATAGGTTGTTATAATTTAGGAGTTTCCACTTTAGAGAAAATGGGTCTTAGCCCTACTCGTGCAAAAGCTCAAAAATACATAAACAAAGCAAAGCCATATTTTAAAAAAGCTTGTGATTTAGGCTATAAAAAAGGATGCGAAAAACTTCGTGAATTAAAAGAGCTTATTATATAAATTTGGTAGCCTACTCGCTACCTTTCTTTTGTGCTTGATAGTTCGCTATTAATTGTTTTATCATCCTATCACGTTTTATCTTATCCAAAAATATTTTTTTAGCTATTGGCGATTTCTCCGCTACTGCTTTTTGTATATCTGTTAGTTCGCTACCCAAATCATCAAATAACAAATCAAAAACACCATTGCTTTTTTCATTTTGTTTTGGTATAATTTCATTATGGTTGGCGAAATCGTAAGCTAGGGCATTATGCTCTACGCCAACCTTTCTATCTGAATAAAAAGTTATAACTTTTTCCTTACCTGAATTTTCCCCAACTATAACTCTAAACCTTACACCTTCTTTATTGTAATATTCATAAACCCTTTTACCATCTTTATCTGTCTTTGGTTCAACATTTCTTATTATATCCCCTATACTAGCTACTTCTTGCTCTGTTACATAGCCGTCTTTTTTAGGGTCAAGGTGTTTTTGTATATGTTTAGCCCCGTATCCTCTATCTCTTTTTTTGTTCTCAAATCCTCTTTCAAATCTTATAGCGTTTTCAATATCTTTTAAATCTTGGTCTTTGTATATGTTCGTAGCTTTTTTGCTATTAAAAGCTACATTATAAACACCACGTTTTTCTTTTTTATTTCTTGCTTCCTTTGACAATACTCCTAGTTCTTCCTTGCTTACATTAGCTTTGTTTAGCTCTTTTGTTAGCTCTGATGTTTTTGTTAAAAAGTCCTCTAATTTTTTTATCTCAGTTTTTGGCACTTCTGTATTTTTTAAGCTATCAATATACCCTTTAAAGTCTCCGCCGTTTTTAAGGTGTTTAAGTCCTTCGCGTAGGTGATACTCTAACGCTTGGTCATCTCCAAAATATGGGATGTATTTTTGTAGTATATCTCTTGCAACATTTACAACAGCTGTTTTTCTTGCACCCTCAAATGTTGTAGCAATTCCTTTTTGTATTGCCTTTGGTTGTATGTAATTTGTTTCTAAATGAGTTAAGATAGATATTAAATTACCTTTTGCTTTTGCTAAGTTATCTATGTGTTTTGCTATTTGTTTTGCTTTTTCACTTTTAAAATCTATCTTGTTTAAAATCTCGCTCAGCCCTTTTGAATTTAATGCCTCCTTGTTTATATGCACACCGCTACGACCAGTTGCACCTTCCACGTGGTGCTTTATCAAAGCCATTTCAAACTTCTCGATATCATCTTGACCTAAGCTAGATATAAAATCATTATAAATTTTACCTTGTGAATTATACGCCTTTTCAAATCCATTTATAACATCTTCTAAGCTACTATTACCATTTGTTATTGTTTTAAAAAACTCATTATCTGCTACATGTTTCATATGTTTGTAGCTTTTAAGTCTATTTCTTAAAAAATCACTAGCTCCTTGATTGTCCAATAATTCATCCATTGCCTTTTCTAAAATCTCTTTGCCTCTTGCAAAATCAACCTTAGTTGCGTGTGTTACTCTATCTTTATTTAAGATATTATTTAAATCTTTGTTGTAATCAGACCTTAGTTTGTTTAAATCCTCTACGGTTAAATCTCTACCTCTTAGGCTCTCAAGTCCTCTTATAATCTCATCTGTCTTTGATGAGCTTTTATCAAATATACTAAGCCTATCTGTTACATCATTTATCATATCATCGATAGCTTTATCGTTCAACCTTACTGTTTTTTCTATCCCGGTTGTTTTGTCTGTGACAAAGTCTTTTAGTTGTCTTATGCCATCCCCAAAATTATTTTTTGTATCAGTATAATATTTATTTACGATATCAGATAGTTCCGTGTCTTTTGTTTCTACAGCACTTAGCATATCTCTTACTTCATCTAAGTCCTTTTGTGCCATATTTGTTAATTTTTCGGCGGCTTTTCCGCTTCTGTCAGAAATAACGGCATCATAAAGGCGACCAGCAAGTCTTGGACTACTAAGTGCTAAATTTATAACATCCTCTCTATCTTTATCCACACCTTCGGCATTTTTTATCTTATCCGCAACATCATCAAGGTGTAGTTTTTTAGCCGCCCATGAGCTTGTATCTTTTATTTTGTTGATAAGAGGATTAATAAGTTGTATATCCGTAAAGTTATCGCTATCTACCTTAACCCCATACTCTTTTGCATGTTCTAAGATTGGTTTTGTATCATCGCCGGTTATTGCCTCTGCTATCTTTTTTGCACCACGTACATTTGCATTTGGAATACTTGAAGCACCATCTTTTGCGAAGTCTACACCCTTTTTAACAGTCTCTGATTTAGTAAGACTACCAAGCCCTTTTAAAGTTGGTTTCGCAACAGCTCCTAAGCCCTTAAAAACTAAATCTCCACCAGCTGAAAATAAAGCTTCTTCCGCCGCCTTACCAAGCACATCTTTTGCTGTTATATCTTGGTCTGTAGCATTAGCATTTATAAGTGCATCAGCACCACCACCAAGCAAAGAGCCACCAGCACTACGACCCATATTATTTAAAAAGCCTTTGCCACTTTTAACAGCCAAAGCACCGCCTATAATAGAGCCTAGATTATCACGCCCAATCCTGCCTATTTGTTTTATCAAGCCATCATCAAGGCTTATAAGTTCATCACCGCGAGTAATATACAATGTGTTTGTGTCATTATCTCTTACAAGACCATCGCCTAACTTACTTGCTCTTATTGTATTGCCTATTTCTTTTAAAAATTGGTTTCTTTTATTCTCATCACCACCAAAAATAGGATGAGAGCTTTCAAACTTTGATATGCCATTATTCACACCGCTTATCAAATCATCATCATTTTTTGCATTCAGTATCTCATCTTTGTAATTTGTTCCATAGCCCAAAGCCTTATTTGCTAGTTCAGCACCACCAGTAACGATATTTTTTACCGGATTTATAAACGGTATCGTTACTTCTAGTGGTTTGTCTTCTGCCTCGATATCCATAGGCTTAAAATTTCTATTTTTAAAATAATTAGCTGTTGCTTGTCTTGCTTCATTCTCGTTTATAAAATTCATCCTCTTGCCTTTTTTAATATACTGTATAGTTTCCGTTTGGGTTCATCTTCATTGTTTTTTTGCCTTTATTAAAGTGCAGACTATTAGCCCAATTTTCTATCTCTTCTATGTCTTTGTCAAACTCGGCTGTATTTGCCCCACTAGCCTTAAGTCCGGCTATCTTATTTCTATAAATACTTGTTACTCTATCAAGGTAGCCATCCCATTTTTCTTTAAAGTCCCCTTGGTTTGTCTCATCTTTTCTTGGCAAGACAGCCAAAAGGTCGTTATATTGTTGGTTGGTAATCTTACCAGTATCTTGCATGCTCTTTAAATCTGTTTTTGCACCATCCAGTAATGCTCTAAACCTCGCCATTTCTGTGTTTCTCATCCACTCCGGCAAGATAGATGCTATCTTGTGTATACCATCATCAATCCACCCTACATAGCTATCATCATAAATGTTTTTTACATTTTGTAAGTTATTAAGCAAGGTCTTTGTTCCGGTTAAGCTCATAGCTACATCTTGTTTAACCTTATTTCTATCTACCAAACTACCAGTGCTTTTATTTGTATCAAAGGCTAGTTTTAAAGCCTTAGCCGCTAAAATAGGGTCATTTATATTATCAATATTTGCTCCCTTGAAAGCTTCAGGATTATTTTTTGCATAATCTATGTAAAGGTTAGCTTCATCTATTTGCTTTTGTTTTTCGGTATTGATTTTATTTTCTTGTTCTTCTATTTTCTTTTGTTTTAGCCACGCATTCCATTCTTGCTGTTGTCTTCTAAGCTCCGCACTCTCAGCCAACTGTCTACTTCTAAGGTTATAATCTTTTTGCCACTGGTCGTTAT
Source organism: Campylobacter pinnipediorum subsp. pinnipediorum (assembly GCF_002021925.1). NCBI lineage: Bacteria > Pseudomonadati > Campylobacterota > Epsilonproteobacteria > Campylobacterales > Campylobacteraceae > Campylobacter > Campylobacter pinnipediorum. Next base: position 1,052,373 of record NZ_CP012546.1, read on the forward strand.
CTACATTAAACTTATTTTGGTTAAATTCAAATGTTCGTTTATTATTGTTTATAGCTTCATTAAGCCTATCGTTATCTATCCTTTCAGCCTCCATATTGTGTCTATTTATCTCATCTATCTTCATTTGATTTTGCTTATTTGCTACATTGTTTTGATAGATATCATACAAAGCAGAGCCAACCTCTTTGACTGGCTCTATTCTCATTGTTGCATGATTAAAATCAATCATCTTTGGATTATAATAAGGCATTAATACAACCTTTCTTCATCATCGTTATTTACATTAAATCTAGAATTCGCCCAAGCTCTCTCTAAATTATTTTGTGCTTGATTGTCTTTACTTAGCTGTCTTTCTGATAACATCTTGTTAAAGTTATAAGTATCGTTTTGAAGTTTTTGCATCTTTTTAGCATTTTTATGTGTCTGATATCCATCGTAAAGACTGCCGGCCATACCAGCAACACCAAGCCAATTAGGTGTAGACCCTGCTACACTTGAGCTACCAAGCCAACCAAGGGCTTTATTAAAAAAGCCACCGCCATCATCATTACTAGCTCCATCCATTATACTTTTACCGCCTGATAATGTGTTTGATAAAGTATTTTTCCAAAAACTATCCCACAAAAAATTCATCACAACTCTCCTAAAAGTGCTGAGCCTAAATCAACATTAGATACATCTTCGCCTTTTTTTATCTTTTCAAAAACATTTGACTCACTAGCAGACCCGGTATTTCCTATGATATTGTCTGGTTTTTCTTTTGGTGTTGCTACATTCATCATAGCTTGTGCGACAAGTTTCCACCCTGTATAGTCATCGCCTAAGAAGTTTAAAAAGCCGTTTGTCTCAGCCCATTTTCCCATATCCTCAGGCTTGATGGTAGGGAAGTCTTTACTAAATTGTTCTAAGTTCTTGTTAAAGGTCTGCCTTTTTTGCTCTTTTAATATTGCTTCTTGTTGCATTTGTTTCATTTGCTCTACTTGTGCGGCTAGCTCATCATAGTTACCAATCCCTAGTTGTTCTAGTGTCTGTTTTCTTTGTAGCTGTTCTGGTGTTGGTTCTTCTTGTGTTTGTGTTTGTTCTTGCTCTTTTGCTTTTGATAAAGCATTTAGCACAGCATTACTAAAAGCTTCTTCACTTAGTCCGCTAGCTTCTTTTGACTCTTCTGATTTTATAGCTTCTGTATTTTCTTCCTTGCTCTCCGGTGTATCTTGTGTTTCTTGTGTCTCATCTCCTGTTATCTCACCAATTAGTGATTGTATTACATCTGCTTCTGTTAAATCTGCCATTTTATCTCTCCTTATAGTTTGTTATAAAATTAATAATCATTTCAGCGACTTTTGCTTTTTCAATAGCATTAACTCGCACCTTATCCTCTGCCGTGTTATCTTTACTTATCCCAATATTATCAAGCCATAGGTTCACTAGGTGAACTAATAAGTCCTTGAACACTTGAGCCTTGCATATTTGGTATAAGTCCTTGTTGGCTAGGCATTGATTCAGGATATCCTGATAAATTTTCTCCTTGTTCGTTAAAAACATTTGGCTCCTTGTCTAAAAATTCATCTACATTTTTAATCCCATAAAGCGGTAATAACTGCTCTATGATTTTAAAATTAGCATTAAGCATTCTCCTAGCTGTTTGTATATCTTGTAGGCCCATACATAAATTAATATGATTACTTATAGCCCCAGATGCCTGTATCAGCCCTTGCTTTTGCACCTCTTTATTTAATGCCCCAATTCCCGTGTTAAGATTAACCGCAAAGCTTGGTATCTCGCTTCTGTCATATCCCGCAAAAAACTCTTTTTGTCCGTATTTCCACACTAGCTTTGCAAGTCTTTCAAACACAGGTTCAAAAAATGTTTCATTATATGTTCTTATGTATCCTTGAAGTCTTACACTTCCCTCATTAGCCATAATACTAGCCATCGTGGCTGTCTCTTTCCTTGTGGTCGTTGCTCCGTTTTGTTGTGGGCTTATACCACTTGCTTCACTCATCTCATTATCTATAAGTGTTATATTTACCTGAGCTGACTGCAGGCTAGGGAGTGGAACAAAGCTAATAGCCGTTGGGTTTTCAGTAAATATCGGCTTTCCTATCGTTTCGATATCAGCTCTTGATATGTTTGCGCTTAGTGGAGCTACTATCTTTGGTTTTAAACAAGCATTTACACCATCTATAAAACCATTTCTTGTTATATTCATCTCATCTTGTAAAGGTAAAATACTTGCAAGCGGTGGCTCTCCATAAGCACACACAAAGTTACTCTCTTCATAGCTTCTTACCTGCGGTGTCATATAACCAAAGATAAAAGGCTGTCCATCTTTAAGCTCTACCATATCCCTTAAAATCACAGAATTATCGTATATCGTAGATAAATACCACTTATCATCTATAAGCTCATACACATCATAAAGCATTACTCGCTCATACATTGTAGTTTGATTCATCGTTACACTATCTATAAGCTCATCAACCATCTTTTTGTTAAAGACCTTCTTTTTAGCAAGTCTTAATAAGTCGCTAGTTGTTAAATTTATCTTATTTACGATAAATCTTATATCACTCACACTCTTTGCATTTGGGTCAAAGTAGATATCATCAAGTTCTATTTCTTCAATGACTGGCATATCATTAGACCAATACACCTTTGCCACACTTGTGCCTAAAAATGGTATTTTCTGAAACATCGGAGCAAAGGTATTATAAAGCCTTAGCATTGATGTATAGATGTCTAAAACCTTTTGCCACTTATCTATCACTTCTTGCTTTGAATTTATATAAGTTTCAAGCACTGCAAAGGTATCGTTATTAAAGTATGTCTCACTTAACGCATCAGCTATTCTTTTAGCTTTTGAGTTTATTTTAGGTATATAAAGCCTTGATTTGTTCCGTTGCTTTAAGCTCTCTAATTGTTGTTGTTCTAGATAGAGCAAATAAGCATTATTTAGCTTATCAAACGATGGCTTATAGTGTTCAAACCCAGCTTTTGCAACTTTTATTAGCTCATCAAGTTGGGCTGTTCTTTCGTTACTCATCATCTCTTAACGCTTTCAAATCTGACACAAAATAGCTATTTAGCTTTTGGATAAACTCATCTGTATTAAAATCATTTATCGCTTTTAAGCTCTCATCATTAACACCACCACTTTCATAAACACCCACAATTTCTTGTGAAGCTTTCACAACCTTGCGGAAATAAATGCCTTTACTTATTAGTTCAAGCATTGCTTTTGCTTTGTCTTTATCTAACTCATCAGCTCTTATAAAATCACTCACAGTAGTTTTATGCTTTATAACTTGCTCTTTTACTTCTTTATGCTCTTGCTCCATTTGCTTAGCTTGTCCTTTGGCTTTTCCGGTCTCATCCCCTAACTCATCAGTCTTAGTCTCATAATCTTCCAACCTAAATTCCACAGGCTCCACCGAACCAACTTGTTTTTTAACTTCCACTTCTTCCGGTTTCTTAACACTCTTAGCCATTCATCTCTCCTTTTTTGAGTTTAAAATATGTAGCCTTGCTAATGCCCGTAAGTGAAAAAACCTTTTCTTTGTCAGTGTTCTTTCTTATTAGCATTTTTGCAAGCTCTACCTTTGCTTTTTTGTTAGGTATATACTTGATACCACTCGTTATCTCGCAAATCAAACTAGCTAACAAAAGCTTTAGCTCATCATCGCCTAGTTTTGCTATCTCTCTGATAGCATTTGCATCTATTTTGTGTTGAATGTACTCAAACTTCCAGTCTATTTTCAACCCAAAAAATAGACTTTTGCTATTTTTACCACACATTTTCATTATAAAAATCCATTTCTTGCTCTTTCCTTGGATAAACATTGTCAAAATAAGTAAGTGCTAAACTATCTGCGTAATCAGGACTAACGCCAAATTCTTTTTTTATAGCGTCTTTTGGAGCTAACAAATAACGTTCTTTTGTGTCATATAAAAACTCTATCATTTGAAGCTGTCTTTTGATTTTTTCATTTGGAGTTATAGCAAGTAGTGGTATTTTATCTTTTAGCCTAAAATACATTTCAGCCCTTTTATTTGCATATCTCTTTTCATCCGTAGCTTTATAGCTCGCCTTTGCTTCTCTACAAATCCCACGAAGTCCGTATTCAACTAATCTATCATAAGTCCCAGCACCAACCCCAACGGTATCGATAAAGATAACCTCGGGCTTTTTCTCGCTCATCTCATACTCTCTTAAAATTTCCCTTGCAAGCTCTGTCGTGCTTGTTATATGATAGCTTTTAAACTCTTTCACGCACTCGCCATCACGCTTACATAACACACTCTCATCATCGCCATCCCTTGCAACATCAAGTCCCCAAACTTCTATTGTGTTTGGCTCAAATCTCATAGGCTTTAAAAATGCATTTTCTATCATTGATAAAGAAAATAGTTTATTTGTTGTACTGTCTAAAAACTCGCCGTATATCTCTTGCTTAACAACATCACTATCAGCCCCGCCAAGTTCGGCTATTAACTCATCTATCTCATCAGGTCTTAGCATTGGGTTTTTATAGCTTGAAATTTGATAGTTTTTCCAGTCTTTCTCGTTTCTCATCCCCTTTTGAGCTAACTCAAAAAACTTATTCTTTCCCTTTGGCACTCCACCTATAAAAGCCCTACTATCTGGATAATCAAGCAACATAGGTCTTATTGCATTATCCCAAAGGTAGGCATTTTTAAGGATTATTCCAGCTTCATTAAGAATCACTATGTCATAGCCAAAGCCTTCGATATTCTCAGGGCGTTCAGCACTTCGCATATCCAAAAAAGCCTCATTAAAAACCAGTCTTTTATCTTGTGAGTGAAACTTCCAAAGCTCTTGTGGTAATTGCTTTAACTCAGGTAAAAAATATCTTTCAAAATACCTTTGTAAGTTTGACGTGATTGTATCAACCCAAAGTATTTTCTTACCATCGCAAAGCCACTCAATGCACGCATTAGCTATACCTTTTGTAAAGCCAACCCTACGTCCTTTTTCTATTGTTGTAAACTTAGCGTCGTTATTAAAAAATACCTCTTTCTGCCAATCACAATAAGTTAAATTCAAAGTTATATCACTCATCTTTTAAATCCTTTCTCACGATAGTAAGCTTTGTTTGGTTTTGCTGTGCGTTTGTATTGTTTATTATCGTATTAGCTTCTTTGCCCAGCACGGTTTCTTTATTTCTTGCGGTTATTCTGCTATGTGCTTCCACATCTTGTATCGTGTCTGCCATCTCCAAAAGTTCATTAGCTTTTCTTTGATTTGCTAAGGCTATGTTTTGAAAATAGATTAAATGTTTGGTTCTTTCCTCAACAACTTCATGAAAAGCTTTCACTTCTTTTTCATTTAGCTTTGCTAGCTCTGTTTTTATCGCAACTTCAGTTTTCACAAGTTCTTTTAAATTTTGTTCTACATCTTTGCAAAGATTATAAACAAAACCCACACTAACATCGTATTTTATTGATAGTTGATTTTTAGATGCACCAGTTTTATATTCAGCTATAATTTTGTCTTTTAGCTCTTGTGTTATCTTTCTCATCTTCAACTCTCTACAAAAACCGCATTTATCTTTTTATCAGCGATTAGCTTTTTAAGCATCTTTGCTTTTAATTTATACTCAGTAGTCTTAAAGCCTTTCACATCTTCTATAAACATCACACCATTTTTAAAATATGTAAAATCCGCAATGTATTTAATCTCCCTTATACTCTCATATCCGCTTTTGGTTTTATCGCTTGGCACTCTAAAACTCTCTTGCAAGACAAAAGGCACTTGTTCTTTAAGCTCACTTATTTGCTTAGCACTCTGTAAGAGTCTTAGCTCATTAGCTCTTTTAGCTTCTTTCTTACTATCATAGCCTTTTGATTTTGTGTTATGATATTTATTAAATCTCATCTCAAACACTCTGCAAGATTTCGTTTAAATGATTTATGATAGCTTTTGCACTCTTTAAATCATTGCATTTTATATTTGCTATTTTGTTTATGACATCTTTTAATAGCTCAATTCTTGTTCTTGCTTCTTTTATACCCGATAAAACACTGTTTGATAGCTTTGTATTTTGTCTTTTATCTAAAGCTTCGTTTAGTATGTTTTCAACTTCACTATCAACACAAGAATAAAACTCTTTCTCCCAGATTTCTTTTAGTCTTTTGTTGATTTTTTCATAAGTTGCTTCGGGATTGTATGTTTTCATCCAGTCCTCTACTTTGTTTTGGTTTTTTAATTCTAAATATCTGTAATACCTTAACATCTCACCACACTCATCAAATGTCATAAAATTCATAATAACCTAGGCTCCTCTTGCTCTCTTAGCTTTCTTTGTGCTTTTAAAAGCTCTTGTTCTATCCTCCAAAACTCATTAAATCTAAGCTGTTCTTTTAGCTCTTCTACAAACTTTTTATTTTGGTCAAAAAACCTGACTTTGTATTTGCCATATTTATCCCTTTGCATACTTATAAACTCAATACTTCTCATTTTCTAAACCTTTAAAAATATGTGCTATCACATCAACAGTCCAAGCATTACCTATCGCTTTGTAACGTTGTGTATTTGATACACCTACTGTATAGTCAATAGGCAATGTTTGTAATTTTTCATACTCATTTACGCTTAGGTTTCTCATCTTGTTTCTTTCTTTGTTAAGATAATATTGTGTTGTGTGTGTATTACTTGTTGTTAAACAGTTTGCTTTTTCATCACACACTGTTCTTAAAGTGTCTTTTCTTGCTTTATTGTTACGAGTTTTAAAACAAAAAGGCTTAAGCTCTCTAAACTCGTGCGTGTCTAACACATCGCTTAGTTTTATATTTTTATCATTAGGTTGTATTATGTTTGGTATATTAGTCCAGTATAAACGATTTCTGTTTTGTGCTGAAACAAGTGCTGAATTTATTTTGATAGGCTTAACTTTTAAAATATCACTTATGATATCTTGCCACTCTTGTTTCATAACTACATTTTCAAGCAAAAAATATTTAGGTTTTAATTCTTTCAAAAGTCTAACAAACTCAAAAAATAAAGCACTTCTTTCATCTTGAAAGTTTAATCTTTTACCAGCTACGGAAAAGCCTTGACAAGGACTCCCGGCAATTAATAAATCAATCTTTGGTAAATCTTTAGCTTTTATATTTTTCACATCGCCCAGACGGTATTCTTTGTCTTGTGGATAGTTATTATTTGCAATCTTTATAGCATACTCATCTATCTCGCTGCTATAATATCTTTCAACATCAACATTAGCTCTTTGCAGTGCTAATCTACCACAAGAAATTCCATCAAAAAGACTTAAAACTCTCATACTCCAACCCTCATTCTCTTACTCAAATCACTTATCATCGCAAATACAGAATTAGTCGCTACTCTTGGTGCCTCTTTTTTACTCTCTTCTATCTGTTCTGTTTTAATCTCATAAGGCTTTATATACTTCACATCGCCTATCCTTGCTTGATTTTCAAACAAAAAGTTATAAACTTCTATCGTGTCTTCCCCATCAAGCTTTGGAAATTTTCCATACTCATTTTGTGAAAACTTATTTACGATATCCAAATCATCATCAAGCCCAAGCCTTACAAAGTCGTAAAAAGGCTTAGCACCATAGCAAAACTCTTTGCCTTTAAAGTTTGACTTTATAAAGCTTATCATCGCCTCTATGTTTGAAAACACCTTGCCAGTTTGCTTAACTTCTCGCTTAAAAAGTTCTAATCTAAAAGCTGATAAAGCTTCTTTTGTGATTAGCTCTTTGCTTTTAAACTGATCAACATAATTAAGTCTAAATCTAAAAAAATTAAGCAATCTATCATCCGGTATATCTTTCATTTCCTCATCATAAATCATCGCTTGAACTTGATTACATTCCAAAGCCTGAGATATTATTTCTAGCCTATTCATTTACAGCTCCTATCAAAAATCTATTCGCATTAAAGACACTATCAAGGTCTATGTCTGGGGCTTTTGAGTAGTCCTTAAAGCCAAATCGCTTCATGTCTTCTTGACTGATTTCTTGATTGTCGTAGTTATTGCTTGACTTATACTCTTGCTTTGGTTTTGGTTTAAACACTCCTTGCCAATTATTTGCCATAGCAGTAACTATGCACTGATTTACATCAATTCCTTGGTTATGCCACTTCTCCCACTCGGCAAATTTCATTTTTATTCCCATCGGGGTTAATTTCTCTCTACGTTCTTTTTTGTAGATTAGATAATTACTCCAAATTTCAGGATTTAAAAACTTAGGCAAAACAATTTCATTTTCAACAGCTTTGATTTTTTCTTTTTTTATTTTTTCTTTTTTATTCTCTGTAGTATTCTCTGTAGTATTCTCTGCATTATAGTAAGAGATTTGCGAATTTAACTCATCTTGTTTCGTGAATTTCCCTAAACCAGTTTCGGGAAATTCCCTAATCTTGTCTTGTGAATTTACCACATCTTGTTTAGGGGTTTTTACTTGTCTAGTTTCGTTATTTTTAACTACTTTTTTATCAAAATTTAAAGCATTTTCTAACAAATCCCAATCAATTTCGTAAAAAGTTTTTGCAGGAATACCCTCGCGTGATATTGTTAAAAAATCAAGATTTTTTAGCTTAGACTTAGCACTTCTTAGCTCATCTTTACTTAGCATAGTTTCAGCCATTATCTCAGCATCTGTTTTAAATATTTTATCTTGCTTAGTAAACCAATACATTAATTGCGACAAAAGCAAACCAGCTGTTATTGACCCAGCCAGTCTTGCATACGCAGGATAGTAAGCAATAGGGCGTTCACTAAGCTGTTTAATTATCTCTTTCATATCTTACCTTTTAAGTTGACTTTCATATAAATCCTTTGTAAAATTCCCCGGCGACCAAACCAGAAAATCCAAACAAAGGACTTATATGACAGACAAAGAATTAATCCTAGAATTAACCAAAGCCGTAATAGCTAAAAACGAAAACATAACCAACAAACCCACTAATGAATTAGGCGAGATAGCTTCTCAAATCTTTAATGAAATCGCTAAAGAGATTAAAAACACTCTTAGCGATTTAGAAAAAACTAATAAATAAAACTTAGGTGAGAGCTAGTCTTAGATAACAACTAACAGCTCTTAAAACACTTGTTTGGTCGTGCCAATCTTCTATCTTTCTAAGTTCCTTAACTATTTTCTTAAAAGCCTTATCTTTTAGTTTTTGTCTTTTTCTCTCATTTCTCGTTTTTTCCATTATCTCTTCCTTTGCTTTTAAAATTTTTCTCAACTTACACAAAGCATCAAAGCTATTTTTATTATCTATTCTCCAGCTATAACCATCTACAGGCTCAGCCTTAGTATCATCTGTCGCTACACAATTATCTACACTTAAAAGGGCTATTTCAATATCCAAAAAAGCCTTATAAATCTCGTCTTCGCTCATCTTTCCTCCTTAATCTTTAATTCCAAAACCTAGTAAAAACCCGGTAGCAAACATACAAACTATTACAACAAGCAAAACGACTAATTCATTCATCTTTTACTCCCTGAGTTTACATCTTCTAGTATCTTTGCTATGGTTTGTGTCTCTAAGTCTTTATCTATAAAAGCTTTAACAAAATCAAGACAAAATCTTATGACCTCGCTATCGCTCTTAAATCCTTTCTTGTTTTGTATCTCAACGATATTTGCGATATTTTGATTGCTTAATTTAAAGCTTCTGCTATTGTCATACTTTTGTGTTGTCATTGTGTTGCTTTCGTAATGTTTTAATCGCACCAAATCTTTCGCTATTATTCAAGATATAAGAATGAATGTCATACCAAGCTGTTGCAGGTATGTTGAATTCCTTATCCATTGTTTCAATATCTTTGATATTTGGGTAAGCTGATTTGCCAAACCACAAACTGACAGCAGAGTGTGTCTTATTTGTAGCTTTTGCTATGTCAATTAGTTTAATTTTTGTTCTTTTCATTTGATAATGTTAATATAATTTACATTAAATAATACTTAATAATGTTAATTTAATTATCATTATGTTAAGTAAAATTAACTTTTACAAAAAAAGGGGATAAGTTATGTCGTTAAGTAGCAAAATTAAAAAAGCAAGAAAATTAAAAGGGTTAACGCAGTTGCAATTATCTGAATTGCTTGGTATAAATCGTGCATCAATAACACAATATGAAACAGATGTTGCTATTCCGCCTATCGCAACATTAAAACTTATTGCTGATGCGTGCGGTGTTGCTATGACTTTCTTTTTTGATGATGAGCTAGAAATTAACAGACAAATTGTAAAACAAGAATTAAAAAACAATTTTGCAAAGTATGCTGACCTAATCCCAAACCAAGCACAGATAAAAAACACAGTATTTTTACCAAAATCAGAAATGCTTATAGGTGCGGGTGCTGAAGGTGCTTTTGACTTAAGCTTGTTTGAGAGCGAGACAAGAGTTGCAGTAGATAAAAAGTTTATAGGTGCCCTAAACCCCGCAAATCTAAAATTATTTGAAGTCGTAGGAGATAGTATGTTTCCTGAGTATGATGAGGGCGACCTGGCTATTGTGGATATGGTAAATCACAGATATGATTTTGTCAAAATAGCTGGTATTTATGTAGTTAGGGTTGGTGATGTAGTTTATATTAAGCGTGTTGAGTTTTTACCAAACAATGCTGTTAAGCTAATCTCACTAAACCCAAAATACGGCGATATGTATCCACACAAAGATGGTTACGAATATGAGATTTTAGGTAAGGTTTGTGGAAAAATCAAGTTTGAAATTTCAAAAGGCTTAACATTTTCAGATAGTGGGATAAAATAAGTAGTTAATTTGTTATATTTTAACTACTTTTAACCCATTATTTAATATAATTATTGTCAATAACAACAAGGAGGACTTATGAGTGAAACATTAAAAGCTTTTATCTTTGGCTTTAAAAATGCTTTTAGATTTGTAAACACATCTGAAATAAGTACTCTTAATGAGCGTGGCGAGTTATCAGAAAAAATATTTAATGCACGTATACAAGAGTTTAAAAAACACTATGCCGAACAAAAAAATACCGAAAAAACAAAATAATAATTTAGAAAATACACCTAAAGCTTTTATAGATAAAGCTATACAGCAAAATCTAAATATAAATTTTATTCCATCAGAACTTTCGGACATTATTAAGCAAAACCCAAATTATACAGAACGTGTGTTAGAGTATTTGGAAAAAGAACAAACCCATAGACATAATTCAGACGATAGAATTTTAACATTAGAAGAAAAAGAGCAAGTCCTAAGAGCAGAAGAAGCCCCGAAGATAGCAAAATATAATTTTAGGGGACAAATATTTATCACATTAATACTATTTGCACTTATAGCAGTAACTGCTTTTGCTATACAAAAAGGCGAAGTTGGTATTGCGATAGCTGGTCTCATATCTTCTATTGTTGCAATGACACCAGCAATAATAGGCAATAGACCAAAACAAAAAGATAATTCCAAAAAACAACAATAGTCTTAGATTGAATAGTAAAAAATAAAGATAACCCAGGAGCATGCAGAATACTAAGCAAATGCCTACCTTGAGCCCAAGACTACAGCTTTAATCCGTCAAAGGTTATCTTTATTTGGCAGAGTCGCACGGAGCTATCTGCCGAATGACTTAGTATTATAGGAAAATACTATTAAATATCTTTTGCTTCATTCAGCTTGTAGTGGAATTGTTGTGTTATTGTCTTTTGCAGTCGCATTGTTTTCACTCTCAAGCTCTTTTTCGTATTCTTCCATCTCTTTTTCATATTGATACTCATCAATCATCTGTTTGGCTTTGCCAAAAACAGCACCAATTATACCTACCCCAAGACCTATACCAGAAGCTATTAAACCAGACTTTGTAGAATTATGCGATATTCTATCCCAATCTAAATCAACACCGTGCCTAACATCTCTTGAAGTAAAATAAGTATTAATATTATTTTCTAAATCATATTGGCTACATCCAACAAAAGCCATTATACATATAACAACAAAAAGTCTATTCATACAAGACCCCTTTTAATGTTTTATATGAATTATTCTATCAATACATATTTAAATTCCAAATAAAAGTAAATAAAACCATATAAAATTATATTTTTTTACAAAATGTTAGTATTATTTACTTTTTTAAGTATTATTTAATGTAAATTATATTAACATTACACCAACAAAACAAAGGAGCCCCACTCCTAGCTAGGGTTTAGCTAAAGCTACGGGTAGCGTCAGTATGTAGACGATAATTATATACTCGGTTCAAGCCCCGATAGTAGTGTGTTCGGGGGTAGTAAAATCCACACTTTTTAAAACAAAAATATGCACATTAGGCAATGAGCTTTCAACAATTGACATCTTATAGTACTTTTTAGAAAATAGAGTTATCGAACCTTTCTTAATAGAAATTGATTTTCAGCGGCGGTTTAGCAACTTGCTTAGTGTGTATTTTTTTGTTTTAAAGGATATTAGATGATAGAAGCATTTATTAGAGGTTTTGAGTTTGGCATTATCACAGGCTGTGAGCTTGTGCTTTTTGCTTGGTTTTTAGTCTTTATAGTTGATACAATTAGACTTGTTTATTTAAAGCTTCGCAATCGGTTTTAGCTAGTTCGCACTTGCCTTTATTAAAGTGAGGACAGCCGACACGAACAGGTTTGTTATTTTCATAAGTGATAACAACATTTGTTGTGTAGTCCATCACTTGACCGTTGATTTTAACGGGTATAGTGCAGTTGCCGGTGCTTTGAGTTATGAATATTTTCTTATCTTTAAAACGAAAATATTTAAAAGCGACAAGCCAACCACAACAAAAACCAGCGACAAAGATTATTAGTTCATAAGCATTAAGCGTTTTAAGATAATTTATCCATTCCATTCGCAAAGTATAACAGATTTTTTACACATATACAAGCCCTTATGACTTCAAAAAATCAAACATAAAAACCATGCAGACATAAAAAACTCCTTATTAATTAAATCAAAAATAATTGGAGTTGTAAGGGTTTGTATATGTGTAAAAAAAGGAGTAATTATGAAAACTATAAAAAAGATTTTGAGTTTATTTCAAAAAAAAGGTGCAGTTATCAAAAATATAAGATTTTTGCACCTAGAAAGGATTTAACAATGATATTAGAAAGCTATGAAAAGGATTTAATGACACACGAACAAATGCAAGCAAGAGCTGATGCATTATTTGATGAGTTTAGCTCAAAGCTAGATGATATCCTTGCTAATGCAAGCGAAGAAATCGAGCATTTAGTATCAAACTACGAAGAGTATATCAAATACAAAGATTTACAAGATGAGATAAGAACTCAAGCAAGAGCATTTTTTTAATTACAAACAAGGATTAGTTATGAAGATAGTAAAACATTTTTTAGTAATCAAAACTCAAAACCGTTATTTGGGTAAAAAGATAAAAAAACAAAGGATACAAAATGACAGATATAATTTTAAAAGTTGATTTCACAAATGAAGTCTTAACAACAAACTTTGAGAATATAAAACAAGAAGTACAAAATGAAGTTAATAAGTATAGCATAAATGTTACAGAAGATAACATCCCTGAAGCTAAAAAAGTTATGGCAAATTTTAACAAAGTCAAAAAAGAGATTGATATAAAATATAAGGAGTTTATAGATAGATTTTCCATACCTATAAACCAACTAAAAGACGAGAAAAAACAAATTGCTTTAATTATTGATAATGGAAGACAGTCAATAGCAGATAATGTAGCAGATTTTGAAAATAAAAAACTTGAAGTTATAAAACAAACTGTGCAAGCTTATATAAATACGCAATGCCAAGAAAAATCTATAAATACAGAACTTATTAATGTGTATGAGTTTGTAAAATTAACAGCAGTAACACCTAGTGGAAGTATAGCAAAAACAACAAAAGAAGCGATAGACAATAAAATAGCAATAATTGAAAACGAGATATTAAAAGCAAAACTTGAAGCAGAAGAAAAAGCAAGAAGAGATAGAGAAATAGCAGAGCAAGCAAAAGCTAAAGCCGAAGAAAGAGCAAGACAAAGAGAAATAGAACTAAGAGAAATACTAGAAAGAGAAAAACAAGAAGCTATACAAAGAGCTAAAATTGAAGAACAAAAAAGACTAGAAAGAGAAAAACAAGAAGCTATACAAGAGACAGTAAAGCAAGCTCCTATCAAAGCCGAAGATGGCAAAGTAATATACATAATAAGAGCTGATTTTAATGTCAAAGCAAATGCTAATGCAGATAGAAATATTTTACTTGGAAAAGTCAAAGATTTGCTAGGAAAAGCTGGAATAACAGAATTTGTTAATTTGGAAGTGTTAAATGCTTGATATTGATTTAAACATAGCATTAACTAACAAAGAATACCACTCAAGAAGTGAGATAAGCAAAAGCGACCTTGATAAATTAGCAAAAAGCCCATTTCACTTTAAGTTTAAAAGTGAGTTTGAAACAGAGCCAAGCCAAACCTTGATTTTAGGCTCATTAGTTCATAAATTAGTCCTTGAACCACAAGATTTTAACAATGAGTTTATCATAGAGCCTGTGTGTGATAAGCGAACCAAAGCCGGTAAAGAAGCCTATCAAGAGTTTTTAACAAGTGTAGGCGATAAAACCATAGTCCCACAAAGCTTAAACGAAACAGCACAAGAGATAGCTTTAAAGGTTCTTTCTATGAAAGAGACCGGGCTGTTTTTAAAAAACGGCTTAGCAGAACAGAGCTATTTTGGAGAGATTGAAGGTGTTAAGGTCAAATGTCGCCCCGATTTTTATAATGAAAGTCTAGGTTTAGCCATTGATTTAAAGACTACATCAGATGCAAGTGCTACAGGCTTTGCAAAGAGTGTAGCAAACTTTAACTATCACATACAAGCAAGTTTTTACAGCGATATTTTAAGACAAAACGGCAAAGAAGTAAATAACTTCTTATTTATCGCAGTAGAAACCAAAAAGCCTTATATGGTGGGCTTTTATGAGCTAGACCAAACAGCCATAGATAAAGGCAGAGATGATTATTTAAGATTGCTTGACCTTTACAAAGTATGCGAGGCTAAAAACGAATGGTGGGGCTATGCTGAGTTTAAAGACAACGAAGTAAATCACATACAAACACTAGCCTTACCAAACTGGAAATTTTATCAAGAAGTAGGAGCTTAAACATTGTATTACAACCTAAATAAGCTTTTAATATGTTTTTGAATAAAATTATAAAAACTAAGGAGTGATAATGATACCTAAAAATTATAAATGCCCTAAATGTGGCAATGAAAAAATCAAACAAGACAGAGCTGATAAACTTGCAGGAGCAACGATAGAAGACTCTTATTTAGTATGTAAAGAATGTGGTTATACAGATGATGAAATTAAATTTATGTATTATGGTAATGAAAACATAGTTAAACATACTTGCAGAATACTAGGGATAACACAAAAAGAATTAGCAGAGATGATAGGCGTTGCTGACAATACCCCAGCACAATGGGCTACACAAAAAGAGCCACCAGAGATGGCTATAAAATTTATGAACCTTTTATTGGCTCATAACAAGGTAAAAAAACAACTAGATAAATTCAAACAAGCATTTAAATTATTAGATGAAGCTAAACAATCCTAAGCCATTATTTTGTGAGATTAAACCAAAGGGGTGTCAGAAATACTGATACCCCTTTTTTTATATGGTAAATAATAATTAAGATAAAAACTTTACAATATAAATAAAATTACTTGACAAATATTTATAATGATGATACAATTCGAACATAAATATTTACCACAAGGATTTTATTATGAAAAATTTATTTACAGCAACAAACAAGGCTCATACATTCCAAACATTTACAACAGAACAAGTCGCTAATGGTTATGGTGTAGCATTAACAACAATAAGAAACCACAAAGCAGAGCATTCAGACGAGATAGCAGAAAATATACATTTTGTGTATGAAGTTATTTCAACCAATGGTGGCAAACAAGAGATGTTAAAATGGACTTTACGTGGAATTGTTAAGCTTGGTATGTTTATAAGAAGCAAGGAAGCCAAAAAGTTTAGACTATGGGCGGAGCAAGAGCTAGAAAAATCTATTTTAGCAGAGCTTGAAAAAGCAAACGAGATAAGAGAAAAAAATATAACTTATGTGAATGAGATATCAAACCTAAAAGCCTATCAAATGGCACAAGGTAAGCACCATAATTACCAAGTTTTAGGCTACAAATCCCAAATATCACAGAAAAACAAAGAGATAGTAGCACTAAAACAAGAGTTAGTCAAAGCACAAAAGATTTACACAGCACAGGTTGATGATGATAGTTATAAGGCTATGTATAAAAATGCCATCTTAGAGCGAAACTACTATTATCAAAAATGCCAAAAGCTAAAAGAGTGCTTTTTTACAAAAGAACAAAAAACATTTCAAATCCTAAACGATATAAGAACACAACTAGACAAGACCTACACAGATGTTGGGGCTTTGATAGCTTATGTTTGGGAAGACAACGATTATTTTATACAAAACAGATAGGAGCATAAGATGAGTACCGAGATAACAGAAATACAAACACAAATGCAAAGATTTGAGTTAGAACAAAGACAAGCAAAGGCTTTTAGTATGTCTGTGTTTTTTCCACAACACTTAAAAGGACAAGGGCCAAATGCACAGCTTATATCTACATCAAATGCAGTAGTTGTTTATGATTTGGCTTATAGAATGAATGTAAGCCCATTAGAGATAGCACAAAGCATATTTATCATATACGGGAAGCCAAGCTTTGAAACCAAGTTTTTAGTAGCTAGGTTAAATATGAGTGGTAAAATCAAAGGAAGGCTAAAGACAATTATATCAGATGATAAAAAAAGTGCTTATTGTGAAGCCATAGATGCCGAAACCGGCGAGACTTACAGGGGCTCTACTATCACACTTGATATGGCAGCTGCTGAAGGTTGGCTAAGTAAATCCGGCTCAAAATGGAAAACGATGCCAGAACTTATGCTTAGATACAGGGCTCAAAGCTTTTTTATAAACGAATACTACCCAGAAGTAAAACTAGGCATAAAATCAAAAGAAGAACTTCAAGATAGCGATGAGATAACAATTCAGCCTAAGAAACCAAACCTAAATGAAATTGTTAGCGAAAAAGAGAAAAAAGAGCTATTAGAAGTTGAGATAGAACCACAAACATTACCACACGATGAGCTAGAAAAAGAACTCGTAGCTCGTGGCATAGATGAAGACCTTGCAGAAGATGTAGTAAGTCGTTTTAGTAAAGAACAGGTATTGCAACTACTAAGCGACCCAAATGCGATAGATAACCTAATAGAACAAAGTGCATAAAGGTATACAAATGAATATAATGACACCAACTAAATACTTATACGATGTAGAGCCAAGCGAATTATTAGACCTAACACCTATTGGAAATGAACGAATTAAACTAGCAAGAGAGCTTTTAACAAAACTTCAAAAAGCCCCACTTAAAGCAAGAGATGATGAGCGAATATCAAAAGTTTATAAAGCTATTAATTTTTGGCAAGATTTACTTATAGAAAGGTATAACGATGAGCTCCTTAAAAATTAGCAAAGAAATAGTATCTGATTTTATCAAGTTTGGCAAAGAGATGACAGCGACTGATTTTAAAAGAAGCAATGCAAATCAATACTTAGCACCATTAGCAAAACAAGGCATTTTACAATCACGATGGCATACAAACGACAAAGGCACAAAATGCAAAATGTATCGTATAAACGATATGAAAAAAGCTTTAAAATTTTTAGGGAGGACAGCTTAAATGTTTAAAGACCTAACATTAGATGATATTACTTTTTTATAGAATTTAGGAAACGAAATGTCAACTCAAGACACAAGAAGCACAGCGCAGCCTTGTGGGTTAGTGCTTCTTAGTAAAAAATATAAAACTGTTGATAGTCGTTTTGGTTATGATAATTATTGTTTGTCCTCTGATGGTTTGTGTCTTGCTGAAGGATTAGAAGACTCAAAAAAATATTTGATTGATTTAGCACAAGAGATGAATAAAAAGTTTATACCACTCATTAATGATATAAAAGAAGATGATGAGCTGGAAGAATTTTTGGACTCACACAATTACGAGTTTGATTCTATTCACTATAATGCAGTTAAAACATCTTGGGAATGCGACCCTAATGACTTCTTTTTTACATTTAGCAATGAAGAAGCTAAACAACACGAGAACAAACACACTAAAAGTTATATGGTTTATCTTGGTGCGAGTCCTAAAACAAAAAGACTGGTAGAAATTTTATTAAAAATAGGGGCAAAAGATGTTTAACAAAATAGTTTTAGTAGGAAATCTAACAAGAGATATCGAGTTAAGATATACAGAAAGCGGTTTGGCTTTGGGCAATTCCGCCATAGCTGTAACTAGAAAATTTACAACAAACGGCGAGAAAAGAGAAGAGACTTGTTTTGTAGATATTACCTTTTTTGGCAAAGGTGCAGAGATAGCAAACCAGTATCTAAGCAAAGGCTCAAAGCTCTTGATTGAGGGTCGTTTAAAACAAGATGTTTGGCAAGACCAACAAGGAAATAACAAAAGCAAACATAGTGTAATAGTTGAAAATATGGAGATGTTAGGCAATACAAATAACAATGCTAACAACACTTATAACACTAATGGTAATTGTAATACTAATGCCAAAAATAGCCATCAAAGCTATCAAATGAACAATTATCAAAGACCATCGCAAAAGCAAACGATACAAGAAAACCAGCAAATAGATGAAGAGTATAACGACAGATACGAACAATCAGACAACACGGTACCATTTTAATTAATTTCATAGGATATAAATATGATTTCAAGCATAAATCCAATAAAAGCTTTAATTAAACACAAGCGATATACCTACAAAGAATTAGGCGATAAACTAGATTATAGTATAGAAGAAGTAAAACAGCTCGAACAATCAAGCTTTTATAATTTGCTTTTGCCTTACCGAAAAGATATTTTTTTATATAAAGAAACACTAAAAATAGAAGAACAAATATACAATGACTATAAAGAAGAATTAATCAAAGAATACGGGATGCCGTTTTAGCAACAGTCAACTAATAGTTGACTGTTGAGTGGTTGTAAACCATTAGTTGATAACCACTAATAAGGAATTTAGGGTCGCTTTTTACCACGCATTCCAGCGTGAGCTCCCTAAACTAAAAGCAATTATAGCGAAAATAAATAAACTTTTAATATCTTTTTGAATACAATTATTTAAAATATTTAAAAGGTAATACTGTGAGAACTATACAAGAAACTGACAAAAAACAGCAAACAAAAGAAAAAATGAAAAATGTAGTTTTACAAAATCCTAAAGTAAAATCAGTCTTTAAAAGGCTAAAAGACAAGTGAATTATTTTACAATAGCAGATGCCATAGAGCTACACGACCAAATTATATCAAATATGGGTGGTGCTAATGGTTACAATGAAGTTAGCATAGGATATTTAGATTCAGCCTTAGAGCAAATCCAAAACGATGAATACTATCCAACTTTTATAGATAAATTAACCCATTTAGTTTTTTCTTGTGTTAAATTTCATCCATTTTTAGATGGAAACAAAAGAACATCTATTTATTTAGGTATTTTCTTTTTAGAGTTAAACGACCTTGAAGGCTACTTTGTCTATTTTGCGGACAAGATGGAAGATGTAGTGGTTGATTTAGCAAGTGGAAAGGTAAGCAAAGAAGAGTTAAAAGAAATCATTACAAATATAATTTACTAACCAAGGATTAAAATGAGCGATGAAAAAATCCCTATAAAGGATATAAAAGGCTTAGATTTTAAGTGTAATGCTTGTGGGCTTAGCCTATCTTATCCACTAGCCACACAACAGACATTTATAAACGAATGCCCTAATTGTGGCATTGAGTGGATACCATCACAGCTAAACATAGAAAGCGTAAGAAATTTAAAAAACATATTCAAGATACTATCTAACGCACAAGGTGCAAATATAAGCTTAAGCTTTACAAAGGAGTAATAATGGCAGAAGAAAAAGTTTTAGATGAACGGGATACCATTTTCTTGTCTAACTCTTAATTAGACAATAACTACGAATTAATCCATTCAGTAACATCTTTGCCTAGATTACTGATTATGCCATTTAATTCATCCGGCAACTCAAAAACTAAACATTTGTCATTACTATCCAAGCACTCATTTTGAAGCTTGTCAAAAACTCTATCATATGAATATTTAGTTTTTAGTATCCAAGTAGTATTCAAAATCCTACGACAATCCCCAAGAGTTTGGATAAGATTATCTATCCCCTTATAATTTTGTCCTTGTTTATACAAATCATAACATATTAATAATTTTTGCATTAGGTATCCTTAAAAGCTGGGTATCCCGCAATGTATGTTAGTATTTTTATGATAAAAACCAAATAATAAATATAAAAGGAACAACTATGATTATATCAAGCGATGATGTAAATTTAAACCCTATAACATTAATTATCAAATACAAGCAATCAACCTACGAAAAACTAAGCGAACATCTAGGTTATAGCATAGAAGAGTTAAAAGAGTTTGAAAAGCTTAACCACAAAGAATTGCCTTTGCCTTTTGTAAAAGCTCTTAAGCTATACATAGAATTAATTAGAATAAAACTATCGCTTAAAGATATTGATAGCGAATTATATGTTTAATACAAACCACTAAATAAACTTTTAATCTAATTTTAAATAGAATTTAACACTTTTATTTAAAGGGGTTAAGATGAGAAATGAAAAGCTTATTAGGCTTTTTAAAGTTTTGTATATTCTTAGTTTCATTTTGGATTTAACCATTATTGGTTTACTTGTCGGCATACCTTTATTTTTGGTTTTGTGGGCTTCACAATATGTATTTTTTGGCATTTTATCTCCAATTTATGTATTTCGTGCAGAGAAGCGAATTGAAAAAATATTTAAAAAAAAATCTGTTATAAAAACACGAATTGAAAGGACATATGATATACAATTTGGCAAATTAGGTTTAGATGAAAATATGCGTTCTCTAATTACTAATAATATGGAAAAAAATTTTATTACCTTAATACCAATAGTCCAAAACATACTTGATAAAAAGAAAATAAAATTTGATTTTTATGAAACAATAAACCCTTTAATACAATTAATAGACATTGAATCTATTATTTTAACCTGCGACACGCTTATATTAAGATATGCAAGTACAGAAGAAGAAAGAAAAAATATAAACTACACACCGCTAAACGAAAGTTTAATTGAAATAATTGATAATAGCAACAAAGAAATGCTTTCTTCGTATCAATTAGTTGAAAAAAGAATTGATATTGCGGCAAAATTTATATTATTACTAATGGAAAGTATAGAGCAAAGCAAAGTTTTTTTAGAAGATGCTATTATGACAATAATAAGCAAAGAAATGGAAAATAATGATAAAAAAAATATTATTAACGAAACACCAAAAACCATAGATGAAAAAATGGAAGATTTTGAAAATGAAATTTTTAACACAATATTTGATAAAGACAAGGAGAAGTAATGGCAGATGAAAAAGAAACACCAACGGGAAGTTATAACCTACAAATAAAAATTCCATACGAGCTGAAAGAAAAATTAGAAGCTTTAGCACAAGAAGCAGGAGTAAGCCTAAATCAATACATAATGTTTATGCTTATACGAGAAACGAAAAAATAGGCGGTCGGATTTAAAATCCGAGTGCCATATTGCTAATTCAATGCAAAAATATTGAAAAAACAATTATAAAGTATTGACAAATAAATAATAATTCAATATAATTCCAATAATAACTCATTGGAAAGGTATTGAAAATGAATAATTTAGTCATAAATTATAATGGCACACTAGTTACAACACAAGATAAAGTTTCAGAACTAACTGACAACAACGAACAGTCAATACAAAGACTTATAAGAGCATACAAACCCGACTTAGAAGAATTTGGAAATCTTGGTTTTTATAATTTTAAAATTCAAGCAGGGCTAGGATGCACTTATAAAAAAGTTTATTACCTAAACGAACAACAAGCTACTTTATTGCTTACTTATATGAAAAACACAAAGCAAGTAAGAGAAGCCAAAAAGATACTTGTTAAAGCTTTTTATGAATTAAAATCTGAAAATCAGAGATTAAAACACGAAAAATACATAAACGAGATATCAAGCCTAAATGCGACTTTGATTAGCAAAGCAAAAAGACACCAAAGGGTTGTAAATGCTTACAAATCAAATCTTTCGCAGAAAAACAACAAGATAGTAGCATTAAAGCAAGAGCTTAAAAACGCTAATAGCTCATTAAACTATGAAGCAAGATATAAAAATGCAATGCTTGAAAGAGATTATTATTTTAAGAAGTATAAAGACCTTGAAGAAAAGCACAAATTCAAAGAAGAAGTAACATTTAAAGTCTTAGACAAGATAAGGTCTCAGCTAGATGACGCTTACGGCGACATAGGTGCATTAATCCCTTATGTTTGGGAAGATAACGCCTATTTTTTAAAACAAAGATTAGACAAAAAAAGGGTAGAAAGATGATAGAAGATATCTTAAAAGAGAGACAAAAGACACACGGGGATTTTGGACTACAATCATTTTATGCACAAAACATAAAGAAATACATAAAAAGCGAAAAATACAAGCTAACAGTAGGATAAATTGAAGCTTTGGAAATGATAGCCCACAAGATAGCAAGAATTTTGGCGGGAAACCCAAACTATAAAGACCATTGGGATGATATCGCAGGATATGCGACATTAGTTAGCAAGGAGTTAGAAAATGACAAAGACACAATTTAACGATATTCAAGAAAAATTAAAAGCTTACCGCGTAGAGCGTGATTTAACTTATGAAGATCACAGCAATGGTTTAATGGCAAACATCCTTGAAGAGTTAGCCGAGTATTTAAGAGCTGGAGATGATAACGAGCGAGTTGATGCACTTTGTGATATGGCTGTGTTTATTTTAAATTCTTTTGAGTTTAAAAAATATGAAATAGAAGAAATATTATATTTTCTCGATAATAAAGATGAGTGTTTTATAAATAGCACATTTGTGAATGATATTTTTGAATTAGTTGATAATTATATTACTTTTGGTAAACGCGACAACAAGTATTTAGGCAGAAGCTTGTTTATACTGTTTTTAGGCATAAAAGACAAAAACTATGATATTTATAAATGTATGCTTGAAACTATAAAAGAAATATCATCCCGCACAGGGTATTATGATGAAATACAAAAGAAATTCATTAAAGACAAAAACCAACTAAATGAATACAAAGCTGATTATGAAAGTTGTAAAAAGGAGATAATATGAACGATACATTTATACCAGCAAAACAAGCCAAAGAGATGCTAGGTGTTGGTGATACAACCCTTTGGCGATTAGCAAGAGATAAAATCTTAGACAAAAGAAAAGCAGGACATAAAACGGTGTATTATTCACTTCAATCAATTAATCGCTACATGTCAGGCGAATACAGATTATCTAAATAATCACTCCACCATTTAAGCAAACTAGCCCTTTGCTTTAAATTTTTAGCATGATTATATGCATCTTTTACTTTATTGGTTTCAATGTGAGCTAAACAAAGCTCTATCACATCCGAGCTATGTTTATGTATGTCTATGTTTTCATGACATATCGTGCTAAATGTAGCTCTAAACCCATGCGGTGTTATTTGCTCGTTTGAATAGCCCAAGTTTCTTAGCATAGTTCTTACTGTGTTATCGCTTATAGGTTTTAAATTTGTCCTTAGGCTAGGAAATAGATATTTTGAGTTAAAAGTATATTTTTGTTTATATTCTAAAAGCATATTTTTAACGCTATTTGTTAAATGCACTTCATGAGCTTTACCAGCTTTCATCTTTTGGGCACTTATACTCCATAAGCTCTTATCAAAATCAAACTCAGACCATTCGGCAAATCTTGCATTTGCTCCACGCACAGCTGTATAAAGCTGAAGCAAAGCACATATCTTTATCCTATCATCTCCGGCATACTCTTTTATATTTCTTAGCAAATTGCTTATATCCTTATCATCTTTTAAGAAAGCATAATGTGTTACTTCTATTTTGCCTATGAGCGTTTTTTATCTATGTCTGTTATTATATTATGGTCTATGTCTTCATATAATAATGCATACTTATAGAAATGGTTTAAAGCTATTAAACTTTTCTTTAATGTTTCTTGTTTATCTTGAATAGGGGAGAGTGCATTAATTATATCTTTTCTTGTTATGATTTTTATATCAGCATTTGCAAACTTTGGTAATATAAATCTATCAAATATACTTTTTATTCTTTGTAGATGTTTTGGTGTTACATCTGATCTTGTTTTTATGTATTCTTGATATATTGCTTGAAAATCTTTGTAATTTTGCTCTTGTAAAATATCTATACCATTATTTACTAATTTTTGTAACTCTGTTCTTTTTTCTCTTGCTTCGCTTAAACTCATTGTTGGATATGTTCCTATTGTATGTCGCCTACGTTTATTTGTCTTTGGACTTTTATATATAAATACAAAAGTTTTATTTCCGTTCGGAGCGACTTTAACTAACATATTAAAACCATCGCTTACAAAGTAGGGCTTATCTTTTGGTTTTAAATTTTTGATTGATATTGCAGTGAGCGAAGTAGCTATTTTAGGCATGTTTATCCCTTTTTTATTGACTCAAAACCAAATTTATTCAATTATTTTTTACAAGTCAATAAAAAAGTCAATAAAAAAATCTTAAAATCATTGAAATTTATTGAAAATCATTGAAAGGTATAAAGGCTTTAAAACTTCGATTTTATAAGGCTTTGTGAAAGGTTTTGAAAGGTATTTAAAAGTATTAGTGGCGGACAGAGAGGGATTTGAACCCTCGAGCCCCGTTAAGAGCTGCACCCTTAGCAGGGGTGTGGTTTCAGCCACTCACCCATCTGTCCATTACCAAAGATGAATTGAGATTATAGCTAAATAATATAATTTTTTGCTTAAATTTTTAATTATTTTATAATTTTATTTTATAAATACAAAAATATATTATAAAATAATCATATAAAATTATATTTTTTTGATATAATCTTTACATTGGATATTAATCTAAAATTTAAAACGTTAAAAGGAAGTAAAGTAATGAAATCAGTAAAAATTATAACATCAGTTGCATTAGCTTCTGTGTTATTTGTTGGTTGTGCAACAATTCAATTACAAACAAATGCAAAAATGAGTCAAAGTATATTTATAAATCCTGTTGCTAGTAGCAAAAAGTTAATTTTTATTGCGACAAAAAATACAAGTGGTCAAAATGTAAACATACAAAATCAAATAGAAAATCTTTTAACACAAAGAGGCTATAAAATAGTAGATGATCCAGAAATAGCAACATATATTTTAATGAGCAATATACTATATTGCGACAAAAAAAGTGAAAACAATGCAGCTGGAGCCGCAGTAACAGGTGGAGCAATAGGAAGCAGTATTGGTGCATATAACCACGGCTCTATAACAGGAACTATTGCAGGTGGAGCAATAGGAGCTGCAGTAACAGGCATAATAGGAAAACTAACAGAAGATACGATATACCAAATGCAAGTTGATATTATAGTCAGAGAAAAAGCAAAAGGAAAAGTTACTGCAAATAAAGGAAACGTTTCTGGTCAAGCAAGTGTAGCTGATAAAAGAAAATCAGGATTTTTTAATGAATTTGGTGGGGAAATAAGAAGAGATGAGGCTAGTGGAAACTTTAATTCAAACTCAACAAATTATGACAACCAAGTATTTGAAAGAGATTATACAGAACAAAAAACAACAATTTTTGCAGAAGCTACAAAAAGTGGTCTTAATTTAAACGAGGCTATACCAATCCTAGAAAATAAAATAGCTTCACAAATAGCTGGATTGTTTTAATAATTCCAAAAAGGGCTTTAAAAAAAAGCCCTTTAAACTTTAGTATACTATAACATATGCTATCTGAGAACCATGAACACCTATAATAGTTTGAAGCTCTATATCTGCTGTTCTAGATGGGCCAGTTATAAAGATTGTATTTGTTGGCAACCTTCCACCCTCTTCTTCCTTGACTTTATGCAAAGCCTCACTCAAGCTTTTAACTATAGTATCTTTTTTAACAAGCATTACACATATTTTTGGAGATAAGCTCATCATTCTTGGCTGAGTCTTGCTAGAAGCTATACAACAAGTACCATGGGAACTAACAGCATATCTTGCACTTATAATAGACATATCAAAATCAAAAATTTGTTGTTTAAACTGCTCAATAGGCTTATCGAATTTAAATTTCTTTTCTATATCTAAAGTTTCTGCATCAAAAGGTAGTTTTTCATCTGAATATATAAGATGTTTTGCGCCTTCTTTTTTGATTATGCCATTGATTTCCTCAGCTAATTTATCTTCAGTTGTTTCTACAACAATCGATCTATTTTCTGTGATTCTATCTATAAATTCCTTATACATATCACCACTTGGATCTCTTTTAATAAACTGAACTGGGTCTGCTGTTGGAGCGTCATCAATCATTTGCATATTATGCTTACCGCTTCTTATGCGGTGTAAAATTTCTTCTTTACTCATAGATTACTCCTTCCATTTTTGATATAACATCATTTGTATTAAAGTTAAATGGTGGCAAATCTTTATGCTCAAACCATAATTTTAGTACAGGAATATTTTTACCTTGTGATTGAATTAAGCCATTAAATATCCTAGCACTTGTCATAGCCGTTCGCCACATAAATCCACTTGTAGCTACCATAGTAAAACCTTTAAAACCCATTCTTTCAACAGCACTATGATTTATATTATCTGCACCATATGGAGGATTTTTACCATCTCCTACTTTGTCTCTTCTTAGTTTTCTAATCAAATCAGCTAAAGGAATTTCAACAGGACAAACTTCGCTACATCTTCCGCAAAGCGAACAAAGCGAAACAACATCTCCATTTATATCCATACCAAATATTTGAGGACTAATAACAGCACCTATAGGACCAGGATATACTGATTGATATGAGTGTCCACTAATCTTATCATAGACAGGACAGAAATTCATACAAGCACCACAGCGAATACAGCGAAGAGCCTCATAATAATCCTCATGTGCTAGCATATTTGTTCTATGATTATCAAATAAAATTATATGACACTCTTTTGGACCGTCAAGCTCACCTTCTCTTCTTGGACCTGATATAATATTATTATAGTTTGCTATAAATTGACCTGTTGCAGATGGAGTCAATAAACCAACTAGGTTAGATGCATCTTCAACAGTATCACATACTTTTTCTATACCGCAAATTGATACCAAAACATCTGGTATAGTAGTAGACATTCTACCATTACCTTCATTTTCAACTAACCATATGGCACCTTCTTCCGCTATAGCAAAGTTTGCTCCACAAATGCCTATGGTTCCGGTTTTAAAATGCTGACGCATATAATCACGAGCAATTGCATTTAATTTTTCTGGCTCATTTTCTAACGGAGCACCTATTTTTTCATGGAATATCTCACCTACTTGATATCTGTTTTTATGAATAGCTGGAACAACAATATGAACAGGTTTTTCATCAACTAATTGTATAATAACCTCTCCAAGGTCTGTTTCAAGTGATTTTTTTCCTCTTTTTTCTAGGTAGTGATTAAGGCCAACTTCTTCTGAAGCCATTGTTTTTTGTTTAATAACCTTATCAGCACCTTTTTCAAGCATAAGCTGATAAATTATCTCACATACATCATCGCCAGTATTTGCCCAGTGAACAATCCATCCGTTTTTTTTAGCTTTTTCTTCAAACTTTAATAGTCTTTCATCTAATCGATAAAGACTATTGTTTTTAGCATGTTTTGCACTATGTCTTTGTTCTTGCCAGTTATTATATTTATTCTCTATAACACGAGCTCTATTACCTTGTAACAAGTGCATAGCATCACCTAAATTTTTTCTTAATTGTTGATCATTTAAGCTTATATTTACTATATTTTTATGATTATTCATAGCGCCTCTCCTTGAATACGGTTCAATAAGAAGTCATAAAGATGTATTAGTTTTACATCTGATTTTTGGCGTTTAAGTGTGCCATATATATTTAACATACATCCACCATCCGCACTGACTAGATATTTAACACCTGCATTATTTATATCATTCATTTTCTCTATAGCCATGGCATCTGAAATTTCAGGCTCTTTTACAGAAAAAGTTCCACCAAATCCGCAACACTCTTCTTCATATTTTAACTCTACAAGTTCTACATTACTAAGCTGTTTTAATAGATTCTTGGAACTATCTATACTTTTTGCGACACGAAGTGCGTGACAATTTGAATGCCATGTTATCTTAACAGGCTCGCCTTTATCTTCATACTTAACACCTAAGACTTGATCGAGATAAACACTTAATTCAACAACACGTGAACTAAATTCCTTTATCTTTTCTTCATTTTTATCACCATGAAAAAGCTCTAAATAATCGTGCTTCATTACCCCCGTGCAAGAACCACTTGGAACCAAGATAGGATAATCACCTTTAAACAAATCAGCATTATAAAGAGCTATTTTTTTACTCTCTTCAAAATACCCTGTATTATAACTAGGTTGTCCACAACAGGTTTGATCTTTTTTATAGATCACCTCAATACCCTCTCTTTGAAGTAGCTTTATAGCACTTACCAAGGTTCTACCCATAGTAGCAGAACCAAGACAAGTCGAATAAAGATAAACTTTTTTATTCATTATACTCTCCTTTATTTTGATTGGTTATATAACACCTAATAAAACATAACCTACACCTACAGCCAAAACGGTGTAAAATAAACACGGTAATAAACTATATGTAAGTAGTCTTCCTTCGCCTTTACCAAGCAGACCAACTGTCGCACATACAGCAACTATATTATTTATACACACCATATGCCCAATAGAACCGCCAACATTTTGCAATGCTAAAATAACTTGGGTATTTAAACCCACCAATGAAGCAGTTTCATACTGAAGACCTCCGAATAAAATATTTGATACAGTATTAGAACCAGAAAAGAAACTCCCCAATATGCCTATCAATGGAGAAACTATTACATAACCTTTTCCTGATAAGTCAGCAAAGAACTTAGCCATAATCTTAACCATTGTAAAGCCTTCTTGGGTTTCATATGTAAATTTAAAATCTTTTAAAATATAAACCATTGCAACACCGGCCGCCAGAGGTATAACAGCTTTTGAAACTTGCCCAAAAGTAACACTCCAAGCAGATTTTACATCTTCAATTTTCATTTTATGTAAAAATATTATAATAATGGCAACTAAAATAAATGGTATAGTTCCTGGTAAATAAGCATACTCAAAATCATAAGCTGTCCCTGGAACATCCATAATTGCTGGAAATTCTATTTTTAAGCTTTTTAAAAAATCTTTTAATCCAAATTGCGGAATACGAGTAATAACAAGAACAAGAGATATAATCACATAAGGCAACCAAGCCATAAATAGTGACATATTTTGAGTAACAGTTTCTTTTTTTTCTGAAGATGTATTGATAGGAGCCTTCCAAAAATCTGGCCAAGTTTCAATAGGCTCAAAATCCCATTTATCTTTTGGCACTAAAAATCCAATTTTAGCAGCTAAAACCAATATACCTAAAGATATAAGACCGCCAAGCAATGCAGGTAACTCAAAACCAGCAAATTTGGCCATTAAAAAAAATGGAACTATAAAACTAATACTAGCTAATAAACAAAATGGTAAGACTGGAAGTGCATCTTTAAAACTTTTGTTTTTACCAAAAATTTTAACCATCATAGCAACAACCAAAAAAGGCACAAATAAAGCACAGACTGAATGTATAGTAGCTGTATGTATACTAACATCTTTCATATAAGCATCAAGTGCTACCGGATCAGGCAAAAAAGAATTTAAAGCCTGTTGGATACCAAAAGTTGGAGTTCCAACTGCGCCATAACTAACAGGTGAGCTATTTAAGATAAGAGTGGTTATAGCTGCACCGAAAGCAGGAAAGCCAAGTCCCACCAAAAGCGGAGCCGCTAAAGCTGCTGGAGCACCAAATCCCGCTGCACCCTCTATAAATGCTCCAAATGCCCAACCTATAATAATAACTTGAATACGACGATCTGTCGTAATCTTTGTAAATCCATTATTTATAGCATTCATGGCACCTGAATACTTCATAGTATTTAATATAAGGATCGCTCCGAATATAATTACGAGTATGTCAAAAGCTTTAAGAAAGCCAAACAAAACCCTTGCACTAAGTTCGGTAACACTAGCACCAAACGAAAAATATGAAATAAGCAGAGCAAAGGCTAAAGCGACACTAAGTGAAAGCTTTGAACTCTTTTTAAAACCTATCATCATAACAAGTATTACAATAATAGGAAAAAAAGCTAAGAAAGAATACATAAAATCTCCTTATATTAAAATCATTTTTTATTTATTTATATTTTAATAAAAAAACCAAAAAACATGCACTAAATGTGTAATTATTTTTAAGATTAAAATTAATATGTGAATATTGGTAACATAAAATAATAAACAAAATTAACAGTATTGTTATTTAAATACACTTGTGCTAATTAATAATGTTTATATTTTAATAATCAAAATCAAGAATGTGCCACTAAAAGTAACATTAGAAAAATATTTAATTTACATTTGTATTGTAATATTTAATAATTTTATTGTGAATTATAAGTGAAATATATAGAATAGAACTACCTATAATTAATTTAAACAAATCTGTGTCTTTTTGCCAAAATAATAAATTTACCAATATAGCAGCCGGTATTAAAGCATTATTCATAATAGCCAAAACTCCACTATCAACATCACAAGCGCCTTTATTCCATAAAAAATACCCTACTCCGCTTGCAACAACACCAAGCCAAATCAATGTTAAAGTCTGAGTTAAATTTGGATTTACTTTTTCAAAATTCCCAAATAAAGCAAATGCTATCAAAACAACTATAAAAGCACCAAAATAAAAATATCCAAATATATCCCTTTGATTAAATCCATTAAATTTTTCAATTAAAATTTTATATAGGCTCTGACCTGCTCCAAAGCATAAGTTTGCACCCTGAACTAACAAAAAACCTTTTAATGAATTATTATTTATGCCGTCATATTTGATAACAAATGCCCCTAAAAAAGCGATACCTATGCTAACTAGATATAATTTTTTAAATTTCAAAGAAAAAGCATCATAAACCAAAGTAACATAAAATGGAGTAAAAATAGTAAATAAAGCTACTTCTGCAACACTTAAATATAAAAAAGAATTATAATAAAACAAATACATTAAACCAATCTGCATAGCGCCTATAAACATAATACTAAAAGATAATTTTAATGGTATGTTTTTAAATTTTGTAAATGGTAAAAAAACGATACTAGCCAAAGAAACACGAACAAGAACAGAAAAATAACTATCTATCTTTCCAGCTAAAAACTCACCTATAAAGCTAAAACTAAAAGCCCATATAAAAGTAACTAAAACTAAATTTTTCACTATATTTTTTCTCGTTCATAAAATCTTTTAAAGTATTTATCTAGCTTATACGCAAATGAAAAAAGTGCTGGAACTATCAAAAGTGTTAATATAGTAGAGCTTATAAGACCCGATATTATAGCTATAGACATAGGCGAGTTTGCTTCGTAACCAGCACCTTTTGAAATAGCAAGTGGAAGCATAGCAAATATCATGGCAAAAGTTGTCATTAAAATCGCATGAAGTCTCATAATTCCTGCTTTTTTTATAGCTTCATTTAAATCAATTCCACTATTTGCATATTTATTAGCAAAATCAACTACCAAAATAGCATTTTTACCAACCATACCAAAAAGCAAAATAGAACCGACCATAACAAAAAGACTAAAAGAATTTCCACTCATTAAAAGTCCAACAACAACTCCAGCAAAAGCAAGAGGCATAGATATCATGATAACAAATGGCAAAACAAAACTCTCATAAAGAGCGGCAAGTATCATATAAATAAGTAATGCACTAAGACTTATAGTAAAGATAAAAGCCTCATTTGTATTTTTCATAAGCTTGATAAAGCCGGTATATTTCTTACTATATCCTTGCGGTAAAATCTCAGGAATATTTTCATCAAGATATGCAGATACATTACCAAGCGGTATATTGTCCAAATTTGCTAAAATTTTTAATTCGTTTTGCTTGTTATATCTTGGTATAAACAAAATATCTTTTTTTATCTCAAAACTAGCGATATTATCTAAAGTAAAAAATTCACCAAAAGCATTTTTTACTCTTATTTTCTTAAGCTCTTGTATATCTTTTTTAAACTTATCATCAAATCCTATCACGATATCATATTGATTAACACCATTATCATATAAACTTATAGTATTTTGAGAAAAAGATGTGTTGATTATCGTAGCTACTTCGTATTCACTAATGTGAAGTTTTGAAAGCTTTTCTCTATCCATACTGATTTTTATCTGCTCACTTTTATCTTCATTTTTGCTTTTTATATCAATAACGCCACCAAAATCAGTGAGCATTTTTTTGACTTTTAAAAATATATTTTCAAGCTCATCAAAACTATCACCAGTAATTATAATCTGAACAGGTTCATTATCACCAGTATCAACTATAGGTAAATCAGTAATGCTGATATTTAAATCAGAAAAATCAAGTTTATTTCTATAATCAGCCATTATATCTTTTTGTCTTTGATTTCTTTTAGACACAGGGCCCAAATGAGCATAGATTTTAGCCTTATAAGCTTGTTTTGCATCATCATAACCAACAAGTGTATAAAAATATTCAATACGTTTATCATCTTTGATTGTATTTATAATAGGTTGTAATTTATCTTGCATAAAGTCAATTGATGAGCTTGGATCCGCTTTTATGAAAATATTAAACTCGCTATTATCTTCACTTGGCATAAAATCAATACCAACTTTTCCTGCAAAAGATATACAAAAAGCAAATATACAAAAAGTAATAATTATAAAAATAAATTTAAACCTTAAAATAAGGTCTAAAACTTTACCATATGAATTATCTAAAGCTTCAAACAAAAAGCTACTTTTATTATAAAAATAACTTTTTTTTGTATTTAAAAATCTAGTGCAAAGTGCTGGGATAAGCATTATACAAACCAAAAAAGAAACAACAATTCCACCAGCAACACTAATAGCAAAAGAGTTAAAATATCTACCAACGATACCATCCATAAATGCTATCGGAATAAAAACACAAAGTAATACTAATGATATTCCAAGAACACTAAATGCTATATCACGAACACCATCAAAACCAGCTATCAGTGGATTTTTTTCACCATTTTCTATTTTCTTTGATATATTTTCAATGACAACTATAGCATCATCGACAAATATACCAATCCCAAGCGTCAAAGCTACAAGAGTTAAACGGTTTATATCATAACCCAAAATATCCATTATAAAAAATGTTCCTATAATACTCACAGGAATTGCAATAGTTGCTATTATGGTTGATGAAACACTTCTTAAAAATAAAAAAACTATCAAAGCAGTAAGAAAAATACCAAGAACCATATCTAAAGCTACTTGTTTTATATGTTTTAAAACAATCCCACTCTCATCAAAAGCTATATTAAAATCAAGTTCATCACCAATCAAATATTTAAAATCTTTTAAACTTTCTTTTATGGCTTTTATTGTTTTTATTGTATTTATGCCGTTTATTTTTTTAATTTCAAGCATAACACCATCTTTGCCATCCATAATCGCTAAACTATCTGTTTTTGCATGAGAAAAGGAGACATCGGCTATATCTTGTAAAAACAAGCCATCTTTGATTCTTAAATTTTTTAGCTCATCTATGCTTTTTGCGTTAAAATCGGAACTTAAAACTATTTTTTTATCATCTGTTTGCAAATTACCAAGAGGCATTTGAAAATTTTGTAAATTTATGATTTGTGCAACATCTTTAGCATTTAAATTAAATTTGTTTAATAAAAATGGATTTAATAAAATATTTACTTGTGGCTTTAAAAATCCTACTTTATTTATTCCACCTACCCCATTTATTCTTTGCAAAAATGTTATAGCTTTTTCATCCACAACTTTCATTAAATTTGTTGTATTTTTATCTTTAGAACTTACAAAAATACTAAAAATTGGCTTATCAGAACCAGATACTTTTTCTGTTATACTTTTTACTGGCAAACCGGCTTTTGAAATTTTATCCCTTATATCATTTAAAGCTATTTCTATATTTTTTTCAAGTTCAAACTCAATCAAAACAACGCTAAGGTTATCATAACTAACAGAATTTATATTTTTAATACCATCTATTGAAGAAACTTCATCTTCAAGTTTTTTTGTAATTTTGTTATTTATATAGTTTTTATCGCCTTTTGCAAATGTTGTAATTTTAACAAGCGGAATTTCAACATCAGGAAACAAGCTTATACTCATTGTTCTTATGGATATGATTCCAAAAACAAAAAGTGATAAAAAAATCATCAAAGTAGTAATTGGTCTATTTATAGCAAATTTATACACTAGTAATCACTTTATTTTTATAAAACCTTCACCATAACTTCCGATTGTTAAACCATCAGCATAGGCTTCAGCTTTAAATTTTCTAGTTTTGATATCTATTATCGGATAAATATTTGATATTTTTACCACTTGTTTATTCCCATCTTTTTTATCAAAATAAAACTCATCTCCAACTTTTATCTTGTCAATATAACTTCCATCTATATACATTACAATCTTAACTTCAGGATAAGATACGAGTTCTAGCACACTAGAATTAAGTGCTATAACACCACTTCCAATTTCAGCATTTTTAGCAACTATAACTCCACTAAAAGGAGCAATAAGAGTCTTTTTAGAAAGTCTATTGTTTATATTTTCAACCGCTATTTGAGCTTTTTTTACAACAATTAAAGCATTTTCATAATCAAATTTTACCTTTTCAAAATCATATTTTGATATATCGTCTTCAACTTGTTTAAATTTATTTAAAGTTTGCAATTTAAAATCTTTAACCAATTTTGCGTTTTCAAGCTCATTTTGTGCTATCTTTAAAGCTATTTTTTCATCTAAATCATCAAGCAAAACAAGCTTATCACCTTTTTTTACAACACTAGAAACATCTACATTTATTTTTTTTACAATTCCATTTGCTTCAAATACAAGTTTTGAATCCTTAACGGCCAAAACATCAAAATTTGCATATATTTTCTCATCAGCAAAAGAAAAATTTAAAAAAATAAGTAATATAAAAATAAATTTCAAAATCCTATCCTCTCTAAAATATCAACTCCACTTTCAAAATAATATTCAGCCTTTTTTATCTCAAGCTCATTTTTAGCTGTTATCAAACTACTTTTAGCCCCAAATTCATTAGCAAGTGATAACAAAAAGTCATTATACCCAACAAGTCCTGATTTATACTTATTATCTATCGCTTTTAAACTTGTTTGAGATGATTTTAGATAAAGCTCATTTGCTAGTATTTTATCTTTCAAATTTTCTATCTCTTCTTTGATATTTTTCAAACTTAATTCGTTTTCTCTTTTTTTATAATTTAGATTAAGCATTGCTTGTGCTTTTTTTACTCTTTGGGTCTCTATTTTTTTAAGATTAGATCCAAAATCAAAAATTTTCCACTTAAATCCAATCATAAACTCGTTATTTTTTTCCCAATCTTCTTTTAACAAATCATCAGCATAAGATTTAAAAATAGCTATATTACCATTAAGAGAGCTACCTAACCTACTCTTTGTATACATAAAAGTATTTTGTAAAAATATATGTGGTAAATACTCAGAATAAGACTCTTTTATACTATTATCAATAGCAAAAAGTTCTTTACTTATAGCTTTTAATTCAGCCTTCTCACTTGAAATATTATAATCAGGCTCTTTTAAAGATATAAAATCAAAATTAGCAACATTAATATTTGATAAAAGATTGATTGAATTTTTTATTTTGTTTAGTTTTTGTTTTAGTTCAAGCTCCTCGCTTAAACTCAAGTAATACTTAGCTAAAATACTTTCATACTCGCTACTTGAACCAAGTCCAGCATCTTTAAATGATTTTAAACGCTCCAAAGTAGCACTTAAATAATTTTTTTCACCTTCTTTTGCTTTGATTATACCAACCAAAGACAAGGCATTATAATAAAGTCTAACAACATTTAAAGATAGATAATTTTTATATTCATCGTTTTTATAAATTTCACTTTGATTTAAATTAGCCAAAGCTCTTATTCTTGCCTCTCTTGCACCACCATCATATATCATAAAATCAAGTTTAGCATAAATACTATTTATCTCTTTTGGTCTTAAAATCAACTTTTCATCTGAGTTTGTTTTATATCCTCCACCTACTGAAACACTTGGAAGATAACCAAGCAAAACATTTTGTTTATTAAGCTCAGATTTTGCAACATCATATTTTTTTATATTTGCTAATTCTGAGTTTTGAGTGTTTAAAATCACCTCTTTTAAGCTTGTAGCATTCAAAACCAAGCAAAATAAACATAAAAATAAAAATCTAATCATTTATATACTTCTTTCAATGAAAACTTTCAACTAAATTTCCAACTAGTAAATTCCACCCGTCAACCAAAACAAAAATAAGTAGTTTAAAAGGTAGTGATATCATAACGGGTGGCAACATCATCATACCCATAGACATAAGAACAGAGCTTACAACCATATCTATAACTAAAAATGGAAGATAAAGCAAAAAAGCTATCTCGAAAGCTGTTTTTAGCTCACTTATCGCAAAAGCCGACATAGCTATAGTAAGTGGAATTTCATCTATATTTGCTGGGTTTTGTAAATTTCTTATCCTAAAAAAAAGTGCCAAATCTTTTTCTCTTGTATTTCTAACCATAAATTCCTTAAAAGGCTTTATACTTTTATCAAAAGACTCTTCATAACCAATCTGTTCTGCCAAATAAGGCTTTATTCCATTCTCATAGCTTTGCTTTGCAACTGGCTCCATTATAAAAAATGTAAGAACCATAGCTATGGATATCAAAAGTGTAGAAGGTGGCATTTGCTGAGTACCCATAGCTTGACGCAAAAACGAAAACACTATGACAAGTCTTAAAAAACTTGTCATCATAAATATAAGACCTGGTGCTAATGTTAAAACCGTTAAGGCTATTAAAACGTTTAGAGAAGTTACTAATTGTGTTGGGTTGTTTGGAGCTGTTAGGCTTAAATTTATCGTTGGAATTTCAACATCAGCTGAAAATCCAAATAGACCAAAAACAGATAATAAAAATAGTATTCTCATATTAAAATTTAATCCAATATACTTTTACGAGCAGCTTCTTTTTTCTTTTTATCCAAAGATACAAACTTTATCTCTACTCTATTATTTTGAACTCTGCCTTCTTGTGTTGAGTTTAGAGCTATGGGTTCATAAGAAGCTCTTCCTGATGCTATTAGCTTTTTTGCATCAACTCCATCTTTTAATAATTCATCAACAACACTCATTGCACGAGCTGTTGACAACTGCCAATTGTTTTTATAAATAGAATTAAGATCCGGCTCTAAATCATCAGTATGACCAACAACATTTATATCAATATATGGTGGTAACTTTGTTGCTATCATAGAAATGCGTTTTATAAACAATTTTGCATCATCACTTTGTATTTCAGCCTTACCATGCTCAAACAACAAACTAGCAGGTAAGCGAATAATAAAACCATCCTCGCTATCTTTCATAACAACCTCGGGAGAACCAGTAGCATTCAAAAGCTCATTTATAGCCTTTACAGCTTGAGAAAAGCTATTTTCTGATTGTGATTGAATCTTTTCTTTTTTGATTTTAGATTGAAGCTCTATCTCTTGTTCTTTTTGAGTTTCCGGCCTTGCACCGCCTTCTAAGACACTCATAGCTCCTGCTAAAGAACCAACAGCCATTTCAAGCTTTTTTGCATCCATAGTACTCATTGATAATAACAATACAAAAAAGCATAGCAAAAGTGACATCAAATCACCAAATGCAGCAAGCCATTCAGGCATACATTTTGGGCATTCGCTTGGATCTATTTTTTTTGCCATATCTTACTCAAATTGTGATTTTCTATCTTTTGGAGGTAAATAAGACAACAACTTACTTTCAAGTGTTCTTGGATTATCTCCAGCCTGAATTGACATAATACCTTCTAATATAACTTCTTTTTCTAACATTTCATCATTATTTCTAATAGATAATATATTTGCAACCGGACCACCTATAATATTTCCAATCATAGCACCATAAAGTGTAGTAAGCAACGCAACCGCCATTGAAGGACCAATAGCACTAGGATCTGACATATTTAAAAGCATAGCAACCAAACCTATAAGTGTTCCTATCATACCCATAGCACCAGAAAAACCACCAACTTGTTCAAAAATTTTAATATTTGAACCATGCCTTGAACTTGTTTGATCTATGTCTATTTCAAGCAAAGATCTTACAGCATCTGGCTCATTACCATCAACAGCCATGGATAGACCTTTTTTTAAAAATTCATTAACTTCATTATTTACATCATTTTCAAGAGCAAGTATTCCATCTCTTCTAGCTTTTGTAGAATAATCAACTATTTTTTTTATAGTTTCAGCTAAATTTACTTGACCTGGCTTGACAGCAACACCATAAAATGTAAAAATCTTTTTTAATTGTTCCATTTTAAAACCAACAAGCAAACAACCAGTGGTTCCACCAAAAACAATCATAACTGATGGCACATCAACATATGGTCCTATACCAACACCTATAGCCATGGAGCCAAAAAGTAAAACTACTATCAAAACCCAACCGACAACGGTTCCTAAATCCATATCAACTCTCTTTAAAATTCAGATAAAAACAATATTTTATTAGCTTTTAGTTAAAAATAGCATAAATTCAAATATTTATTTGTCTTTTTTTGATACAATCAAGGACTAAGTTTTGAAAAAAATACATTATTTTAAGGTTTTATAAAGTGAAAGAAACTTCTATAATTATACTAGCGGCTGGTCTTGGAACAAGAATGAAGTCAAAAACCCCAAAAGTTATGTTTGAAATTTGTGGAGCAAGCATGATATCTCACATACTAAATAAGGCTTACAAAATAACAGATGATGTATGCGTTGTGTTGTATCACCAAAAAGATATGATACAAGAACATATTCTAAAAAACTATCCAGATACAAAAATCCATATACAAGATTTTGAAAATTTTCCAGGAACCGCTGGTGCATTAATAGGAGCTATTTCAAAAACAAAAAAAACAATAATTTTATGTGGAGATATGCCACTAATAACACAAAATGAACTTGAAAATCTAGCAAAAAGCGATCTTGACCTAACAATAAGTAGCTTTAATACCGAAAATCCTTTCGGATATGGAAGAATTATAAGCGAAAATAATCAAGTTTTATCCATAGTAGAAGAAAAAGATGCAAGTGAAAATGAAAAAAAAATAAAAAGTGTAAATGCTGGATGTTATGCATTTAAAACAGATGCTTTAGAGAAAATTCTACCACTTATAAAAAACAATAATGCACAAAATGAATACTATCTAACCGATGCTGTAAAAATAGCAAACGAACTAAGCCTAAAATGTGGCATTATAGAAGTAAAAGAGCAAAACTTTATGGGTATAAATGACAAATTTCAACTTAGCATAGCAGAAAAAATAATGCAAGATGAAATAAAAAAAGATTTGATGAAAAGCGGTGTATTAATGCGTATGCCAAATACAACATATATAGATTGTAGAGCTAAATTTGAAGGCGAATGTGTCATAGAAGAAAATGTAAGCATAATAGGAGAATGCTTAATAAAAAATAGCATTGTAAAAAGTTCTAGTGTAATAGAATATAGCGAAATACAAAACTCAAGCATTGGTCCATTAGCCAGAATAAGACCAAAAAGCAAAATAAAAAACACACGCATTGGAAATTTTGTTGAAACAAAAAATGCAAATTTAGATGGTGTAAAAGCTGGACATTTAAGCTATCTTGGTGATTGTGAAGTGCAAGAAGGAACAAATATCGGTTGTGGTTTTATAACCTGCAATTATGATGGCAAAAACAAATATCAAACAAAAATAGGCAAAAATGTATTTGTAGGTTCAGATACTCAAGTAATAGCCCCTGTAACAATACAAGATGATGTTATGATAGCCGCAGGAAGCACGATAACAAAAGATATTCCAAGTGGCGCATTAGCCGTTTCTAGAACAAAACAGATAAATAAAGATAGGTTTTTTTATAAATTTTTTAAAGAAGAAAAGTGATGTTAAAAGATAAAAAAATTTTACTAGGTGTTTGTGGTAGTGTTTCATTTTATAAAGCATACGAGCTAGTATCAAACCTTAAAAAGCTCGGTGCTGATGTAAAGGTTATGTTAAGTGATGGGGCTTTGAAATTTTGTAATCCTTTATCCTTTGAAGCTATCACAAATCATCCGGTTTTATGCACAGGAAACGAGGATTGGCAAAAAAAGATAAGCCATATAGAGTATGCAAAAGTAGATCTTATTTTGATAGCGCCAGCTTCTGTAAATACTATAAATAGCCTTGCTAGTGGGGTTTGTTCAAGTATATTTATGCAAACCCTAATCGCTTCAAATGCACCTATGATAATAGCACCTGCGGCAAACAATAAAATGTTAGAGCATTTTTCTACGGTAAAAAATTTAGATTTTTTGAAAAAAAATGGCGTAAAAGTAGTTGAACCTGTAACAAAAATGTTAGCTTGTAAGGACATAGGAAAAGGTGGTTTGGCAGATATATCAAACATACTATATGAAGTAAAAAAAGCTTTTTTTAATCAAACTTTTAAAGGAAAAAAAGTAATCATAACAGGTGGCGCAACAACTGAAAAAATAGATGATGTAAGAGCCATCACAAATAATTCTAGTGGAAAAATGTCAAAAGCCTTATCTGATGCTTTTTTCTTTTTAGGCGCAGATGTTATGCTTATCTCAAGCGTAAAGTATGAAAATTTACCATATAAATCTTGTGAGTTTAAAAACACAGATGAATTATTATCTTTATGTAAAGCAGAATGCAAAGACTCTGATTTATTAGTCATGTGCGTGGCTGTTAGTGATTATATATGCAAACAAAATTATGATTTTAAGCTTAAAAAAAGCGAATTAGGAAAAGAGTGGAGCTTAGAGTTAAAACAAAATATTGATGTTTTATCAAGTCTAAAAGACTTTAAATGCAAAAAAATAGGCTTTAAATTAGAATACGATAAAAATAGTGCTTATAATAATGCAAAAAATATGCTAATAGATAAAAACTTAGATGCTGTTTGTCTAAATGTAATAGAAAAAGAAAATAGTTTTGGAAG
This sequence comes from Campylobacter pinnipediorum subsp. pinnipediorum, assembly GCF_002021925.1. NCBI lineage: Bacteria > Pseudomonadati > Campylobacterota > Epsilonproteobacteria > Campylobacterales > Campylobacteraceae > Campylobacter > Campylobacter pinnipediorum. The sequence continues at coordinate 1,093,709 of NZ_CP012546.1, forward strand.
TGAAAAAAATAAGATAAACTTTATAACAAAAGAAAAAGAGACACTTTTAGAAATTGACACCAAAGAAAACATAGCTATAAAAATAGCAAATTTGGCAAGTGAGTTATGATTTCAAGTATTCAAAAAATACAAAAAATAACAAATGATAAAATAAGCACAATATCGCTAAATACATCATTGCCAGTAAGCTTATTTGTAAGTGAAAAAATATCTTTTAATAGATATATTTTGAAATTTAGAAATAAAGAGTTAGTAACAAAAAGCGCAAAGAGACTTAAAGTTGGAGCCAAATATTGGGGTGAGATAAAAAGTGCAAGTGATAATATAGTTATAAACAATCTTTATGAAAAACCTGATTTTTTAGATTGTGGATTAGAAAATGGTATTTTTTTGATTGAAAGGCTTGTTAGCGAAGAGGACATAAAGTGGCTTTATGAAGAGATAATAAAAAATCTCTCATCAAATATAAATAAAGATGAGTTTGAAATTTATACAAATATACTACTTGCGTTAAATCAAAACATAATTCATATACCATTTATATACAATGACAACTTCAATCTTTTTCAATTTAAAAAAGATAAAAATAAGGCATACATGTATTTGGTGTTTTTAAATTTTGCACCTTTGCTTTTTGAGTTTGTTGATGGAAATTTAGATACAATTAAAACCCCATTTCAAAAAGTATCTAGCGTCTTAAAAGAACATTTTTCATGCAAAATAGAAAATTGTGATATAGATGCGATATGGAAAAAAAATAAAAATTTAATTGATTTTAAGGGATAAGATGAATGAATTAAACCATTTAGCCATTATTATGGATGGCAATGGAAGATGGGCAAAAAACCGCGGTTTTTTAAGGACAAAAGGGCATGAAAATGGTGCTTTAGTGGTTGAAAAAATTTGTGATTTTTGCATATCAAATGAGATAAAAATCTTAACTCTTTATGCATTTAGTACAGAAAATTGGAAAAGACCAAAAACTGAGATTGATTTTTTGCTAGATTTATTAAAAAAATTTTTAGTCTCGAGAAAAGAAAATTTTGTAAAAAATGGTATCTTTTTTAACACAATAGGAGATATAGATATCTTCAATGATGATTTAAAACTAGAGATAAAAAACTTAAAAAATATAACAAAAGATAATAAAAAATTAAAATTTAATCTTGCTATAAATTATGGTGCAAAAGATGAGATAATAAGAGCAACAAAAAGCTTAATATCTCAAAAAAAAGAGATAACAGAAGAAAACCTAAACGAGTTTCTTGATGAAAAAGAGCAGATAGACCTACTTATAAGAACCGGTGGCGAACAAAGACTTTCAAATTTTATGCTTTGGCAAGCAAGCTATGCAGAACTTGCTTTTACTGACACACTTTGGCCTGATTTTAAAAAAGAAGAACTACAAAAGATAGTTGATGATTTTAGACTAAAAAATAGGCGTTTTGGTGCAATTTAATATGTATATAATCAATAAAATGGCAAATTTACGCACTAAATTATATAACTAGGATGATTATGGATAGCTTTGATATAACTTTATCTATTTTTTTATTTATTTTTGGAATTTGCTTTGGTTCTTTTTCAAATGTTTTGATATATCGTTTGCCAAAATCTCAAAGTGTAAGTTTTCCAAGCTCACATTGCACAGTATGCAATACACCATTAAAATGGTATCACAACATACCTATTTTTTCTTGGTTTTTTCTAAACGGAAAATGTAGCTTTTGTAAAACAAAAATAAGCATAGTTTATCCTGTAGCAGAACTAGCCGGTGGTTTTTTTATGCTTATTGGATTTTACAAAGAATTTGGCATATATGTTTTTGATGCAAAAGAGCTTATTTTGGCATTTATCGTTGGATTGTCTTTTATAAATTTACTTGCACTATCTGTTATTGATATAAGATACAAAGCTGTTCCTGAACAACTTTTATACACAGGATTAGTACTTGCATTTGCATACGCGGTACTAAAAAACATAACTCAAAATGATAATTTTTACGATAATTTATTATGTTCTTTTGTGTTTGCATTTGCATTTTGGTTGCTTAGATTTTTAGTTAGTTTTTTTCTTAAAAAAGAAGCTATGGGAAGTGCTGATATTTTTATAGCTACTGTTATAGGTGCAATGCTTGGATATAAGCTTGGACTAGCGGCTGTTTATTTATCTGCTATCTTAACATTACCAGTTTATATGATAGTAAAGAAAAAAAATTACGAATTAGCATTTGTTCCGTTTTTAAGTTTAGCATTATTGCTAGTTTATTGTTTTGATGATTTTTTCTTAGCTATAATAAAGATGATTTATGTCTAATATAAATAGATATCTTTTAAATAATTTTATAAGCACATTTGCATCTTTATTTAGCACACTATTTTTAATAATGTCAATTGTATTTTTTATACAAATAGCAAGAATCACATCATATATAGAAATAACATTTTTCGAACTCGCAAAATTATACCTATTTTTGCTTCCTAGAATATTGTTATTTGTAGTTCCCATATCTTTTTTTGTAGCTATAGCTATGACACTTTTTAGACTATCAAAGGAAAATGAGAGTATAGTTATATTTACACTTGGTTATTCTCCGGCAAAGATAAGTAAATTTTTTGTATGGTTATCTAGTATTTTTACAATTTTTTTATTAGTTATTGCAATCTTTTTAATACCAAAATCAGCTGAGTTAAACTCTAACTTTATAGACTATAAGAAAACAGTAGCTAAGTTAAATCTAAAAGGTGGAAAATTTGGACAAAAATTTTCAGATTGGATGGTATACATAAATGATGAAACGAGAGACAAAAATGGGACAATCTATAAAGATATAATAATGTATAATCCACAAAAAGATGCGAATAGACTTATAATAGCAAAAACAGCTACAATATCAAATATAAACTCAATGATTCAACTTATTTTAGAAGATGGTAAAATTTATGACATAAAAGATAACATTTATCATCAAAGTAGTTTTAGTTCAATGAAAATAAGAACAAATCAAGACAACAAAATAAGCAAAGTTGGAAATTTTATGCATTACTGGTTACAAGCAAAAACAGATAAAAAAAGAAATAAAGATTTAAACACATATATCTTAATATCACTTTTCCCACTAGCCTCTGTTTTATTTGCTATAAGTTTTGGAATAGTAACTTACAGATATGATAAAGGTAGTGTTTATACTGGAACTTTTGGTGTTTTATTTGCATACTTTGCGATAATTATGCTTTTAAGCTCTTATTCACAAATAATAATACCTATAGTATTTTTTCCATTTATGATGTGCGGTTTTGCATTTTATAAATACAAAATAGCATTGAAATATTGATATGAAAATTCAGCTCATACTAAGCTATGATGGCTCTAAATTTCAAGGTTCACAAACGCAACCTCATAAAAACTCCGTGGAAGATGTTTTAAAACAAGCATTATCACATGTTGGTATTTTTTCAAAGATAGTCTCTAGCTCACGAACAGATAAAGGAGTTCATGCAAACAATCAAAGTGTATGTGTAGAGTGTGGCAAGCATTTCAATGATTTTAATAGACTCAAGCAACTGATAAATCGCCATGCACACCCTTTTATACACATAAAATCAATAAAAAAAGTAGATGATAATTTTCAGGCTAGATATGATGCAAAAGCAAGAAAATATAGATACATCATAAGCCATGATGAATTTGATGTTTTTAGAAGTAATTATTGTCTATTTTTACCAAAAATAGACACAAAAAAAGCAAATGAATTACTAAAATTATTTATAGGTGAACATGATTTTAGTTTATTTATGAAGGTAGGAAGTGACACAAAAAGCCCTATAAGAACAGTGTATAAAGCTTTTTGTTATAGTTATAAAAACAAAACTATTATAGTTTTTAAAGCGAATGGTTTTTTAAGAGCGCAAGTAAGACTTATGGTATCTGCTGTATTAAAAGGCTTAAAATACGATAATGGAAAAAATCTCATACAAGATCAATTACAAAATAAAAAGATTTTTACAAGAATGCCAGTATCTCCCAACGGTCTTTATCTAAATAAAGTTTTTTACCAACCTAATTTATCATAAAACTTAAAAAAATTAAATAATACTTTTTAAGTTAAAACTTATTTTAACATTTTATTGGATATACTTAATTAAATATTATACAATCAAAAAGGCTATATAATGGGCATTTTTTCAAAATTTATACACTCATATAAAGATGGCAACTTAATAATTCAAATAATAATAGGTATGGTTTGTGGAGCTATGCTCGGTTTTATAGCATTCAAATCTGATTCACAAAGCATAAAACAAATAGTTATGAGTATTTCTATACTTGGAGATCTATTTGTAGGTGGTTTAAAAGCAGTAGCACCAATACTTGTTTTTGTTTTAATTGTATCTGCAATATCCACAAGAAACATAGATAGCGAATCAAAAGGTTTTAAAAGTGTAATTTTTTACTACGTTGTGGGAACTTTAGGGGCAGCGCTTATAGCTGTTGGAGCTAGCTTTTTGTTTCCAGTATCATTAACACTTGATGGAGTAGAAGCAGTAAGCAATTCAACCCCAAAAGAGATATCTGATGTTTTAAAAACACTTCTTCTAAAGATAGTAGACAATCCTGTAAATGCGGTAGCTACTGCTAACTACATAGGAATTTTGGCTTGGGCTATAGGTTTTGGGGTAGTCTTAAGACACTCATCAAGCGAAACAAAAACAATGATAATAAATGTTTCTGATGCTGTTACAAAAATAGTTAGATTTATCATAAGACTTGCTCCATTTGGAATTTTTGGTATAGTTGCTTTTAGTGTATATGATAGCGGTGGAAGCTCTTTGTTGGAATATGCAAAATTATTGATTTTACTAGTTGGTGTAATGCTTACAGTTGCATTGGTTGTAAATCCTTTGATAGTATTTTTATCACTAAGAAAAAATCCATATCCTTTAGTTTTTACCTGCTTGAAAGAGAGTGGAATAACAGCATTTTTTACTAGAAGTTCTGCAGCAAATATACCTGTAAATCTAAATTTATGTAAAAAATTAAATATAAAAGAAGAAATTTACTCTGTTTCTATACCGCTTGGTGCAAGTATGAATATGGCTGGAGCAGCTATTACTATAAGTGTTTTAGCATTAGCAGCTGTAAATAGTGTTGATAGCATTAATGTAAGTTTTGCAAATGCATTTATGTTAAGCGTTCTTTCATCGGTAGCAGCTTGCGGTGCATCAGGAGTTCCAGGTGGCTCACTTATGCTTATACCTCTTGCTTGCTCACTATTTAATATACCAAACGATGTTGCTATGCAAGTTGTTGCGATAGGTGTTGCGATAGGTGTTATACAAGATTCAGTTGAGACAGCACTAAATAGCTCATCTGATGTTTTATTTACAGCAGTGGCTGCTATGAAGGATGAAAAATGATTTGGGACTTAACAGCATTATTTAAAGATAAAAAAGAGCTTGAAAGCTATCTATTAAATTTACAAAAAGATGTTAAAAATTTTAGCGATACATACAAGGGCAAGATTGCAAATTTAGAAGAAAAAGAATTTGTAAAAGCAATGAATGAATACCAAAGGCTTGTTAGTTCTGTCTCTAAAATAATGACTTATGCATTTTTGGTTTTTGCAAAAGACACAAAACAAGGAGCTTTTTACTCAAAATACGAAGAAGAATGTAATAAGATACAAGAGTATATTTTATTTTTTGAATTAGAGTTTAACACTTTGGACAATAGAATTCAAGATAAATTTATAGCTTCTTGTGATGATTTTTCTTACTATCTTTCAAATTTAAAACAGCAAAAAAAGCACCAGCTTAGCTTAGAACAAGAACAAGTTTTACTAAGAACTTCAAACACGGGTGCTCAAGCATTTGCAAGACTTTTTGATGAGACCATGAGCGCTATGAAATTTAAGTTTAAGGAAGAGCTACTAAGCGAAGAAGAAGTGCTTAGCAAACTTCATAGCGAGAATAGAGAAGAGAGAAAACTAGCTGCTATAAGCTTAAGTGATGAGCTTAAAAAACATCAACATCTTTTGGGTTATATTTATAATATGATAAAAACAGATTTATCTACAAGTTGCGAATTAAGAAATTTTGAAAATCCAGAAGACCCAAGACATCTAGATAATCAAATAAGCAAACAAAGTGTAGATTCGCTAATCAAAGCTTGTGAAAATAACTTTGAACTATCTTATAAATTTTACAATAAAAAAAGAGAAATTTTGGGCTACGAAAAGCTTTATGATTATGATAGATATGCGCCGTTATCTCAAAACAAAACAAAATATAAGTATAGCGTAGCAAAAGATATAGTCTTAAAATCGTTTGGAAACTTTAGCCCAGAGTTTCAAAAAATAGCACAAGAAGCATTTGACAATGGCTGGATAGACGTATATCCAAGTGATGCAAAAAGAGGTGGTGCTTTTTCTCATTCTGGTTCAAGTGACGCACACCCTTATGTTTTACTAAACTATACAGATGAAAGTAGAGACCTTTTTACATTAGCGCACGAGCTAGGACATGCAATACACCAAAAGCTAAGCTATAGTGTTGGATTTTTAAACTCAGATACTCCACTTACTACAGCAGAAACAGCATCAGTTTTTTGTGAGATGTTGGTGTTTGATTATATTGTCAAAGACATAGACAAAAAAGAAAAACAGACACTTTTAGCAAGAAAAATAGAAGATATTTTTGCAACATTTTTTAGACAAATAAACTTTACAACATTTGAAAGAAGAGTCCACGCACACAAAGGCGAAATATCACTTGATACACTAAATGATATGTGGTATGAAGAAAGCACAAAGATGTTTAAAGATAGTATTGTGCTAAATGATTATTATAAAATATGGTGGAGTTATATACCACATTTTATACATTCGCCATTTTATTGCTACGCATACTCTTATGCGCAGCTTTTGGTTTTAGCCCTATTTGGACTTTATAAAAGCAACAAATGTGAAAATTTTGTTGAAATTTATACAAAATTTTTAAGTAGTGGTGGAAGTAAAAGCCCAAAAGAACTTGTAAATATGTTTGGTTTTGACATAGATGATGAAGATTTTTGGCTTATAGGACTTAAACAAATTTCAAATATGGTTGATGAGTTTTTGGAGTTATAAAATGCTAGAAAAAGTTTCAAATGATGAGAGTTTTGGATTATTAATGAAAAGACATATTTATGAATGTTTAGATTATCTTTTGCAAAACGGCATTGATTTTTATATTTTTTCTGATATATCACTGATAGGCTTTGCACCTGAGCTACCAGAAGAGATAAAAAAGACATTTAAATCACCTATTGTTATGTTTGTTTTATCTGGTTATACATTTCAAAGTGCCATACTATCAAAAGAAGAGATTAGTTTTGAAGCTGGATTTGGAAAAGATAATTTTGCATCTGTTGTAAAAGTACCTCTAAATGCTATAGTTCAAATTGGAATTGAAAATCAAGGAATATTAACAAACATTTCAAATCCAAAAAAACCAGTTTCGAAGACAGATAATACTCAAAAATCTCTTTCTATATTTAAATCAAATCCAAACAATAAACATATTATAAAAAAATAATATATATTCAATAATTCAAAAAAATAAATTTGAATTATTGAATTTTTAATAAAATATTTCAAATTTTAAATCAATATTGTATTTTTATTTATATTTTTAACCAGTATTTAAATTAATATCTATTATCATATATCTTATTTTAAAGAATGAATATCATAATTATAATAAGGATAAATATGAACAAGCTTAGGTTTTCTATGGTTGCTCTATTAGTTCTTGGTTTTGGTGTAAATTTGCATGCTGCAGATATATCATCAAATCAAGTTGAACTAGACAGTGTAACAGTTACTGGTGAATCAGAAAATGATCCTACTCAAAAGAAAGTAGGAGAAAGAGTAAAAAGCGCTAAGACACTCACTAAAGAACAAGCCCAAGATACAAGAGATCTAGTAAAATATGAAACTGGGGTAAGTGTAGTAGAAAATGGAAGATTTGGTGCTAGTGGATACTCTATAAGAGGTGTTGATGAAAACAGGGTTGCTATAACCATAGATGGACTTCATCAAGCAGAAACTTTAAGCTCTCAAGGATTTAAAGAGTTATTCGAAGGATATGGCAACTTTAACAACTCAAGAAATGGTGTAGAAGTAGAAACACTTAAACAAGTAAGAATAACCAAAGGTGCTGACTCTATAAAAGCTGGTTCAGGGGCTCTTGGTGGTTCTGTTATGTTTGAGACAAAAGATGCAAGAGATTATTTACTAGATAAAGACTATTTTTATGGATTTAAAACAGGATATTCTACCGCTAACTCACAAAAATATACATCTCATACATTAGCAGCTAAATATAAATGGTTTGATATACTCTTTATCCGAACAGATAGAAAAGGACATGAGCTTAAAAACTACGGATACGATGAGTATGATGATAGTGTGGTTGCAGCAGAAAGAGAAAAAGCTGATCCGTATACCATCAAAAAAGAGAGCAATCTTTTAAAATTTGGCTTTAGTCCAAGTGATACTACAAGAGTTACCGCTGGGCTTGATTATTATAAAGACAACCCAAAGGGCCATGATTATTCTTATAATCTTAGTTTAAGCCAATTTTCTGATACCGTTGAAGAAGAAAAAAGATACACAAATGATTTGTCTACTAGAAAAAATTATTTTGTAACTTTTGAAAATTTTAATGAAACACCATTTTGGGATAGTGCGAAGCTTACATTATCACATCAAAAGACAAAAACAAGAGCAAAAACAGAAGAGAGATGTTTTGGTGATAATTGTCGTGATATTAATAATCCAGCTGGCTTTCATTTAGATGAAAACAATAACTACCTAGATAAGGATAATAAATTACTTAAACTTGTAAAAGAAAAAGACACAGCAAGTCCTTTAGGGCCAGAGTATATATATTTAAAAAGCGATGATAGAACTAAATACAAAGAAGGAGATAAATTTAGAACTTCAGGTAAAGATGCTGTAGCCACAACATTTACTTTTGACTGCTCTTTTTTTAATTGTGAAAAACCTGTAAATTTAATTTTTGAAGATAAGCCTATAAATATAGATCTGTCTTCTAAAAACGAAACAATATTTAATCGTAGTTATAAAGGTTGGGATAAAAAGATAAAAAAAGATATTTATCATGTAACTGTTGAAACTATAAATAAAAACAACAAGATATATAAAAAAATAAATTCTATACGTGAATATACAAGTTTGGATGGAACTGATAAAAAAGATCAAGATAACTCATTTTATATACCATTACCGTATTCAGCTGGATTTTCAAAAAACGATTGGAAACAAAGAGATTTAGATAATGAAACCAAGCAAGTAAATTTGGATTTTGAAAAAAGCATAGACACTAAAAACATAGATCATTTTTTAAGCTATGGTGGTCTGTATAGTATAAACAAAAAAAGCATGACAAATATAGAAGGAAGCAATGGTTCAAATGTCAAATGGTGGGCTAACTCCTATAAAGAAGATTGTAAATCAGGCGGAAACACTCTTCAATGTCCTATTTTTTCAGGAGAAGAATCTTTCTTAGTCCCAACAACTAAAACACAAAAGGCATTTTATGTATCAGATGATATAAAAATAAATGATTTTATATCATTAAAAGGAGGATTTAGAAAGGACTTCATAAAATATAGAGTAGATTATGAAGAGGGTAAGAGTCCAAAAATACCAGATGGATTTTTGGGAGCATTGGCAAAACATGACATAGAAAAACCAAGATATACAGATCCTAAATATATTGGAACCGATCCCAATAAGAGTGGAGAAAATCATCCACAATATTTAGCTGATCGTAAAAAGTTTATAGAAAGCGCCAGGATAGATAAAAAATACAAAGGAAATATTTTTAATGAAACTTCTCATTTTATAAGTTTAGATTTAGATCCGATTGATTTTTTAAGACTTCAAGGAAAATACTCAAAAGGTTTTAGAGCTCCAACTCCTGATGAATTGTATTTTAACTTTAGATTTCCAGGCTTTATAATTGTTCCAAATACAAAATTAAAACCAGAGATCTCAAAAACAAAAGAAGTGGCAATCACACTTTATAATAATTTAAGTTTTATAACAGTTAGTGGTTTTGAGACAAAATATAAAGACTTTTTGGATTTTAGATACGTTGGTGCAGCAAAAACAAACAAACATGTTGATAATGGCATTGCATTATCAACTGATTTAGTAGGATACCAAAATGTAAATAGAGCAGTTGCAAAAGTAACAGGTATAGAAATAGACTCTAAGATAAATTTAAAAGATATAAAAGCTGATTTACCTGGATTTTATTTTGGTGTTAAATACACAAGACAAAAAGGTAAGGTTTTGGTAACAGAAGATGGCAAGGATGTATTTAGACCTATGAATGCCATTCAGCCAAATAAATTTATCTATAACATAGGCTATAGCGCACCTAATGATAAATTTGGAGCAGATATATTCATAACACGCGCAAATGCAAAAAAACCAGGAAATACTTACAATATGTTTTGGCTTAGCGAGAAAAGAGAGGATATTATAGTAAACAATAAAAAAGTGCAAGACTCATCAGCTCACTGGCTAAGCAATAAATACACTACTATAGATCTTATAAGTTATGTAAGGCCTAGAAAAAATATAACATTTAGACTTGGTGCTTATAACCTAACTGATAAAAAATACATCAATTGGGAAAGCGCAAGATCCATAAGATCATTTGGAACAACAAATAGGGTAAGAAAATCAGATAACCTTGGTCTAAATAGATTTAATGCTCCTGGAAGAAATTTCAAACTTGATTTTGAAATAACATTTTAATCAAAAAGCCGGGCATTTCAGTATGCTCGGCTACATCTAAGTACAAACCCTATAACCAACACCTGATATGTTTTCTATCAGGTTTTGATCTGTTTTAAGTCTTATTTTTTTAACAACCATTCTTAAAGCTTCATTGCTCATAGCTTTATCATTCCAAACAAAATCTTCAATAACATCATAGCCAACTGTTTTATTTGCATTGCTTGCGAGCAGATAAAATAGCTTTGATTCTATCTTTGTCATCGCAACTTCTTCTTTGTTTTTAAGTAAAATTTTATCAATCAAATCATACTCATAGCTGTCTTTTATAAGTATTTTATTTTCACACATGCCTTTTGTAGCCATCAAAATAGTTGTCTGAAGCTCTTCTATCTTAAAAGGTTTTCTTAGATAATTATATGCTCCAAGTTCTATACTAGCTAGCATATTTTCACTTGTATCGTATGATGTTATAATGATTGATTTTAGATGCGGTGCTCTTTTTTTGATCTCTTCAAGCATTTCAAGACCGTTTAGATTTGGTAGATTTATATCAGTTATCACTATATCAAAATCCCCATTAAAATACTCATTAAATCCACTAAGTCCGTCATCTACACTCACAATCTTTTTGCAATAAAACTGCAAAGATTGAGTTATGGCTATCCTTGTATTTTCATCGTCTTCAACAAGCAAGACAGAGATATTTTTAAGTTTTGAAAGTATATTTACATCTATCATTTTATACCTTTTTTGCTATTTTTAGTAAAAATATGGTTGGTCTTTTAGCTTGTGCTAAAGTCAAATCACCATTGCATTTTTTAAAAGCAATCAATTTAGATATATAAAGACCAAGCCCGCTACTGTTTTTAGTGCTTAAAAATGGCTTGAAAATTTTATCCTTATAATCATCAGCTATACCACCTGCATTATCTATAACTCTTATTAAAAAATGAGTCTCATCACTTCTTATAGAGATTACTATTTTTGCATTTTTTCTTATTTGATTAGACAAAAATGCTTGTTTTGAGTTTTGTATCAAACAAGCAATTATTTGTTTAAATTCATTCAAATAGTTTTCGCATTCTAAATCAATCTTATTTGATACATTTACTTTTATATCTATTTTTGAATGCTGTGAAAAAAGTATAAAAATGGTATCTAAAATAGCTTGTTTTACATTAAAAATTTGCTTTTTATCTTGAAATTTATAAAAGTTTTTAAAAGTATTCATAGTATCATTCATATAGTCTATATTTTTTAAAGACCTAGATATATTATCATAAAAAATATCATCGCTCAAAGCACCTAACTTTTTAAACTGAACTAAATTTCCAAGAAAAATACCAAGTGAGTTTAAGGGCTGTGTCCATTGGTGAGATATAGAAGCTATCATCTGACCTAGTTCTGCCATTTTTGTTTGCGAAAAGAGCAAAACTTCATACTCTCTTTTTGTTTTTTCAAGCAATTCTTCTTGTTTTTTTATCTTTTTGTTATAAAAAAATGCAAGTGTAAAAAACAGAAATATACTGATTGTATAAATAACCAAATTCATTAAAAATTGTTTATTTATCCTAGCATATATATTGTTTTTAAAAGTTTGTGCGACTAGTATAAGATGGGAGTTTGATAGTGTTTTAAAAGTTAAAATTTCATCATCTGTTTCATAGTTTGATGTTTGTTTTATACTTGGGTTTTTTATATCAAAGTTTGCTTTTTGTAGCTGAAATTTATCATTTGGGTGAAATAAAATATTGAAGTTTTCATCCATCAAAAAGACATATCCACTATTGTCTAACCTCAAATCCAAAATTTCATTTTTTACATCATTAAAAGACAAAATCCCACATAAAACACCTTTTATCTTTGCACTATCTTTTACATTTTGACATATTGAAATAACAGGTATTTTAAGACCTACATCTACATATGGTTTTGTTATATAAAACTTATCTTCTTTTATGGTATTTTTATACCAAGGGCGATTGGTTGGTATATAGTTTTTTGGTTTATTAAAAATTTTACTTGATATAGTTATGTTGTTTTCATAACCAACATAAACACTTGAAAAACCGGCTATCTCTTCACTTTTTTGCAAAACATCTTTGATAGTTTTTTCATCTTTTATGGGGTCATAGTTTAATATTATAGTATTTATAGCAAAAAGGCTTAATTTTTTATCATCTATCCAGCTCTCTATTCTATCACTTGAGTTTTTTAGTATATTTAGTTGTTCGTTTATCAATATCTCTTTGACAAACGAACGATTTAGATAGTAATTAACTATCATTAAAGAGAGAAAAATGATAGAAAAAAATATAAAAACACGATTTTTGTAGATATTTTCTATCATCAACTCCCTTTATTTATCACCAAGCTCCAACTGGTGGATGTTTTAACTCATAAAGAGTTTTTCCAAGCTCTTTATGTCCCACATTTTTATGACAAGTAACACAATCCAATTTCTCTTTTGGATCATTTTTAAACTTAACATAAAGATTATGCATATCTTTTATGTTTTGATTTGTTGAATTTATATCTAAAATAGTTTTATGACAGCTTAAACAACCGGTATCAAAAACAAATTTAGATCTATTTTTTCTATTTTCTTGCCATTTTGCATCTTTTGCATCATTAAATGCCATATGCGTAACTTCATTAAAGCCATTTAATGCTTTTTGAAAGATGTATTTTACATGATTATCGTGTGGCAAATGGCACTCTACACACTTTGCTTTAAAGCCATTTTTATTTGCACCACCGTGCGAACTATGCGCATAAGTATCTACAAATGGATCCATCCACTCATGACAAACAACACAAAAAGTATCTTCTTGCGTAGAATGAACAAGTGCATTCCCACCAAAAAACACCACAAAGGCAAACACCAAAGCAAAACAAATTTTTAAAAGTATATTTTTCATAATGTCTCCTTATGGCACCAATAGTTTTTTCATACTGTCTTGTGAATGGCACATAACACAGTAGTTTTTAGATGGTTTATGTGTTTGATGACAAAGGTTGCAATCCATATTTGGATAGTGTGGGCTTGCATGAATATTATCATCATAACCAAGATGGCCGGTTTGTTCAGCTAACTTTTTATAACTCTTATGACAACTTAAACAATCATCTGTTGTCAAGCTTTTATACTCTTTTGGATTTTGCTCTTTATGACAGCTTTTACAATCAAAATGTAATTTATCATGGGCCTTAAATGGATAATTTTCTTTACTAAATTTATCTACTTCTGCCGCAAATAAACTAACACCACAAGCAATCAAAAGGATTAAAAATATATTTGATATTTTTCTCATTTTTTTATCCTTTCTTCGCCAAATTTGCAGCATTTTTACCTGCAATTCTTCCAAATACCAAACAATCAGGTATAGCACAACTTCCAAGCCTACTAGCACCGTGAGGTCCACCTACGGCTTCGCCAGCTGCAAAAAGTCCTTCTATCGGCTTATCATCGTTGTCATAGACCCTAGCCTCAGTATCTATTTTAACACCGCCCATTGTGTGATGAACTTTTGGTAATGCTCTCCATGCATAAAATGGTGGCTTTGTAAGATCAGGTATTACATCTTTAAATTTAAAAAATGGCTTTCCAAACTCTTCATCTTTACCATTTCTAGCATATTTTGTATAGTTATCTACACTTTGTTTTAACCCTTCGTAAGGAATATTATAAAAATCAGCAAGTTCTTTTAATGTGTCAAAAACCTTAATAACATTTTTATGAATACCTCTATAAACATTGGCTTTTGTTGTTCCTTGCGCGCCTATACTATCACAAATTACCACAGGATGAGTTATGCTTCCATCAGGGTTTTTATGCATTTTCAAAATCGCATCTGAACGAATTTTTCTATCCGCTAGTTCATTTACAAATCTCTTTCCAGTCCTTGCATCAACCATGATTCCATAAGAAAAAGCAGGTATTGCAAACACCGGAGCTATACCAAAACCTTTTTCATCAGGGCTTCCCCAAGGACCGAGTTGAATCCATTTTAAATCAACTGTTTTAACGTTGTTTCTCATCATTGTTTTTAGAGCATATGCGGTTGCGCCATAGTGGTTTGTACAATCAAGCTCAGGTGTTATAGCAGGGTCTATCTCTTGTCTAAATTTAACATCATAAGAAAAACCACCAGTAGCCATAACAATACCACCTTTTATCTTATAAAATTTAACTGTTCCGCTTTTGTTATCAGCTTCATCTTTGGTAGTATCAAAGTCAAAATCATAATTTTCTCTAACTTTTGCACCTATGATTTTACCTGATTCATCTCTTACAAAATCATCTAAAATGACTCTAGTTCTTATTGTTGCGCCATTTTTCATCGCAAATTCTTGAAGAGGTATTGTTATTTTACCACCTGAGTTTATTTCAGGCCAAATTGTTCTAGGGACGCTATGTCCGCCAAATTGACCTAAAGCATTTCTATAATAAACCCCTTTTTGCAAAGTCCATTCATAAGCACTGTTACCATTTTTTGCAATAACTTCAACCAAATCCATTCTATTTAGTCCAAGTCCAGCTTTTAAAATATCTTTTACATAAAGCTCATAAGAGTCTTTTATACCTCTATCTTTTTGAAAGCTTGAGTTTACAACAGCAATAGCCCCACCATTTATAGCTGAGTTGCCACCAAGAACAGGCATCTTATCTATCATTAGTGTTTTTGCACCCTCTTCTATAGCTTGACAGGTTGCAGCAGATCCAGCAAAACCAGATCCCACAACCAACACATCCCACTCTTCATCCCATTTTATGCTATTTTCATTAGCAAAAAGCGATGTTTGAGTCATTGATGCTGCACCAAAGAGCATCATACTATTTAAAAAATCTCTTCTACTAGCCATTTTTTATCTCTTTTTTATTTATATTCTTTTAAAAATTTAGCTGAGTTTCTAAAATCATCAGTTAAAGGTCTATCTATATCCATAAATTTAACAACTTTTCTATATTCGTTATATAACTTTTCTGTTTGTTTAGATAGTTTTAAATCTGGATTTTTTTGTTTTCTAAGGTCAATTGCTTGAGCTGCATGCATAAGCTCCATACCTAAAATATGATAATAATTATTTATCTGTTTTTGAAGTTTTTGAACAACAAAAGGTGCATTTGTAGCAACATCTTCTATCTCTCCCGCAACAGGTGTATAATCCAGTGAAATAGGATTTGCTAGATATTCATTCTCTCCAGCTAAAGCTACAAAAGGTTTTTGCATAGCACCAAAGGCATGGACTGTCTTATCTGTACCCAAAAATCTACTAAGATGAGTAAAACCATCATTTGAAAGTTTAATAGTTCTTAAAGCACTTGCTTTTGAATTATGAGCCAATACAATAGAAGCTTTTTCAAACTCAACTACCCACATAATTGGTTCAAAATTTGAAGTTGGAACAACTGCACCATTTTTAGTAAATAGCTTAGTCTCTTGGAATTTATCAGTTTCTGGATTCATTGAAAGAGAAATTCCAGGATTATCATCTGATGTATTTAATTGAATCTTCATTAAATTTTCAAGTGTGTTTATAGTGCCTTTAAGAGTTGCAAAAAAGTATGAAGCATCTCTATAGCTTAGTGGATCTTGTAAAGCTCTCTCATTATCTTGATCCCACAAATAGCTATCTTTTAAAATTTCTCTTATCTCTTTTGTTGTAGATATAAAGTCAGGAAAAGCTCTAAGTTCTGAAGCTTCTTTTGTAAAAGGAGCAACATTACCATTAAACGCTTCCAAACTTAAAGCAAATACAAGTTTAGAAAGTTCCAATGTATGCTTTAAATCCTCAACCGCTATTGAAGCAAGTGCAGCAGAGTAAGCATTTGAGCTTAATATACTAAGACTATCTTTTCCAAAAGGTGATAATTTTTTCAAGCCAGCTTTTTTTAAAGCCTCGCTAGCTGGCATTTTTTTGCCTTTATAATAAACATCTCCTTCACCAAGCATAGCAAGCCCAACATGCCCTAAAATAGTAATATCAGCTTCCCCCATAGAACCTTTGCTAGGCATTACTGGAATTATGTCTTTATTTAAAAATTCCTTATATAAATTTACAACATCACTCTGAACTCCAGCACCAGCATAAAGCATATTATTTAGTCTTGTAGCAAGAACAGCCCGCGCTGTTTTTAATGGCATATCTTCACCAACACCACCACAGTGTGCATGAATTAGTCCTATGTTAAATTTAGTAGAAGCATCTATAACTTCTTTATCTAAATTTCCCTTTGCATCAACAAATTTCTTATCTTTATTTAGGCCAACACCTACGGTTAAGCCATAAATTTTCTGACCATCTTTTGCAGCCTCTAATAAAACATCATGTGCTTTATTTACTTTAGTTAAAGCGTCTTTGCCAATCTCAACTTTTGCACCATTTGATATCAAAACTATATCTTTTGGTGTTACACTGTTGCCATTAAGCAATATACTTTGAGCGTTTAAACCAAGTGCTAAAACAGCAGCTAAAGATAAAAATCTAAAACTTCTCATATACCCCTCCTAAATAGATTATAAATATAATTTTAAATAAAAATAATTTCCAAAAAGTAATTTTTGTGATATATTATAAATTAATTATATATTTTTTTAATTAAAAAAATATTTTTAGAATTTAAGATTAAAGAAATATGCAGTAAATTATACTTATTATATATTTTTTAAACAATTTATAAAATAATTATTTAAGAGTAAAAAATTGTGTTTTAAGTGTGTGGTATAACAAGAAATATTATTAAATGTGATTTTAGCTTGTCATACAAAAAAAGCATAACAAGCTAATAAAAATTATATTAAGGTTTTAAATAGTTCAACGCTATCTAGTTGTTCCCAAGGATATTTTGAGTTACCTACTTGACCAAAAGCAGCAACTTTTGCATACAAAAATGTATCATCACTTGGCTTATCTAAACCAAATTTATTTATTATCCATTTTGGAGTAAGAGAGAAATTATCCATAACAAAATTTGAAAGTTTATCGTCATCAACAGATGCTACATTTGTCCCCATAGTATCAACACTAACAGATGTTGGCTTTGCGACACCTATCGCATAGCTTAACTGAACTATACATTTTTTTGCAAGTCCGGCAGCTACTATATTTTTTGCTATATATCTTGCAGCATAAAGACCACTTCTATCAACCTTAGTATAGTCCTTAGAGCTTTGAGCTCCACCACCTATTGGAGCATATCCACCAAAGCTATCAACTATAAGCTTTCTACCCGTTAAACCACTATCGTGCAATGAGCTATGATTTACATATCTACCTGTAGGATTTATATAAATAATAGTCTTTTGCTTATCATAAAGATTAGTTGGCAAACCAGAATCATCTATCAAAGTCTGAATAAGCTCTCTTAACTCATTTATGCCCATACTTTCAACACAAGGAGCTGAAACAACTATTGTATGTATGCTTTGTGGCTTACAATTTTCAAAATTATCCTTAGTGCCATAATCAACGCTAACCTGAGTTTTGATATCAACACCTAATTTATTAGGGTTTTCTTTTGCAAATTTATATACTTTATCGCAAAGCATTCTTGCATAAGTTATTGCAGCCGGCATATACTCATCGGCTTCACAACTTGCAAAGCCAAACATAATACCTTGATCTCCAGCTCCTATCTCACCATCTTTTTGATCAACACCTTGATTTATATCAGAACTTTGTTGATTTATATGCACACTTACATTAATATCATCAGGATGCAAACACTGTTCTTTTGTAAAATAAGGTAGTCCTTTATAGCCTATATTTAAAAGAGCATCTTTTACGATATTTTCATAATCTTTTTGCTCTAATTTTAACCTTGAGTTTATCTCTCCACCTATAACTATATTTTTTCCCGCTACAAAAACTTCACTAGCTACACGACCATTAGAATCAGCCATTAAAATTTTATCAACTATACTATCTGCTATTATATCTGCGCATTTATCTGGATGTCCTGGGCTAACAACCTCTGAAGTAAAAAGATACATAAAAACACCTTTTGTTATTTAAAAATTTCGACATGACATTATAGGGGTTTTAAATTTAATTTTTGGTTAATTTTCCTTAAAATAAATTTATTTTTAACTCTAATAAAAAATATTTTTTATATAAATAACAATAAGTTTTGAAACTTTAATAAAAAATCTAGCATTTTTTGTATAAAATAATAACCAATTTAACAAGTATAAGGATTTAATGTGCTTTTTACCAAAGCTAGCGAATATGCCCTGCTCTCTTTGATATTTTTATCACAAAAAACGCAACCAATAGATGTTGATACAATGTCAAATGAGTTGCAAATTTCAAAGAGTTTTTTGGCAAAAATTTTACAAAGCCTTGCAAAAGATAAAATTTTAAATTCATTCAAAGGCGCAAACGGAGGATTTTCTTTAAACATAAATCCATCTGAACTTACAATAAAAAAAATAATAGAATGTGTGGAAAAACGCCCTACGACAGTTTTTGAATGTTCAAATTCTATAGATGACTGCCCTAGCAATCAAGCGACAAGCTGTCAAATATGGACAACACTAAATTCTTTACAAATAAAAATAGACAACATGCTTGATAATATAACCTTACAAGATATAACAACAAAGTAAGTTGATGGCAAAAAATAAAATTTTAGTTCTTGTAGCTCCATTTTTAGCGCCCATAATAAAATTTAAAAGCTTAAGTATAGTGGGTCTTATTGTTGCTATTTTAGCAATAATAATAGTTCCGTTACCAAGCGGAGTTCTTGATTTTTTTTTGGCTCTTTCTATCTCTATATCTGTTTTAATAATACTTATTTCAATCTACGTCCCAAAACCAACAGACCTTAGCACTTTTCCAACTCTAATACTTATAATAACACTATTTAGACTATCTTTAAATATAGCAACAACACGTATGATACTAAGCAAAGGACACAATGGACCTGAGGCTGTAAGTGATATCATATCTAGCTTTGGTGCGTTTGTTGTTGGCGGAAATTATGTGATAGGAATTATAGTTTTTTGTATCTTGGTTCTTATAAATTTTATGGTTGTAACCAAGGGCTCTACTCGTGTTTCAGAGGTTCAAGCTCGTTTTACACTAGATGCTATGCCGGGTAAACAAATGGCAATAGATGCTGATTTAAATGCTGGATTGATAGATGAAAAAACGGCAAGAGAGAGAAGACAAGCTATCATCAGCGAAGCAAACTTTTATGGAGCAATGGATGGTTCATCTAAGTTTATAAAAGGCGATGCGGTAGCCGGTATTATCATAACAATAATAAACATAATAGGTGGCTTTGCTATAGGCTCTTTTCAGTTTGATTTAGATATGGCAACATCAGCACAAAACTACACTATATTAACGATAGGTGATGGCTTGGTCGGTCAAATACCAGCACTAATAACATCAACAGCAACAGCTATCATAATAACAAGAGCAAGTAAAGATGATGATAACTTTGCAGAAGGAACATTAAACCAACTACTTGGAGATTATAAGACACTTTTTATAGTTGGATTCATACTATTTATTTTTGCTTTAGTTCCCGGTCTTCCTACTTTTTCACTTGGATTTATATCATTTTTGTTTTTAGGTCTTGGATATATGGTAAAACAAGCTCAAGATGGCAATCTAATAATGCCAACCACTACTATGAGTGAATCAAAAAGCAAACCAGATGATCCAAACTCACCAACAGCACAAAACCAGACAAAGCCCATAAAAAAAAGCGAAGAAGAGATAGCAAGAGAAGAAGAAAATAAAATAAATGACATTTTAAAACTTGAAATTTTAGAGCTGGATTTGGGATATGGGTTATTAAAACTAGCCGATGTTGACCTTATAGAAAGAATCAGAGCTATGCGTAGAAACATAGCAACTCAGCTTGGATTTTTAATGCCAAAAATAAGAATAAGAGACAATCTTCAACTACCGCCAAATGAGTATAGATTTAAATTAAAAGGTGTTATTATAGGCCAAGGAGAAATTTATGCTGATAAATTTCTTGCTATGGATAGCGGTCTAGTAAGCGAAGATATAGAAGGAATTCCGACAAAAGAACCAGCCTTTGGGCTAGATGCACTTTGGATAGACACAAACATAAAAGAAGATGCGATACTAAGTGGTTATACGATAGTTGATCCAGCAAGTGTTATATCAACGCATATGAGCGAACTAATCAAACAAAACTCAGCCGAACTTCTAACAAGACAAGAAACACAAATCCTGCTAGACAAACTCAAAAATGACTATCCGGTTATAGTAGATGATACACTTAAAATAGCAAGTATAGGTCTAATACAAAAAGTTCTTAAAGCACTATTAAAAGATAATATACCTATAAAAGATATGCTAAGTATATTAGAAGCTATAAGTGATATAGCCGAAGTAAGCAAAAATCTAGACATCATAATAGAGCATGTTAGATCATCTCTATCAAGAATAATAACATCAATTTATAAAAATGAAAATGGCGAATTAAATTTTTATATCCTTGAAACATCTGTTCAACAAAAACTTATGGAAGCAGTTCAATACAAAGATGGCAACTATCATCTTATGATAAATGTTGCGCAAACATCAGCTATAGTTCAAGCACTAAGAAACGAAAAACAAAAAAGACCAATAAGTCAAAGTGGTCCGATGATACTCTGTGTTGAGCCTAGTTTAAGAAAATTCATAGCTGATATTTGTTCTAATTTTAGTATAGACATAGTCATATTAAGCTTTGCGGAAATTTCGCCAAATACACCATTTGAAACAGTTGGTGTTATAGAAATACAAAATTTATAAAGGAAACAAATGAAATTTTTTCACCTCTCTCATACTGATTTAGATGGATATGGAGCACAATTTATAACAAAATACTATTTTAAAGATGTTATTTATTCAAACTCAAATTACGGAAGAGAGATAGATGATAAATTTAATACGATATTATCAAAACTAACAGATGAAGAAAGCATTATTTTAATAACAGATTTAAACTTAACAAAAGAGCAATGTATAGATTTTACAGAAAAGTTAAAAGACAAAAACGCAAAATTATTTTTACTAGACCATCACCAAAGCGGTGCAGAATGTGCTTCTGAGTTTGATTGGTATTTTTTAGATTCTAGCAGATGTGCTACAAAAATAACTTATGATTTTTTTGCGAATATGCTTGGTAAAAATAAAGAGTTAGAGCTTTTTAGTGATGTTGTAAACTCGGTTGATATATGGCTAAAAGAAAGCAAGCATTTTGAAATGGGAAAGGTATGTCTTGGACTTGTAGCAAATGCTAAGGATATAAATAAAGTAATGTTTGAAAATGAAAATAATCTTTATATGTTTCATCTTCTTGAAAATGCTAGAAAATTTTTCAATGATAAAAACGACTATATAGGTCTTGATATGGCTATACACGGAATAAAAAAAGATTTTTTTAAACAAGACAAAGATGAAACTTTAAGTAATTTAATATCAAATTATGTAGTAACCTTGCTAAGCAAAAACAGAGAGAATCTAACAATACAATATAAAGAATTTAAAGGGATACTAACTTACAATATAGGCAACACATCTGTTATAGGAAATGATTTTTTAGTTGCAAACCCTGATTATGATTTTTTCTTAGATATCACAAATAAAAAAACAATGAGTTTTAGAGCAAATGGAAAGGTAGATGTTAGCTTAATGGCTAAAAATCTAGTTGGTGGTGGCGGACATGTGAATGCCAGTGGTGGCTTATTTGCTGGTTTTAAAGATAGTTTTGATTATCAAATTATCAAAGAACAAGTAACTGAGCTAATAAATAAAAAAACACAGGAGTAAAAATGAGAGAAGAAGAAGTTAGTATTGATGAATTAAGCTATGAGCTTAGTATGGTTTTAGAAGGTTTACTCTATTATACAGGGGTTAAAAAATCAAATTTAGAAGAAGCTGCAAATATATATGTCCAAAGCATAGATGATGCACTCGAAAACTCAGAAGCAACAGGTGTTGATGAAGTGATTGAAATCATAGAATACATGAAAAAACATCATAAAAAGTTATTTGAAAAATAAAAAAAGGAAAAAGCAATGATAAAAAAATATCTAATTAGTATATGCATGATTGGTATTGCATTAATTGCAAATGATAATTTTGACAAAGCAACAGAGCAATTTAATGCAAAAGATTATAAAAATGCGTATTTAAATTTTAATAAAGCTTGTAAAGAAGGTGTTAAAAAAGCTTGCACGATGAATGCTATAATGCTTTTTAATGGTAGCGGGGTTAAAAAAGATAATGCTCAAGCTGAGCAAATTTTTGAAAAAATGTGTAATGAAAATGAGTTTATGGCTTGTGAAAAACTTGGAGAAATGTATGCTTATGGACTCACAAAAAACAAACAAAAAGATGAAGAAAAAACAAAAGCACTTTTTAAAAAATCTTGTGATGGTGGATATAAACCAGCTTGTGAATTAGTAAAAGAATAATCAAAATGTATAGTTATAAACGCAAAGATTTATTAGGAACGATAGACCTTAGCAAAGAAGAAATACTATATTTTTTAGACAAGGCTAAAGAATTTAAACAGCTAAATTTACAAGATATAAAAAAATCAGATAGTTTAAGAGGGAAGACAACAATAAATGCTTTTTTTGAAAACTCAACTCGCACAAGAACATCTTTTGAAATAGCGGCAAAAAGACTTGGTGCAGATGCTGTTAATTTTACAGCATCAAGTTCTAGTGTAAAAAAAGGCGAAACTCTAATAGACACTATAAAAAATATGGCTGCTATGAAAACTGATATTATAGTCATAAGACATTATAGCTCAGGAGCTGCCATACTTGCAGCAAATAATACAGAAGCTAGCATAGTAAATGCTGGAGATGGTCTAAACGAACATCCGTCACAATCCCTGCTTGATCTTTTTACTATAAGCGAATACAACAAAAAGCTTGATAAAAGCACAACAGTTGCAATCATAGGAGATATAGCTAGATCAAGGGTAGCAAGATCAAATATATGGGCTATGAAAACACTGGGTATAAATGTAAAACTATTTGCCCCTGCTATGATGATGCCAAAAGATGCCGAAGTATTTGGTTGTCAAATTTGCAAAAACATGGAAGAGGCTTGTGAAGGAAGCGATGTTATAATAATGCTTAGGATCCAGCTAGAAAGGTCTGATGGCGATGTTGCATTTCCTAGCTCAAGAGAGTATTCTAAATTTTTTGGATTAAATAAAGATAGGGCAAAATTAGCAAATAAAAATGCAATAATACTACATCCAGGTCCAATAAATAGAGGAGTTGAGATAAACTCTGATGTGGCTGATTCTGATTGCTCTGTGATTTTAAATCAAGTTGAAAATGGTGTTGCTATAAGAATGGCAATCCTTCACACACTAGCCCAAAATAGGAACTAAAATGAAAATAGCTATAAATAATGGACTAATTATAAATCATGATAAAACATTCAAAGCAAATGTACTAATAGAAGATGAAAAAATAGTATCAGTATCAAATGAAAATTTTGATGCAGATATACAAATAGATGCAAAAGATAAATATGTACTTCCAGGACTTATAGATATGCACGTACATTTTAGAGACCCTGGATATGAATACAAGGATGATATTATCTCTGGTTCTCGTGCAGCTGTTGCTGGTGGTGTTACAACTTGTCTTCCAATGGCAAATACAAATCCTGTAAATGACAATGCTTCAATAACAAAAGAGATGATTAGAAAAGCTAAAGAATGTGGACTTATAGACTTGCTTCCAATAGGTGCAATAACTAAAAGTTTAAACGGAAATGAATTAGTTGAAATGGGCGATATGCTTGAAGCTGGAGCGGTTGCTTTTAGTGATGATGGCTTACCTGTAAGTAGTTCAAGTGTAATGAGAGCAGCACTTGAATACTCAAAAATGTTTGGAAGTTTTTGTATATCTCATTCTGAGGATTGTTCGCTTTGTAGACAAGGTGTTATGCATGAAGGAAAAGTATCAGCAGTTCTTGGGCTTAAAGGGATGGCTAGAGAGAAAGAGGAAATTTCAGTTAGTAGAGATATGCTTTTAGCAAAACTTACCGGCGGTCATGTTCATATAGCACATGTTAGTTCGGCCTACTCGCTAAAAATCATACAGATGGCAAAACAAGATGGGATAAAAATAACCTGCGAAGCAACACCTCATCATTTTACTTTTACAGATGATGAAATTTTGCAAAACAAATACGACACAAATTTCAAAATGTCACCACCTTTAAGAGAGATAAGCGATGTAAAAGCTATAAGAGAAGGGCTAAAAAATGGCACGATAGATGTTATAGCAACAGATCATGCGCCACATCACGATGATGAAAAATGTGTTGAGTTTGACAAAGCACCATTTGGAATAATAGGACTTCAAACACTCATACCACTAACATTAAGGCTTGTTGACGAAGGAGTTATTAGCTTAGAACAAATGGTAGCACTAACCTCTAAAAATCCAGCAAATATTCTAAATCTAAAAGATAAAGGCGAGATAAAAGAAGGAATGTTGGCTGATATTGCTATAATAGATCCAAACTTAGAATACATATACGATAAAAAACTAAATCGTTCAAAATCAGTAAATTCACCACTAATGGGTAAAAAGCTAAAAGGTGCGGCTATAAAAACAATAAAAAGCGGACGTATAGTTTTTGATTTTTTCAAAGAGTGCTAGGAATTTCCTAGCACTTTATTCTATAAATTTTAAGTTAAAAAAAGATTTTATACATCTTATAACAAAAAATCTATATCTTTCTCTCCCATTCCAAAGCTGTTTTTATAATTAATTCAAGATTATCTCTTTTTGGTTTCCAGCCAGTAAGAGTTTTTATCTTTTCTGATTTTGCTATAAGTATGGCTGGGTCTCCATCTCTTCTTGGATTATCAAGAACTTTAAAATCAACCCCACTCACCTCTTTTACTTTATTTATAACCTCTTTTACACTAAAACCCTTACCATATCCGACATTAAAAATCTCACTTGAATTGTTTTGTATATATTCTAAAGCGCTTAAATGAGCTTCAGCTAGATCATTTACATGGATATAATCTCTTATGCAAGTGCCATCTTTAGTATCATAATCACTTCCAAATATAGCCATATTATCTCGTTTTTTTAAAGCTGTTTGAGTGGCTATTTTTATAAGGTGTGTTGCATTTGGGTAGTTTTGTCCAAGCAAGCCATCTTCATCAGCACCCGCAACATTAAAATACCTTAAAATGGCAAATCTAAAATTTTTATTTGAAATAGCATAATCTTGTATGATTTTTTCGCTCATTAATTTACTCATGCCGTATGGATTTATAGGTAAAGTGTTATCTTTTTCGCTTACTTCGGCAACATCTGGTTCTCCATAAACGGCAGCAGTTGAACTAAACACAAACTTATCCACACCAAAATCCTTACAATACCTTAAAATCTTAGCAACATTTGCTGTATTGTTAAGATAATATTTAAGTGGGTCTTTTGTGCTTTCAAAAACCTCTATAAAGGCAGCAAAATGAATAATTGCATCAAATTTACCTTTAGCAAAAATTTCACTCAAATCATCTTCCAAATTTGCCTTTATAAAATCAAACTTTCCAACACCAAGTAAAGTATCAATAGCTTTTTTCGAACCCTTTGATAAATTATCTATCACCGTAATATTATGCTTATTTTCTTTTAAAAAAGCCTTTAAAGTATGGCTTCCTATATACCCTGCCCCACCCGTTATTAATATATTCATTACTATCCTTTTTACTTATATCAAGCATACATCTCATCATGCAAGCACCACTTGCTTTTGTTTGCATAATAATATCTAAATTTTCAAAGTTTATTCCACCTATTGCATATACTTTTATCTTGCTATTTTGACAAATTTCTTCTAAAAACTGAGTCCCTCTTGGTTTTTCATCTTTATGGCTTTTAGTATCAAATATATGACCAGCTATTACATAATCAACACCATATTTTTGAACCTCCAAAAGCTCATCAATAGAATGGATAGAAACACCAACTTTTTTAAATTTATCTATAATATCTATATTTTTTTTAAAATCATAAAAAGAAAAGTGAATATTTTGTATATTTAAATCCAAAGCAATCCTAAAATTTGTATGAGCTATAAGTTTTGTTTTATATTTTTTTAAAATATCCAAAATCTCTTTTGAAAGTTTTTTATACAAAACATCATCCAAATCCTTCTCTCTAAGCAATATAAAATCTGGTTTTTTTGTTTCAAGCACAAACTTTACATCATCTAAAAAATCATCACTTAAATGGCGATTTGTTACATAGATGAGTTCAAACATAGATATGATTACTCATTACAGGTTGAAGTCCTAAGCTACAAATATCATCATATATAGTTTTGACATCTCTATCATCGCTTATTTCAAACTGCTCATCGCCCTTTTTTGCTTTATCAGAGTGAGTTCCTACTCCTACACTAACACCTGCTGAAATTTTACTAGCAGCCACTCCAACAACACCATCTCTAAACTTAGCACTCTCTCTTGTTGATATGGTTATATTTGAAAAAGGTAAAAATATACGATAAGCACATATAACTTGGAATAAATTCTTTTCATCAACATCTTTTGGATTTATATTGCTATTGTTTATAATTGGTCTTAGTCTTGGACAAGATATGGCTATTTCTGCATGTGGGTATTTTTGCTGTATAAAATAAGCATGAAGCGCTGTGCTTAAAGCATCTTTTCTAAAATCATCAAGTCCGAGCAAAGCTGCAAACCCAACACTTCTCATTCCTCCCATCAAAGCTCTTTCTTGAGCATTAAACCTATATGGAAATACTCTTTTTTGACCGCCTATATGAACCTCACTATATCTTTTTGTACTATAAGTTTCTTGAAAAACGATAACATAATCAACACCACAAGAGTGCAAAAAAGCATATTCATCTGAGTTTAGCGGATAAATTTCAACACCAACATTACTAAATAATTTACTAGCCTCTTTACAAACTTCTCCTATATAAGCAAGATCGCTTTTTTTACTATTTTCGCCAGTAAGTATCAAGATATCTTTAAGCCCACTTTTTGCTATATTTTCAAGCTCTTCTTTAGCTTCTTGTAGCTTTAACTTAACCCTTGAAATTTTATTTGCCGAAGCAAAACCACAATATGTGCAGTTACTATCGCAGGTGTTTGATATATAAAGCGGAGTAAAAAACTCAATACTATTTCCAAAATATTTTCTAGTTTCACTTCTTGCTTTTAAAGCCATATCTTCCAAAAAATCCCTAGCAACAGGACTTAAAAGAGCCATAAGCCCATCAATACTTAGCCTATCCTCACTCAAAGCCTCAATAACATCATTTTTTGTATATTTTTCATAATCATAACTATCTCTATAATACAAAACGCGATCTAAAATATCGCTATTTATCTGTTGCATTCCTTGCATATATGTCATATGATCTATAAATTTCATATCACTATCCTAAAAATCCAGTAAGTGGCGAGCTAGCTCTTGCTAAATCACTAACACCACCGAGCTTAGACAAATAAGCAAGTCTTCCAGCCTCTATAGCCATACCAAAGGCTTTTGCCATTTTTGATATATCTCCAGCACTTGAAATAGCTGTATTTGCCATAACAGCAGCACAACCCATTTGCATAGCTTCACATGCTTGAGATGGAGTGCCTATACCAGCATCTACTATGATAGGAAGAGAAATTTCATCTATCAAAATTTGTATAAATTCTTTTGTTAAAAGTCCTTTATTTGTGCCTATTGGAGCACCAAGTGGCATTATACAGGCCGCACCGGCATTTAAAAGCTCCCTTGCTACATTCAAATCAGGATACATATAAGGCATAACGACAAAGCCTAATTTTGCAAGTTCTTCTGTGGCTTTTATAGTTTCATAATTATCAGGAAGTAAGTATTTGCTATCTTTTATACACTCTATCTTTATAAAATTTCCACATCCCATCTCTCTGGCAAGTTTTGCTATCCTAACAGCCTCATTTGCATTTCTTGCACCAGATGTATTTGGAATGATAGTTATACCCTTTGGTATATAATCAAGTATATTATCGCTACCGCCATCATCAACTCTTCTTAAAGCAAGTGTTACCATTTGAGCTTTTGCTTCATTTATCGCAGCATTTAACAAACCCAAAGAAAACTTACCAGAGCCAAGAATAAATCTAGATTTAAACTCATACTCTCCTATTTTTAAAATATCATCATTCACTTTTATCCCCTTTCAAGTGATAACTTTAGTATCAAATTAGCCATGTTTGCGGCACATATACTAACCCTAGGACTCATAACACCAATACTTATATCACTAACTCCATCGCCACAAAGATAAAAATTTTCATTTATCTTTTTTGTTTTTATATCACAGTCCAAGCCTGACATTCCACTACTAGCGATAATTATTGATTTTTTGAAATTTAACAATACATAATTTGTCAAAAATGCCTTTTGCGAAGCATCATCAAATGCTTCACAAACAATATCAAATCCGCTTAAAATTTCTTTTGCATTTTCTTGTGTTATCTTTGTATAAATATCATTGACATTAACATCATCAATTTGGGTTAAAACACTTTTTAAAGCCTTAACTTTTGGCATACCAAGGTGATGTTTAAAATAATATTGTCGATTTAAATTGCTTTGCTCAACACTATCAAAATCAACAATGCTAAGGTTTTTAAGCCCTGAACGAACAAGCATAACAGCCAAATTTGAGCCTATACCACCGGCACCGCAAATTATTATTTTTTGTTTGTTTAGTGCCTCTAAAACACCTTTTACATTTCTTTTATAAATCTCGCTCATATCTCAACCACCGCCCACAAAACATACTACTTCAACCTTGTCATTTTCATTAAATTTAGTATCAAATTTATCTTTTGGCAAAATTTCGCCGTTTAACTCAACAACAACCCTATCTTTATTTATTTTTCTATTAAGAAGATACTCATCAACACTCTTGTTTAAAAAATCATCTTCTATTTTTCCATTGATAACTAACATTTTTGCTCTTTTTAGATTATTTGTATCAGCAGATGAGAGATCTTCCTACGGTGGCATTATCCACTTCAGGTTTTAAGGGTTTAAGGTAAAAACCTATTCTCAGCCTAAGCTCCCCTGATACTTTGTGTAATTATACAAAGTTTTTTATTAATTCAAACATCTATTGTTTAAATTTATTTTGTTTTATAATCATATTTTATTATTTAAAAATATATTATAAATATAGCTGTTAAAAAATAAAAATTTCAACCACTTAACCTTTAAATATACAATGTTTTATCTTAATTATATAACAACAAAAAA
This sequence comes from Campylobacter pinnipediorum subsp. pinnipediorum, assembly GCF_002021925.1. Classification (NCBI taxonomy): domain Bacteria; kingdom Pseudomonadati; phylum Campylobacterota; class Epsilonproteobacteria; order Campylobacterales; family Campylobacteraceae; genus Campylobacter; species Campylobacter pinnipediorum. The sequence continues at coordinate 1,123,829 of NZ_CP012546.1, forward strand.
ATATAATTTTTCAAACAAATATATTATTTTATAATATTTATTTTGATAGACTAAATAAAAATATAATTTAATTTTTGGAGAGATAATGCTAGAAAATATATCAGAAAATTTTACACAACTATGTAAAAATATGCAAAACTCAGATGGCTATAAAGACCCTATAGCATTTTCAATAGCAAGAATAACACGTGGTAAGATTGACAAAAATGCTATATTGTCAGCTGATTATTCTGTTGTAAATTTTAAAGAAAACTTACTATCAGCAGCGGCTATACTTTTGGCATTTAAACAATCAGGAGTAAGTCTTGATTTTAGCAAAAGCGAACTTGTGCTTGATTTTACAAAAGATGTAGTTAAGAAGGCTTGGGAAATTTTTAGTGTTTTTGAAAACGAGATACAAAAACACAAAAATGTTCAAGTTATAAAAGCTGTATTTAATGCAATAAATAAAGATGAAAACTCTGATAAGTTTAGAGCTGTTTTTATATTTGAAGATAAAAAACCCCAAAGTGTTGAGGTTGTATATCTTAAACTATACCTGCTTAGCCTAAACAAAGCCCCACTTAGATCGCTTTGTCTTGATGGTGCTTTTGGTGTGTTAAAAAATGTAGCTTGGGACATAAATAACAAGCCAATAGAGCTTGAATGGCTTAGAGAAAACGAAATAGAGCTTAAAATGAATGGAACATACCCAACTATACTAAGTGTTGATAAATTTCCAAGATATCTAAATCATATCATACCATCAGATAACACAAGAATACTAGAAACATCAAAGGTAAGAATGGGTGCTAGTTTACATCCAGGAACAACTATAATGCCAGGTGCAGCATATGTGAACTTTAATGCTGGGACAACCGGAAGCGTTATGGTTGAAGGTAGAGTTAGTAGCTCTGTTGTTGTCGGCGAAGGAAGCGATGTAGGTGGCGGGGCATCTATACTTGGTGTTCTTAGCGGAACAAATGGAAATCCTGTAAGCATAGGTAAAAACTGCTTGCTTGGTGCAAACTCAGTAACAGGAATACCTTTTGGAGATAGATGTATAATAGATGCTGGAATTGCTATCTTAGAAGGAACAAAGATATTTATAAGCGAAAAAGATAGAAAACTACTTGGCGATGTAAATCCTGATTTTAAATTTGATAAAGATACTTATAAGGGTCTTGAACTAGCTGGATTAAACGGTCTTCATTTTAGACAAAATAGCCAAACCGGACAGATAGTAGCTAGTATATCAAAAAGAGCAATAAAACTAAACGAGGATTTACACTAAAATAATTTAAATGGCTTAAAAAGGTAAAAGATGAATGTCGCTATTGTTATGTATGATAAGATGAATTTACTTAGTTTTTCAAATGTGCTTAGTTTTTTGCACTCTTTTGATGATATAAATATCAAAACTTGTGCTTTCAAGCAAGAGATAAAAGATGAATTTGGAGTGAGAATACATCCTGATGTATATGCAGAAAGTATATATGGAGCTGACGTCATCATAATACCAGATGGAATTGGAGCCCTTACACTTCGCTATGATGAGATTTTTTTATCTTGGATAAAATCAGCTTCTAAGACAAAGCTAAAAATAGGACTAAACTTAGGAACACTGATACTTGCCGGTGCTGGTTTTTTACAAAACAAAGAAGCCAGCATAAGGGGTGGATACAAAAATGCATTAAGTGAGTATTGTAAAGTAAGTGATTTAAAAGCCTTGCAAAGCGAAGATATAATAAGTGCTAGCGAATGGGCGGATGAGATAAAAGATAAGCTATACGAAATTTTTAAATAATTTTTAGTTGTATTAGATAAAACTATGTTTATTTTTAGCAATTTCAACTTATAAATTTATTTTATATACTTCTAATCGTTTTTTTATATATTAATACTTGTATGATTTTCTTACAATATTTATAAAATTCTTCATTTTTAAATCATACTTTTATAAATTATAAAAAAATTATTATCACATAAAAAGCCTATTTTTTTGTGGTGTTAAGTATCAAAATATACTTTGGATTTTGATTTTTTAACAAGTAATAATAGAAAAAAGTCCAAATATCAAAAACCACCAAACGACAAAGAAATTATCAAATCTTATTTTAATTCATTTGTATTAGTAGTATTTTAAAGACTATCACATATCTTTAAAAGAAGGATTAATAACTTAGTTAAAATCAAATACTAAATCCTTAATCCAAACAAAGGCATTCACTAGTATTCACTTTTTAAGACATAAATTGCAAATTATATATTTTTGAAGATTTTAAGTTTAAGCGAGTAACTACTCAATGTCATAATTTTATTTCGTATATCGTTTAACATTTTGAAGTTTTTTTATCTCGCCCTCTAATGAAATTTGCTCTTGTTTAAAAATTTCACGAACCTCTAAAATAAGACTAGAAGCTTCATTTAACTCATCTAAGTTTTTAAAGTTATCTTTATCAAACTCAGATATAAGTTTTATCAAAGTATCTATGTCTTTATTTAAAAATGAAATTTTAAAACTCTTGAGCCAATCATTCATCGCTTGTAACCTCTCTCCAAGCCTCATTTAGTTGTTTAACAACATTTGTTATCTCATTTAAAATTTCAACATCATTTTTTATATTAGCCATTGCTAAAAGCTGAATTTGGCGAGTATAAAGCCCACTTAGATAGTGAGCCACATCGCCTTGAGAATAATCAAGAGAGTTTAAAAGCTCAACAAAGATGGCATTTGCTCTATTTATATAATACACTTTTTGCTCAAAATCGCCAGCCTCTATGGCTTTTTTTGTTCTAAAAATAAAACGCAATATTCCATCATAAAGCATTTGTATAAGCTTTGTTGGAGATTCTATACCTCCAACACTTGATTGTGCGTATGCTGCATAAGCTAGATTGCTGTTTGTAGCCATTTTTACCTCTATTTTTTATTTATTTCAAAATCTATCATTGTTTTTAGTGTAGAAAACTGATTTTCCAAAGCCGTTATTTGCTGTGCATACAAAGCCCATCTCTCTCTCATTGTATCATACTTTTGATTTAAAGAGTTTTCTATCTTCTCTTTTTCATCACTTAGCTTTTTACTCTCTTCATTAAGTCTATTTTCATAAATACTCAAAGAACCATCTTTGCCGACTAACTCATCTAATTTAGTATTTAGTCTAGAAAACAAACCAACAACTTTAGTTTCACTAGCTGTAAGCGAAGTCTCACTCATACCTAATTTTTTAAGTTTTTCGGCATTTCCAGTTATGTTTATAGGTGTTCCATCATCTGTTTTTAAAACAATGCTTTTTTTATCGATACTTAAACTAGCATAAACGCCATCTATCTTTGCTTGTTTTATAGCAGTAATTAAAGCTAGTGCATTATCTTCTTGTGAATCACTAGCTTTTGTTTCTAGCTTTATAGAGATATCATTTATTTTTAGATCTTCTTTATCTAAAGTAATCTCTCCATCTTGAACTTGAGTATTTGCACTATAAGCTAGTTCTCCATACTTTGTATATCCAACAAAGAAGTTTCTTACATCCTCTACACTACTTTGAAGTTTGTCGTTTAGTTTCTTACTATCAAGATGTAAAACACCTTTTTCATCAAATGTTATACCATATTGGTCTAAACTTTTTCCCTCCGAGTTTTGGCTTGAAAATATTCTATTTAAGCTAGAACGTATAGTTGTGATATCATTTACACCTTGAAATGCACCAGAATCGCCGGTCTTATCATCATAGCCTGTTGTTATATTTAAATTTGCGATAAGGGTATTGTAAGATGAAACCATATTTTCTAAGTTTTTGGCTATATCTTCTGTATCTTCAACAACAGCAAAGCTAGAAACACCAGTCTCTTTTAAATTTATAGTAACACCAGTGCGTAAATCATCAATGGTATTTTTATCTCTTACAACTTCCAAACCATTGTAGTCAAAAATAGCATTTTGTGCTGTTGTAAGTCTATTTTTTTCAAGATTTGTTATTTTAGTAGTCTTTCCATCTTCTCCATCGACCTCCTCTGCCTGATTATCATCCCAACCAAGAGTCTTTAATATGCCATCTGTTATAGGTGTTCTTTGTGATGTAGCTGTCTCAGGTGATGTGCTTGGTTTTGCTTTTTCTGTTGCTTTTTCTGTTGTTTTGTCTCCATAAGAAAATGAAATTTTATTATCAGCTCCAACTCTTTTTGATTGCAATACTAGTTGATATGGATTTTCACCACCTACTTTTATTATCCTAGCCTGGACATCAAAACCAGCTGTTTTATTTATACTATCTGCCACATCTTGTAGTGTCGCACCTTTGGCTACTTCTATCTTGTAAGAAACACCTCTTATTTCAAGATTAAAACTAGTATCAGAATCAACATTCAAAGAACTTGCCGAGTCTTTAAATCTTGAAGATTGAAAGCTATCCTTTTGTGCTACTTGTTTTACATTAAGATTTAAATCTTGGATATTAACACCAGGAACAACACTAACAGAAGCGCTAGAACCTGATGAGTTTACCTTTCTTTTAAAGTATAATGCTTCATTGTTTAACTCTTTAAAACTGGCGTTTACATTATCCATAAGAGTCATTAAAGCAGATAATTCTTGTTTTTGAAATGAATTATCTTCTACTTTTTTCTTTATAGGATCTACCTGTGCTCTACTATCAGCTGCTTTTAATTTTCCTATTAGTTCATCATTTAAAGCAGCGCTACCTCTACTCCCAAGACCCATAATCCCTTTTGTGTTTGTTGTGCTTGAAACTGAATCAGTTGTTGGCATTTTTAACTCTCCTTGTCAAAAAGCAAACCTATGCTTTCTTTAAAATATCTTGCTATCCTTAACGCTTCTTTCGTAGGCAACTCTCTGATAACAGCTCCCGTATCAGCCTCTCTTACTTGAACAACCATAGTGCTTTCTTCTGCATTGTAGCTAAATCTAATATTTGTATTTAGTTGTTGCATTTGAAAATTTAGCTCAGTTGTTATATCTTTAAGTTTTTTATCCATTTCGCCAGAAGAAAGCTTATCAAGTTTATCTGGCTCATTGTTTTTATCTACTAAATTCTTTTGAATTTTAACACTCTCAACTTCTCTTGTTTGAGTATTGTGATTTGACTTTATTGATACTGAAGTATCTAGCTGTTGAGCTGCAGCTTTGAAAATTTCCATTTTCACTCCTTGAAAATATCATTAATTAATAACTATACTTTTAAAATCGGTAAAAAATCATTTTTCTTTAGGCTATTTAAATTTAAATTTGATAAAATGACAAAAATTATATAAGGACTTGTATGAAAATTTCATTTGAATGCGAATGCATTATACTGCAAAAAACTATGTTTTTGTTTTGTAGTGAGTATGTAAGTGAGCGATTTGAATGCGATTTTATAGTATCTGATAAAAAAATTCAAACAAAAAAACCGCTATTTTTAATAGGCACTGAAAATCATCATATAAACTTACCATTTACAAAAAAAGCACTTATAAACACTCTTAAAGAATTTTACTCCGCTATACAAGTTCAAAACATCACAAAAAACCAAACAACAGATACTTTTGAAGAAAAACTAGATATACTTTTAAATAATTTCAAACAAGATATTGTTAAACTTATAAACGAATCAAAATAATAGCTATTAAATAAAAAATACAACAAGGTGTCAAAAAATGTCAAAAATTTTTACAACCATATCTAGTGGAAAATTTAAAGGAAAAAAACTTGAACTACCTAGCCTAAAAACAACTAGAAGCACAAAAAGCATAGTAAAAGAGTCATTTTTCAATAGTGTGAGATATGAGTTAAGACCATTGGTTTTTATAGAAGGCTTTGGCGGAAGTGGTGTTATGGCATGTGAAGCTTTTAGTAATGGAGTAAAAAACGCATTAGCTATAGAGATAGATAACGAAGCCTTTAAGCTAACACAAAAAAACCTAAACTCCATAGATAATACAAATCTAAAAGCCATAAAAGGAGATAGTTTTAAGCTACTTCCTGACATCATAAATAAAAGCTCGGATAAGGTTTTATTATATCTTGATCCACCTTTTGATTTTAGAGATGGCTTTAAGGATATTTATAACGATCTTATCGATCTAATATCAAGTCTAAATAAACAAAATATATATATGATAGTTTTTGAGCATTCGAGTGATTTTAAATTTGAAGAAAGCTTGGCAACTTTCAAACTAATAAAAACAAAAAAATTTGGAGCTACTACGCTTAGTTATTTTATATAAAACAACCCCTAAAAGGGGTCGTTTATTTAACAATTAAAACTTATAAGAAAGTCCTACTGTTCCATTGTAGTATTTTGATTCTGATTTAGCTTTTACGCCAAAGTTTATATTTGTAGATAGATTATCAGTTAGTCTCATCTCTGCACCTGTTTTAAGTGTAAAGAATGTGTTTTTATCTTTTTTAGATGCATATTTGATATTTTCTGTTGAGTTTACAAATGCTAGCTGTGTATCTTTCATACTTTTACGTAACTCTTTTTGGATACCTGGAGTTATATATAAGAAGTTACCATTTGCTATGTATTTTCTAAACTCTACTGCTGCTTTAGCTGATAGTGTTTTTACAGTAGTTCCTTTAAAGCTTACAGGAACTTTACCAGTTTCTTTAAAGCCTTTAGTACTTACATGGCTATACTCTAAACCAATCATTGGTTTCATAAAAGAGTTATTGTTTATATCAAATATATAACCATAATCAATACTTGCATCGAAGAAATTAGTATCGTATTTACCATTAGCATCAAAGTCTGGATCTATAACTTTTCTATCTAGTTTGTTTTTACCTTTACCATAAGATACTTTAGCATCTATTTCGTTTTGTTCTATATACATTCTAGTATAAGCACCAAAGTGATAGTTGTCTGATTTGGTTGTTAGCATTTTACTTGATGATTTAGCATTAGTATATCCAGCATATCCACCAATTATCATATTATCAAATGCCTGATCATAACCTAACATAAATCCATAAGTATTTGTATTTGCTTGAGATTTTAATTTAGCTTTACCGCCCATGATATTTCCCCATAGGTTGCTGTCATAGTTAAATCTATTTGTATACTCTTTTACTACACTTGAAAGAGTATCTCCGTTATCTGCAAATTTATTATCACTTAGATTTTTTATAGCATAAGCTAAAGCTAGATCATCGTTTAATGGATTGCTTAGTTTAGCAAGTCTTGAGTTTGTAGCTAATCCAGTATTTGATATGATAGCATCTATCGTATCGATATGATTAAAGCCACTGGTAATATCTTCTAAAGATTTATTTATCATTTTACCCAACATAGCTATCTCTTCAGAATCCTCGTATTCTGCAATAATATCAGAAAGTTTATTTTTATCATCTTTGATATTAAATAAAGATGATACTGTTTGAGCTTCATTTTTATTTAATCCATTTGCTGTTACTATAGCTTCAGCTAAAAGCTTTTTATCTGCATTTTTAAATCCATCATTTTTTAAAGCTTCTTTTGTATACTTATCTGCAATTTCTTTTGCTTGCTTGTTTACAAATTCTTGTAGTTTTAAATATACAGATTCATCTAATGGTTTATTTTTTTCTTTATATTTTTTTAAAATATCTTTCTCTATTACAGGTTTATTTTTATCTAACTTAGCTATTTTTTTACCATTAAGGTAAACTCCTTTTTTGCCATTATCTTGTATAATAGCAAAAAGACAATTATTTGTTTTATCTTTATCACAAGTATCTTGACCATTTTTAGGTATAGAAACACCTTTTTTGTCTTTGTTGATCACATCAAAATATTCAACTAATTTAGTAATATGGCTATGTAGTTCTTTAAGGGATGGAACATCGTCTTTGTTGAGAGAATCATAACGATCTAAATAAAACTTAGTAACTTTTGATAAACTATCTTTAAAAGCTTTAATCTCTTTAACAATATTATCTTTTGCATCTTTTATATTAAGATAATCTTGTTTCTCGTCCGCAAAAGCACCTGTGGCGATGATAGCACCTAATAATGTGCAACATGCAATCTTTGAAATTTTCATTTTTTCTCCTTTTATATAAATTATATCTATATTTAATATACAAATAGATATAAAATCCATATTTTAGCCCTTTATATATTAAAATAAGCTAAATATTTGATAGAAATTTGTATGTTTTATAAGATTAGTGTTGTTTATGTGTATGTGTGATAACCACAACCCTTGGTTAGAGTTGTGGTTGTAGTTTAGTTGTGTTCTTAGAACTTATATTTAAGTCCTACAGTTCCATCAAAGTATTGTTGTTTTGATTTAGCTTTTACACCAAAGTTAACATTTGTAGATAAAGCATCTGTTAGTTTTAATTCCGCACCTGTTTTAAGTGTAACAAATCTTCCTTTTTTATCATCTGCTTTTAGTTTGATATCTTTGTTTGAACCTATAAATCTAGCTACAGGATCTTTTACATCTTTATATACTTCTGCTTCAAATCCTGGAGTTATGTATAGGTAGTTTCCATTGTCTACATATTTTCTAAATTCTAAACCTAGTTTAGCATTTAAAGATTTTGAAGTAACACCATTAAATGATAATGGTAAATCTCCAGTTTCTTTGAAAGCTTTTGATTTAGAGTGAGAATAATCAAGTCCTACTAATGGTTTTACAAATAAGCTATCACTTAGATTCATTACATAACCATAATCAACTGCAAATGATGCATATGTAGTATCATATTTACCATCTTGGGTTAGCTTTCTATCTTCAAGCATAACATTTCTTTGAATTTTGTTTTTAGCTTTACCAAATGATACTCTTGTATCTATTTCGCTATTGTCTATATATGTTCTAGCATATAGACCAAATTGATAGTTGCTTGCTTTTGTGTTGATTAGGCTAGAATCAGCTTTTGATTTAGCAAGAGTCATATATCCACCTACTATTGTATTATCAAATGCTCTATCATAACCTATACTAAAGCCATGTAGTTCTGGATTAGAACTATCTTTTACTTTACCTTTTGCACCTATAACGTTTGCCCATATATTGTTATCATTGTTAAATCTATCTGTATATGATTTTATTATAGATGATACACTATCACCATTATCAGCAAATTTATCATTGCTTAGTTTATTTATAGCAGATGCTAATGCTAAGTCTTCATTAAATGGATTGCTTAGTTTAGCAAGTCTTGTTGCAGTCGATAGTTGGCTACTAAAGTTAACCATATCTAGATTAGATACTTTACCTATTTCGTTTGTTGCTGATTGGATTGAGGTTTCGTTGGCTTTTATAACTTTTAGCAAAAATTCTTTATCAAATAACGATACAGTAGCTAAAGCTTTTACATTAGAATCTGTTATATCGGCTAAAGATGAAATTATATTTTTAGCTACTGATGATAAAGAGTTTTTAGGGTTTTTTATAATAGCATCAACTCTTAAAGATACACTATCGCGATATGCTTGTAGTGCTACTTCAAATGCTTGTTGTGCATCTACTACTGTTTTGATTTTATTGTTACCATTATTGCCATTAAATACTTCTAAGGCTTTTTCTACTTTTTTTTCTAATTCACTTGCTTTTTTGTTAGAATAATCATTATCAGCTATAACAACACCAGCTGCTTTTGCTTTTGCTAGTGCCTCATCAAATGCTTTTTTCTTTGCTGCATCTTGCTGCTTTTCATCATATCCATTTGCATCATGTTCCAAAATATATTTAATTTCTTTTAAGGCTCTTTTTTGCTCTGCAAGTTTTTTAGGATCTGCATTTAGGATTATTTTTTTATCTTGTGAATTATTGTTTGTTTCTACTTGTTTTTTAAAGTTATTAGCATCGCCTTCTTTTTCTTCAAGAGCTTTTACTAATTCTCTTTTTTTTTCTTCTCTTGTCTTGTGAAGATCTTCAGTTAATTTACTATTTTCATTAAAATCAAATAATAGATCTTTTATAAGTAGAGCTTGAACTGCTTCATTTACTTTTTTATCTTCTTCAAATTTCTTAGCAATATTATCAAATTTGTCTATATCCAAAGCTTCTTTTACTTCACTACCTTCAGAAATCTTACTAAGGTCTTGTTTATCTGCTTTTAGTTTCACTCCAGCATCCATAAGGACTTTAGCTGCGGCTTTTGCATCTTCTAGTGGTATACCATCGATACTTAATGTTGCTACAGCTTCAAAAAGTGCTTTTGCATGTTTTGCATCTTTGATAGTTATCTTTACATTGGTATTAGAATTATTTTGACCTAAGGTAAGCTCATGGTTAGTGCCTAAAGCATCTGCGGTTTCTTTTAGCTCTCTAGGTAGGTCTTTAAGTATTGAGTTTAGAGCATTAGTATCTTTTTCGGAAAATCTATCCGCTTCATTATTAAGCTTATTAAGATATATAATCTCTTTTTGAATAACAAAATTTTTTCTTGCTTTAACAGCTTCATCAAATTTTTTAATAAAGCCATCTATAAGACCCTCTACAATTTTTTTATTACCATCTGCAAATAATTTTTTAAAATCTCCTGCTGTTGCTTTATTAATCTTTGCATCTAAAGCAAAATTTTTAGCAAAACCATTAATTTTAATTTCTAAACTAGCTCCTCCTCTTTTAAGAACAACCTCATTTCGATTTGCATCAGTATACTTTATATAACGTTTACCACCGCCATATTTAATATCTCCTATATGGCTCAGGTTTGTTCTAGCTTCACTAATTTTACTCATTATTTCAAATATCTTAGCTGAATTACCTTCTTTGTGGTTATCTGGATCATAAGTTTTAAGATCACTTATGTATTGTTTGAGATTTTCTAATTGGGTTTTAAATACCTCTTCTGCTTTTTGGGATTTTTCTAGCTTTGTTTTTTCTTCATTATATTTAGTTATCTCAGCATTTGCATCCTTTGCAAATGCACCTGTAACTATAATAGCACCTAATAATGTAGCGCACGCAATCTTTGAAATTTTCATTTCTTCTCCTTTTAAAAGTTAAAATTAAGTAAATATTTTACTTTTTGATACATTAAATTTAACTTAAATGTTATTTTAACTGTTTATTTTCAAAGATGGAACAGTTCTTGCTTGTATCCTTTAAAAATCAAAAAATAAGGTCTTATATGAAAAAGTTTGTTTTTCTTGTGCTTATCTTAGCTACACTTAAAAGTGTTTTTGCTACTCAGATAAAAGATATAGCAAGTGTGCTGGGTGTGAGAGAAAATCAGCTCATAGGATATGGACTTGTAGTAGGACTAAATGGAACTGGTGATGGCTCTACATCTGAGTTTACGATACAATCTTTATCAAATATGCTACAAACAGTAAATGTCAAGATAAATCCAGATGATATAAAATCAAAAAATACCGCAGCCGTGATAGTAACAGCAACACTGCCGCCATTTGCAAGACAAGGCGATCAGCTTGATGTTACGATATCATCTATAGGAGATGCAAAAAGCCTTCAAGGAGGAACGCTTCTAATGACACCTTTAAAGGGTGTTGATGGCGATATATATGCGTTAGCACAAGGTTCGCTTAGTATAGGCGGAAAGATCATAGGCAGAGGTGGCGATAAACATATGACAGCCGGACTTATACTAAATGGTGCTTTGGTAGAAAAAGAGGTAGCTTATGATATATACAATCAGCAAAGTTTTACCCTAAGTCTAAAAACTTCAAATTTTAAAGCGGCCATGGATACACAAAACACTATAAACTCGGCTTTAGGTATACAAACAGCATCAGCAATAGATCCAAAAACTATAATCATAAAAAAACCAGATGAAGCAAACTTGATAGACATAATAAGCACTGTGTTAAACCTAGATATAAACTATACTACTGATGATAAAGTCGTTATAGATGAAAGAAGCGGAACGATAGTAAGTGGTATAAATGTAAGCGTGGATCCTGTTATACTAACACATGGTGATATAACCATAAAGATAGAACCCAATTCATATAACAAAAAAAGCGAGACTGACTTTGACTTGCAAGATGGCTCGGCTATATCCCCAAAAGCAAATTTACTAAGGATAGAGGATCAAAAAACAACACTAGCAACAGTAACAAGAGCTTTAAACAAACTTGGTGCTTCACCTAGCGACATAATAGCTATCATTCAAAATTTAAAGCGTGTTGGTGCGATACACGTGGATGTAAAGGTAATGTAATGTATACAGACAACACTCTAGCTATAAATTCATTTAATAGCATAAATACAGATAGGTTAAAATCAAATGCAAAACAGGATAAATTACTAAAAGAACAAACAGATGCTTTTGAGTCTTTTTTGGTTAAAGAGGTGCTTGATATAGCATTAAAAGAGGATGAAAAAAGCTCAATCTTTCCAAAATCAGCCGGATCTGACATATATAAGTCAATGTATAATGACACTATGAGTAAGGCTCTTAGTGGTGGGCTTGGGTTTAGCGAACTTTTGTTTAATTTTTTAAAAGAGAGGTCTTAAGAAAAAATATTTTATGCCGATTTGGTTTTTGTAAATCAAACTAAAGGCTTTAAAATGATAGGTAATGTAAGTGGTTTTTCATCAAGCTTAAGCACAAATGTAGCAAACAAAAGCTTGAATACCAACAAAGATAATGACATACAAAATATATCTAAGCAAGAAAATACAAAGTTGCAAGATATAAAAGATGCTATCAAAGATGGCACATATAAGATAGATATGAAAAAAACAGCAGGAGCTATACTAGATACTCTTGTATGATTATGAAGGATTAAGATGTTAAATGGATATTTAAACGAAGCTATTGTGACTCTTGAAGAATTGATAGAGATCACAAAACAAGATATTTTAAATATAAAAGAGGCAAAACACTCACTTGTAGATGAGAGTGTAAGAAAAAAAGGTCTTCTTATAAAAAAATTTGAAGAGACAAAAAGAAATATCGACAAAGAGCTAGTTAAAATATCACAAACATCATCAAGCATAGCAGAAACTCTAGATGATGAAGCAAAATCAAAACTTGTAACAATGCGCGAAAGGCTTGAAAGTCTAAACGAAGTAAACAAAAAATATGCAAAACATGTAGTTGTAGTAAAAGAATTTTTTGATAGTTTGACAAAGGAGATGTTTGATATAGACTCAAATACATACTCTAAAAATTTAAACACAAACACATTATATAAGGCAAAGGTTTAATATGGCAAATATTTTTATGTCTTTAAACACAGGTGTTTCAGGGCTAAATGCGGCACAAGTTCAAATATCTACAACTGGAAATAATATAGCAAATGCCGACTCCACATACTATACAAGACAAAGAGTTGTCCAAACCTCAGCAATGTCTTTGTATAATGTTGAGGGCGGTGTTGGCATGGGAACACAGGTAGAAACCACTGTAAGAATACACGATGAATTTACCTATGCAAGGCTTAAATCAGCATCATCAAATTTAGAAAATACAACTTTTAAACAAAGGATAATGCAAGAATTAGCTCAAAATTTTCCGGATTTGCAGGATTCTGGATTGAGTAGAGATATGACAAATTATTTTAATGCCTGGAATAAATTTGCCTCAAATCCTAATGATTCGGCACAAAAACTAAACCTTATAAATATGGCTTCTGTATTTACTAAAGGCATATCAAGAACAGCTACAAAGCTTGATAGCCTTCAATCAGAAGTAGATAGGCTAATGAAAATAAATGTTGAAGAAGTAAATAAAATAGGCGAGCAAATAGCAAACCTAAACAAAGAGATAAGAAGAGTAGAATCAGGTGCTGACTCAGGTATAAAAGTAAATGCAAATGACTTAAGAGATAAAAGAGATGAGCTAGAACTTGCATTATCAAAACTTGTAAATATAGATACTTTTAAGAGTGATTTAAAAAGCAACACAAGGATAGATAGTGGAATCACCGATGAGGGAAGATTTTACAACCTAAATATAGGTGGTGTAAGTATAGTAGATGGTGTTAACTTTCATCCTCTTGTTATGAATAAGGCTGATACAAAAGGACAATTTACTGGAATTTTTTATGAGATGCAAGATGGTAGACTTATAAAAATGGAAGATAAAATTTATAATGGCAAGATAGGGGCACAGCTTGATCTTCGTGGTAGACACTATGATCCTTTGGCTCAAAAATTTACAGAAGGCTCTGTGCAAAAATATATAGACAACCTTGATACACTTGCAAAAACAATCATACACAACACAAATAATATCTATGCACAATCAGCAGTAGAGATATCAAACACCAAAGAGTTTGACTTCTTAGAAAATGATAAGACCTTAATGAATTTTAGCAAAGATGTTCAAAACGGGACTTTTGATGTTATAGTATATGACAATACAGGAAAAGAAATAGCCAAAAAAACGATAGATGTTAATGGAACAACAACCATGAATGATCTAACTTATGGAAACTCTATAATGCACGATTTTAACTCAAACTCGGATGATAATAATGACAATAATATGTCAAATGATGTAAATGATTATTTTGAAGCATCTTATTTTTATGATAAATTATCAAATAAAGGAACATTTGCTGTTATACCTAAACAGACAAAAGGGCTTTATAGTATTGCTTTTGTTGATCACGGCACAAATGTCCCTGGTGTTCTTGGACTAAATAGATTTTTTGATGGCGAAAAAGCAAGAGATATGGCTATAAATAGTGATTTTATCTCGGATCATACAAAGCTTAGAGCATACTCAAAACCTGTTTCTGGAAACAATGAGGTTGCTAATAAAATGGTTCAGCTACAATATGATAAATTAAAATTTTATTCAAATGGAATAGCACAAGATAGAGATGATACTATAGATGGGTATTATAGATTTTTAACCACAGATATAGCAAGTGATACAGAAGCAAATAATAACTTTAATGAAACAAATACATCTCTTTTTAAAACAGCAGAGCAAGAGTTTCAGTCTGTAAGTGGTGTTGATACAAATGAAGAATTGACAAATTTAATTAGATTTCAGGCTAGTTATGGAGCAGCAGCGAAGATAGTAACAACTGTAAATCAAATGTTAGAAACACTACTTACCTTAAAACAATGATTAAAAATATACTAGATGGTTATGTTTTTGATAAAAACAGACAAAATGAGTTATTTTCTTATGCCGATCCTTTGCAGGTCGCAACAAAACTAAAAGAGCCAGTTTCTTGTCTTGTATGTGCTTTGTTTGCATATGGAAATGCAAAACTTATAGTAAAGTTTTTAAACTCTCTTGAATTTTCGCTATTAGATGAGACAGAAAAAGAGATAATAAAAAGCATAACAATACACAAATATAGATTTCAAAACACAAAAGATGTGCAAAATATATTTATAACTCTAAGTAGACTAAAAAAAGATTTGGATATAGAGCATACACTAAAAAAAGGGTTTCAAAAAGGTGGCATGTGCTATGCTATAAACGAGCTTATAAAAGAAATTTATAAACTAAACCCTTATAAATCAGATGGGTATGAGTTCTTTTTTGCAAGGCCTTTTGATAAAGAGCCAAGCTCTCCATACAAAAGATACAATATGTACCTAAGATGGATGGTAAGAGATACCGATATAGATTTGGGAATTTTTAAAAGCCTAGATAAAAGCGAACTTTTGATACCACTAGACGTTCACACACATAGGGTTTCGTTGTCTCTTGGGCTTGTTAAAAGAAAGACTTATGACTTTAAAGCAGTTTTAGAACTCACAAACAAACTAAGGACATTTGATAAAAACGACCCTATCAAATACGACTTTGCACTTTACAGGATAGGACAAAGTGAGGAGTTAGAAAATGTAATATCTATGTTAAATAAGTAAAATTTTATAGATGATTTGGATAAAGTTGCGGTTTTAAACTAGCAAGGCATACAAACAAATACTATTTGGTTTTTAGGAATTTAGATAAAAAATTACCGGATAAAGTATGGCTTTATGATTTATGTGATGTGGCAAAGTGAGCTTTTGAAAGTATTGGGCTGTTGTGTGATTTAAAAGGCTTAATTAAAGAGTATGATGTTTGTGAAGTTAAAAAGACTAAAAAAGAGTTAGCTTTTAAAACTATTAGATTTTTGCACACAAAGTTTGTTCTATTTTTGATTTGGTCTAAATAATTATGTGTGATTTTTGTGGGGTTTTGGAATTTTGATAAAGTTAGGTTTTGCTATACAAATAAAACATAAAAAGTTATAGTTTTTGAAATTTAATAAAAGTTGGGTTTGACTTAGTAAAGCATATAAACAAATACTAAAATTTTTGGTTTTTATGGATTTGGATAAAAATTACCGGATAAAGTATAGCTTTGAAAGCATTAGGCTTTTATAGGATTTAAAACAACTTAAAAGAGTTGGCTTGTAAAGGTGTTGGGTTTTGTTGGGTTTGCTTTATTTTTGGTTTGGTTTAAACAATGATGTTAGATTTTTTACACACATTTAGTAGGATAATAACATAGAAGTCTTAAATTTCATTAAAGCTTGCTGGATAACCCAACAAGCTTTTTAAGTTTATTTTATAAAAGTTCCTGTTTTTAGCTCAAAGAATGCATGTCTTAGCTCTTCTTCGGTGTTCATAACTATAGGTCCGCCCCAAGATATACTTTCATCTAGTCTCTTAGAACCCATAAATAAAACTTTTGCTTTTTTATCCAAAGCTTTTATAGTTACACTATCGCCATCTGTAAGCTTTACAGCTGTTTTTTCTTTTATGTGTTCGCCGCTTATCTCTGCATCAGATAAAAGTGTAAATAGCATGATAGAATCATCACTTTTTGTATCTATAGTTATACTAGCATTTGGCTCTAACTCTATATCATAATAATTTAACGGAAGGTATTTTCCTTGATAACCTTTATGGTCTTTATACTCTCCAGCAAGCAGTCTTATCATACCACCATCAAAAGGTATCTCTTCTATTTGCTCATTTTTTATCGCATTATACTCTGGTTTTACCATTTTGTATTTAGCTGGTAAGTTTAACCATAACTGAACACCTAACATTCTTTCGCTAGCTGGAAGTCTCTCTTCGTGCAATATCCCAGAACCAGCAGTCATCCACTGAACCTCACCATCGCCTATTGTATCTTGAAAACCTAAGTTATCTTTATGCATCATTCTGCCTTTAAACACATAACTTACTGTCTCTATGCCTCTATGTGGGTGCATAGGAAAACCTGCTGTATAATCATCTGGATTTACACTATCAAAAGAATCCAGCATCAATATAGGGTCAAACACATCTGTTGTTTGATTTCCTAAAACCCTAACGAGTTTTACACCCGCACCATCCATAGTCCTAAATCCATTAACCTGAGCTTTTACTTTTCTTTCCATCGTTTTCTCCTATTTTTTATTTGATGAAAGTATCGTATTTTATTTTTAAATTTGGATTAATGTAGTATAAATAAAATCTTAATTAAGAAAATATATTAATAAGAGTCGTTTAAGCTCGTTTTTATGGACTGTTATCATAATTTATTTATTTTGATATAACATTTTAAACAAGCTTGTATTAATAATCTGTTATTAGTGTACATGAAATTTTGTAAAATAATGTATATTTTTATAAAAAAGGGTTAAAAATAGTAAATTTAAAACCCTTTAAAAAAGATATTTTATAGTGATAAATAATGTTCTATCTGCTCTTTTCTTAAAATTCTCATAAAGTTTGTGCTACCTTCAACACCAGTAGGAAAACCAGCTGTAACAAGATATGTCTTATCTATATCTATTATTTTATTTTTGACAGCTTCTTTTATCATTCTCATGAGAAGTTCTGTTATGGTATTGCACTTTGGTAATACAAAATTTGCAGAGCCAACACCCCAAGCGAGTGTTAAAGAACCAGATATTTGAGGATCATGAGTAACAGCTATAATATCCATATCAACCCTATTTCTGGCTATTTTTATAGCTGATTTACCAGAGCCTGTTATAGATATAATAGCATCTGCATTTAGTCTATATGCCAATGCCGCAGCACTTGAAGCCACCATATCGGTCTCATCCAAGAACTCAAGCTGATCAAATTTATTGTATGGGTATATCTTTTGTGCTTGAAGTATAGTATTGCTCATAGCTTTTACAACAGCTATTGGATTTATACCAACTGCACTTTCTTCACTTAACATAACAGCATCTGTCCCATCTAAAACTGCATTTGCGACATCACTTATCTCAGCCCTTGTAGCTGTTTCATGCTCTGCCATTGATAGCATCATTTGAGTTGCTGTTATAACTGGCTTGCTTGCTATATTTGCTTTTTTTATTATTGATTTTTGAATGGTAGGCACTTCATAGTAAGGTATCTCTATACCAAGATCTCCACGAGCTATCATAATACCATCACTTATTTTTATAATATCATCTATATTTTCAACTGCATCAAATTTTTCTATCTTTGAGAGTAATCTTGCTTTTGAACCCAATGAGTTTAATATATCTTTTGCTTTTTTTACATCGTCAGCATTTTGAACAAAACTAATAGCAACAAAATCAACCTTTTGTTCTGCTCCAAACTCCATATCTGCTCTGTCTTTTGGTGTAATAACATCTATACCAAGTCTTGTATTTGGGAAATTTACACCTTTATTTGAGTTTAATACACCACTATTTTTAACTACAGTTTGAACCATAGTATCATCAACACTTACAACTTTTGCTCTTATATTTCCATCGTAAAGATAGATATATTGATCTTTTTGTAACATCTTTAAAATTTGTGGCTGATTTATAGATGTTTTATAGTGATTTTCAGCCACCTTAACACCGAGTATATCTTGTGTATAAATATCAAGTCTATCATTTGGCTTTAATTCAAATTTTTCTTCTAGTTTGCCTATACGAATTTTTGGACCACATATATCTTGAAGTATTCCTATTTTTGTATCAAGTTCTTTTTCAACTTCTCTTACTTTTTGTATATTTTCTTTGTGATATTCATGTGTTCCGTGGCTAAAATTTAAACGAAATACATTTACACCAGCCAATACCATCTCTTTTATAGTATTTATATTGTCGCTAGCAGGTCCTAATGTTGCTACAATTTTTATCTTTTTTTCCATTCAATTTTTCCTTTGTAGTGTTTGTTTGTTAATATAATACAATATTTTATCTAAAACAAACAATTATATGATTTAAATATTAAGTTTTTTATACACACAAAGAACAAGAAAATAAAAAAGTAATATCAAGGTCAAAACCATAAAGCTTCAACCTTAAAATCACTTATTTATTACAGATTTCGTTGCTTTTATTTTTCGCTCTGCAAATAAAACTATATCTTTTATAACAAGTTTTTCAATGGCTCTTATAAAAGTTTGCATAAAATCGTAATTAGGTATGTTGTTTTTAAAAACAGGGAGATTAACTTTAATTTTTCTAAATTCTTCATCAACAAATCTAACAGCCAATGTCAACAAATAAGGTTTCAAAGAATTTAGCACGGACGAAAAATACAATTTCGTATATTCGTTTAATTCAAATTTAGGAATTACTTTTCTTACAAATTGCCCTGCATACCATTTTTTTTCACGATAAAAAAAGTCCATCTGCAACAATCCCAAACTCCAAGTGCCTTCCGAATTTATATTATTGTCATTTATAAAACCAGTGGTTTGCAAAATACCTTGATTTATTGAAGTCCTTGTTACATAGTCATACTCAAAACCATCAACTAGACTATCAGAATTAAAGCTTTTTGTTTTTTCTATTTTAAACAAATCTCCTAGCCTAAATTCACACCATTTTATACTATCATTTTCAAAATCTTCTAAAGCCCTAATTTCTTCATTTGTTAATTTATAATCTTTTAAGCCTGTTACTTGCAAATACGCTTCTAGCTCTGCAAGATGAGTAGCTTCTAGCTCTGCAATAAATTTTTCCATAAAGGAAAAATTTATTTCCCCATTTTCACAAATGGGGAGTTTGATTTTAAAGTTTAAATTTTTCAGCTTTGAACTTGACAACTGACTACCATAATTAAAACCATTTAAAGATATACTTA
Source organism: Campylobacter pinnipediorum subsp. pinnipediorum (assembly GCF_002021925.1). Taxonomy (NCBI): domain Bacteria; kingdom Pseudomonadati; phylum Campylobacterota; class Epsilonproteobacteria; order Campylobacterales; family Campylobacteraceae; genus Campylobacter; species Campylobacter pinnipediorum. The sequence continues at coordinate 1,143,740 of NZ_CP012546.1, forward strand.
AAGAAGATGCTATAAATTTTCCTGTTCTAGCATTAAACTCAATATTTGGAATTTTTAGAGTATGGACTTTCATTTCAACACTTGCTTTATATGGATGATAAAATATACCACCGTCGCTTCCAAAAAAGTTTACAGAGATAAAATTTTCAAAATGCCTAGAATTATCTATTTTTTCAGTATCAAAATAACCTAAAATGCCATTATTATCAGATCTTACTGAAATTCTAGGAATACTACCTTTATTTAATTCATTGCCCGATAATAGAGAACCTGTTCCTATTTCAAACAAATCTCCTATCCTAAACTCACCCCACTTAACACCTTCTAGCATTTCGTTAAGCGGGGAACTTACTTTCCCAAATTATTACTTTGGTTTTTAAGTAGATTGCTTACTTCCCAAGCTAGGTAATCACTCACCGTTTTTTTAAAATCTTTTAAAGTTGGCTTTATGTCAATAGGTGCTGATTGGTTCCAGTCTGCTCCATTTTTTGGGTCAATATGTCCTTCGTAGTATTCCTTATCTGTAAATATATTTAACTTACCTTTACCAAAGCGAACCAAATTTACAAGCTCTTCGTAACGCTCTTTTGCCCTATCTGTGTCTTTTAGATTATTGCTTGCTTTTTTGCGATTGGTTCTAGTATAGCCATCGTTTGAAAAATCAATAAATTTAACAATATCATCTTTATGATGAGGCTCTGCAACCTTGAAAACATAAATATAAGTTTGGACACTTGATTTTCCAACAAAAAGGTCTATTGGCATTTTAATACTTGCTATTAAGGTGTTTTTTTCTAATATTTTTTTATTGTATTCTATGGCTTTTCCACTTCCTGCACTGCCTTGTATAATGATAGCTCCATAACCTTTATTCATCTTTTCAAATGCACTTTCAACAAAGTTCATACCATTACCATTTGCCGAATAAGGCGGGTTTAACACAAAGGCATCAGCTGGAAATTTATCATCAGTTTTTCCAAAACCATACTTACCATCAAAATCTTTAATAGAATCCTGATTTAAAATATTTGAACTACCATCTCCCATTAAAATCATATTTAAAATAGCCAACATATAAATACTAGGTAAAATTTCAAGCCCTAAGAGTTGTTCTGCTTTTATTTTAGCTTCTTTTTTTCTAAGTTCATCGGGCGATTTTATGCTATTTTTAGCATTATTTAGCATTTCATTCATAGCAGCCACTAAAAGACCCGCCGAACCAGTAGCAAAATCCCAGACAAAGCTATCTTTGTTTACCCTTGCTAATTTTACAAGTAAATTTGCTACATATGATGGTGTTAGCACGACATCGTTTAGCTTATCTTGAGTAAAGCCTAACCAACCATACATTTCATTAAATAGCTTACCCGTAAAATCAGTAGTTAAGCCTATTTTATAATAAATTCCCAAATCATCAACTATTTTTGTAAATACTCTTTTTAGCTGTGTTTCTCCATCTGCAACTTTATTGATATTATCGCTTAAAAGTGTGTTTTGTAAAGTTCTAACAATTAAATCCATTTTATTTTTTGGTAAGTTCTTTTCGCTTAAAAAAGCTTGTATTTTTCTTATTATTATATCCCCATCGGTGTTTCCAATTTCATCTAGTGATTTTAAATCTTCTTTTTTAAGTGGAGAAACCTTGCCTGGAACTCCTAGTGTTGCCATAATTGAAGCTGCAACCAAGTAAACTCTATCATTTTCTCCAAGCCCTGTTTCATTTTTATATATATCATTATTTAATTTTGTTAAGCTTGCAGTTATCTCTCTTTCTTTTTGTTCTTTGATAAGTTCCAGTTCTTCTGTTGTAAGAGATAGCTTTTTAACTTTTTCTATAAAGTTATCAAAATTTTCTTTTTTTAAAAATGATAGATCTGTAAAATCACCAACTTCTTGCCCTACTCCTAAATTTGTTTTTGACACATAATAAACACCTATAGAGTAGATTATCTTCCCTTTTTCGTCTTTGTAGCCTGTAATTCCTATAGATATAATATCTTCATAACCGGTATGATGCAAGAGTGCATTAGCATAATGGACTGCACCATTTACGGCATATGAGTTTATATTTGTAAAATTATGTTCATTTTTACTTGTAATATTGTCTACTTGGTTTTTGTCATTTAGCTTTACTAATTTATCTTTATAGCCTTTATACTCTATCAATATTGGATAAAATTTTAAATACTTATCTTGCAATAAAAGTTTACAATCTGGTCTATTTCCACCATTACCACCATTTTTTGATTGATAGTTTTCAAGTGCCCTATCTATCTCATCGTTTAAATTTTCTTGTTCTAATTTATAGTCTAAATTGTATGATTTAAGCCACCCATTTGCGAGATCTGCGATCTTTGGTTCTACAGACTGGGATTTTTTCATTTAATTTTCTCCATTTTTTAAGGAATTTTATTTAAATATTTTATCATAAATAATAATATATTTTCAAATTGCTATATTTTTTATTTTTATAATAAATATAGCAACTTTGTATTACTAATAATATGCAATTAAGGCATATTTAATAAAACTTGAATTATAAAAACTTATATTTTTTAAAGACTCCTCACTAAGTAAATTTAAGATAAAGTTTTATAGTAGAAAATCTAAATTATCATGTTTAATTGCTTTTGTTTAGATTTTTAACTACATTTTTAAGTATAAATTAAAAATGTACTTTAAGGAAAGACAATGACAAAAGAAGATAAAAATAATATTTTAAATGCTAGAAAGATTTATTATCTTCTATTTTCAAAATTATTTGTTTTTAACAACAAAAAAGATAGATACGATAGTGTTTTGGATATTTTAAATACAATAAAACAATCACCACTTGATGAAACAAGCTCTATCGGGATAAATAATTTTTTAGAAAATTTTACTGATTTTAATGCTTTAGCTGATGAATATGATGATATATTTCATGCACCGCCTAGACCTTTACACAATACATTTTCTTATTATGAAGAGGGCTATAGCTCCGGTTCTGCCTGTGTTAGAGTTAGAAAAATCTTATCAAAAACAAATATAAGAAGAGATGAAAAAGAGTTTAAAGAAAACGAAGACAATGTAGGATTTGTGTTTTCATTAATGTTTGATTTTATATCATACATACTAGATAAAGATGAAAAATATAAAGAGTTTTCAAAAGAGCTATTTGAATCAACAATAAATCCTTTTATTGATGAGTTTATATTAAACTTATATAACCATCAAAACTCTAAAAGTTACAAATCAATCTGCTTAATACTTCAATCATTTATAGAATTTGAAAGACTATATTATGGTATTAACAAACCAAATTATGAAAATGAAAAAAATATAAAAACTCAAAATGGAATTTCAAGATCTGAAATGATAAGAAGAGAAGCAAATAAAGCAAGAAGAAAAGCTGAAGAACAAATATAAAAACCAAAGAAAGGAAAAGTATGCAAAAAAATAGACGCGAGTTTTTAAAAAAACTTATGGTAGGAACATCTGTTGGGCTTGCTTCTACAAGTGTTTTGGCTAAAGACAAAGCCAAAAAAACAGAAAAAGGCGAAGAAAATTTATACTCAAGAACTAAAACTTGGGAATTTTATTATAAACAAGCAAATTAAATTTTAGAAAGGATGTATTATGCAAAACGATTTAGCTTCATCTCGTGTTGGTAGGCGTTCGTTTTTGAAAATGGCATCTCTTGGTATGACCGCTGGAGCAACTGGAATTTATGCCAGCGGAGTAACTAGAGAAGCCACCAAGAATGAATTAAAAAATCCATTTCCTGATTCAAAAATGGTAAAAACAGTATGCACAGCATGTTCTGTAGGATGTGGTATAATGGCCGAAGTTTCAAACGGTGTTTGGGTTCGCCAAGAGGTAGCTCAAGATCACCCTGTAAGTGCTGGTGGCCACTGCTGTAAGGGAAGCGACATGATCGATATGGTTCGCTCACAAGTTCGCTTAAAATACCCTATGGTAAAAGAAAACGGCAAATGGAAACGTATTAGTTACGAAGAAGCTCTTAATAGAATAGGAGAGCAACTTAAAAAATATAGAGATGAAAATCCCGAACAAGTTATGTTTTTGGGTTCTGCAAAAGTAAGTAATGAACAAAGTTACTATATACGTAAATTTACCGCAATGTTTGGGACAAATAACCTAGATCATCAAGCTAGAATTTGACATAGCACAACAGTCGCCGGTGTGGCGAATACTTGGGGTTATGGCGCTATGACAAACCATCTTGGAGATATCCAAAACTCAAAAGCTATGATAATCTTTGGAGCAAATCCTGCGGTTAATCACCCTGTTGGTTTTAGACACTTTCTAAAAGCAAAAGAAAATAATAGATCAAAACTAATAGTTGTTGATCCAAGATATACAAGAACAGCTGCCAAGGCTGATTATTTTGCTCAAATAAGACCTGGGACAGATATACCATTTATGTATGGAATGCTAAATTTGATATTTGAAAATGGCTGGGAAGATAAACAATTTATAAACGACCGTGTTTACGGCATGGATGAGATAAGAAAAGAAGCGAAAAACTGGACACCTGACATAGTAGAAGATGTTACTGGTGTAAAAGCTGAATTATTAAAAGAGATAACAGAAGTATATGCAAAAAATTCTCCAGGAACTTTAATATGGGCAATGGGTCTAACTCAGCACTCAATAGGAAGCTCAAACACTCGTATAGCACCTATTTTACAACTTGCATTAGGCAATATGGGTATAGAAGGCGGTGGCTGTAACATTCTTCGTGGCCATGATAATGTCCAAGGTGCAACAGATATGGCAAACTTACCTGATAATCTACCTGGTTATTACGGAATAGCACAAGGTGCTTGGAAATATTTTGCTAAGATGTGGAAGGTTGATTTTGATTGGCTTCAAGGAAACTTTATAAAACCAGAGTGGATGAATAAACCAGGTTTTACACTAGCTCGTTGGTGGGCTGGTTCACTTGGCGGTAAAGATGGTAATGATTCAATTGAAAATAGCGGGACAAACTTAAAAGCACTATTTGTTATAGGAAATGGAATCACTTCAACAGCTCAACAAGCAAAGGTTCAAGAAGGTCTTGATAATCTTGAATTATTAGTTCTTGCAGATCCTTTTGTGAACGAAGCAGCTGTTGTTACTCACAAGCAAGATAATATATTTTTATTACCATCAGCTACACAATTTGAATCTAGCGGAACAGTTGTTGCAACAAATCGCTCTGGACAGTGGAGATTTCAAGTAACAGATCCTTTATATGAAAGCAAACAAGATCAAGAAATTTTATTTGAACTTGCAAAAAGGCTTGGCTTTTACGAAGAGCTTACAAGAACAATAAGAGATGAAAATGGTAACATCCAATGGCCAGAAGCAGCAACAAAAGAAATAGCAAATACTATAAAAACAATAGGACTTACAGGTTGGACTCCTGAAAGACTTAAAAATCACACATTAAATTGGGATAAATTTGATGAAAAAACACTTCTTGGAAAAGAAGGAACAGATGTCGCTGGTGAATACTATGGTCTTCCTTGGCCTTGCTGGACTACAACTCATTGCGGAAGCCCAAATTTATATAATGTAAATTTACCTGTAAGCAAAGGTGGCATGGGTTTTAGAAATCGTTATGGTTTAGAGCGTGATGGCGTAAATTTATTAGCAGAAGATGGTTCAGCTCCGATTGATTCGCCTATAAATGGTGGATATCCAGAGATAACAAAAGACAATATAGAAAAAGTCCTAAACATACAGCTAACAGAAGATGAAAAAGCAAGAATGGGTGCTAATTGGAAAGTTGATGATAGCAATATAATAGCTGAAAAATGTATGCAAAAAGGTATAGCTCCTTATGGTAATGCAAAAGCTAGGGCTGTTGTTTGGATATTTGCAGACCAAATTCCAAAACATAGAGAGCCTATACACTCTCAAAGACCTGATTTGGCAAAAAAATATCCTAGCTTTAATGATAAGCCAAATCATTATAGAGTTTACACAAAATATGAAAGCTTGCAACAAAGCAAAGACTTTGCAAAAGAGTTCCCTATAAACCTAGTTACAGCTCGTCTTGTAAATCTAAATGGTGCTGGAATGGAAAACAGAGCAAGCAAATATCTTGCTAGATTAACACCTGAAATGTTTGCTGATATTCATCCGGATTTAGCAAAACAAAAAGGCATAGAAAATGGGGATATGGTTTGGATTCACTCGCCTGAGGGAACAAAGATAAAAGTTAAGGCTAGATTGGTTCCATCGGTGCTTCCAGATATGATATTTTTACCATTTCACTTTGCAGGTGTAATGCAAGGTGTTGATATGACTGGTAACTTCCCTGAAGGAACAAAACCATACGCATCAGGAGAAAGTGCAAACACAGTTACAAACTATGGATATGATATCATCACTCAAATCCCTGAAACAAAAGGCGGATTATGCCGCATAGAAAAAGCTTAAGGAGCGATAAATGAATCAAAGCTTTACTAGATTAAAATTTTATTGCGATACGGATCGTTGTATAGATTGCAATGGTTGTTCTGTGGCTTGTGATGAGGCACACGAACTTCCGATAGGTATTAGAAGAAGAAAGGTTGTAACCTTAAACGAAGGAATACCAGGGAAAGAGCTATCAACATCTATATCTTGTATGCACTGTGAGGATGCTCCTTGTTCGCTAGTTTGTCCTGTTGATTGTTTTCATATAAGAGCAGATGGGGTTGTGTTACACGATAAAGATATATGTATAGGTTGTGGATATTGTCTTTATGCTTGTCCGTTTGGTGCTCCACAATTCCCTAGAGATGGTGCTTTTGGTGTAAAAGGAAGTATGGATAAATGCACAATGTGTGCTGGTGGTGTAAATATACAAACAAATTCAGAAGAAGAATTTGAAGAGTATGGCCAAAACAGAATAGCAGAAGGCAAAGTACCAGTGTGTGCGGCTATGTGTTCAACAAAAGCTTTACTTGTGGGAGAATCTGATATAATACAAAAAATTTACCAAGATAGAGTTAATGCTAGGGGTTATGGCATAAAAGATATAAAAGAGTCTCTAACTTGGAAAATAGCTTACTACAAGAAGGACAGAATATGAGGTTATTATCTGTATTATTTTTTATCGTTAATGCCTTTGCTCTACATCTACCTGACGGAACAAATCAATATGATAGCAATGTTTGGGCATCAGCTAGAGTAGAAAATATAAAGGGTTACGAAGGTGGCTTTGGTGAACTTTTCACCTTTTTGCAAGGAAATGAGTATTTTGCTTATGGTGTTGTTATAGCAGTACTTGGTGTGCTTATAGGTTTTACACTACATTTTTTGGTTGTTGGTCCAAAGCATTTTAGCCACGATGGCAAAAAAGTATATGCTTTCAATATAATAGAAAGAGTTATGCACGGTATAGCGGCTGTTTCTTGGATAGTATTAGTCCCAACAGGTATAATAATGATGTGGGGAAGTGCATTTGGCGGCGGAACATTTGTAAGACTTATGAAAAATTCTCACGGAATTGCAACTTTATTTTTTGCATTTTCTGTGATTCCTTTGTTTCTTTACTGGACAAAAAGAATGCTACCTGCCATTTATGATATAAAATGGATGATGATAGTTGGCGGTTATTTGTCAAAGAAAAAAGCCTGTGTTCCAGCTGGAAAATTTAATGCAGGACAAAAGGCTTGGTATTGGATAGCTATACCAGGTGGAATGGTTATGATAGCAACTGGTGCTGCTATGTATTTTCTTGATTTTAAACAACCTAGCGTTGCAACTTGGCTTGGATTAAGTCAGATAGAATTACTTAGACTATCAGCTATAATTCACAATGTTTTAGGTGTTGTGTGTGCTGTATTTTTCTTAGTTCATATATATATGGCCGCCATAGCTATACATGGCGCTATTTGGTCTATGATAACAGGGTATAAAGAAGAAGAAGAGGTATATGTTCTTCATCATTATTGGTATCAAGAGCTTATATCAAAAGATCAAATACCAGTATCAGAATACGAAAAAGTTTATCCTAAACTAAAATAATTTTTTAGCTTCGCCTTAAGATGGTGAAGCTATCTTTCAAGGGAATAAGTGGAACCTATTTTTACAACGCAAATAACAAAATATATTGGAGATGATTTCTCTAATTGTGATGATATATTAGTAAGAGAGATAAAACTAGATATTATAGTAAATGATAAAAAAGTTGGCTCTATGATGGCTACGCCGGTTGATTTAGAAGCACTAGCCGTAGGATACCTGCTTAGCGAAAACATTATATTAAATCCCAAAGATATATCGGATATAAAATTCAATGAAAAAAAATTATGTGTAGAAATAAAAGCAAAGGTAAATGAAGAAAGCTTAAAAACACTAAACCACGAAAGCATAATAATAAGCGGCTGCGGTAGAAGCGTTACTGCAAATGTAAATTTAGAAACACTAAGTGCAAAGCTCATAAATCAAGATATCAAATTCAGAAGAAGTGATATATCAAATCAAATGAGTGAGTTTTACACTCAGTGTGAATTATACGAAAAAACAGGCTGTGTGCATACAGCAAAACTTTTTACAGATAATCAAAAATTTTATATAGGAGAAGATATAGCTCAGCACAACACGATAGACAAAGCTATTGGGAAAGCTACATTAGATAATGCTGATTTGAAAAATAGCTTTTTAATGGTTAGCGGAAGACTTAGTTCTGAAATGGTTGTAAAAGCTGTTATGAACTCTATACCACTACTTGTTTCAAGAACAGCTCCAACAAGCCTTGGTGTTTTGATAGCTAGAAAATTTAACCTAACTTTATGCGGATTTGCTCGTGGCAACAAGCTTAATGTTTATAGCTGTGAAAGTAGAATTTATGCATAAAGAGATAGAAAAACTAATAATAAAATTTCAAAATAAAAATGGTAGATTAGATTGCGGAGTTGCATTTAAAATAGCAAAAAAATTAGATGTTGATGTTGGAGAAGTTGGCAAAACAGCTACAAATCTTGGCATCAAAATAGACTCGTGCGAACTTGGTCAATTTGGCAAGCTAGAAAAATCAGATGGTAGTTATATAGTATATAATGGTCTAAAACCAAAGATTGATGAAAAAGGTAGAATAACCTGTAAAGATGCAAGAGATGCTGGAGTTGGTGTTGGTCTTAAAAAGATAAGATCGACATTAAAAGACTATGGTGTTGATGTAAAATACTGCCAATTAGGATGTTTTAAAGAGAAGAAAGGTAAAAAAATGATAGTAAAAACAAAAACTTGGATAGAAAACAGCGATGGGGATTTGCTTTTTGGAAAAGGAAAGACAGAAGTATTGGAAGTAATAGCAGAATCTGGCTCTATATCAAAAGCTGCTGAAATTTTAGGAATGAATTATAAAAAATGTTGGAGCCATATACAAATTTTATCAAAAAATATGAAAGAGGACTTAGTAAATACTAAGCAAGGCGGTGGAGACAATGCTGGCACAACCCTAAATCCTCGTGCTTATGAACTTATAAAATCATACAAACAACTCCAAAGAGACATAGAAGAGTATGTAAACAAACGTTTTAAAGAGCTTTTTTTAAGTGATCAAGAAGATAGAGTTAAAAAAGATAAAAACTAAAGAAAGGAGAAAATATGTTTGTAAAATTAAACGATAGAGTGTATCTAAATACGGATAAAATAACACGTGTAAAAATAGATAATGTTCAAGATGGAATACGCATACGTTTTTATGAGGGTGTTGCTCAGGTTGCTAAAAGTGGTAAGTTTGAAACTTTTGAATCAGCACAAGCTTGGCTTGAAAAATATTTCATAAAATCTTAATTTAAATTATAGCTAAAAAAGTTTTTTAGCTATAACCTGCTACAATTAATCCAAAAAAACATAATACTTAATTTAAAGGGCAAAAATGAAATTTGATATAGTTGCTAAAGATTCTAATGCTAGAGCTGGTATTATACAAACAGCACATTCCATGATACAAACTCCTGTTTTTATGCCTGTTGGAACTGTTGGGGCTGTAAAAAGTCTAGATGCTTTAGATATGAAAGAGACACTAAATGCAAATATCATACTAGCAAATACATATCATATGTATCTACGCCCCGGAAGCAAAATCGTAAAAGAATTTGGTGGTCTTCACGGATTTACAAAATTTGATAGAAGTTTTTTAACCGATAGCGGTGGTTTTCAAGCATTTTCATTAAGATCAAATACAAAAAACGATGATGGCGGAATTAAATTTAAAAGCCATATAGATGGCTCAATGCACTATTTTACACCAAAATCTGTCCTTGATACCCAATATGATTTTGGTAGTGATATAATGATGATACTTGATGATTTGGTTGCTCTTCCGGCTGATAAAAAAAGAGTTGAGTTAAGCCTGCATAGAACTATAAAATGGGCAAAAGAAGCTATTGATTATCATAAGCTTAAACAATCTCAAGGCATAGGTGTTAATCAAAATATATTTGGAATAATCCAAGGCGGAACAGATTATGAAGCTAGAAAAAAATGTGCGACTGAGATTTCACAGATGGACTTTGATGGGCTTGCTATAGGTGGGCTTAGTGTTGGCGAAAGCAATCAAGAGATGTATGATACCGTTGAGGCTGTTATGCCATTTATTGACCAAAATAGACCAAGATATCTAATGGGAGTTGGAACACCCGAGGATTTGGTTGAAAATGTTGGGCGTGGAGTTGATATGTTTGACTGTGTTATGCCTACAAGAAATGCAAGAAACGGGACTCTTTTTACAAGTTTTGGAAAGATAAACATCAAATCAGCAAAATTTATAAACGATCATATGCCAATAGATCCAGAATGCCAATGCTATACTTGCAAAAATTATTCCCGTGGATATTTAAACCATCTTTTTAAAGCAAGAGAGCTTACATTTTTTAGATTAGCAAGTTTGCATAATTTGCATTATTATCTAAATTTAATGAAAGAGATTAGAGAAGCTATCATAAAAGGCGAATTTGCTAAGTTTAAAATAAAATTTTATGCAAAAAGAAATATACAAAAATAATAACTATTTTTTAAGCTTTTAAATTTTAAAACAAATTTTTGGTATTTTTTAAGCTATCTTTGGATTTTAAAGATAGCTTAACTGTAAAAATTGCTAAATAAACATCAAAAACTATATTTATTTTAGAAAAATTTATTTATCCCAAGAGCGTTGATTTTACTCTTAGATCAAATACTTTTTTGACTTATTAAAACACCCTCTATCATTTTTTTAATATCACCATCAAGTATGGCATCTGTTTGAGAGTAAGCTTGTCCGCTTCTGTTATCCTTTACTTGTTGATAAGGGAAAAGTACATAAGAACGGATCTGATGTCCCCACCCTATTTCGCTCTTTTCAACACTAGCGCTAGCCTCTTGTTGTTTTATAAGTTCAAGTTCATAAAGCCTTGATTTTAGCATTTTCATAGCTGTGGCTCTATTTTTGTGTTGAGACCTATCATTTTGGCATTGCACTACTATGCCTGTTGGAACATGTGTTATTCTTATTGCACTTTCTGTTTTATTTACGTGCTGACCACCAGCCCCACTAGCTCTATATGTATCTATTTTTAGATCTTTTTCATCTATGTTTATCTCTATATCATCATCGATTTCAGGACTTACCATAACACTTGAAAAGCTTGTATGACGTCTACCGGCACTATCAAAAGGACTAGTTCTAACAAGTCTATGAATGCCGTTTTCAGCCTTTAAATAACCATAAGCATTCTCACCTTTTACTATAAAACTTACATCTTTAAGACCTGCTTCATCACCCTCTTGAAAGTCAAGAGTTTCTACCTTAAAACCCTCTCTTTCACAAAAACGAAGATACATTCTATAAAGCATACTGGCCCAGTCATTACTCTCAGTTCCACCAGCACCAGGATGTATAGAAACAATAGCATTTTTGCCGTCATCATCTCCACTAAGGAGCATAACTATTTCTAAATTTATAATATGGTCTTGTAAATTTTGCGCATCATCAAATAATGACTGTATGGTTTCGGCATCGTTTTCTGAATTTGCTAATTCATAAAGATCCTTAGCATCATCAACAGCCTGTTTTGCGGAGTTAAATTTATCAAGCATTGAATTTATTTTTGATTTTTCTTTTGCTATAACACCAGCTTTTGATATATCTTGCCAAAAATCAGGATCGTTTTCTAACGAACTAATTTCATCAAGTCTATTTTTTAGGCTATCTGGCTTAACAACCTGAGCGATATTTTCAACCTTTGTGCTTAGTGTTTTTAATAATTCTGTATATTCATAATTATCCAATTTCATTATCTCCATAATTTTTTCGCCTATTTTACCAAATTTAATTTTTATTTTGATAAAATGACAGGTTAAAATACAAAAAAGAGTGAAAAATGAAGATAATAAAAACTATTGAAGAACTTAAAGAATTTAGATCAAGTCTTAATGGCAATGTTGGCTTTGTCCCTACCATGGGTGCCTTACACGATGGACATAAAAGCCTTATACAAAAATCAGTAGATCAAAATGAACATACAATTGTCTCTGTTTTTGTAAATCCAACACAATTCTTACCTGGAGAGGATTTAGAAAAATATCCAAGAAAAGAAGAAGATGATATAAAAATTTGCGAAACTTGCGGGGCTAGTGCTATTTTTATACCTGATGCAAATATTATGTATTCTGATAAAGAGCCGTTAGTTTTAGCACCAAATAAATTTGCAAATATCTTAGAAGGAAAGACAAGACCCGGTCATTTTGATGGTGTTTTAAGGGTTCTTACTAAATTTTTCAACCTAGTAAAACCAAACAGAGCATATTTTGGAAAAAAAGATACACAACAACTTTTAATAATACAAAACTATATAAATACAATGTTTTTGGATATAGAAATAATTCCTTGTGATATAGTGAGAGAAAGTGATGGTCTAGCCCTTTCAAGCAGAAATGCATATCTTAGCGAAGAAGAAAAATGTATGGCTCTTCGCATATCAAAATCATTGCAAAATGCTTTAAATTTTGTAGAAAATGGAGATCTTGATAGCAGATCTATCAAAGAAGAGATGTTAAGGATATTAGAGCCTTTAAAATTAGACTATGTGGCAATAGTAAACAAAGAACTTGAAGAGATACAAAAAGTAGAAGAAGGAAACACTATAATACTTGTAGCGGCTTATGTTGGTAAAACTAGACTTATTGACAACATGTGGATATAAGAATGCAAAAAGTTCATCTAATATCACTTGGTTGTAATAAAAATTTAGTAGATAGCGAGATAATGCTTGGTCGTTTAAAAAACTATAGCATAACAGATGATGTAAATAGTGCTGATGTTATCATAGTAAATACCTGTGGTTTTATAGAATCAGCAAAACAAGAGAGTATACAAACAATACTTGAAGTAGCAGAAAACAAAAAACAAGATGCAACTCTTGTTGTAACTGGCTGTTTAATGCAAAGATACCGCGATGAATTAATGGCTGAACTTCCGGAGGTTGATTTGTTTACCGGTGTTGGGGATTATGATAAGATAGATGAAATTTTATTAAAAAAGACAAATTTATTTAGCCCTGATACATATTTACAAAGCACAGAAGATAGAGTCATTACTGGTTCAAACTACCATGCTTATATAAAAATATCAGAAGGCTGTAATCAAAGATGTAGCTTTTGTGCTATACCAACCTTTAAAGGAAAATTAAAATCAAGAAATTTAGAAGATATCGTAGATGAAGTAAAAAAACTAGTTCAAAAAGGTTTTTATGATTTTAGCTTTTTATCACAAGATTCTAGTTCATATATGAGAGATTTTAACACTAGCGATGGGCTTATAAATTTAATAGACGAGATTGAAAAAATAGACGGTGTAAAAAGCGCAAGGATACTTTATCTTTATCCAAGCACAACATCAAATGAGTTAATTTCAAAAATAATCTCATCAAAGGTTTTTCATAACTATTTTGATATGCCCATACAACACATAAGCGACAATATGCTAAAAATAATGAGAAGAGGAAGTGGCGAGAAGAGACTAAGAGAGCTTTTGGATATGATGAGACAAGCACCAAATTCTTTTTTAAGAACTGGGATCATCATAGGACACCCCGGAGAAACCAACGAAGATTTTGACACACTATGTGAGTTTTTAAGCGAGTTTTCATTTGATAGGGTTTCAGCATTTGCCTACTCAAAAGAAGAGGATACAAAAGCTTATGAAATGGAGCAAGTTCCAACAAAAATAATATCTCAAAGACTAAGCAAAATAGAAAAAATCATAGACAACACAATATCAAAAAGTCTTGATAACACAATAGATAAAGAATATATCGTAACACTTGATGGAGTAAGTAGCGAAGGAGAGATGTTTTTTGGAGCCAAACTTGACATATGGGATAAAGATATAGATGGCGAGGTTTTAATAAACGAAAGCGATATTAGTGATTTGCAAGTAGGAAAAAGATATATTTGTAAAATAACACAAAGAGCTGATAAAAAACTACTCGGAACTATTTTAAAAGAAGCTTAAAATTTGATTAGTAAAAACTGCATAACTCATCTAAAAAATGGTAAAAATTTGCTAGCATTTTCTCATGGTGTTGATAGCACGGCACTTTTTTACCTTTTAGATGAGTTGGGTGTTGATTTTGACATAGCTATAATCAACTACAACACACGAAAAAACAGCACATTAGAAGCAACAAGTGCAAAAAACCTAGCATATAAATTTAACAAAAAATGCTTTTTGAAAAGTGTTAAACTTCAAAATAAAAACTTTGAAAGCGAAGCAAGAAAAATAAGATATAATTTTTTCAAAGAAATTTGTATAAATGAAAAATATACAAATTTGATTTTAGCACATCAATTAAATGATATGTTTGAATGGTTTTTAATGCAATTTAGCAAAGGTGCTGGGCTAAACGAACTAATAGGAATGCAAGAGATAGAGAAAAAAGAGCATTATACACTTATAAGACCTATTTTAAATATACAAAAAGATGAACTTAATGAGTATTTAGATAAAAATAATTATAAATATTTTGTTGATGAAAGTAATTTTTCAAACAAATATACAAGAAATCATTTTAGACTTGAGTTTTCAAACCAATTCATAAAACAATACTCAAAAGGAGTTAAAAAAAGTTTTGAGTTTTTAAACCTAGACTATAATCAGTTAAAACCAAAATATAAAAAAATAAAAGATGATTTTTATCTAGTTTATAATGACAAAAATGCAATAAGAGGCATAGACAAAGTTTGTAAAAAGCTTGGTGTGCTAATGAGTCAAAGCCAAAGACTAACAGCACTAAAAGATGGTGTAATAAGTGGCAAAATTGCTATTGGAATAAAAGACGATATTGTATTTATATCGCCTTTTGTAAAAGAAGTAATGGATAAAAAATTTAAAGAAAAATGCAGAAAAGCTTTCATCCCAAAACTAATAAGACCTTATTTATTTCAAATAAACTTTGAAATAGAAAAGTTAGACTATAATAAAATTTTTGAGACAACAGAAGTTATAGCTGTTTGAGATTTTAATATATGCTTGGTTTTTAAGCCAAATTTCTTAGCAAATAATTCTACTTCTCTTTTGGAAAATCCACCCTCAGGGCCTATAAATAAAAGCTCATCTTTATATAAGCTTATATCATCTCCTCCAAAATGGATAAGTGCTACATTATTATACCTCAAAGAAAAATCATCAATGCTATCATAAATTTCAAATTCCATCAAAGCATCTCTACCACATTGTTCACACGATAAAGCGCAAATGTATTCAAATCTTTTAATGTCTATTTTGAAATTTGCTTGTGAAAAATCAGTATAGACAAAAATAATCTTGCCTACACCAAGTTCGTTTAAATAAGGTAGTGTTTTTTCTATCGTTTTTGGATCAATTACAGACCAAGCTATCTTAAAATCATAACTTGGTTTTTCATTCAAACTAGCAAAAACAAGGGACAAAGAAGCACTTCTTCTTTCAAAGCTTTCAATTTCATAAAGATATTTTTTACTATCTTTTAGATTTCTTACCTCTATTCTATCGCCTACTTTAACTCTTCTTGCTTTTAGATGTAAAAATGGTTCGTTTTCAACGACTAATCGTTCATTTCCGGCATTTTTATCATACAAAAACTGCATATCATAATCCAGCAAAAAGCACAAAAAATATCTCTCCTAAAATTTGGAAAAATGCAAATTTTCTAAATTTTCCAAGCTCATTTTGTGGAGCATATTTTTTCAGCTTCTTATATCCAATTATATTTAAAGTAACTAAACCAATAAAAGATATAATCATTCTAGCTATATGCCAAGTTACACTAAAATTTAATGCTACAAGCATTAAAATACCAGTAAAAAATACAATAGTAAAAACCAAGTGATATAAAGGTAAAAAATACCTTATCCTAAGCACATAGTTTTTAGTATTTATGCCTATTTGTGTTAAGACCAAATGTATAACAACAAGTGTTAAAAGCAAGTGCATCATTCCTTTATGAAAAGGGTAGATGGCTGAGTGTAATTCTTGTAAGTGTTCAATCATTCTTGTTTCTCCATAACTGGTTCCGGTGGGAAATTTTCATCAATAGTAGTATTTGTTTCACCTTGAGATATAGGAATATCTGTTGGCACCTTATCATTTGTATTGTTTATATTATTGGTTTTATTATCACTACATCCTATAACAAACATAAAAATCATTAGAAATAAGCTATAAAAAACTTTTTTCATCAAACTTCCTTTGGATTTAAAATTTTAGTTTTTGTCTTTATTTTATTAAAAAGGTTCTTGTCCTCCCATTCATCTATTATAGCGTCTGAAAACACTATATCATCTAAACTTATGATACCCATATTTTCATTATAAGCATCTTGTTTGAAGCATTGAGCATATCCTGTATCTGTTTCGTGAACTATTATACTATCAAGAGTTACACCCTGCTCCGCATTTTGCATTATTGTATTTTGCAACAAAGTATCTATAATAACAAAAAATACTCTACAAAATTGTTCAGCAGATGGATTAACAGGTATGCTTACCCATCTCGCAGAGTGTTTTTTTATGTCATCTATATACTCTTTGTTGTCTAATGAATATATAGTCGTACTATGATCAAAGCTATCAATTATGGTTTTAATATTTTTCTTCATCAAGCCAAAGTCATAAACCATGCCAGCATTATCTAAAAAATCTGATTTTAGCAAAACTTCTGCCTTGTAACTATGTCCATGAATACTAGTTCTACAACGCTTAGAGCTACAAAACCTAACTATATGTGCATTTTCAAATTTAAAAAGCTTTCTAATTATCATTAAACACCCTCTTTATTATCCCAAATCCTAATATGCATACGATCACTATAATTAAATCCATTTTTTATAGCAAAATTGGCTACGTTTAAAGCATTTTTTTCTAATTCGATTTTATTTGAACCCATTGGCATACACCAAACATCTTGATTATAAATTTTAAGTATGTCATTAATCTCATCAAGCTCTTTGTCTTTTCCTAAAATAACAAACTTATAAAAGCTATCATAAGAATTTTCACAAATAGCCTTTATAGCTTCTTTATTTATTCTTTTTTCATATTTTTCGCCACTATTTTTAAGCTTAACACTCATAGCAAAACTACATTTTTTATAAATTGGAAATTTCTCAAAATCAACAAAAATACTAGAATTTGTTTCAAATTGGATCTTAAAACCACTATCTATCAACTTTGAAACTAAATTAATAAAGATTTTATTTTTATGATGCAAAAGAGGTTCCCCACCTGTAATAACTATCATAGGCAGTTTTTTCAAATCTTTTATTCTTGCATTAACTAAGTTTAAAATTTCATCTTCAGTTTGTATCTGAGTAGCATCAAAATGAGATGTAAAAACAGCTCTAATTGTATCACAGCCAATTAAAGTATCACCAGTCTTATTAGATATTTGCTTAACATCAAAGCCGTAACAATTTAAATTGCACCCAAAAAACCTCAAAAAAATACCAAGATGACCTTGATATTTTCCCTCTCCTTGTATGCTTATAAACTCTTCAACCAAACTCAAACTAGCCAATATTACCCACCAGTTTGATAAAATGCTCTGCTTGAAGTTTCATTTTGTTCGCCTATTTCCCACTTATTTTTTTCAGGTTTGTTTATCAAAACCTGTCTTAAAACCTCTGCAGCACCAGCAACATCACCTTTTGTAACAGCATCTTTTATACTCATAGCATCTTCAAAATATAAACAAGGTATCAAAAACCCTTCTGCAGTTAGTCTTATTCTATTACAACTTTCACAAAAATCGTGCTTATGTGGATCTATAATCCCAAACTTATAACCATCTTCAAGTTTATATATAGAAGCTGGTGCATTTGGTAATTTATCATCTTTTGTAAGTTTGTATTTTTTTGAAATTATAGATAGTATCTCATCGCTTTTTAAGCCTTTTAACTCATCATTCGCATGTGAGTTTTCCATATACTCTATAAATCTAATCTGACAATTTCTAAACTTAGCAAACTCGAGCAAATTTATAATCTCGTTATCGTTAATGCCTTTTAAAGCAACAGTATTAATCTTAACACTAAGGCCAGCATCTAAAGCCTCTTCAAACCCAGCTAAAACTTCATGTAAAACACTCTTTTGAGCTATCGTTTTCGCAACTTCTGGTTTTAAGGTATCAAGAGACATGTTTATTCTTTTAAGGCCTGCTTCTTTTAGTCTTTTTGCATAGTGCTTCAGCATAAATCCATTAGTTGTAAGAGCTAAATCTACATTTGGATTATAATCATTTATCATCTTTATAAATACATCCAAATCTTTGCGAAGTAATGGCTCTCCACCAGTTATACGAATTTTTTTTACACCTTCATCAATTGCAACTTTTATAAATAAAAATAACTCTTCAAAACTTAGTAAATTTTCTTTCGGGGTCCATTCAAATGGTGTTTTTGGCATACAATATCTGCAACGAAAGTTGCACCTTTGAGTAACAGATACACGAAGATAATCAACAACTCTACCATGGCCATCTATCAACATAACCAAAACCTTTTTTATTATTTTTTATAATACATATCTATAAAAAGAATATATTTAATGCAAAAGTAGAATAAAAATCTAAACCATATAACAATTATTTATAAGCATATGGTTTAGATTTGATAATTAAGCCAAAAGTCTATCTATCTGAGATTGCAAATTTGCAACATTATGGCTTTGAGCCAATATAGAAGCATTAAGTCTTAATTTCTCATTGTTTTGTTCATTTAAATTTTTAGATATATCATTATTTTGCAAACCACTTTCACTTTGTCTTAAAGCAACATTTTGTTTTAAAGATGAATTTATATCAGCAACTATACCGTTTTGGACAGAACCAATCTCTCCTCTTAATCTATTAACATCATTTATAAAATCATTAATGCCATTTTGATTGGATATATCCAAATTACTAGCGCCAGATCTTACGCTATTTTCTGATAAATTGATATTTTGAGTTGCATTTCCAGTATAAAAATTTGACATATCACCAAATACATTTTTGCCATTAAATGTCGCGTTATCTATGCTTTGGCCTATAGACTCTTTTAATCTATCAGCCTCACGGTTTAATATACCGCGTTCTCTATCTGACAATGCTGGGTTATTATTTTTAACAGATAATTCATTTAATCTATCAGCAGTTTGAGTAATATTATTTAAAGTAGAGTCAGCAATATTTAAAGCACCGATTGCATCATTTGCATTAGCTATACCTTGATTTATCACATTAGCCTGCGATAATAAACTATCGGCTATGGCAAGATTTGCGCTATCAACACCACTTAACGCACGATTAGCAGATATGTTTTGCAAAGCCTTATCTTGTGCCTGTTTAGCTTTATCGGCACTATTTAAATATTGAGTTGAAGATATATTGTTTACTTTCATATTATTCTCCTTAGTTGCATATATCATACATCAAAAAATATAAATTTATCCTTTATTTTTGTCATTAATCTTTTTTTAATTAAGTTCAAATAAATAGTGAAATAAAAAAATTGCAACTAGAGTTATAATTATTTTTACACAGACAAAAAAGCTTCAATAATAAAATCATAAATAATTTACATCTAACACTTAAAAAATAGCAAGTAAAGCATTGTTAAATACCCAAAAAAACATAAAGATATTCAGAATAAGACACAATAAAATTGTACTTAAATATTTTTGTATATTTTTATAAATAATTCAATGATATCTATAAATTTTAATAAACTGTTTTTATTTATGCAAAAACTATTTACACCAAAATTAAAAAAGCAATTAATATATACAATATAAATATTAACTAATTTTTTAATTTTATAATCAAAGTTTCACTCTTTTGTGCTTGAAATTTTCATCATATTTTTTTAAATTTTCTTTCGTATCTCTGTTTTTGACTTATATTTCCCATAATTCCACCTTGATGGATATACAATACATCGTTTTTAAACTTATCTAAATTATTAAAAAGTGTTATAAAACCAACTGGATCATAGATTAGATCAAATTCTATGTTTGTTGATTTTTTTAATTCTTTATAAATTTGAAATAATTCAATCTTCAAATCACCAAAATGATATTTTTTAGGAGGTTTTAAAATTTTAACTTTGGAGTTAGAAACTAAATTTTGTATTTGCAACTTTAAATATTCTTCATCGCCAACACAAGGACAGGTATAAACATCAAAATCTATATTTTTTGACAAAAAACTAGCACTTGTTCCTGTTCCACTTGGTAAGAAAATATCAAATTTAAGTGAATTTTTTAATGCAAAATTTTTTATCTCTAAAGCCTGAGTCTTAAAACCATATTCTGCTTCAGGAATAGCAACACCCTCTTGAATAAAAAATAAATTTTTATCTTTTGCTATTTGTTTTGCATAATATTCTCTACTATCTTTTATATAAAGTTTCATTCCATTTTCAAGTGAAGCTAAAAAATTTCCAACTGGATTTTTTTGCAGATTCTCGTTTAGATGAGAAACCACATAATGAAATTCTATTTTTTTTAATTTAGCAAAAACACTAAGAGAATACATAGCGTTTGATTGACTAGAGCCGTGAGATACTATGCCTTTTATATCTAGATCGTTTTGTAAAAAATACTCTAATTTCCTAGCCTTATTACCATTAAATTCACCAAGTAAATCATCTCTTAAAATATAAAACTCAAAATCTCTAAATAAAATTTTTTGTATCATTGTTTTTGTTCTAAAAGTTTTTCTATCTGTTCTAAAGCATCTTTATTTGATATTGAAAATTTGATCTCTATACGTCTTGAAGCCTCTTTATCTTCTTTGCCATCCTTTAAGACAAGATTGTTAAAACTTCTTCCGCTAGCCACCAAAAGTTTGTTTAATTTTTTATCAGAATTATAAGAATTGATAAATCTCATAACTTCATAAGCCCTGCGCTGAGATAATTCAAGATTATATAAATAACTTCCATCGCTATCAGTAAAACCCTCTATCATGACCTGATCAATATTTTTGCTTATATCTGGGTCATTAAGCAAAACATCAAAGTATTTTTGCAATGTATCCTTTAAATCAGATTTTGCTTCATCTTTTAATTTTGATTCATTTTTATTAAACAATACAGATGAGCGAAGCTTTAATGCACCGGATACCGGATCTATTTCTATACTTTTTCCAAGCTTATCTTTTAGAGCTGTTATAACTTTAACTCTTATACCGGTTAAACTTTTAATGTGATTTTTGGTTATATTTAAATCTGTTAATAACACATTATACTTATCATCTTTATCTCTAAGTTGATAGGTTAATTCATCTATTATTTTTAAATTTTGATTATTTTGCATATTTAAATTAGTAGCATTAACTTCCGCATTATTAAGCTTGTTTTCAATAGATACTATTTTTGAATTTAGATCGGTTATACTCTCATTAAGCTCATAATTATTTGATTTTAATCCGTCTATATCAGCAATATATTCACTATTTGTATCTGATAATACCTGTAATTTTGATTTTAAATCTACAATAACTGAAGTTAAATTTTTATTTAATTCTTGAAGTTCAATATTATTTGCATTTGCTCTTAAAATTTCATTTTTTAAAATAGCATTGAGCTTATCAAGACTTAGATTTTTGCCTTGTTCATCCTTTAAATTTTCTAGTGTTTTTATAATAGTTTGCTCTTTGTTGGCTAGTATGTTTTGAGACAATACATATTTAACTACAATAGCGCCAACAATAAGCATAAAAACAAATAATAAACCCGCCATTAAATCAGCATAAGATATCCAAAAAGTTTGGTTATTTTCTTCTTGATTATTTTGAAATCTCATCTTCTAAATTTGAACTTTCTATATTTTGCATAACCCTTTGAACTTCACCATCTAATTCATTAGCATTCTTTTTTAAATCCTGCAAAGCTATCTCTCTTTCTAACTCTGACTTAGTTAGAGTTTTTTCTTGTTCATAGACTTCTTTAAAAGCAGATATCCCTTCCAATAGACCGACTTTAAATGCTTGCATAGCATTGTTTTGTTCGCTAATAATCTTAGTAGCAAATTCTTTTAAACTCAAATCAAGCGTCTTAAGATTTAAATCGAATTTATTAACACTTTTTTCAAAACCATTAACTTTATCTTGCATAAGTTCGTTAAGTCTATTATATTCAGTAGAAAATGATTTTTGCATATCTTTTAATGATAGGTTTAAATCAATAGTAGCTTTTAATATTTCTGTGTGAATTTTAACAAATTCATCTTGTCTTGAACCTGCTTTATTTAAAAGTCTAATATTTTGATCAAATTTTATTTGGGATTCACTTATCATTCTTTGTTCTAAATTTTGTAGCTCAGAATATGATTTAAATTTATTACCAACAACATTATCCAAATTTTTAAAAAAATCTTCATTGCTTATTCTTGAAAATACAGATCTGATATCATCAAAATGTTCACTAGCAACACTCATAAATCTTTGTTCTAACTCATCTTTTTGCCAAAAAAATTCTTTACTTAATTCTTTTTGCTCTCTTGAAAAATTATCAAATTTAGTTACACCAAATTTTTCAAAAAACATCCACCAAATAGCCAAAAATATACCATAAATTGATACATAAAAAGCTGTGCCTACACCATTTAACAGTATACCTATTTCTTTTTCAAGCCCAAGAGAATCGCTTGAACTAAAAGATGGCATTGAAATAGCTATACTAATAAAAGTTCCTAAAATTCCAAGCATAGGAAATATAGAATACCCCATACCAGCAATATGAGAATTTCTTAAACCTTTGATATAATTACTCAAAAAATTATCAAAGCATACATTTGATTTTTTTACACCTGAAATTTCAAGTAAATTTGATACTATAAAATCTTTTAGACTACTTTTAAAATCAGCACTCTTTTTTGATAAAACAGAAAAGGCAAAATCAGCATTATGTCTTGCAAAAAACAAGGCTATAATAAGTATTATACCCATCATAATAAGACTATGAATTTCTATATGAAATTTTATAACATTAAAATATCCTAGCAAAGCAGCAGCATATATCAAAACTGGCACTAGTACAATTTTAATATATGTAAAAATAGAGCTATCAGACTCTGGTTTTGGTAATGTTAAATCAGAATAATCATTTCTAATAGCCATCAATTAGTTCCTATTTAGGCAATTTAAATCTGAAAAAGCTATCTGTAAACGCTCAACCATACTCTCTTCGCCAGCTCTTAACCATTTTCTTGGATCATAGTATTTTTTATTTGGCTTATCTTCGCCATCAGGATTTCCTATTTGAGCTTGTAAATAATCCCTATTTTTAAGCTCATATTTTCTTACACCATCCCAGAAAGACCACTGTGTATCAGTATCTATATTCATTTTAATAACACCATAACTTACAGCATCTTTTATATCTTTTATCTCGCTTCCACTTCCTCCGTGAAATACAAAATTCACAGGTTTTTTGTTGCTTGTGTTAAACTTATTTGAAACATATTCTTGAGAATTTTTAAGTATCTCTGGTCTTAAAACCACATTTCCGGGTTTATATACACCATGAACATTACCAAAACTAGCAGCTATACTAAATTTATCGCTAATTTTGCCAAGCCTTTCATAAGCAAGAGCTACATCTTCTGGTTGAGTATAAAGCAAAGAATTATCAACACCTGTGTTGTCAACACCATCTTCCTCTCCGCCAGTAACACCAAGTTCTATCTCAAGGCTAATGTCAAGCTCACTCATTTTTTTTAGATACTCTTCACAAGTTTGTAAATTTTCCTCTAAACTCTCTTCGCTTAGATCAAGCATATGAGAGCTAAAAAGAGGAATTCCGAAACTTTTTTTATGCTCAGCAGAAGCAACTATAAGCTCATCTATCCATGGCAATAATTTTCTAGCAGCATGGTCTGTATGTAAAACAACAGGAACGCCATAAGCGCTAGCTAAAGAGTGAACATGCTTGGCACCAGCTATAGCACCAAAAACATCAGCATTTTTACATGATTTTCCTGCATAAAAGCTAGCGCCACCATTACTAAATTGAATTATAACGGGTGAATTTGCAATTTTAGCTGCTTCCAAAACAGCATTAACAGAATCACTACCAACTACATTAACAGCAGGTATAGCAAATCCTTGCTCTTTTGCATAAGAGTAAAGCTTTGTTACATCATCTCCTGTCAAAACACCAGCTTTAACGATATCTAAAACACCCATTTTAATTCCTCTTTTTTATTAATTATTTATATTGAACTTTTGCTTTTGAGCGAAGAGTATCTGTTTTTTGTTTAATAACTTCTTGAAATTTTTGCATTTTAACATTTTGCTCAATTTGATCTTTAACATCTTTGAAAGGTATAATTCCAGCTGGTTTCATATCCTCTTTTAAAATTACATGATAACCAAATTGTGATTTAACCGGATTTTTAGAAACTTCACCCTTAGTCATAGAAAAAACAGCATCAGCAAAAGGTTTTACCATTTGTGATTGACCAAACCAGCCAAGCTCTCCTCCTCTTACAGCAGAACCTTTATCTATAGATTTTTCTTTTGCAATTTCTTCAAATTTTTTATTTAAGGCATCACCTTTTAATTTTTTAAGTGATGAAATTATAGATTTAGCATCTTCTTCTTTTTCAACTAATATATGTCTTGCTTGAACACTTGCTGGTTGATTAAAATTTTCTTTATTTTCATCATAAAATTTTTTAACTTCAGCATCATTAACTTTTATAGTGTCAAAAATCTTTTTAAAATATAACTCTCCAGCTATATTTTCACGAGCAATATCAAGAGCTTTTTTAAACTCAGGATCTTTTTCTATTCCTGATGATTTAGCTTCTTTTAACAATAATTTTCTTCCAACTATATCATCTATAACTTTCTTTTTTAAATCATCGTTTAACTTTGAAGTATCTACACCAGGCATAGCTTGGCTTAAAAGAATCTGAATATCATCATCTGTTATATTTTCTCCATCAACAGTAGCAACAACAGCAGCACTCAAACTCATTGCTGCAACAAAACTTAAAGCAGTAAAAAATATCTTTTTTTTCATGATTATTCCTTGTAAAATATTTTGGTTTTTAAAATTAAAAGTGGATATTATACATTAAGTTTATAAAATTTTTGCTAAAATTAAAAACATGAATAAAAAAGATAGAATTTTAATAATAAAAAATAGATTTTTAAAACACTTTGAAGGTGCAAAAAGTGAATTAATTTGGAAAAACAATTATGAACTTATAGTTTGTGTTATGCTTTCAGCACAATGCACAGACAAAAGAGTGAATTTAATAACTCCAAGGTTATTTGAAGAATACCAAAGTATAGATGATTTGGCAAATGCAAATTTAGCATCTCTCAAACTTTTAATAAACTCATGTAGTTTTTTTAATAATAAAGCCACCAACCTAATAAAAATGGCAAAATCAGTTGTAGAGCTGCATAACTCAGAAATTCCTCTTAACGAAAAAGACTTGATAAGCTTAGCAGGTGTTGGGCAAAAAACAGCACATGTGGTTTTATTAGAAGCAGTAGGAGCAAATGTAATGGCTGTTGATACACATGTTTTTAGGGTTTCTCATAGATTAAATTTAAGCAATAAAAAAACTCCCGAGCTAGTAGAAAAAGATCTATGCAAAACATTTAAAACAGAGCTTGGAAAGCTTCATCAGGCTATGGTATTATTTGGTAGATATACATGTAAAGCAATAAAACCGAAATGTAATGAGTGTATATTAAATGATATTTGTCAAAGTAAAAAATAAAAATAAATAGGTTTTTAATTGAGTTAAAGAATTTAACACCGATTCAAAAGATTATAGATAATAAATATAAAAAATTATTGAAATTTCAATAAACTCAGAAATTAATTGTCATATAAAGATGTATATATTGATAATATAAAACTTGTTTTAATGAACTCTTTGAATATACACAATATCACTCTAACAACAAAAGAAAATCAAAAAACACAACATATTATTTAGAATTAAGTGATTTATATACCGTTTTAACATTTAAAAAATAATAAATACCCCCTTTTTTTTTGATAAAGGGGTATTTTAATTAAAATATACTTACTATATAAGCATATATCATCATAAACAAGAACACAAGTCCTGTAATAAGCATGGCAAATCCAGCAAATTTTGCTATCGGTTTATACCAAGCATAATTTTCATTTTCATGATATAACCTTTTAAGGTCTCCGTTTTTAACCAATCTGTCATACCAATGTTTTCTCTCTTGTTTAATCTCTTCTTCTGTTAAAGTTCCACTAAATATAACCATATCCATAGGGAAACGATCAGCTCTAAAGTGGGTATTAAAGAAGTGAATAGCAAATATAAATCCAGTAGCAAGCAACGCTTCATCTGAATGGACTAATGTGCTTAGGTTTATCATCCAACCTGGCATAAAGTTAGAGAAGAATGTAGGGAACCATAAAACAAGTCCACTAAATCCAATGATAAACATACCCCAGAATACCGCAATATAGTCAAATTTTTCCCAATAAGTCCATCTGTCAAATTGTGGTCTTTCTCCCTTTCCGAAGAACCATAAGAAGTGAGCTTTCATATCTTTAAAGTCTTGAATTCTAGGCACAAGAGAATCAGCATCAAACAAGCGACTAAAAAATCCTTTTCCTTTTCTTGTCTGAACCACAATAATCTCAGCAATATGGCTAAAGAATACAGCAAACATAATAACAGCAGATAAGTGATGTATAAATGTAGCTACTTCAATACCACCCATTAATTCTATCATTTTATTAGCCCATGGAGCTGTATAGAATTTCTGTGGCAATCCAGAAAATGCAAGCCCTAAGAAGCTAGAAGCCATAAATAAATGCTGGATTAGGTGTAAAGTACTAAATCTCTTGATTGTCATTTTATCATTATGAGCTTTTTGTTTAGCTTCTTTCCACTCTTTAGGATAAGCCATTCTTGTTTGGATAAGTTTCATTGACCATAACAATGTATGCACTCCAAAGAATAAGAATACAACTATAACAAGCCCTGTCATAAACACATAAGCTGTATGTAGCAATGGATATTTTTCAGCATCTGTATGATCAGCATGAGCTATAAAACCAACGAAATTTATATTTGAGTCAACATGACACTCACCACAAGTTTTAACTCTATTGTTTATATGTAGCGTTGATTCTTCTTTGTCCATATTTAAAACATTATGCGTACCGTGACAATCATAACAAGCAGCAACTCTTATTGCATCGCCAGGCTTATTAAGTAAAAGTGCTTTACCGTGGAATGTTTCATGGTATAAACTTTGTTGTTTTTCATGACATACACCACAATTTTCTTGGCTTAATTGCTTTAATTCTTTATGAACTTTACCATTTTTATCAGCTATATGAACACCGTGACAATCTGTACAGTTTGGTAGTTTTCTACCTTCTTTTAAATCTTGTGTAACAAAAGGACTATGCACACTTTTTTCAAAATAAGACTTCTCTTTTTTATGACAAGTTTTACAATTATCATTCACAAACTCTTTATCTCTAAAAAGTTCTTCTTTCTCTTGCTTTGTTGCATACACTACTTTTGGTGATGCATGGCAATCTCTACAAGCAGGTAAATTTGCAAACAACAAATCATCATGAATACCATCTTTGTAGTTTTGTATTTTTTTCTGAGTTAATTGCTCAGTCTTGTGAAAAATACTATCTACTTTTCTACCTGATAAAGCCCAAGCATCAATACCTTCTAACATATAATAAAGATTATTATATCCATCTTTTTGTAAGATAGTAGCAATCTCTGTTGGTTCAATAGATGCTGAGTTTAAACCATATAAAACTATTTTTATATTTTTATTATCTGGTAAGAAACTTAGCACATTACTTACATTAACATTTATAGCATTAGGAATATGCCTTTGTTTATAAACTCTTTCATCGTTTGCATCCAAAAAATATACATCTTTCTCTTTGCTTATTTTTTCTGCTTCATTTAAACTTATAGGGTTAACACTATCTAAGCTTAAATTTATCTCCATAGGCATAGAGGCAAAAGTATTAGGTAAAATAATGAATGCAAATATAATAAAAAATCGGGCTATAATTTTCATGGCCGTCTTTCTCCTTAAATTATTTGTTATTTAAAGAGAGAATCATCTCTCTTTTTTTTGCTATTTTGACCTATTTGCTCTTACCATCAATGATATCTTGAGCATAATTAGCGTATGTCAATGCCTCATCTATAAGTTTTTTAGCATATTTTGGTCCATGAACACCCCAAGAACCATCTTTTTTAATCCTATCTAAAATATCTTGAGCTTGTTTAGCATAGCTTAGAACTTTTGTTTTTGACTCAACTGATATCTTTTTATTTTCAATCAAAGATTTGTCTATTTTTCTAAGAATTTGCTCGATATTAGCATATCCATCTTTAACAGGGTTTTGCCACTTCATAACATCTTCATATATACTGGCTTGATCTTTATAATGAAGCTCTTTTGGAAGTGTTGATTGAATTACACTATGGCATCCACTTGCGCCTGGTTTTACTAAATTTGGATCTTCAAAGCTTGTTCTACCACAACTCCACATAAGATCAACAAAGAATCTTCCATCTTCACGAGCTAGTCTCCAGCCTTTAACCTTAGGATCCCTAGCTTTTCCAGCAGGTGGGTTTAGTGTCTTTTTATCTTTATCAACTAATATTTTCCAAATATGAGATGCTCTAACGTTATCAAACCCTGCAAGATCTGGATTTTGTATAGCTGGGAAGTTTTCACAACTCATCATATTTGGCATATGACAACCAGTACAATTATCTTTAGCATGAGGTCCACCATATTTAAACATTTCGGCTTGAGGCTCATGACAATCTTTACAATTTTTCTTTAATCCAGTCAATGTATAAGAGTCTTTCCAATCATTAGCTGTTACTTCATGTGGATCATGACAAGTGCTACATCTTAGACCTTTATCATAGTGCATAGTGCTATACATTTGAGCACCCTCTGTTCCACAAGCAGGGCAAGATGATTTAAAGTAAGCATTAAATTCTTTTCTTGGATTTAATTTAGCATCATCTTCATGATACTGGAATCTTTGGTGGCATCTTTCACAATTTGAAGCCATGCCAGCACCTCTAGCACCATATAAGTGAGCACCAGCACCATGACACTCTTCACAAGATATGCCTTTTGAAATAGTATGTTTTCTAAGCTCTTTTGCATCCCCTAATGCACCCAAGAATTCTTCTTTACTTTTAAAATCAAATTTAAAGCTGTGGCAAACTTCACAGTAAGCACTTGCC
Organism: Campylobacter pinnipediorum subsp. pinnipediorum; assembly: GCF_002021925.1. Lineage (NCBI taxonomy): Bacteria > Pseudomonadati > Campylobacterota > Epsilonproteobacteria > Campylobacterales > Campylobacteraceae > Campylobacter > Campylobacter pinnipediorum. Next base: position 1,173,494 of record NZ_CP012546.1, read on the forward strand.
GGTTGAAACTTAAATGATTTTTGATAACTAGCACCATATGAGTTCATGCCCCATATATAAGAACCGTTTCCACCAAACTCTTCCATTTTAGTCGGGAAGTTTGAAACTACTTCATCTTTTATTTTTTGTGCAACTTCAGGAGTTAAGAATTTTGTCCAATTCAGAGAAAATTGATTACCACCAGCAACTATTTTTGAGTTTGGATCATCTAATGTACCATCAACCACATGGTAAGTTCCACGAACAAGCCATTTATCTAAAAAGCCATATTTTGTTCTAGGAGTTCCTATAATAGCAAAAACATCATCTGGTCTTACACCTTTAGCAAGAATAGTAACATCAGTACCATACATACCCTGTTTTACATCACCGCCAACTTCTTCTAATTCCTCTGGCCATCTTAATGTTTTAGCATGACGAGATCTTTCCCACTGAGCATATTGAGCTGGGTGACACTCACCACATTTTTGTGGTCCGACGAATTTATTTGGAAAATCCAAAAAAGATTCCATAGCAAGACGATAAGTAATAGCAGTTGGTCTACCAGTTTTTTGTGCATATTGCTTACCGCCACCAAAATCTACAAATTCTTCATCACGATTAGAAAGTTTATATTTTCCGATCAAACGACCCTCTTTTTCAAATTTAAAAACAGGGTGATTTTCTTTCAAGTAATCCCAGAAATACTTATCTTCTTTGGTTACATCAATTAATGTTCTAGGTTTAAAACCATCATTTTGAAATGTATTTTTGAAATCTTTGTCATTTGCTTGTAATGTAGAAAATCCAACAAAAGAGCAAAAAGCTACAATACAGGCTTTTGATAAAATATTTAATGATTTTCGTTTCATAATAAATCCTCCTTAATTTAAGCAATTTTAAAAGACCTTAAAAGTCTAACTTAGCCCCCAACCACATAATAATGCAAAATGTAAATAATTTTTTACATTATAATTACATTAATAATAAAATTTATATCCTCCTTTAACCTTTAACATTTATTTAATATAATTTTAATACTTTAAATTAAAATTGATCTTAATAAGATATTTTTTGTATTATTTCTTAATTGAAATTTAATTTCAAAAAATAATAAAAATATTACAAAATTTTACATTATTTTTACATTGATATTATTTTTTTTATTAATTTATCGTTATTTTTACATTATTTTTACAAAGATTAAAAAATATATTTTTATAACAATAAATTAACAAATGTGTAAAATTGAAACAAAATACATATTTTTATAATGTAATTCTTATAAAAATATATCAATTAGTACATTCATTAAATTTAATAAATATTAAAAATATATAAAAAAATAATATATTTATTTTAAATCTCATCTATAAGCAAAAAACATAAAATCTTTATACTCAATATAAACCAAGTGTTTACACAAATATTTTTATTTTTATTTAATTTAATTTATGTTATTTTAAATTATTAATTATTGTTAAATATAATATAAAAGTTACAAAAAACAAATAAAATCAACAAGGAGTAATATGGAAACTAATTTTAAACAATCACATAGTTTTATAGTATTTAATGGTTCTATAATAGTTTCTCTGGCAATTTTAATATTATCAATTATTTTTCCAGAAGCAACTTTGAAATATCTAAAAGATATTCAAAATTTTCTAAGCATAAAATTTAGCTGGTTTTATACACTTAGTATAACGGTTATATTCTTTAGTATTTTATATCTTTGTATTTCCAAATTTGGAAGTATAAAGCTTGGACCAGATCATGCTAAACCACAATATGGAAACATATCTTGGTTTGCTATGCTTTTTTCAGCTGGAATGGGTATAGGTATAATGTTTTTTGGTGTTGGCGAACCACTTATGCATTTCATGAGTCCTCCAAATGCGGAACCTCAGAGCATTGAAGCGGCAAGAGAAGCCATGAAAATAACATTTTTTCACTGGGGCTTTTCAGCTTGGGCTGTTTATGGAATAGTGGCAATAGTTCTTGCGTTCTTCGCATATAGACATAATCTGCCACTTACATTAAGATCAGCATTTTATCCGATAGTTGGAGATAAAATTTATGGCAAATTTGGTGATATTGTAGATATTTTTGCTGTTGTATCGACTCTTTTTGGTGTTACAACATCACTTGGATATGGTGTTTTGCAAGTAAATGCTGGCTTTAATCATTTATTTGGAGTGCCAATTTCAGCAACAACTCAAATAATATTTATAGCAATAATAACCGTTTTGGTTACTATATCTGTTTTATCTGGTCTCGATAAAGGCATAAAAATCTTAAGTAATACAAATATGGCTCTGGCTATATTGTTTTTATTCTTTATACTGTTTTTAGGAAACACAACAGAGCTTTTAAAAGCACTTGTTGAAAACACAGGTAATTATATATCATCCTTTGTTGGCGATACATTCAAGCTATATGCGTATAAAAAACAAAATGATGCTTGGCTTGGTGGTTGGACTATATTATATTGGACGTGGTGGCTATCATGGTCCCCATTTGTTGGTCTTTTTATAGCAAAAATTTCTCGCGGTAGAAGCATAAGAGAATTTGTTGTTGGTGTTTTATTTGTTCCAGCTGGTTTTACATTTATGTGGATGAGCTTTTTTGGAAATAGCGCGATAAGTCTAGTTCAAGGTGGATTTACCGAACTTGTTGGAATGGTAAATAAAGATGTTTCTTTGGCATTATTTATATTTTTAGAAAAGTTCCCGCTAAGTTCTGTTTTATCTTTAATAGCGACATTTATGATTATTCTATTTTTTATAACTTCTGCTGATTCAGCTGCATTAGTTATGGATATGTTATGCCTTAGAGGAAGCAATAAACAAGTAAAATGGCAAAGAGCATTTTGGGCAATAATGATAGGTGTATTATCTGCAACTCTTTTATATATAGGTGGGCTATCAGCTCTTCAGAGCATGACAATGATAGCGGCTTTACCGCTAACATTAGCCCTACTTGGATCTATATACGGATTATTTAAGGCTCTTAATGTTGATATATATAAAAAGGATAGTCAAAATACAATAGTAGCTTCATTTGCTAGAGGTGGTACATATGACTGGAAAGAGAGATTAAAAGGTATTATAGAACACCCTGACAAAGATGATGCAAAAGGATTTTTAAATACAGTAGCTCGCCCAGCCTTTAAAGAGGTATGTGATGAGTTTAAAAACAATAATCTAGATGCAAATCTTACATATAATATAAAAGACAACAAAATAGAAGTTATTGTAAAACTTGGCGAAGAGCAAGATTTTATATATGGGGTAAAACTTATAAAAACGCAAATGCCTGAGTTTGCCTCAGATATGCTTGACATGTATTACAGAGGGGAAGTTTATCTTGCTGAGGGGGGTCAAGACTATGATGTTATTGGATGGAGCAAAGGTGCTATCATTAATGATATCGTTGAGCAATATGCAAAACATATACATTTTTTATATAAAGTTAGGCAAGATTTAAACTAATAAAGTTATAATATGAACTAAAAATTTTGGAGTAATTTTATGAGCGAAATTTTAATGATAGAAGATGATTTAGAATTAGCCGAAATTTTAAGCGAATATTTACAAAGTAATGATTTTAGTGTAACAATAGTAGCAGAGCCTTATCTTGGGCTCTCTACCTTAAATACTAAAAAATTTGATCTTATTATATTGGATCTAACACTGCCAGGCATAGATGGTCTTGAATTATGTAAAGAAATAAGAAAAGCTCATAATATACCAATTATTATATCAAGTGCAAGACATGATATAACAGATAAAGTAAATGCGCTTGATAATGGTGCTGATGATTATTTACCAAAACCATACGATCCACAAGAACTATTAGCAAGAATAAGAAGTCACCTTAGAAGAGAAAATATAAAAACAGAGATAGAAAACAAAGAAAAAAAAGACTTCATATTAAAAGAGTATGAACACGAAATACTTTTTAAAAATAAACCACTTAATTTAACAGTAGCTGAATACGATATATTAAGATATCTCATAATAAAACAAGGTGGAGCTGTAAGCAGAGAAGAGCTTATATACAACTGTGAAAGCATAAACGAAGATACTACAAATAAGAGCATAGATGTAATAATAAGTAGAATAAGAGCTAAAATAGGAGAAAATCCAAAAGAGCCAAAATATATCCATGCCATTAGGGGCATAGGATACAAGTTAGTAATTTAAATGCAACGCTCTTCTATATTTATAACAATAACAACTATATTTTTACTTGCATTTGGAAGTATACTAGTTGCATTCTTATGGCTCATAGACTACGATAAACAAAACTATGCAAGAGAGCTAAACAACAAATACTCAAATGTAGCACAAACAAATATTTTTTATATGAGCGGAATAATAACTGAAGAAAAATACAAACAAAGTATGCAAAATGTTGATATGCCTGAGATAGAAGATGAAAAAACAAAAGATACAATTTTAAACAAGTCAACAACTATAGAGGAAATTTCTGATGATTTGGGAACTGTTGCTATATTACTTTATAAAAAAAATCACTATCTTAAAATAGTTCATCTTGATGAGATAAAACTACTAAAAGATAAAGAATTTCAACCATACAGATATGAAGTTATAAAAGTTATTTTTTGGATAATTTCGTTTATATTACTACTTGCATATATTTTTGTAATATATAAATTAAAACCGCTAAGAAAACTAAAACGTCAAATAAATAAATTTGCGCAAAACGACCTTGAAAATATAGAAAATGTAAGTAGTGGAAATGATGAAATTTCAGATGTTGCACAAGCATTTTATGATGCTGTATTGCAGATTAAAACACTAAATGACTCTAGACATTTGTTTTTACGAAATATTATGCATGAACTCAAAACACCTATAACAAAAGGAAGATTGGTCGCTGAAATGATGGATCATTGCAAAAGTAAAGAGCGTTTTATATCAATTTTTGATAAGCTTGAGAACCTAATAAACGAATTAGCTGCTATAGAGCAAACAACATCAAAAATAGAACTTGAGAATAAGACAACTTGCTTTGTAGATGATATAATAGATGAAGCGATAGATATAGCGATGATAGAAAAAGATAGTGTCGAAATAAAAGAAAATCAAAATCTAAAAATAAATGTGGATTTTAAACTTTTTAGCATAGCTATAAAAAACATGATAGATAATGGAATAAAATACTCTACAGATAAAAAAGTGCAAATTATTGTAAATGAAAACAACATCAAAATTATAAGCAAAGGAGAGAAATTAAAAAACGATCTTAATTTCTTTATGCAACCATTTATTAAAGGCTATAACTCACAAAAAAGTTTTGGTCTAGGGCTTTATATTGTAAATAATATTTTAAACTCTCATAAATTAAATTTAAACTATGAACATAAAAATGGATTAAATATATTTATTTTTGATAATTTGAAAGTTATAATAAGAAAATAAAATCAAATTTACATAGGAGAAATTATGTCAGCAAAAAAATTTGAATCTAAAGATATAAAATCATTAATAGACTTAGAAATTGCCGTTATAAAAAGATATTACCAACACGCAAAAGAAGTCAACTCCTTTTCTTTGATATATTTCAAACTTCCGGATCCGATATATTGGTATGAAGAGATCTTTGAAAGAATACTAAGAAACACAGATGCTGTAGTCAATGAAGGTAATCATTTTATAGCCATCTTATATGCAACAAATAAAAATGGAGCTAGCAAACTTTTAGCCGGAATACAGGAGTTTTTAAATGAAGAGCCTATAGATCTTGTTGTATCTTATCCAAACGATGGAAAAGATACAAAAGCGATACTAAATAAAATACAAGATGAAATAATAGACAACTATGGAATTTCGCTTGAATGCCTAAAAATAGAAGAACCAATAGATATTTTTGAACTTTAATTTAAAATATATTATTTTATATTTGCCTAAGCTTTGCTATCTCATCTCGGATAGCAGCTGCTTTTTCAAATTCAAGCGCATTTGCTGCTTCAAACATCTGTTTTTTAAGCTCTTTTACTATTTTGGCTCTTTCAATAGCTGGCATTTTTTCTAATTTCTTAGCTTTTGTATACAAATTTGCATCATCATTTTGATGCAAACTATCTTCTAAATTTCTTGTTGCGCTTTTTGGAGTTATACCATTTATCTTATTATATTCATCTTGTAGTTTTCTTCTTTGAGTGGTTATATCTATTGCTTCTTGCATTGATTTTGTAATTTTTTTACAAAACATAACAACTCTTCCGTTCACATTTCTTGCTGCCCTACCCATAGTTTGTATAAGACTGGTTCTTGAACGCAAAAATCCTTCTTTATCGGCATCCATTATCGCTATCAAACTTACTTCTGGCAGATCAAGTCCTTCTCTTAATAAATTTATACCTATTAAAACATCATAATCTCCATTCCTAAGCCCGCGAATAAGCTCATTTCTTTCAATAGCATCTATATCAGAGTGCATATACTTGACCATAAGTCCAAGCTCAGTGTAATATCTACTTAATTCTTCTGCCATTTTTTTTGTTAGGACAGTGATTAAAACCCTCTCTTTACGAGCTATAACCTCTTTCGCCATATCATATAAAGTTTCAACTTGATTGTCACTATCTTTGATATCTATAACAGGATCTAACAATCCTGTAGGTCTTAGTATTTGTTCATAAACATGTCCTTTTGAAAGTTCTACTTCTAGTTCATTAGGAGTAGCAGATACAAACAAAAAATTTGCATTTTTATTTATAAACTCATCAAATTTCAAAGGGCGGTTATCAAGAGCTGATGGCAATCTAAATCCATACTCCACAAGAGTCTCTTTTCTGCTTCTATCACCAGCATACATACCTCTAAATTGTGGCAAACTAACATGAGATTCATCAACTATAACCAAAAACTTACCACCATTTAAAAGCTCAAAATAATCAAACATTGTATAAGGTGTAGCACCACTTTTAAGTCCTGTAAGATGCCTTGCATAATTTTCAACACCCTTGCAAATACCAGTTGAAGAAAGCATCTCTAAATCAAACTCAACCCTTTGTTTTAGGCGTTGCATTTCCACAAGCTTACCCTCTTTTTGATAAAACTCTAGCCTCTCGCTAAGCTCATCTTCTATGCCTTTAATTGCTGTTTTTAATCTATCTTCTCTAACTATAAATTGACTTGTTGCATAAAGAGTAAATTTAGAAATATCTTTTAGCTTTTTATTATCCAAGACTTCAAAATGATACATTTGTTCTATCTCATCGCCAAAAAACTCAACCCTCAAAGCTTCATCACCCCAATAGGCAGGATAAATATCCACAACATCACCATTAACTCTAAAATTTCCACGATCAAAAAAAGAATCATTTCTCGTATAACCCATATCAACAAGCCTACTTAAGAGCTTTTTTTGACTTATTTCATCACCAACATTAAGATATTGAATCATACCTTGATACTCACTAGGGTCACCAAGACCGTAATTAGCAGAAACAGAAGCTATAACAATAACATCATCAAAACTAAGTAAACTGGCGGTCGTGCTAAGCCTAAGTCTTTCAAGCTCATCGTTTATAGAGCTATCTTTTTCTATATAAATATCACTTCTTGGTATATAAGCCTCAGGCTGATAATAATCATAATAACTTATAAAATACTCAACGTGATTTTTCGGGAAAAATCCCTTAAATTCGCTATAAAGTTGAGCGGCCAATGATTTGTTATGAGTCATTATTAGTGTTGGCATTTTTAAGTTTGCAATAACATTTGCCATAGTAAAAGTTTTACCGCTTCCTGTTACACCAAGAAGCGTATTGTATTTATTTCCACTTTTTATACTTTTTACTATCGAACTTATAGCCTTTTTTTGATCTTCTCCTGGCTTAAATTTTGATGAAATTTTAAAATCAGACAAATTATCCTTCTTATATATTTTGTATTTACAAAATTTATTTTATATATTTTAACACAACTTTTTTATTTATTATAAAAATTTTATAGACTATATGATAAAATATGGCTTCAAATTTTATACAAAGGCAAAAAATTATGTTTGATGATGAAAAAGTACTAACAACTTTAACAGGTAAAGTTAATGATCTATTGGTAAGATATGAAGATTTATGCAAAGATAATGAAGAATTACACAATCAAATAGTAACATTAAAAGCTCAAAACGAAGCAAAAACAAATCAAATTATGCGTTTAGAAGAAGAGCTGAATAAAAAGACAAATGAAACAGATGATGTTTTAAAGAAAATAGAAGCAGTTTTAAATAAATAATGAAAAAAGAAATCACGCTCACAATATCATCAAAAGACTACGTAATAACAATAGAAGATGATGAATTTGCACGAGTATTAGAGCGTGATTTTGGTGGTTTTGTTGGAGGTAGAAAGTTCCTTACGCCAAAAGAACTACTAGATGCTTATGTTCAAAAGTGCTATGATAACTACATAAATGAGTGCCATATAAAAGAAGTCCTTGAAAATGTAGAAAAGAATTTAAAATAAAGGTTAGTGTATGAAAAAAGCTTTTATAATGATAGAATTGGTTTTTATAATTACAATTATAGGAATATTATCTGGCGTAGCTATCATGAAAATGAATTTCGGAAGAACTGATGCTGAAATACAAAACGCAAAAGTTCAATTAGCTTCCGTAAAATCAGCAATAATGGTATATTATAACGATAAGTTACTATTTGGAAAGCCTAAATATCCAGAAACTTTAGACAAAGATGGAAAATTATTTGGATCTATTTTGCCAATGGGTGGTATTAAACCTAGTACCGGAAAAAATGGTTGGAAAATAATAAAACCCAATGAAGAATATACCTTTACAGTATCAGGAAGAACTGTAAAATTTAAATACAAGAAAGCAGATGGAAAACTAACTTGTGAACCAAACCACGACACCACTCTTTGTTCTCAATTAGAATAATATAAAGTTTTGCAAAGTAATTTTTATTATAAAATTTCATTTCCTGGACTAAATTTAGAAATACTAACCTACAAAAGCAAGGTAGAAATATGCTTATTTAAAGCTGTATTAGTATCTTTAAGATCAAAAAAAATAATGGGTTTTGTGATTTCAGAAACTACAGAACCTGAGTTTGAAACACTAGAAATTTTAGAAGTTCTACCTTTTTATTTAACAAGCATGCAAATAGAACTTTGTAAGTTTATAAGTTATTACTACACTTGTGAGTTTGGAGCTTCTCTGTCTTTATTTGAACCAAAAATAGATAATCAACAAAAAAAATACAACTTTACAATAAGCAACAATAGACAAAAAATATTTAAAATTGTAAATTTTGCAAAAAAACCACTTTTAAGCAAAGAGCAACAAAAAGCATTTGAGTTTATAAAAAATCAAAAAAATAGCTTATTGTTTGGAGATACTGGTAGTGGAAAAAGTGAAATTTACATAAGTTTAATAAGAGAGGCTTTAAACGATAACAACCAAGCACTCTTTTTAATGCCTGAAATTTCATTAACACCACAAATGCAAACAAGGCTTGAAAACTATTTTGGAGACAGTATCGGTATTTGGCATTCAAAAATAACAAAGAAAAAAAAAGAACAAATTTTAAAAGATTTAATATCTGGCAAAATCAAACTAATAGCAGGAGCGAGGTCTGCTCTATTTTTACCATTTGAAAGGCTAAAAATCATAATAGTTGATGAAGAGCATGATGATAGTTATAAAAATTCAATATCAAATCCACACTATAACGCAAGAGATTTAGCTGTATTTTTATCATCAAAATTGGACATAAAAACAGTTCTTGGTAGCGCCACTCCAAATGTTACTAGTTTTTACAAATTTCCTCACTTTAGACTAAAAGGCACATTTTTTAAATCAAATAAAAATATAATATACGATGAAACCGAAACCCAATTATCACAAACAATAATTAACCAATTACAAAAAACACTTGCAAGCAAAAAACAAGCAATCATCTGTCTTCCAACAAGGGCAAATTTTAGATACCTAACATGCAAAGAATGTGCAGATACAATAAAATGTCCATTTTGTAGCATAGGAATGAGTTTTTACAAAAAAGAAAACATACTAAAATGCCAATACTGCGAGTTTAAAATGCCTGTTACAAACACATGTGATAAATGCGGAAGCAATATGATAGAAGCAAAAAAAATTGGTACAAGTGAACTTTTAGAACAACTACAAAATGAATTCGCAAATGCAAATATTATAAAATTTGACAGAGATGAAATAACAACACAAAATAAGCTTGTAAAAATTTTAAAAGATTTCAACAACAAAAAAATAGATATTTTGGTTGGAACACAAATGTTAAGCAAAGGGCATGATTATCATAATGTTGATTTGGCTATAGTAATGGGGGTAGATGAGCTGCTTACTTATCCTGATTTTCGTGCGTATGAAAAAACCCTATCATTAGTAAAACAAGTTTCAGGAAGAGCCGGAAGAAAAGGCGATGGTACTATAATACTACAAACAAGACAAAAAGATTTTTTTAAAAAATACCTAGATGACTATGATAAATTTATACAATACGACTTAGAATGTAGAAATAATTTATATCCACCGTTTTATAGAATTTTAAGAGTTGTTATATCCCATCAAAATGATAACACAGCCAATGAAATATTAAACAACTTAATAAATATAACAACAAAACAAAAAAACATAAATTTAATAGGTTATGGTAAGTGCAGTATAGAAAAGATAGGCTCAAGATTTAGATATGAAATTTTAATTCGCTCAAAATCATATAAAAGCTTAATAAACACGGCTCAAAAACTAAAATATAAATATAAATATATAGATATAGATATAGATCCTGTTAATTTTTCTTAATTTTATCAATATTTTGTTATAATTAAAAAAAACATATTTAAAAATAAAAAAGGCTATTTTATGTCTCAAAAACTTATAGTCATAGGTGCTTCAACCGGAGGGCCGGGACACATCAAAAAACTTCTAAAAGATATCAATCTAAATGGTGCAACAGTTGTAATAGCACAACATATGAACAAAATGTTTATACCATCTTTTGCTGCACAAATTGCAAAAGAGTGCAGTATAAAACTTGAAATTTTAAAAGAAAAAACTATTTTAAAAGAAAAAGTATATGTTTGTGAGAAAAATTTTGTCATATCAGACACTCTCCCATTGTCAGCTAAACCTAATTCAGAAAACAAAACAACTTTTACACCAAATGTCGATATGCTTTTTGATTCTTGCGTTAATATATCTAAAAGCATTGATTTAATGGCAATACTTCTTACAGGAATAGGAGATGATGGAGCTAGCGGGCTAGATAAACTTCAAAAAGCTGGAGTAAAATGTATAGCAGAAAATGAAGAAAGTGCGATAGTTTATGGTATGCCAAAACGTGCAAAAGAGCTAAACCCTACAATAAAGTCATTAAATTTAACAAATATAAAAAAAGAGCTGGAGGGCTTTTTAAATGTTATTTAAAAAAAATAATCAGGAAATAAACAACAACAATCAAACAGAATTTCCATTACCAACCGATATAGATGGGATTGATGATTTTATAAAAAATATAAAGGTGTTATCAGGTGTTGATCTTGAACCAAAAAGAGAAATAACAATCCAAAGACTTGAAGCTTTTGCAAAAAATAAAAGGATAAAAACTTTTAAAGAGATAGCTTCTATAATAAAATATAACTCTGAAACTAGACAAGATATCTTAAACCTAATAACAGTAAACGAGACATATTTTTACAGAGAGCTACCTCAATTAAAAGATGTAATAACTTACGCAAAAGAACTTCCCAATGCAAATATACTTTGTGCACCATGTTCTACAGGAGACGAAGTCTACTCGCTAGCAATGATAGCTAATGAAATGGGAATGGATCCAAAATTACTACATATAATAGGAATAGATATTAACTCTCAAGCTATAAAACAAGCCAACTCTGGTGTTTATAACGATAGAAATTTACATAGACTTAATGATTTTCAAAAAAATAAGTTTTTTGAGCTGCAAAACGATAAGTATAGTATCAAAAAACACAACTTAGCAAAATGTGAATTTAAAGTGTTAAATGTATTTGATGATTCTATATTTAATATAGGGAAATTTGATATTATCTTATCAAGAAATATGATGATTTATTTTGATGATAATTTTAGATTAAAATGTATAGAAAGACTACATAAGATACTAAAAGATGATGGTAGGTTATATACAGGTCATGCTGATTTGATACCTTATACCTCGATATATAAAAAGAAATTTGGTAATGGAGTTACTTTTTACGAGAAAGACTAACCTTACATCTAGACTGCATTAGTCGCAGTCTAGAATATTTTCTTTTTTTGATTTTATCCATTGTGTTAAAAATACAAATCCGTAAATAATAGCGCAAATAATATAACTAATATATTCATTAGGTATTATTAAACACTTAGCACATATATTTAGAACAAGTGCTAAAGAAACAACTGGTATAAGCAATAATCTTTCCCATATTCTAAGATTTACAATAAAACAACCTTGTAACAAAGATGAAAAAGCAAACATTCCAACAAATACCATAGTAAAAACAACAACTATCTCAATAGGATTACTCAACCAGACAATACTTTTTGTATAACAAGGATTTAATGGATCAGCTGATTCAATCAATAATAATTTATTATTAAAGAAAAAAAGGTAAAATAGCAGTTTTTAAATCATAAAAAAATCCCTGAACTCCAACTATAACTGGATTTGTTTTGCTATGCCAGTGGCCACATAAGCTGCTATACCAACAGGGTATCTTCAGCTAAAATACCAAAATAAAATACAAACAAATGAACAGCAATGACTGGAATCAAAAATCCATTTTAGCAGCAAGTAAAAGTATAACGGGAGCTACCAAACTAGATACAGCTATATAATTTGCTATTGTTGAAAGACTCATGCCAAGCAACAAAGATATTAAAGCAGTTAAAAATAAAATAAGTATTATGTTATATCCTACCAACTGTTCAACCACCTCAGATAAAACCTGAGCAAGGTCAGTAAGCGATATAGAGCCAACTTATAATACCAGTCAAAGCTGTGACCGCAACTATAGTAGTCAATTTTAGTAGCTGCAACTATAGCCAAAAATATTACTAAAGCCTATAGATATATCTTATATACCTACCTTTTCTTCCATGGTAAGTTTTTTTACTGGTTCTTGAAAAATCATTATCAAAAACAATAACAAAATAGCATTAAAATAGGAAGTATATAAAGAAGTCCACTTACAAATATTTTAAATTTTGATTGATATTCGTTATCCTTTATTCCTTTAAAACCAAGCTTACAACTTTCCAAATGTACTATAAAAAATAAAGATATATAACACGCAAAAGCAGAAATAATAACAGCTATCATAACATTTGTATAACTCATGCCTAAAAACTCAGCTATTATAAATGCCACCCCGCACCCATAGGGGCATAAGCTGGCCATTAAACACCTGCAGCGACCTCTATAGCACCGGATTTTACCCTTGTAAGTCTAGCTTTTTTCATCAAAAGTATAGTAAATATTCCAACTGTTACAACATTTGCAGTAGAGCTTCCACTAACTATATTTGTAAGACCACTAGCTACAACAGATGCTTTTATTATATCTCCTTAAAACGACCAAGTAAAGCAAACGCTACATTTATAAAATACTGACCTATTCCAATCCTTTCAAGTAAAGATCCAAAAAGAACAAAAAGATATATAAAACTTACACTAACACCCATAGGAACACCAAAAACACCCTCTGTTGTTAAAAACATATGTCCCACAGCAAGCTTTTATATACTAGCACCTTGGTGCGATATAAGATCACGCATATACTGACCAAAATAATCATACATTAATATACCACAAATAACTCTTCTTATAGCTTCTATAATCACAAAAAGCTATGCGGAGATAACCATATCTCTTTGCAAATAATCACCAGGTCTAAAGTAAGACCATAAATCAACAGCTGGTTAAACAACACCTATACCAACCACAAATATCAAAATATCATAAAATGGCATTTTAAAATGTGCTTTTTTGTGTATTTTTATTAAGATAAAGTAAAAATATCAACACTATAGCAAAAGATAAATGTATAGAGTGAGAAATAGTAGTATTTTACGGAAAATAATCAACATATAGCTGAAAGACAGACCATAAAAAGCATATACTAATCACAAAATAATTAAAAAAACTAGAGTCAATTTCTCTAGTTTTAACCTCAACAAATTCTTCTTTTTCTGATGGATAACTAATGCCTATTCTTATACCTCTAATCAAATTTAAGTATAAGATTATATCAAAAAAGTTAAGTAGCTTATAATATATCAATATTAAGTAGAAAACACCCCCTGTAATAGAGGGTGTTTGGATGGATTATATTTTAGTACAAATTTTTCTTTTAAAATAAGCAAGAACGCTAACAAAAATCATTACGCTGATTATAATCCATATAAAGTTAGGAACAGGAAAACTATCGCCGGCAGCATAAGAGTGCATACCAGCTAAATAAAAGTTAACGCCAAAGTATGTCATAATAATAGACCAATAAGCAAACATAGATAAAACAGCAAAAACATATTGGCTATTTATTTTTGCAACAAATCTAATATGCAATACAGCAGCATACACAAGAATAGAAACTAAAGCCCACGTCTCTTTACTATCCCATCCCCAGTATCTTCCCCAGCTTTCGTTTGCCCATACACCACCAAGAAAGTTACCAAGTGTTAATAAACTTATACCAAGTATCATAGCCATCTCATTTATTCTTGTTGCTTCTGTTATATTTTTTAGAATTTGCGGATTTGGTTTTTTTGTATTTGATAGTCCTATTAATACTAAGACAAAAAATCCAAGTAATGCACAAAGACCTAAAAATCCATAGCTAGCAGTTATAACAGAAACATGTATTGTAAGCCAATAGCTTTGCAAAACAGGAACTAGGTTTGTGATTTGAGGATCCATCCAGCTAAGATGAGCAACAAATAATGTAACACCAGCTAAAATAGACGTTAACGCCATTGCTATAGGACTTTGTTTTGAAAAAATTATACCTGATAAACTTAATGCCCAAGCTATATAAACCATAGATTCATAAGCATTGCTCCAAGGAGCATGTTCTGATATATACCATCTTATACCAAGACCTATTGTATGAATTATAAAAGCTAAAATATTTAAATAATAAATTCCCTTAAAAATACCATTGATATTTGCACGAGGTATTAGCATTTTTAAAAATACAAATATCAACAATACAAATCCAGCTAATAAATATACAGGGGTAAGTCTATCAAATATATTAAGGCGATTAAACAATATCTCTGTATCCAGTCTTGTTTTTGAAGGTATTATCGCCGAACCATATTTTTGTTGATAATCACTTATAGCTTGAAGTGCTAAATCAGCTTTTGACCAGTCATTACTAACAATAGCTTCATCAACAGAAACAAAATAATCTTTCATCATATTTGCTATCTCATTTGCTTCAGTCATAGGCATACTAATGAGTGCTGAGTTTGGTGCATACCAAGTATTTGATGGATCATCTTGTTTTGGGAAAATTTTAAACATTTCGCCAGTAAATACCATGTAAAAGACATTTAATCTCTCATCTATTTTAATAACATCTTTATCAAAAGTACCCCTTGAACCAGGATGCTTTCTATTTGCCACATCAGCATATCTTGTAAGTTTATACTCACTACTATCATCTTTTAGAATAAAAAAGTCATTAAAATTTGCATATTTTTGTTTTTCATCTACACCAAGAACTTTTTTAACCTCTTTGTTTGTTCCGATAGAAATTATATTTTCTTGTCTCCAATAAGGTGGATCAACCATTATAGATAAAACAACTTGATTTGAGTTCAAAGAGCCTATATTATTGCTTCTATGAATTTTATTTAAAACCTCTTTACTTACAGTATCAAAAGGCTTCATTCTTCCATCTTGACTTTGAACTAGCAATCTTCCTAATTTTTCAGCATGCTCTTTACTGATATTTGGTAAAAAGTCAGCAGCATTAACACTTGTTGTATTTAAAGCAAAACAGGTAAAAAATACAAAAATAGCTGTCTTTTTTATAGAGTCTTGATTTATCAATCTAGCAAGTTTCATAAATCTTGAGTTTGGATTTATGATATTTAACAAGAGTCCTAAACCAAGTAAAAAATAACTAATATAAGTAGGTATTTTACCTGGGTCTTTATTTACAGAAAGAATAGTTCCACGCTCATCCATATCATATGAACTCTGGAAAAATCTATATCCAGCATAATCAAGAACATGGTTCATATAAATTCTATAATCAAATTCTTTGTTGTTAGGATCTTTTACTACAACATCACTAGCATAACTCATAGGTGAGTTTGAACCAGGATATCTTTTGAGTTCAAAATCTTTAAGATACAGGCTAAAAGGTAATTTAATCTGTTGAAAACCCCATGAAGCACTAAACACTTGAGTGCCTATGATAGCCTTAGCTGGCTCTATTAGATTGTGAAAAAGAACCATCTCCTTATCTTCACCCTCATAGCTTAGATTTGCAATGATTGCATCAAACTCGCTATTTTTATCAGGAACCAATCTTCTAGCGGCACTAGAAGATAAAAACTTAGCAGAAAAATTAACATCGCCTGCTGTAAAAAGATTTAAAGTTTGCAAATCAACTTTTGTATCAGCAGGCACAGTTGTTTTTGCATTATCAGCCATAGAAAATTTTGAAATTTCTGTATTTGAAGTAATATAAAATTTATCATCTTTTAACTCAAATAATACATATTTTTGACCATCTTTTGGCGTAGCATTAAATAAAAAGCTAACATTTCCAGCTACAACTTCTTCTCCATCAAGCAAACTAACTTCTTCTCTTTCGCTTGCGTTAGAAAGAACTAACTCTATAACAGGTTTTCCGCCTTTTTCATCAACAAATTTATAACTAGCATTTGGAACATATTCTAAAAATTTAAGCTTAGCTTGTTTTCCTTCAAGATCAAGAGTCAGATCAAATCCACTCTTGCCAAGAACCTCAAGCTCACGCGGAATAGAAACAGAATAGTCCTTACCATTAAGTTTTGTTTCAAAGTTTATATAAGAACCTCTTGTAGTTATTATATTTGTCTCTGTATTTTCTCTAATATGAACATTGCCCTCAAAACCAAAATATCTAGTTATACCAGCTCCTAGTAAAATTCCTAAAAAACTCAAATGGAATAAAAAAGATGGTAATTTTTTTAAATTTATAAGCTTATATCTAAAGATATTATAAGCCAAATTTATACCAAGTAAAAGTTGAACGGCAGCAAACCAACCAGCGCCATAAACATAGCTCCAAGCCATTTGGGTAGATGTTTTGCTCTCTATAATCGTTGCAGCACCACTAGCAAAAGCAAAGATTATTAGCAAAATTATCATTGATCCCATACTAAAAAAATTCTTTAGAAACATTGTTAGCCTTTTTTTAAATATAATCATTTCAAAAAAATTATATACTATTTTTTTAAATGTAAGTTAAGTTTTTTAAATGATTTAAATTTACAATGTAAATTTAAATCAAATATTTACTTAAAAGCTATAAAACTCATAAAATTACCCCACTTAAAGATACTCTCAACTCTTTTAAATCCTGCCTTTAAAACTAGGGTCTTATTTTCTTCTTCGGTATACGGAATCAATACATTTTCAAGCGCTTCTCTTTTTTGAGAAATTTCATAACGAGAATAGCCTTGATTTTGCTTATAATTTTCATATACCTCAATCATCTGTTTTGCAAATTTCTTATCTTCATAAATAATTTTTTCACTAAAAATAAAAATTCCATTATCATTTAAACCATTATATATATTTTTTACAAGTGTTTCTCTTTTTATTGGTCTTATAAACTGCAATGTATAATTTAACAAAACGGCATCAAAATTATTAAGCTCATATTCTAATATATCACACACTTTAAGTTCAATTCCAGCACCATAAGCTTTTGATTTTTGTGATGCAAGTTGTATCATAGCATCTGAATTATCAACACCAAACAATCTTAAATCATCTCTTAAATTATAAATAGATATCAAGCTTGTCGCAGTTGAACAACCAAGATCTATTAGCTTTGCATTACTTGGTAAAAGTTTAGATAAAATATCAGCTATAAGACTCAAAGAAACATCATAAAACGGAACACTCCTACCAATCATATCATCAAAAACACTAGCAACAGATGAATCAAACTCAAACTGCTTATCTATCGGTTGTGTAAAAATTTTATCTTTCATATATAAACCTATAATGATAATTTACAAGCAAGAGATATTATTCTAGCATTATTTATATCTTCTTGTATTGCTTTTTTTAGCTCTTCTAAGCTTTCAAATTTAATATTATTTCTTAATTTTGATATAAAATAAACGGAAACTTTTTTTGGAGCATGTTTTATATTTTCATCCAAAATATGAGTTTCTAAGCTAAACTTACCATCAGTACTAAGCCTATCTCCTATAAATGTTACAGAGCCAAATATCTTATTTCCTATTTTTGTCTTAGTGGCATACACGCCATCACTAGGTAACACATAGCCCAAATCCCTTAAATTTAGTGTAGCTACAAGTTTTTTAGAGCCTATACCTTGACCACTTATAACTTCGCCCTCTATTGAATATTCGCGACCCAAAAACATATTTGCTCTTTGTATACTACCTTTTTTTATAAGTTCTCTAATAATAGAACTATGAACACCGATACCATCAAAACAATATTCATCAACGATGACAACTTCGCCATCAAACATATCTTTTAGATCATACCTATTCCAAGCTCTATCTTTTCCAAATCTAAAGTCAAATCCAACAACAATTTTATTTAAATGCTTAAAATCTTTTTTTAAAAGCTTTATAAAATCATAACCAGAAAGAGATTTTATATCTTCAAATTCATACAAAAAACAGGGATAATTAGAATACTCAGCCCTTTTTAGCCTTGGCGTTATATTTGCAAAATTCTTATCTATAACGACAAGTCCGCCATATTCGCCAAGATGTTTTAAAAGCTCTTTGTGACCTTTGTGAATTCCATCAAAATGGCCAATTGCGACCGCAGTTATATTATCTTTTGTTAAAAGCGTAGAAAAATTCGGCATTTCCTTCCTTTCCCTTTAACTCACACTCTTTTGTTTCAATAAGTATCCAGCCTAATTTTGCACATTCTAGTTCAAAATTTTTCATAACAAGACCTATAGATTTTTTATCTACAACAACTCCTTTTTTGTTTCTCTTAACACTTTTACCAACTTCATATTGTGGTTTAAACAATAAAACAGCAGTTGAACCCTCATACATAAATCTATCAATATCTTTTAAAATTTGCAAGATAGATATAAAAGAAACATCGCAGGTTATAATATCAAATTTATCATTATTTTTAAACTCTCTAATGTCAGTTTCTTCATAAATTTCAACACGACCATCATCTCTTAGGCTTTTATCAAGCTGATCTTTACCTACATCAATTCCAACGACTTTATCGATGCCATTTTCAAGTAAAATTTGCATAAAACCGCCCGTAGAGCTTCCTATATCAAGAGCATTTTTACCTTTTAAATCCAAGTTAAGATACCTTAAAAAACTTTTAAGTTTCAAAGCCCCACGACCAACATAAATTTTATCTAAAAGCTTAATATCAGCATCTTCTATCTCAAAAGCAGGTTTTGATAAAATTTCACCATCAAACATAACTTTTGAGTTTTTTATAAGCTCACTTGCCTTATTTCTACTTATATCAAGCTTTGTTGCCACAAAAATATCAGCTCTCATTTATCATGCTTTCTAATTCTTCTTCTGATATGACCTTAACCCCTAAGCTTAGTGCTTTTTCAAGCTTACTTCCAGCTTCCAACCCAGCCAATACAAAATCAGTTTTTTTAGACACAGAACCCGAAACCCTTGCACCAAAACTTTGCAACATATCTTTTATCTCATCTCTTGATTTACTAAGAGTTCCCGTTATAACAAAAGTTTTATCTGTAATCAAACTTTGCTTTACTTCGCTAACTACAGCTTTTGGACTTACTATGCTTATTAAATTTATTATCGTTTCTTTATTAATTTGAATAAATTCAATAAAACTTTTACTCATTTCATCACCGAAACCATCAAGCAAAACAACATCTTCATAACTAACATTTAACCAATTATCACCAAAAGCCAAAGCTATCTTTTTAGCAGCTACTTCACCTATATGCTCACACCCTAGCCCATTTATAAACCTTGAAAGATCACAATTTTTACTATTTTCAATAGCATTTAATAAATTTTTTACCTTCTTGTCTTTAAAGCCTTCAAGACAAATTAAATCTTCATATTTAAGATGATAAATATCTGTTATATTTTTTATTAGACTTTTTTCAAAAAGCAAATTTACTATCGCATCTCCAAGACCATCTATGTTTAGACATTTTTTTGAAGCATAATATATAATTGAGTTTATAACCCTTGCTTTACATTCTAGATTTTGACACTTTACAAAAACACCTTCATCAAGCAAGCGAGAGCCACATTCAGGACAATACTTAGGGCGCTCTATCACAAGCTCCGAGCCATCTCTTCTATCTTTATAAACACCCGTTATCTTTGGTATTACATCGCCTGAACGAATTATACTAACATAATCATTTTTCATAACACCAAGTCTTTGTATCTCATCAAAATTATGAAGTGTTGCTGATTTTACCCTAGCACCATCTATCACAACCTCATCTAAAACACCGACAGGTGTAACAACACCACTTCTTCCAACCTGAAAAGACACATCTATAAGCCTAGTAGTTTTTTGTATAGCTGGAAATTTAAAAGCAACCATAAATTTTGGAAATTTAACAGTATAGCCAAGCTCATTTGAGCCATCAAGTTCATCAACTCTAACAACCATACCATCCATTAAAATCGGCTTTTCATCTCTTAAACCCAAAAGCTCTTCATAACACTCATAAATTTCATCAACATTATAAACAATCTTAAAAAAATCATCAAAATAAAATCCAAGTTTTTTTACAAAGTTCATTATTTCACTATGTTTTTTAAACTCTAATTCATGTTCTCCAACACCCCAAGGTACAAATAAAAGTCTTCTACTAGCAGTTATCTTACTATCAAGTTGTCTTAAACTTCCAGCAGCGGCATTTCTTGGATTTGATAAAAGCTGTTCTGAGTTTTTTGCCCTTTGCTCATTCAAAGCATCAAAATCAGATTTTTTTATAACAACCTCGCCTCTTATCTCTATCTTGTCTTTATAATCAATACTTAAAGGGATACTTTTTATAACCTTTGCATTTTGTGTTACATCTTCTCCAACAAGTCCATCGCCTCTTGTTATAGCCTTAACCAAAACTCCATTTTCATAAAGCAAATTTAAACTTGCTCCATCAAATTTTGGCTCAACCACAAAGCTAAATCTACTCTTATCCCCTCTTTTTAACCAAGCAATAAGTTCATCTTTACTAAAAATATCTTCCATACTCCACATTTGTTTTATATGGCTTGCCTTGCTAAATTTATCACTTATCTCTCCGCCTATTTTATTTGTTGGCGAAAAGATAGAAACCTTACTTGGATTTTGTCTTTCATATTCAAGCACCTTGTGATAAAGCTCATCATACTCTTCATCACTTGCTATTGGCTTATCATCCGTATAATATGCCTTAGCCCATTTGTTTAAAACTTCAATAGCTTTTTCATACTCATTTTGATTTGATATTTTTACCATAAATTTACACTCTCCATTGCTAAATGCATTGCAAAAAGCTGCTTGTGTTCTGCTACATCATGAGTTCTAATAACGCGAGCACCATTTTCAAATGATTTTAGATGAAGATACAAACTACCACTAAGCCTATCTTTAACTTCACTTGTATAATAATGATTTATAACTGATTTTCTACTAGCACCAACAAGCAATGGATAGCCAAAATGAGTAAAATGCTCTAAATGCTTCATTAAAAGCAGATTGTGTTCTGGTGTCTTACCAAAGCCTATCCCAACATCTAAAAATATCTTTTTAGCACCATTATACAAAGCCTTATTTATTTTTTCTTCAAAAAAACTATCAATTTCTCTTATTAAATCATCATATTTGGGATTATTTTGCATAGTTTTTGGATCATTTTGCATATGCATCATACAAAACTCGGCATCATATTTACAGGCAAGTTTTGCTAATTCAGTATTTGACGTAATATCATTTATCATAACAAATCCGCGATCTAGTGCATATTCAAGACAATACTCATCAAAACTATCAAGGCTAAATTTTACTTTATCATATAATTTTTCTTTATATATAAGATCCACAACATCTTTAATACGTCTAAATTCCTCATCTCTTCCAGCATACTCACTTCCAGGTCTAGAACTAACACCGCCTATATCTATATAATCAGCCCCATCTTCAATAAATTTTAAAATTCTCTCTAAGCTATCTTCCATACTTATACGACTACTTGGATTAAAGCTATCCTCATTAATATTCAACACTCCCATTATTAGTGGTTTTTTGGGTTTGTTAAATTTTAAAGCTAAAAAGTTAGATAAGTTTTTAAGGCCAAAATCTTGCAATTTTTCTTTCTTGCAAAGTTGTTTTAATTGTGCATCAGTTCCTATAAGCAAGGCATTACTTGGTTCATCTTTTCCAAAAATAGTATTTTTATTGGTCACTAATTCGGCTCCGACACTCAATGCATCTTGTTTTAAGATATTTGCCGCCGGAGATTTAATATTTTTAATAAAAAAAAAGTTTATATTTGATTTTTTTTTCATCATATCTTGACCAGATAAGCTTGGAGATATTTGCTTACAAATTTCATCAAAATTTGATTCTTTATTTATTTTATAAATTGTCATTTTTCCAACCTTTAAATTTTATTTTTTACTTTTATTTAAAATATTTAATAAAAGTGGCGTTAATATACTATGAGCTTTTGAATTTAAAGAAGCTAAATTTACTATCTTATAAAAATAAGATAGCTCATCTTCACTAAATTTAAACCCAGCCTCTAATGCTTCTAAAATAATAACGCTTAAAATTTCTTTTAACTCATTTTTACCAAAACCATCACTACGTTCTTTTGTTTCTATTGTCTGTATAAAATTATAAATTTCTTTTAACTCTAACTGTCTAAGGTTTAACCCTGAGCTAATTTTTTTTCTTTTTTTATTTTTATATTCTACTATCAAACGAGAACAAATAGTAGGAAGCAAAGCATTTTTACTAGGTGCAACAATATAAAAAAATATATTTCTAGGCGGCTCTTCTATAACTTTTAGGAGTGAATTTTGAGCCTCTATGCGAAAACTCTTAGCCATCAAAACCAATAATTTATCTTGTTCTTCAGATATATAAGCTTCATTTATGACATTATTTGCATTTTCTATTAAAAAATCATCACTTATAAAAAATTTAACATTATGTTTTAATTCTATCTCAAGCTCATTTTTAATATCATTAAAGTCATCAGATATAATAATCTTACTACGCATTTTATAAGCTTAATTCAGCAAAAAGAGTCGCATCTATGCTTTTATCAAGCAAATTATACAAGCTTATAAGTTTTGTATCCAATTTATCATCACTCGAGCTAAGATAAAAGCTATTTTGAACTTGTTCATCAAAAAGCCACATATAACTATCATCATTTAACTTTGCAATTTGCGATTTTTTATCAGAACTTTTTCCAATATAAAAATAGACATATCCATTTGGAAAAACTATACTAAGCATATCTTCAAGTAACATTATCTGCTCTTTTGAACTAATGTCATCCAAAGATGGATATATTGATTTTAGGCTTACAAATGGTAGCAATGGACGAGCAGAATTTACACTATTGATTTTTTTCAAAAGGTATGTTTCAAACCACTCTCTATCATTATCAGTAAAAACAATAAAAGTTCGACCATTAAGCAAATATTTTAAGCGTGGGGCCAAAAGATTTGCCCACTCAACACGCTTTTCTTCCATCCAACTAAGTAAAAGACCTTCGGAGCGTATAGCATCCAAGGTCCATTTCATAAACTCTTGCATTATTTTTCTAACTGATAAGCATTATGCAAAACACGAACAGCTAGCTCTGCATACTTTTGATCTACTATAACAGAAAGTTTTATCTCGCTTGTAGAAATCATTTGTATATTAATACCCTCTTTTGCAAGTGTTTCAAATGCCAGACAAGCTATACCACTATGGCTTTTCATACCAACACCAACTATAGACACCTTAACGATTTGATCATCATATTCAATATGCTTTGCGGCAGCTAGAGTACTCATGGTTTGTTTGGTAAGCTCTAACTCATTTTGCGGAACTGTAAAACCCAAATTTGTAGTGCCGTCTTGTCCAACGTTTTGAATAATCATATCAACATTTATATTTTTTTCAGCCAAAACTGTAAAAATATCAGCAGCAATACCAGGTTTATCAACAACACCTCTTAAAGTAACCCTTGCTTGATTTTTATCCAAAGCTATACCACTTACCAAAACCGCTTCCATACTAACATCCTCTCCTGTTATCAAAGTCCCTTCGTTATGATTAAAACTATTTCTAGTTATAAGTTTTACATTTAATTTTTTTGCAAGTTCCACAGATCTATTTTGCAAAACTTTAGCCCCAGCACTTGCCAGCTCTAACATTTCATCATAGCTAATTGCATTTAATTTTTTTGCTCTTTTTTCTACCCTAGGATCTGTTGTATAAACACCGTCCACATCTGTAAAAATTTCACATAAATCAGCATCCAAAGCACCAGATAAAGCAACAGCACTAAGATCGCTTCCGCCACGACCAAGAGTAGTGATATCTCCACCTTTTGTAATACCTTGAAAACCCGCAACTATTACTATTTTTCCATCACGAAGCTCTCTTTTTATTCTAGATGTGTTTATGTTTTCTATTCTAGCTTTTGTGTGGATATCATCTGTGTATATCCCTGCCATAGCACCAGTTAAACCAACAGCCGGATAACCCATCTCATTTAAAGCTATAGTTAAAAGTGATGTAGTTACCTGCTCACCTGAGCTTAAAAGCATATCCATAGCTATAGGATCTGGTTGTTTTGAAAAGTGTTCGCCGTATTCAACTAATTGATTAGTAACACCACTCATAGCAGAAACAACAACTACGACATCGGCGCCACTTTTTTTAGTTTCTATAACTCTTTTTGCAGTTGCTTCTATTCGTTCAAGCGTTCCAACACTCGTTCCTCCAAATTTTTGAACGACTAGCATTAAAAAAATCCTTTCTCTTTAAAATATGTCAAAACCTTTGTATATATCGGTCTTTTAAAGTGATTTATGTCATTAAAAATTTTATTAACATCAACAAATTTATACTTACTAAACTCTGGAAATTTAGTATTTAAATCAATCTTAGCGCCACCTTTTAGTTTTACTAAAAAATACTTTTGTGTTTGTCCATCATAAGGATACATCTTAGTTGGTGCACTGTTTGGAAAATCATAACTCAACCAATCAGGATATTCATCTAAAATTTCAACTTGATTTGTTCCTATTTCTTCTTCCAACTCTCTTAAAAGAGCATCCTTGGGATTTTCTCCTTCATCTATACCGCCCTGCGGAAACTGCCATACATGTTCTAAATCAACTCTATTTCCTATAAAAACATCACATTTTAAAGGATAAGCTGATGATAAGATAACAGCTGCCACATTGGGTCTATATTTTTTTTTCATGTTTTAGCCCATTGATTATTTTTTAATTATGCGAGATTTTATCCAAAAAGAGTTTACATGGTGTTTAAAACAAAACTTGATAATAATTTAATTTTTTTATGTAAAATGATAAAAATTAATCAAAAAGATTGGATACTTTAATATTGCTACTATATATTCATATACCATTTTGTGAAACCAAATGCCCATATTGTGCATTTGGTTCTGTTGTAGGAAAAGACTCAAAAGCCAATAGTTATTTTAAAGCTTTAGTAAAAGATTTAAAATTTCAAATATCAAATTTTAAAAATCTTAAAATTAAAACAGTTTTTATAGGTGGCGGAACACCTAGTGTTGTAAATGCAAATTTATACCAAGAAATTTTTGATATATTTTTACCGTATTGTTCAAAAAATGCCGAGATAACAAGTGAAGCAAATCCAAACTCGGCATCTTTACAGTGGCTAAAAAAAATGAAAGAGATAGGTGTAAACAGGATAAGTTTTGGAGCTCAAAGTTTTAATGAAAAAAAATTAAAATTATTAGGAAGAGCACATAATGCTCAAGATGCAAAAAATGCTGTGATAAATGCAAAAAATGCAGGGTTTAAGAATATAAATGTAGATATGATTTACTCTACAAAATTTGATAACAAGAAACTTTTAAAACAAGAGATTGAAAATATAAAACAACTAAAAATAAATCACTTAAGTGCTTACTCGCTAACACTTGAAGAAAACACACCTTTTTATAACAAAACACAATACCAAAACAATAGCCCGATTTTAGCAAATTTTATAATTTCTGAGATA